>QHVM01000092.1 GCA_003223555.1 Acidobacteriota bacterium | reverse complement strand
GTGCGAAAGCCACTACCGCCTCCGCTTCATGCTGTTTGAACGAGACCGAAGTCACTTCCACGTCCATGGAGCCAACATTGAGGTTCTGACGGCCGGCCAGATAATCGATCACACTCTGCCGCACTGCTTCCTTGGTGTCGATATTCCCGCCCGAGTTGCAGCCAGCCAGAGCGAGGGCCGCCAGGACCAAAGCACAAACTTTCACCATTTGATTATAGCGTCAGGCCCCAATCGCGACTCCCGGCAGCGCATCATCTGCGAATATAGAACGGTATGGCCTTCTGTAGCAATTGTGGTGCGAACCTGGACGAGAGCGCGAGATTCTGCGCGAACTGCGGGCAACCGGCAGCCATGGCGCCACCTGGGGTGGTGACCGTGCCCCTCGATTACACGATTCAAGGCGACAATCTGCAGATTGCGCGCGTGCGACTGAAGCCCGGCCAGGAAGTCTATGCCGAAGCCGGCAAGATGGTGTACAAGACCGCCAATGTGCAATGGGAGACGCGCATGAGCGGCCAAAGCCTGGGCGAGAAACTGATGGGCGCGTTGCGACGCACCGTGCTCGGCGAGTCGCTCTTTCTAACCTATTTTCGCGCCGAGGGCGCAGGCGAGGTGGGCTTTGCCGGCCACTATCCGGGGCGAATTCAGGTATTCGAGCTGCAGCCGGGCCAGAGCGTGCTGGCGCAGCGCGATGCTTTTCTCTTCGCGCAGCCTACGGTGCAGTTGACGGTGGCGCTGGTAAAGAAACTGGGCGCGGGACTGTTCGGCGGCGAGGGCTTCATCCTGGAGAAGCTCACCGGCACGGGCACGGTGTTCATCCACGCCGGCGGCAACCTGGTGGAGTTCGACCTGCTGCCCGGCCAGTCGCTGCGCGTGGACACCGGATGCATCGTCGCCTTCGAAGAGACGGTGGCCTACGACATCCAGTTCGTGGGCGGCTTCAAGAACGCGCTGTTCGGCGGCGAGGGCCTGTTCCTCGCCACGCTCACCGGCCCCGGCCGGGCCATCCTGCAGACGCTGCCCTTCTCGCGTCTGGTCGGGCGCATCCTCGGACTGACGAAAGAAGGGCAGGGCGGCGTCGCGGGCGTGGGCGGCACGCTACGCGACATCGGGAACATGCTCGGCGGGGACTAGCCGACTACCTCGCGGTGCTGGGCAGCTTGGCGATGAAGTCCTCGACGAGCTTGCGCTGGGCCTCGGGGGTCAGGGAGGACGTGACTATCTTGCCCGCGGCGGTCACCGCCAGGTCGGCCACCTGGGCCCGGAGCTGCTGGAGGGCGGCCCGGCTGTCCCGCTCGATCTGCTCCTTGGCCCGCTGGATGAGGTGCTCGGAGTCGGCCTTGGCCTGAGCGAGCAGGTCGGCCCTCACCTGCTGGGCCTCGGCCATGGCCTGCTTGATGAGCTCCTCCCGCTCGCGGCGCGCCTGCTGCAGGGCCTCCTTGTGCTGGGCGACGAGGGCCTGGGCCTCGTCGTGGGCCTTCTGCGCCCCTTCCACGGCGTCGCGGATGCCTTTCTCGCGCTCCTCGATCGCCCGCAGCAGCGGCCCCCAGCCGAACTTCGACAGCACGGCGGCGAAGAGGGCGAACAGCACGATCGTCCAGATCGTGAGCCCGAGGTTGACGTTGGCCAGGCGGCGAGCAGGGCCGGAAGTGCAGCGGCCATCGCGCCTACTTCAGGAGGACGAGGAGCATGGCCACGATCAAGGCGAAGAACGTGACGCCTTCGATGAGGCCGGCGGCCACGATCATCGCGCCCCGGATGTCGCCGGCGGCGTTGGGCTGGCGGGCGATGCCCTCCATGGCCGCGGCGGCGAGGCGGCCGATGCCGGCCGCGCCCCCGATGATCGTGAGTCCGGCGCCGATGCCGGCGGCGAAGTATGCAAGGGCCTGGGCGTTCATGACGCTCTCCTCCTGAAAGTTCCTCTCACTCTCTCGTCCTCAATGCGCGGGATGGGCGAACATCCCGATGAAGATGGCGGTGAGCAGCGTGAAGATGTAGGCCTGGATGAGGGCCACGAGCAGCTCCAGCAGCATGATGAAGAGGGCCAGGGCCAGCGACACCGGGATGACCGCCACGCCGAAGGCGGCCCGGATGGCGGCCATCAGGGGGATGAGCATCAGGAGGACCGTGATCACCATGTGGCCGGCCAGCATGTTGGCGAAGAGCCGGACCATCAGGGCGAAAGGCTTGGTGAACATCCCCAGGATCTCGACCGGGATCATGATCGGGAGCAGCCACACCGGCAGCCCGGGAGGCACGATGCCCCGGAAGTGGCCGATCACCCCGTACTTCCGGATGCCCGCGTACTGCATGGCCAGGAAGGAGACGAAGGCCAGGCCCAGCGTCACCGCGATGTTGCCGGTGGAGGTGGCAGAGACGAGGCCGAAATGGCCGGTCGACGGATCGTAGACCGGGAACGGCATCAGGCCCAGCAGCGCCGCGATGAGGATGAAGAAGAAGAAGCTGCAGAGCAGCGGGGTGAACACGCGCCCGTCGTGGCCGATGTTCTTCTCCGCGATCTCGTCGCGGATGAAGAGGACGAGGGTCTCGACCACCGCCCCCAGCCCGGTGGGCACGCCCCCTTCGCGATAGCTCCGCCGGGCCAGCCTCGCCAGCAGGAGCACGACGCCGGCCGCGATCACGAAGAAGACCAGGTGCTTGGTGGGCTCGAAGTGCAGTCGGCCCCAATCGAGGTGCCGGAAGAGCGCGCGGTCGGTGACGTGATGCAGGAGCACCTCGGCCGGGTTGGTCTCCCCCTTGGCCGGGGCCTGCGGCGCCGCGCCCTCCACCGCGGCGAGGAGCCAGAGCGGCGTCCTCACCGCGGCTCCGGCCGGGGGACCGGCCGCCACACGGTCGCCGTCTCGAGGGCCAGGAAGGCCATGAAGTGGCCGAGGAGGCAGGCCACCAGCGGAGCGGCCGGCAGGCCGGCGCCGCGCAGCGCCACCAGCACCGCCAACAGGAGCACCGCCATGCGGACGAGCGTCCCGCCGAGGATGGCGCGGAAGAACGCCACGGTCGGCCGCTCGCGCGACCACCGCACCAGGGCGTAGGCCGCCAGCGTGTTGAGGACGGCCAACCCCGTCCCCAGGGCCGCCGCGCGGAAGCCGCGTTCGCCGAGAGCGCCCGCGAAGGGCCACAGGAGGGCGAGCGAGGTCGCCGCGATCGCCCCCACCGCCTGCGCGTACCTGCCGAGGCTCACCGCTTCACCCTCACCAGCCGGTAGAAATGGTAGCCGGCGGCCGCCAGGCCCACCATCGCTCCCGCCACCACGAAGGCCGGCCTCGTCCCCAGCCGGCCGTCGAGCCAGTGCCCGATCCCGACGCCGAGCAGCACCGTCACCGCCAGCGTCGCGCCGATTCCCAGGTAGGGACCCACGTCGCGCAGCGTCCGAGCCCAGGCACGGCTCTCCCTGTCGTTCTTGTCGGAGCTCACATCAGCTGCTTCGGGGACTCGAAACGAAAGCCGCCGAAGGCTACCACAGGCCCACTGGCCTTTCAACGCAGAGGACGCGGAGAAAAACGCAGAGGACGCAGAGGACATTCATGTGTATACGTCTCCGCGACCTCTCCGTTCCCTCAGCGTTCTCAGCGTTGAAGGGCCTTCGATCACCGCGTGCGAAGCGCCGGCGTCGGCTCCAGGACCGGCTCGGCGGCCAGGGCGGCCGCGCCGTCCTCCTCCTCGTGCCGCCAGCGCAGGATGTCGTAGCGGTAGATGCGGTAGGCGGAGAGGACCAGGGAGAGGACGACCGGCCCGGCGATGAGCCCCTTCGCCCCGAACGCGTAGAGCCCGCCCAGCACCGAGAGGAACGCGAGCAGGGGGTGGATCTGCGCTGCGCCCTTCAGGATCAGGGGCTTGATGATGTTGTCCATGGTGCTGATGACGAGAGCGCCGTAGAGCAGCATCCCGATCCCCTTGGCCGCCGAGACCCAGAAGAAGAGGTAGAGGCCGGCCGGGATCCACACCAGCGGGGTGCCCACCAGGTGGATCATGGCCGCGAAGAACACGAACACGCTCATGAGCACCGGCGAGGGCAGCCCGAAGATCCAGAAGCCGACCAGGGCGACGATGCCCTGGGCGACGGGCACGATGACCATGGACATCAGCACGCCTTTCACGGTCTTGGCCAGGTGGACGGTGATCTCCGTCTCCTGGCCGCGGGTGAGAGGGGAGACGCCCCGCATCACGTCGCGCAGCTGGGCGCCGTCGCGGAGCAGGAAGAACAGCATCATGGTGAAGACGATCATGTCCATGAGGGTGGCCGCGAAGTGCACGAGCGCCAGCTGGAGGAAGCCGTTCACCGCGCTGGTCAGGCGCGAGAGGGCTTCCGAAGCGGCGGGCATCGCGGTGCCTCCCCCCGAGCTCTCCCGGACCCACGTCATCAGGAAGGGATAGCGGGCGGGCAGCGTCTCCCGCCACAGCTTGTCCAGGGCCGCCGGCTCGAGGTGGGGCCGCAGCCATTCGAAGGCCGCCGTCGCCTGCTGGGTCAGGATCACCCCGAACATCGCCAGCGGGAGCAGGATCGCGACCACGCACGCCAGCACCAGGACGGCCGCCGCCGCCGAGCCGTAGCCGCCCAGCCGACGGGTGAGGTGCCGCTGGGCGGGCGAGAGGATGAGGGCCACCGACACCGCCACCGTGAAGGTGAGCAGGAAGTAACGGAAGACGAGGAAGGCCAGGACCGCCACCAGCAGGAGGCAGGCGGCGAGGGGGAGCTGCACACGCCAGTTCGCGAAGCGCTCCTTCACGACCGGGGCCGGGTGAGCCGGACGAGGCCCACCAGGATGTCGACCAGCTTCTCGGCATCGACCGGCTTGGTCAGGTGGTAATGGAAGCCCGCGTGGACGGATCTCAGCCGCACGTCCCGGCCTCCGTACGCCGTGAGGGCCACCGCCGGCGTCCGCCCGCCCCGGCTGGCCGGCAGCGCCCGCAGCTTGCGCAGGAAGGCGTGCCCGTCGTCGCCGGGCATGGCGATGTCCGAGATGACGACGTCGGGCGGACGCTCGCGGACGGCGGCCAGGGCGGCCGCGCCGTCGTTCACGCAGCGCAGGGACGCGCCCCGCGCCTCGAGAGCGAGCCGCAACGCTTCTCGGGAGTCCTCGTCGTCCTCGGCCAGCACAATGCTGACTCCTTCGAGCGGCTTCATGGTCCTAGAGCGCCTGCTCTTTCATTCTAAGCCCGCGCGGGAGGCAGGGCCCGGCGGACCGGTCCGCCTCAGGGCTGGGTCGGCGCGGGCCGGGGCGTCGGCGTCGCCGCCGCGGTCGCGGACGGAGACGGCGACGGAGACGGGACGGGAGCCGTCGTCTCCATCGGAGCGGGGTGCAGGGAGCTGGCCGGCAAGGGCGCGGCCTGGACCGCGCCTCCGGCCGGGAACTTGCCGGGTTGGATCGTCTCGGCGACCCGCGCGATCGGCGCGTGCAGGAACTCCAGGAACGGCTTGGGGTAGAGGCCGATCCAGAAGCAGAGGGCGACCAGGGGAGCCAGGGTGGCCATCTCTCGCGTGTTCACGTCGCTCAGATGGCGGTTCTCCTCGTGGGTCACCTTTCCCCAGAACACGCGCTGGTAGAGCCAGAGCAGGTAGGCGGCGCCCAGCACGACACCCGAAACCGCCCAGTACGCCCAGACGCGGTTCGCGGAGTAGGCGCCCTGGAGGATCATGAACTCTCCCACGAAGCCGTTCAGCAAGGGCAGGCCCATCGAGGCCAGGAACAGGATGAGGGTGAAGGTGGCGTAGACCGGCATCACGTGGGCCACTCCCCCGAACTCGGCGATGGCCTTGGTATGGCGGCGCTCGTAGAGCATGCCCACGATCAAGAACAACCCGCCGGTGGAGAGCCCGTGGTTGACCATCTGCAGGACGCTGCCTTCCATCCCGAGCGGGTTCAGGGCGAACATCCCCAGCATCACGAAGCCGAGGTGGCTCACCGAGGAATAGGCGACGAGCTTCTTCATGTCCTTCTGGACGAGCGTGACCAGGGCGGCGTAGACGATGCCGATGATCGACAGCGTCACGACCCACGGCACCGCGTGCAGCGTCGCGTCCGGCAGCAGCGGCAGGGAGAAGCGGATGAAGCCGTAGGTCCCCATCTTCAGGAGGACGCCGGCCAGGATCACCGAACCCGCGGTGGGAGCCTCCACGTGCGCGTCGGGGAGCCAGGTGTGGAACGGGAACATCGGAACCTTGATCGCGAAGCCGAGGAAGAAAGCCAGGAAGACCCAGAACTGCAGGTCGGGCGGGATCGACATCGCGAACCAGCGGGTCACGTCGAAGGTCCCGATCGTCTCCAGGCCGGGGATCTTCCGGGCCACCGAGCCGGCCAGCGTGTAGAGGAAGAACTTGATGGCCGCGTAGAGCCGGCGCACGCTGCCCCAGATCCCGATGAGGAAGTACATCGGCACCAGCATCACTTCCCAGAAGACGTAGAAGAGGAACATGTCGAGGGAGCAGAAGACGCCCAGCATGCCGGTCTGGAGCAGGAGGAGGAAGACGTAGTACTGGCGCACGCGGTCGGTGATGGCCGTCCACGAGGAGAGGATGGCGATGAAGCCGAGGAGCGTGGTGAGCAGTATCAGCAGGGCGCTGATGCCGTCGGCCCCGAAGAAGTACTGCACCCCGATGCTGGGGATCCACTCGTGCCTCTCGACGAACTGGAAGCCCTCCGCCCCGCGGTCGAACCAGAACCAGAGGGGCACGCTGACCAGGAAGCCGGCGAAGCCGAAGAGGTTGGCTATCCAGCGCACCGCGTCGTCGTTGCGCTTGAACGGCGGCAGCAGCAGCACGGCCGCGCCGACGAGCGGCGTGTAGGTGATGATCGAGAGCAGGTGGTCCCGGAAGAAGTCCATCGCGCAGCTCCTAGTACAGGCGCAGGAGGAACCGCCCCGCCCAGATCATCAGGAAGACGCCGATGAGGGCGGAGAGGGCGTAGTGCTGGACGAGGCCGTTCTGCAGGGCCCGCAGCACGTAGCTGCTGTTGTCGAGGACGGCGGCGGTCAGGTTGACCAGCCCGTCGACCACGTAGCGGTCCCAGGCGTCCGAGAAGCGGGCCATCACGTCCCGGGTCAGCCAGCCGAGGCCGTTGACGCCGAGGCCGGGCCGCAGCTCCCCGTCGCCCCCGTCGACCACGTAGCGGTCCATCGTGTAGAGGGAGTTGCCGCCGCCGAGGGCGACCGCGCGCACGAACAGCGCGTCGTAGAGCTCGTCGACGTAGTACTTGTTCAGCAGGACGCGGTGGACCCCGGCCAGCGAAGAGGCCAGCCGGCCCGGGAACTCGGGGTGCTGCTTGAAGAAGACCCAGGCCAGGGCGATGCCACCGCCGGCCACGAGGACGCTGGCCGCCATGAGCGCCGCCTCCATGCCGTGCCCGGGCGCGCCGGCGCGGAAGACCTCGGGCAGCGTCTCGTGGGCGCTCTCGAAGACCGGCTCCAGGAAGCGCTCGAACACGTTGGGGAAGCCGACTCGCTCGCCGAGCAGCGCGGGGAAGCCGAGGTAGCCGGCGAGGATCGATCCCGCGGCGAGGACGAACAGCGGCACCAGCATCGTGGGCGGCGATTCGTGGAGGTGATGGGCCTGTTCCTCGGTGCCGCGGAAGGGCCCGCTGAACGTGAGGTGGTAGAGGCGGAACATGTAGAAAGCGGTGAGGCCCGCGACCACGAAGCCCATCAGCCATACGAGGTGGCCGTAGCCGCCGACCCGGAAGGCCGACCACAGGATCTCGTCCTTGGAGAAGAAGCCGGAGAGGAGCGGGACCCCGGCGATGGCGAGGCACCCGACGAGCATCGTCCAGTGGGTCCAGGGCATCCGGCCCTTCAGGTCGCCCATCTTCCGCATGTCCTGCTCGCCCGACATCCCGTGGATGACCGACCCCGAGCCGAGGAAGAGCAGCGCCTTGAAGAACGCGTGGGTCATGAGGTGGAAGATGCCGGCCGTGAAGGCGCCCACCCCGCAGGCCAGGAACATGTAGCCGAGCTGGCTCACGGTCGAGTAGGCCAGCACCCGCTTGATGTCGTTCTGGACGAGGCCGATCGTGGCCGCGAACACCGCGGTCAAGGCGCCGACGAGCGCGACGACGAACATCGCCTTGGGCGCATGGGCGTAGATGGCCGAGGAGCGGGCCACCATGTACACGCCCGCCGTGACCATGGTCGCGGCGTGGATGAGGGCGGAGACGGGGGTGGGGCCCTCCATGGCGTCGGGCAGCCACACGTAGAGGGGGATCTGGGCGCTCTTGCCGCACGCGCCGACGAAGAGGAGCAGCGCGATGAGCGGGAGCGTGCCGTCCCAGGACCAGTCCACCGGCATGTGCGCCGCCTGGTCCATCACGGCGCGGAAGTCCAGGCTGCCGAAGCTGACGAAGACGAGGAACATGCCGAGGGCGAAGCCCGCATCGCCGATGCGGTTGACGATGAAGGCCTTCTTGCCCGCGTCCGCGGCGCTCTGCCTGTCGAACCAGAAGCCGATGAGCAGGTACGAGCAGAGCCCGACCCCCTCCCAGCCCACGAAGAGCATCAGGTAGTTCGCGCCCAGCACCAGCGTGAGCATGGCGAACATGAAGAGGTTCAGGTACGCCATGTAGCGGGCGTAGCCGGCGTCGAAGCCCATGTAGCCGATCGAGTAGAGGTGGATGAAGAACCCGACGAAGGTGACGACGAGGATCATCACCGAGGACAGCGGGTCCACCTGGTAGGCCCAATCGACCTGGAAGGGCGCGGTGCCGCTGGCGAGTTGGGTCGCTCCGCCGGGGATCCACTCCCAGAGGGTCTCGACGAGCACGTGGCCCGGCGCGCCGTGGGCCCGGAGAGCCGCGTACACCGAGAGCAGGAAGGAGAGCGCGACGGTCCCGCAAGCCACCAGGCCGATGAGGAGACGCGGAGGATGGGAGGCCTCGTGGTGACCCTCGGGAAGGCCGGCTGAAGTTGAAGAGGAATCCCAGGAGCGGCAGGAGGGGGATCAGGTAGATGAACTTGGGCATTCGGGAGACGAGGCGGAAGGCGAAACGCCCCGGGTGCGACCGATCTTACCACACGAATGCGGCGCGCTCCGCTGCGCGATGGAAGTCAACAAGCGCGGAAACGCTTCGCTCTGCGCGCCGAACGCTGGCGCCGGAGGAGTTCGTTCAGCGCCCTGCTACAGGCTGGCCGCCCATGCCGCGCCAGCCTCGTCCAGGCTCTGCCCGAAGGTGCGGGCGAAGGCGGCCGGCACGTCGGTCCCCGAAGGCCCGCAGGCACGGAAGAACTGGGCGACCTTCGCGATGCCGTGGGTCTTGATGAGCCGGTTCACGAAGGAGCCGGCCACGGCGTAGGCGGTGTCGGAGTCGAGCGAATCGAAGCGGGCGACGAACTTGCTGACCGGCATGCTCCGGGCCGCGCCGCGGGCGAGCTGGTCGACGCCCTTGCCCTGCCACTTCGCCTCGTTGCCGATGGCGACCGCGAGGCCTTCCTGGAAGAAGACGCCCGGGTTGCCCATCTGGCCTGCCACCAGGTGGACGATCTCGTGAGCGTGGAACTCCTGCGTCGAGTGGATCTGCCCCGAGCGGGCGAAGGTGAGGCCGGCGGCGTAGGTCCCCGTGCCGGCGGCGAGCTCCTGGGCGGTGGCGTAGCGGTAGTACTCGGCCCGACCCGGGACCTGCTGCCCCAGGAGCTGCTCGATCTGGGCCAGGTAACGCTCGGTCTTCTGGGCGTCGACCTTCTGGTGGTCGCGGCTGTAGAAGCTGAAGTGCTCGGTCTGCGCGCTGAGGACGAAGCCAGGAAGGGGGGCGGCCTGAAGGTTCATCGCGGCCAGGAGGCCGCCGGCCAACATCGCTGCCGTTCTGGCCGTCTTGCTCATGGCCGCCTATAAAGCAAGACGCTGACCAGGTCATGATGGCCACTAAGTCATTGCTAACAAAGATATTATGTTTCATGCGCTGCTGCGTTGTACGGGATAATTGCCCTATAAGCCATATTTGATTACTATAAGTCATTTAGTTACATCGAATTAATCGTTATAGACGGGAGAATGGCAATATCTAACAGAATTCGGCAGAAAGTACTTAATTGTGCTGAGTCTTCCCGCCTACAAGGTCCAGGGCGTGCTCAAGCACGGGCGCGAGCGCTTCGAGCCCGTCGCGTACCGACTGCGGGCTACCCGGAAGGTTCACGATCAGACAGCGACCCCGAATCCCGGCCAGGCCTCGGGACAGGGCGGCCCGCGGGGTCTTGCGCAACCCATGAGCGCGCACCAGCTCGGCCAGCCCGGGCGCCTCCCGCTCCAGGACCTCGCGGGTGGCCTCGGGCGTCACGTCTCGGGGACCGAGGCCGGTGCCGCCCGTCGTCACCACCAGCGCACTGGAGCTGGCGGCTTCTCGAAGCCTGTCCGCGATGCGCTCTCGCTCATCGCTCACCACGACGGGCCCCTCGACCTCCAAGCCCGCCGCGCGAAGCAGGCGGCACGCCTCGGGCCCCGACGCGTCCGCCCTCGTCCCGGCGGCCGCGGAGTCGCTCACGGTCAGGACCGTCGCTCGCCGCGGCACGACGTCATCGACCTCCAGCGCTGCTCCGGTCCAACGTGATTCCTTCCGGCCGGGCTTTCCGCGCGTTGACGCCGGTCGAGCCGGCCCCCTATAGTGGAACACAGGATGATCGCTCTCGCCGCCGCTCTCGTCCTGTTCCAGCAGGCGTCCACCCCGGCCGAAGTCCGAACGCTGAACGTGTGGGTCACCGACGCGCGAGGGACGGCCGTGCGCGGCCTGGTCCCCGACGAGGCGGCCGTCCTCGAGAACGGGGTGGCCCGCCCGGTCACCCGCCTCGAAGAGGACCGGCGGCCGCTCAACGTCGCGGTGATCGTGGACTCCAGCGCTCCCATGGGCACCTTCTACCGGCTCAACCTCGTCGACGCCGTGGTCCAGCTGCTCAACCAGCTTCCGGCGGGCGCCCGCTTCGCGGTCTGGACGACCAGCGACCGCCCGCAGAAGATCGCGGACTGGGGCGATGACGTCGGGGCCGCGTCGCGGGCCCTCAAGCGCGTGGCGCCCCTGGGCGGCAACACCGTGCTCGACGCCATCGTCGAGGCCTCCTCCGACCTCAAGCGGCAGGAGAGCGAGCGGTCGGCGGTCGTGGTGGTGACGGGCGTCGGCATCGGCTTCACGAACTGGGAGCGGCGGCAGGTGGTCGACAAGGCCCGGGCCAGCGGGGCGACGTTCATGGTCGTCCAGTTCGAAGAGACCGGCGAGTCGGCGGTCGCCGCCGGCGAAGGGCAGGTCACCCGTCTCGACTACGACTACGTGTTCGAGGGCGTGACGCGGGCCACGGGGGGCATCAAGGAGACGACGATGTCGGCCATGGGCGTTCCCCGCGCGCTCGAGAAGGTGGCCCAGGCCCTCAAGGCGCCCTACCGGCTGAGCTACGCGACGGTGCCCGACCTCAAGGAGCGCAAGGTGGAGGTCCAGGTGGCGCGGCCTGGAGTGAAGGTGCGGATCGGCCCCGTCCGTCCGTGACCCCATGAGGCCCCGCGCCGTCCTCGCCGCCGCCCTGGCTCTGGTGCCCCTCCGCTCCGCCGCCCAGGCCCCGCCCCCGCGCCCGACCCCGCGCCCGCCGACCTTCGAGGTCGGCATCGAGGTGATCAACCTCAACGTATCGGTCACCGACCCCCGCAACCGGTACGTGACCGACCTGCTGGAGAAGGACTTCGCGGTGTTCGAGGACGGAGTGAAGCAGGAGCTGATGCTCTTCAGCCACGAGAACCTGCCGATCTCCCTGGTGCTGATGGTCGACTGCTCGGCCTCGATGGACGAGAAGCTCCGGGTGGCCCAGGACGCCGCGGTGGGGTTCGTGAAGACGCTCACCGCGCAGGACCGCGCGCAGGTGGTGCAGTTCAACGACCGCCGCACCGTCCTGCAGGACTTCACCCCCGACCACCGCCTCCTCGAGGAGGCGGTCCGGCACACCGAGGCATCGGGGCCGACCGCCTTGCACAACGCGCTCTACGTGTCCCTGAAGGAGCTGGACAAGGAGAAGAGCGGCCGGGAGCTGCGGCGGCGCGCGATCGTCCTCCTCTCCGACGGCGAAGACACCGCGTCGCTGGTGTCCGACGATCAGGTCACGGAGCTGGCCCGCAAGACCGAGATCGCGATCTACTCCATCAGCCTCCGTCCCGGCCACTCCCAGGACCGCAACCGCCTGGCTTTCAGCCAGGCCGAGCACCTGCTCACGACCTTGAGCCAGGAGACCGGCGGCCAGGTCCATTTTCCCAACTCGCTCTCGGAGCTCGACTCCGTCTACGCGCGCGTGGCCGAGGAGCTGCGCACGCAGTACACCCTCGGCTACGTCTCCTCCAACAAGCGCCGGGACGGGAAGTGGCGGCGGATCGTGGCCCGTATCCCCGAGCGCGACGACCTGCAGATCCGCCACAAGATCGGCTACTACGCTCCCCGCGGCTAGGGCGACGCCGGCCCGCCGGAGGCTGCGGCTGTGCGCCGCCGCCTGGCTGCTGGCGTCCCCGGCCGGCGCCTATGCCCCGCTCAGCCACGAGGCCCTCGTCGACGCGGTCTGGGAGTCCTCGCTGCGGCCGCGGCTGCGCGCGCGGTTTCCGGAGGCTTCGGAGGAGGACCTGCGGCGGGCCCGGGCGTTCGCCTACGGCGGGTGCCTCATCCAGGACATGGGCTACTACCCGTACGGGAGCCGGCTCTTCACCGACCTCACCCACTACGTCCGCACCGGCGCCTTCGTCTCCGCGCTGGTGGCCGAGTCGCACGATCTCGACGAGTATGCCTTCGCCCTCGGCGCCGCCGCCCATTACGCGGGCGACGGCGACGGGCACTCGATCGGCACCAACCGCGCGGTCCCCCTGGCCTACCCGCTCCTGCGCCGCAGGTTCGGCGACGTGGTGGCCTACGCCGACGACCCCGTGGCCCACATCCGGGTGGAGTTCGGCTTCGACGTGGTGCAGGTCGCCTCGGGACGCTACCGCTCGCCGACGTACGTCGACTTCATCGGCTTCCAGGTGGCGACCCCGGTGCTCGATCGGGCCTTCCAGCGGACCTACGGCCTGGAGCTGAAGGATCTCTTCGTCGACCTCGAGCGGGCGGTGGGCACCTACCGCCGCGCGGTGAGCCGTTTCATCCCCGAGCTGACGCGGGTGGCGTGGCAGCGGCGGCGAAGCGAGATCCAGCGCCTCGACCCCCAGGCGAGCGAGGCCAACTTCGTCTTCAAGCTCTCCCGGGCGGAGTACGAACGCCGGTTCGGCACCCGCTACCACGAGCCGGGTCTCGCCATCCGCGTGGTGGCCTTCCTGGCCCGGGTGGTCCCCAAGGTCGGCCCGCTGAAGATCCTGGTGGCCAAGCCGCCGACGCCCGAAGGGGAGCGCCTCTTCCGGGAGAGCTTCGCGGTCTCGCTCGACGACTATCGCGCGGTGCTGGACGAGGTGGGACGGACCGACACGCCGCTGGAGAACATCAACCTCGACGTCGGTCCCCCTGCCCAGGCCGGCGATTACCGCCTGGCCGACGAGGCCTACTCCGCCTTGCTGCTGCGGCTGGCCGCCAGGGGCTTCGCCGCGGCGCCGGCCGGGCTCCGGCAGGACATCCTGGCGTTCTACGGCGACCTCAGCGCCCCCATCGCGACCAAGCAGGACGAGAAGCGTTGGCAGCGCACGCGGCACGCCCTCGACGAGCTGAAGGCGGCGACGCCCCCCGTCCACTGAGAGGCGGCGCCGCCTCCGAAGACCGCCGGCCGCGGCGCGTTCAGAAGCCGATGCGGACGTTCACGTGCGGCCGGCCTCGGTGGAAGTACCCGAGGATGGGCCGCGGCGCGTAGTAGACCCGCGGCACGTATACCGGCGCCGGGCGGTAGTAATAGGGGTCCGTGTAGTCGTAGGCGTAGTAGGGATCGTAGTAGTACGGGTCATAGTCGTACGTCAGGAACCCCAGGTTCACGTAGGGACGGTAGCGGTAGCCGTAGGAATGGTACGCGTAGGGCCGGTACCCATACGAGCGATACCCATACGAACGATACGAGTACGACCCGCGGGGCCGCGCGTGGTAGGACGCCCGGTGGCCCGCCTCGGACGTCGCGGGGGTGGCCAGGAGCAACGCGCCTCCCACGACGAGCACGCCCGCCAGGACAGGGATCCTCATCGACGACCTCCTGCCGATAGTCTAACGCTGCTGGGAAGAGCCTACTCGACCCAGATCCGGACGGTGGCCTGCTCGTCGTCCACCTCGACCAGCTCCTGCCCGGCCTCGAGCGCCTCCAGCACGTCGGCGACCTTGATCGAGCAGCGACGGGACGTTCCCCCGTCGCCCCCGCAATGCCAGTCCACCGGCACGTCGGAGAAGGCCCGCACGAGCGAGAGGGGGAGGTTGACCGTCACCCGTGCCTTCTTGGTTCCCTTGTCGACGACCCGCACCTTGAACCACTGCGGCTTGCCGCCTCGCGCCGCCGGCGGCGCGGCGGGCGCGGCGGCCCGCGCCGGGCCCTCGCCCACCGCCCGCTTCACCACGGTGAGGTCGTCCGCCGGAGCCTGCGCCGCCCGGACCAGACCGCCCAGGGCCAGCGCCGCCAGCGCAGCCCCCGCCGCCCACACGCACGCTCTCGCCTTCATGGAGTCCTCCTCACTCGATCCAGATCTGGATCTTCTCTCCCTCGTCCCCTTCGATGTTGATGATCTCGGTCGGCCCCAGCTTGCGGAGCTGGGCCCAGAAGTTGTCGGCGTCGTAGCCCTTGCGCCGGAGGTCCCGCTTCGCCTCCTCGGGCAGGCTCTTGAAGAGCAGCTCGGCCAGGGTCATGGGCACGTTGATGGAGACCTTCGCGTGGCCGCCGGTCCGCTCGAAGATGCGCACGCGCAGCATCCGCGCGTCTCCCGTCGGGGGTCCGGGCCGGCCCTCCGCCTTCACCGAGGACTGGACGCAGGCCAGCGCCTGCGGGTCCACCTTCAGCATGGCCAGCTTGGCCCGGTCGACGAGGTCCTCGTCCTTCTCCTCGGCCACGACGCGGCACAGGATGGGGATCGCGCGCCGGCCGACGTCGGGCCCCAGGCCCGCGAGCTGGAGGGCCGAGTAGTAACGCACCGTGCGGCTGGGATCGCCGAGGCCCGCGGTGAGCACGTCGAGGTGTCGGCGCTGGCCGGCCTTGTAGAGCTGGGCGGCCAGCCCCACCCGGTTGGTGCGCGCTTCTTCGGCCAGCGCCTTGTCGGCCGGGCGTCGGGCCAGGAAAGCGCCGTACTCCTGGAACGCCCGCTCGCCCTCCCCGAGGCTCTCGCTGGAACGGGCGATCCAGAACGCGGCCTGGTCGGCTTCGAGACCCCGCGCGCTGCGGAGCACGGCCTGCCAGGCATCGCGCGCCTCCGAGTAACGACGGTCGAAGAAGAGGGCCTTGGCCTTGCGCGACAGCTCGGGGTCGGCGGCGCGGACGGAGGCGGCCCGCCCGGCGGCCGCGGCGGCCAGCAGCAGGGCGAGCGCGAGCCGCGCCCTCATCCCTTCAGCTCCCGCGTCATGAGGTCGATCTTCATCAGCAGGTTCCTCCGGGACACCTCGCGCTGGATCGCCTGGAGGTCCCGCTCCCGGGCACAGGAGGGCAGCGAGGCCACTTCCCGCAGCACGTACTCCACGTCGCGCAGGACGGGACGCACGCTGGCCACGTCCTCGCCGGTCTCGATCACAAGCGCGCGGCGGGCGAGCAGGCGCCGGCTGCGCTCCGCTTCTTCCTCGACATCCACCCGCCGGGCCTGCCGCGGGCAGGGACGGGGGGCGGTCACCGTCAGCAGCAGGTCCTGCGCGTCGTCGAGGTAGCGCGCCGTCTGCTCGCGCGTGACACGGCGCTCCATCCGCCGCAGGACCTGCTCGGGGACGGTCACCACCTGGGCCGCGGCCGAGGGAGCAGGAGACGAAGCCGCGGGAGGGGAGACCGGGCGCAGGAGCAGGGCCGCGAGAAGGCTGGCCGCCAGCGCTCCCGCCGGCAGCCACCCGCCGATCCGCCCGGTGAGGCGGGGCCGTCGCGCAGGCTCCGCGTCCAGCCGTGCGTTCACGCGGGCGAGGAGGGCCGACACGCCCAGGGGCGGCTCCGCCCTCCGCAACGGATCGAGCGCGGCCAGCTCCCGCAGCCGGCGGAGCCGGGCCAGCTCGTCCGCGCAGGCCGGGCAGCGCGAGACATGGGCCTGCGCATCGTCTGCTTCGTGCCCGGAGAGCGCTCCCATCGCGAGCAGGCTGGTGCGCTGGCGCCAGCGGCCGTGGAAGGAGGCGAGCCTCACCGCAGGCCCTCCAGCCGCTCGCGCATCCGGTGCACGGCGCGGTGCAGGCTGCTCTTCACCGTGCCCAGGCTCAGGCCGAGCGCGCTCGCGATGTCCTCCAGGGACATCTCGTCGTAGTGGCGGAGGACGAAGACCGCCCGCTGCCGCTCGGGCAGGGAGCGCAGCGCGGAGGCGATGCGCTCGCCGACCTCCCGTCCCATCACGCGGCGCTCGGGGGAGGGGTCTTCCGTGCGGAGGCGCCGGTCGTGCTCGGCGTCCTCCTCGAGGGGCGCCTCGGACGCGAGCCGCCGCCGGCCCCGCCGGTAGCGGTCGATCGAATGGTTGACCGCGATGCGGGTCAGCCAGGGGCCGACCTCCGGGCCGCCGTCCCAGCGCGAGGCCGCCTGGTAGGCCTTCACGAAGACCTCCTGCACCGCGTCGAGGGCGTCATCGGGATCGCGAAGATAGGAAAGGACGAGGCGATAGAGGCGCCGGTAGTGGCGCTCCATGAGAGGACCCAGGGCGTCCCGGTCCCCCCGGGCCAGTCGTCCCATGAGGTCGCGGTCGGATGGCTCCACGAGACCGCGGCCATTGGACCACGAGCCCACTCCCTACCGCAGCCAGACGAGCACCTGATCGCCACCGTCCTCTTCGACCTCGGCCAGGATGCCGAGGCCAGCCTTCTCCAGGTCCTCGATCCTCACGTGCTGGATGGCGTGACGGACATGGTCACGGGCGTCACCTTCGATTCTGGCGTCGTCCCAGTCCACGTGGCGCTCGGCCCGGCGCACGATCCACATGGGCAGGCTGACGCGGACGAGCTCGCGGTCACCCGGACTCCAGACGAGCACGTTCAGCTCGTGCGCGGGTCCCGGCCGGCCGGTGAGCCGCTCGGCCTGCAGCCGGGCCTCGTGGAAGGCCGCGCTCGGGTCGGAGACGTGGGTGATCTGGACGAGACAGCCCGCCCCGGTCAGGCTGAGGACCAACGCCGCCGCCGCCGTGCGCGCTTGCTCCATGGCCCCCTCCTTCCAGCCCGATCGCCGTCTCGTTAACGCGCGGGCCCCGGCGGGGGTTCCGGTCCTGCC
The DNA here is from genome assembly GCA_003223555.1 of Acidobacteriota bacterium. Classification (GTDB taxonomy): domain Bacteria; phylum Acidobacteriota; class Vicinamibacteria; order Fen-336; family Fen-336; genus AA32. The sequence continues at coordinate 8,638 of QHVM01000092.1, read as the reverse complement.
GCGATTTTCCCGCCGCGCCGCCGGCGATCGGCATCTTGAGTCCGTAAGCTTCATGGCTCTAGACACTTATAATGACGACGTGCGCTCGCTTCCCCTCCGGGCCGGATGGCTCACCGGGCTCTCGATCACCGCCGTGCTGGCCGTCGGCCTGGCCGGCTTCTGGAGTATCGTGGTGGCCCGCCGCAGCGCACGAGAGGAGGCGCAGCGGGCCTTCCGGGACGAGACGGCCGCCCGCGCCCACGCGGTCGGCTCTCGGCTGGTGGCGGTGCGGTCGGACCTGGCCTTCGTGGCCGCCTCGTCGCCGGTGGCCCGGCTGCGCGAGTCCCCGGCCGAGAACGACTTGTCCCGAGCCGGAGCCCAGGCGGCCCTGTTGCTCTTTCTGCGCGGGCACCCCGAGGTGTTGCGCGTGGTCGTCCGCTCCGCCCGTGGCGACCCGCTTCTGCACACTGGCCGGCGAGGCGGCGTACCCGTCCTCTGGGTCTCGTCCCGACCCACCGGTCTCGAGGGTGCGGCGGTCGTTCCCGGCCGCCCGCGACTCACCACCACGCTCGCCTCCGGGGCGGCCGCGGGAGGTCCGACGGTGGAGACCGAGGTCGAGCCCGCGAGCCTGCTGGCGAGCGAGGGGGACGCGGCCGCCGGCCGCCTCTGCCGGCTCCGTGACGCCGCCGGTACCGTGCTCGCCCGGCGGCCGGCGGGAAGACATGCCGGATCGGGGGAGAAGACGCTGAGCGCCGAGGCGCCGGTCGCATCGGAGGGCTGGCTGCCGCCGGGCCCCTGGCGCATCGAATGCGAGCAGCCCGAGGCGCTCGCCGTGGGCCGGGTCGAGCCGGTGACCGCGCGCTATCGCACCACGCTCACGCTGAACCTGGCCGCCCTCGCCCTGGCCGCCCTGCTGGGGGTGCTGGCCGTCCAGCAGGCCCGGCGGCGCGAGCGGCTGGAGGCGCAGGCCCGGGAAGAAGCTCGCGTGCGCGCGCTGGAGCGCCAGCTCTTCCATGCCGAGCGGCTGGCCACCGTCGGCCGGCTCGCCGCCGGGATCGCCCACGAGATCAACAACCCGCTGGAAGGCATGTCCAACTGGCTGGGCCTGGCCCGGAGCGAGCTGCAGCGCGGCCAGCTCGATGCCGCGGCCGAGCACCTGGGCCGCGCGCGGGAAGGACTCGACCGCGCGGCCGGCATCGTCCACCAGGTGCTGGCCCAGTCCGACCCGGCCCACGCCCCGTGGATGACGGTGGACCTGAACCAGGTGCTGCGGGAGAGCGAGCAGTTCCTGCAGTCACGGAAGGAGTTCGCGGACGTTGCTTTCGGCCTCCAGCTCGCCGGTGGCCCGCTGTTCGTGCGGGGCAACCCGGTCATGCTGGGGCAGGTGGCGGTGAACCTGATCCTGAACGCCTGCGAGGCCCAGCCGCGGGGAGGCGAGGTGTGCGTCTCGTCGCGCCGGGCCGGGCCGCACGCCGTGGCGGAGATCGCCGACCGCGGCCACGGCGTCGAGGAAACGGACCGGGAGCGCATCTTCGAGCCTTTCTTCTCGACCAAGGGCTCGACCGGGCTCGGCCTGGCGATCTGCCACTCGATCGTCCGCCAGCACCAGGGCGAGCTGACCGTGTCGGCCCGGGACGGAGGAGGGGCGCTCTTCCGGATGACGCTGCCGGTCCTGGAGGCGAGTTGAGCGCCCGGCGGGCGGGCGGCCGGGGTCGCGTGCTCGTGGTCGAGGACGAGGCGTACGTGCGTGATTCCCTGGTGGCGCTCCTGCGCGCGAAGGGGTTCGACGCGGAGCCGGCCGTCTCGGTGGCGCAGGCGCTGGCCCACGCGGCGAAGGCGCCCGTCGACGTCGTCCTCTCCGACCTCCGGATGCCGGGGGCGGACGGCCTGGAGCTGCTGCGCCGCCTGCAGGCGAGCGCGCCCGAGGTTCCGGTCGTCATCCTCACCGGGCACGGCAACGTGGCCTCGGCGGTGGAGTGCCTGAAGGCGGGCGCCAGCGATTACGTGCTGAAGCCGGCCGACCCCGAGGCACTCGAGGTGACGCTGCAGCGCGTCCTCGACGCGCGCGCGCTCCGGCGCGAGGTGCGCTACCTGCGCTCCGCGGTGGCCCCGGCGGCGGAGCCGGTGGGCGACAGCGCCGCCTGGCGCAAGGTGCTGGCCATGGTCGAGGCGGCCGCGCCCACGGGCGCCACCGTCCTCCTGCTCGGCGAGACCGGCACCGGCAAGGAGCTGCTGGCCCGCCGGCTGCACCGGCTGAGCCCGCGCGCCGCCGGCCCGTTCGTCCGCGTCAACTGCGCCGCGGTTCCGGTCGAGATGTGGGAGAGCGAGTTCTTCGGCCACCGGAAGGGATCGTTCACCGGCGCCGCGGCCGACCGCGAGGGGCGCTTCCACCTCGCCCACCGGGGCACCCTGCTGCTCGACGAGGTGGGCGCCATGCCCGTCTCCGGGCAGGCCAAGCTGCTGCGGGCGATCCAGGACGGCGAGTTCGACCGGCTGGGCGACGAGCAACCGACCTCCGTGGACGTGCGGGTCGTGGCCGCGACCAACAGCGACCTGGAGGCCGAGGTGGGGGGGGGCCGTTTCCGGGCCGACCTCTTCTACCGGCTGAACGTGGTCAGGATCGACGTGCCTCCCCTGCGCGAGCGGGTGGACGACATCGGTCCCCTGGCCCGCTCGGCGGTGGCGGATGTCGCCGCCCGCCTGGGCCGAGCCGTTCCCGAGCTTCCCCCCGAAACGCTGGCCCGCCTGCGCGCCTATTCCTGGCCCGGCAACGTCCGCGAGCTGCGCAGCGTGATCGAGCGCGCGATGATCCTCGATCCCGTCCACGGCCTCGAGAGCCTCGACCTCCTGCCGGCGCCCGCGGCCCCGCCCGAGGCGGGCAGCTCCCGTGAGCTGAACCTGCGGGAGGCCCTCACGCGACTGGAGCGCGACCTCCTGCTCGAGGCGCAGCGCCGCGCGGGCGGGGTCCGCAAGGAGGCGGCCCGGCTGCTCGGCGTCGATCCGCGGAACCTTGCCTACTACCTGCGCAAGCATGGGCTCGGTGACGGCGGCGACGAGGGCTGAGCCCGTTTGCCGTCCTCCCGCCGCGAGCCTATGATGGCCCGCCGAAACTCGCTGAAGGAGCGGAGCTTGGAGCCACCGCGGCGGGACCCCATGCTGGACTTCGCGGTCAAGGACACCTGGCGGATCTTCCGCATCATGGGGGAGTTCGTCGAGGGCTTCGAGACGCTGTCGACCGTGAAGGGGGTCGCCATCTTCGGCTCCGCCCGCAGCGAGCCGGGCAGCACCGATTACCAGCGGGCCGAGGTCATGGGCCGCACGCTGGCCCGGGCCGGTTTCGCGGTCATCACCGGCGGCGGTCCCGGGGACATGGAAGCCGCCAACAAGGGCGCGCTCGAAGCGGGCGGCGAGTCGGTCGGCCTGGCCGTCGAGCTGCCCTACGAGCCGCGGCCCAACCCGTATCTCACGCGGACCCTCTCCTTCCGCTACTTCTTCGTCCGGAAGGTCATGTTCGTCAAGTACAGCCAGGCCTTCGTGATCCTGCCCGGCGGCTTCGGCACCCTGGACGAGCTCTTCGAGGCCGTGACCCTCATCCAGACGAAGAAGGTGAAGCCGTTCCCGGTGATCCTGGCCGGGGAGGACGATTACTGGGACGGCCTCATGGCCTGGATCGAGGGCACCATGGTGCGGCGCAGCAAGGTGCGGGCCGATGAGGTCGGCATCCTGCAGCGGGCCCGCGCGCCGGCGGAGGTCTTGCGCATCCTCAAGCGCCAGGCCCGCCAGGCGCCGCGGGACCGGACGGGGCGGACGCGGGCGGGCAAGGAGATCCCGTGAGCCGCGGGCCCTGTACCGTCACCCTCATACCGGGGGACGGCATCGGCCCCGAGGTGGTGGCGGCGGCGGTGAGGGTCCTGACCGCGACCGGGATCGCCTTCGAGTGGGAGACCGAGCAGGCCGGCTCGACGGCCATCGGCGAGCACGGCACCGCCCTTCCGCCGCGCGTGCTCGACTCCGTCCGGCGGAACAAGGTCGCCCTCAAGGGACCGACCGAGACGCCGGTCGGGACCGGCCACCGGTCGGTGAACGTCGAGCTCAGGAAGCAGCTCGACCTCTACGCCAACCTCCGCCCTGTCCAGTCGCTGCCGGGGATCAAGAGCCGCTACGACGGAGTCGACCTCGTGGTGGTGCGGGAGAACACCGAGGATCTCTACAGCGGCCTGGAGCACGTGGTGGTCCCGGGGGTGGTGGAGTCGCTGAAGATCATCACCGAGAAGGCCTCCACCCGCATCGCCCGCTTCGCGTTCGACTACGCGCGCGGGCACGGCCGCAAGAAGGTGACCGCCGTCCACAAGGCCAACATCATGAAGCTCTCGGACGGGCTCTTCCTCGATTGCTGCCGCAAGGTGGCCAAGGACTACGAGGGGATCGGCTACGAGGAGATGATCGTCGACAACGCATGCATGCAGCTGGTCCTCGACCCCAGCCGCTTCGACGTGCTGCTCCTCGAGAACCTCTACGGGGACATCGTCTCCGACCTGTGCGCGGGCTTCGTGGGCGGGCTGGGCATGGCCCCCGGGGCGAACATCGGCGCCGACGGCGCGCTCTTCGAGGCGGTGCACGGCAGCGCGCCGGACATCGCGGGCAAGAACCTCGCCAACCCGGTGGCGGTGATCCTCTCCGGGGCGCTGATGCTCGACCACCTCGGCGAGCACGATGCGGCCGAGCGCGTCCGCCGGGCGGTCCGCTCCGTCCTGGTCGAGGGACGCAAGCTCACCCGCGACCTCGGCGGCACGGCAGGGACGAGCGAGATCGCCGAGGCGATAGCGAGCCGGCTCTAGCGTTGCCTCTCGACGCAGAGGCCGCAGAGAGAACGCGCGCTACTTCCGGCCCACCAGGTGGTGGAGGACCCAGTTGATGACCGTGATGACGAGCGCGCCCAGGATGCCCGGCACCAGGCCCTGCACCACGTATCCGGGGATGAGCAGCGAGGCCAGCCACAGGAGGATCCCGTTGAGGACGAAGTAGAACAGCCCCAGGGTCAGGATCAGCAGGGGCAGGGACAGGATCAGGGCCAGCGGCCGCACGATCAGGTTGAACAGGCCCAGGATCGCGCCGCCGATGAGGAGCGTCACCAGGTTGCCCCGGAAGATGATCCCCGGCACGAAGGTGGTGACCCACAGCGCGAAGGCATTGAAGACGATCGACAGAAGGATTCCCATGCGCGCTCCTATGGCCCCTCGCCCGGCGCCTCGGGCTCGAGGCGCCAGCCGGCGGGAGGCTCGAAAAGCCCGGGCGGGAAGGGGCCCAGGCCGACCCGGGTGACGGTGGAGAGCGTCTCTTGCACCTGCCCCATCACCTCGATCCGCGAGCGGGTCTGCAGCGGGAAGCCACGCAGGTGGCGCATCTCGGCCAGCATGCCGCCGAGCGCCCGGCCGGCCCCCGACCATTCCAGGAAATCGGCGAACGCGTCGACGCCGAGCGGGACCGCCTCGGAGACGTAGACGTCCATCGACGCCGCGCCGGCGGCGATCCGATAGCCGCGGCACGGATAGCCGGCCACCACCTTGTCCCCGGGCAGCTCGGTCGTGCGGGCGGGCGCCTCCGCGCCTCCCATGAGCTCGCCGGCCAGCGCGAGGTCCATCTGTGCGCGGGCACGGAGGCGCTCGAGGGCCAGCTCGACGGCCACTTTCCGTTCGGGATCGAGACGGTAGGCCTTGCCGCGGTCGAGCCGGAGGATCAGGGCCGGACCGCCCGCGGCCCCGCCCGGCTCTAGCCGCATGCGCCGTCCCGCATACCAGACCCGCGACAGGACGCCCGGGCCGGAGGGGGCGCCCGCGACTCGAGCCGCCGTGGTCTGCTCGAAATAGACCTCGACGCCGGCGGCAGGGCGGGCGGCGAGTTCGAGGAGCAGGAGCGCGGAGGCGAGCACGGCCGTCTCGGGGCTGGACAACGCCCTCGCCGTTATCATAACCTTTGACGGTCTTCGTTCCCCTCCCAGGAAGGTTTCGTGGTCCAAAGGCCCGGCGACGAGGTCAGCGTCCGTCAGAACCTGCTCCGGCTACTCGAGTCCGACCCTCCCAACGAGGAGAAGCTCCTCGCTGAATTCGAGCGCCACCGGCGCGCGGGACAGCCGCTCTACGCGTGCCTGCTCTCGATCCTCACCCACCTGAGCTTCACCGAGGCCGAGGCATACCGGCATTGGCGGCGCATCCAGGCCCATCGGGAACGGCTGCGCGCCGCGCTCCGCCGCGACGTGGGCCTGCGGGTGGCGCTGCTCGACTACTTCGTCAACGTGAACCGCGAGCTGCACAACCCCAAGGTCATCGAGATCGCGATCTACGAGCGCACCGAGCGCTCGGCGGTCACCGACGGCCTCACCGGCCTCTTCAACCACGCGTACCTCATCCAGGCCCTCAAGCGCGAGGTGCAGCGGGCGCGGCGCCACGACCTCAAGCTCTCGGTCGCCATGTTCGACCTCGACGACTTCAAGCGGGTCAACGACACCCTCGGCCACCTCGAGGGGGACCGCATCCTCATGAAGACGGCGGCCGTGATCCGGGAGAGCCTGCGCGAGATCGACACCGCCGCCCGGTATGGAGGCGAGGAGTTCGCGATCCTGCTCCCCGAGACCTCGCGGGCGGGCGCGCACGTCGTGGCCGACCGCATCCGCCGGCGGATCGAAGAGCGGTTCCGCCGGCGCGACACGATCCGGGAGACGATCTCGGGCGGGGTGGCGACCTATCCCGAGGACGCCAGCAACCCGGAAGACCTTCTCCGGCGAGCCGACGAGGGGCTGTACCGCGCCAAGGCCGACGGCAAGAACCGCATCACGATGGTCGGCAACGAGCGGCGGCGCCACCTGCGCGTGCCGGTGAGCCATCCCCTCATGCTGCGCGCTCGCTCCACGCGGCGGGCCGCACGGGCGATGAACGTGTCCGCGGGCGGCCTGCTCGTGAGCCTGCGCGGGCCGGTGCCCGTCGGCAGCAACGTCACCCTCGTGATCCATCCGGAGGGCGCCGCGTCGATGGCGCTGCGCGGCGTGGTCGTGCGGGTCGAGAAGGCGGGCCACGACGGCGGCCGTCCCTACGAGATCGGCGTGCGGCTGGTCGGGGAATCCCGCGAGGCGCTGACCGTGCTGCGCCGCGTCGGTTCCGCCCGGGCCTGAGCATTCCCGTATACCCTAGAAAGGTGACCGGGGTGGCGGCGAGCTGCGCGGTCGTCGTCCTGCTTGCCGCGGCCGGCTCGGCGGCCGCGCAGACGCCTTCCGCTGCGGCGGAATCGGCACCTCTCGTCCGCAGCATCGAAGTTCACGGCGCCACCACCTACGACCTCAAGGCCATCCAGCGCATCCTCCACGTCAAGCCGGGCGACGCCCTGCGCCGGCCCGCGCCGGAGCTGGCCGCTCTGCTCGAGCGGCGCTACCACATCCTCGGCTTCCCCGCGGCGCGGGTGGAAGGCCGTCTCGACCCCGGTACGGGCACGCTCAGCCTCTCCGTCGACGAGGGCCGGCTGGCCACCGTGGACGTCGACGGCGTCGAAGGCGGCGCCAAGGTGCGGGTGCTGAATGTGCTCGCCCTCCGGCCGGGAAGGCCGATCAAGGAGCGGGACATCTCGGGCGCGCTGTCGCGGCTCGAGCAGCTCTCCGGCGGCGCCTACCGGTCGACCGCCGAGCCGCCCTACACCATGGAGCCCGGCCCCGACGGCGTGAAGCTGACGTTGCACCTGCGCCGGCGCGCGGCGAGGCTGCAGGTGGCCCCGGGAGGGCCGGCCACCGCATCGCTCTACAACCGCGTCGACGGCTTCAACCTCGGCGCGAGCTCGCGGCTGACGCTCTTCGACCCCGTCTCCTTCGACCACGCCGAGGCGTACGCCCATGGCGCCTACGGTCTCTCGTCCCACAAGATGCGCTACGCGGTGGGCGTGCTGAAGCCGTTCGGGCCCGCCCGGCAGTTCGCGGTCGGCTACGAGTACCACGACCTCACCGACAACGACGACGCGTTCCGGCGGCGCACCGTGGACGACCTGTCCGGCTCGCGGATCTACTTCACGATCTTCGAGGACTACTACCGGCGCCGGGGCCACGAGGTCTATGCCTTCGCCCGCCCGACCTCCCGCGTGCAGATCGGCGCCGCGTGGCGCAGCGACGACTACCGCAGCCTGCCCGTGACCGCCGACGACCAGATCCTCTTCTCGAACGAGCGCACGGCGAACCCCGGGGTAACGGAGGGGCGCATGCGGTCGATCCTCGGCGTCGCCCGATGGGCGTGGAAGAGCGACCTCTTCGGCCGCTGGTCCGACGAGCGCGAGTCTTTCCTGATGCGTAATCCCTACGGAACGCCGTTCACACGCGATCAGCAGGCCCGCGTCGAGACGAGCCTCGAGGTCGCCACGCGGGGACTCGGCAGCGACTTCGATTTCCGGCGCTTCATCGGCCAGGCGCGCGCCGCCCACGACTTCTCGCCCCGCCAGGCGCTGCTGCTGCGGGGACTCGTGGGGGTGGGCACGGGCGACCTGCCGCCGCAGCGCCGGTTCTACCTGGGCGGCATGGGCACCCTGCGCGGCTACGCGCTGAAGCAGTTCGGCGGCGACCACACGGTCCTGACGACGGCCGAGTACTGGCTCTATCCGCGCTCGCCGTGGCCCGGGCTCGTCTTCTTCT
>QHVM01000091.1:53760-57416 GCA_003223555.1 Acidobacteriota bacterium | reverse complement strand
GCCGCGCGCCGATGGCTCTCGTCTTCGCGCTGGTGCGGGCGGGACGCACGGGCCTGCACGTGCTCTCTTTGCCCAACCCGCTCCCCTCCGAGCTGCTCGTGGCGGCGGGCGCGGCGGCCCGGGTCGACTTCCTCTTCACCGCCATAACCCTCGACGGCCGCGTGCGGCCCATGCCTTGCCTCAAGCGCGCGGTCGAGGGCGGCACGATCGCCTGGGGCGAGCACGACGGCTACCGGCTCGTGCAGCGCTTCCGCGCCGCGGCCATGGGCGTGCCGTTCCTGCCCGTCCCCGACTTCACCTGCTCCGCGCTCGCCGAGCGCGATCCGCTGCCACAGGTGACCGATCCCTTCACCGGCGAGGCGGTGCACGTGGAGCGGGCCTTCCATCCCGACGTCGCCCTCATCCACGCCCGCGCCGCCGACGAGGACGGCAACCTGTGGATCGAGGACCCGACGACCGACGTGCTGGTCGCCGGCGCGGCGCGCCGCGTCGTCGCCACCGCCGAGGAGCGTCTCTCGCGCGTGCCCCGCGCGACGGTTCCCGGCTTCATGGTCGACCTGGTGGTGGAGGAGCCGTGGGGGGCCTGGCCCAGCGGCTGCACCGGCCTCTATCCGGCCGACGAGACCCACCTCGCGCGGTACCTGGACCTGGCCGAAGGCGGCCGCGAAGCCGAGTACCTCGAGGCGACCGTGCGCGGGCCGCGCCGCCAGGCCGAGCTGGCCCGGGCGGCCGCGAAGGAGGTGGCGTAATGCTCGCGGAATCGATGCCCACGCGGGCGGAGACGGTGGTGGCGGCCATGGCCCGCGAGATCGAGGACGGGGACGTCGTCGCGACCGGCGTGGCCTCGCCGCTGGCGATCCTGGCCATCGCGGTGGCCCGGGCCACCCACGCGCCCAAGCTGCGCTACCTGGCCTGCGTCGGGTCGCTCGACCCGGAGATCACGCGGCTGCGCCTCTCCTCGGAGGACCTCGCCTACCTCGACGGGCGGGCCGGCGAGGTCACGATCCCCGACCTCTTCGACCACGCGCGCCGGGGGCGGGTCGACCTGATGTTCTTCGGCGCGGCGGAGGTGGACGGCCGGGGCGACACCAACCTCACCGCGGCCGGCCCGCTCGACCATCCGAAGGTGAAGTTCCCCGGGGTGGCCGGCGCGGCCACGCTGCGCCGGTGGGTGCAGCGGCCGGTGCTGGTGGTGGGTCGACAGTCGCGGCGCAACCTCGTGGACCGCGTCCAGGTGGCCTCGACCACCGATCCCGGCCGCCGCACCCGGCTCATCACCGACCTCGGCGTCTTCGAGCTGGGGGTGGAGGGGGCGCGCCTGGTCGGCCGCCATCCGTGGGCCAGCGAGGAGACGATCTCGGACCGCACCGGCTTCGAGCACACCGTCGCCGAGCCGCTGCCGGTCACGCCCGCGCCGTCCGCGGAGTACGTGGGCGCGATCCGCACCATCGACGCCGACGGCCTGCGAGAACGGCTGGTCGGCTAGTTTGCCTTTAACGCAGAGGACGCAGAGGGGAACGGAGAGAACGCAGAGGAGGTGGATAACATGGCGCGCTCCGTTGATTTTCTTCCTCTGCGACCTCTGTCCGTTCTCTGCGACCTCTGCGTTAATCCGTTAGGGCAGATTCGTTAGGGAGGCGTGATGCAGGCGGTGGTGCTGCGGGCGTTCGGGGAGCCGGAGAACCTGAAGCCGGAGGTCGTGCCCGACCCGACGCCCGATCGGGGCGAGGTCCTGCTGCGGGTCGAGGCCTGCGGGGTGTGCTTCCACGACGTGATCAACCGCCGCGGCAACCTGCCGCGCACCAGGGTCCCCGCCATCCTCGGCCACGAGGCGGCCGGCGAGGTCGTCGCGCTGGGCGAGGGAGTCGACGGCTGGGCGGTCGGCGACCGGGCGGCCACGCTGCAGCGACTCTCCTGCGGCGAGTGCTCCTACTGCCAGGCCGGCCGGCGCAGCCTCTGCAAGCGCGACGCGCGCTTCTTCGGCGAGGAGATCCCGGGCGGCTACGCCGCGTACATGACCGCGCCAGTGGCCGGCCTCGGCCGCGTGCCTCACGGCCTGCCCTGGGAAGTGGCGGCGACCACCTGCTGCACGACCGGCACCGCGGTCCACTGCGTGCGCACGCGCGGGCGCGTCACCGCGGGCGAGACCGTCCTCATCACCGGCGCCACCGGGGGCGTGGGGCTGCAGGCCGTGCAGCTCGCCCGCCACGACGGAGCCCGGGTGCTGGCGGTGACGTCGTCGGAAGAGAAGACGTCCGCCCTCCGCGCGGCGGGAGCGCACGAGGTGATCGTCGCCCCCGACCTGCGCTTCGCGCCGGAGGTGCGGCGGCGCACCGGCGGCGACGGGGCCCAGGTGGCGATCGAGATCGTGGGCAGCCTGACCTTCGCCGAGACGCTCCGCGCGCTGGCCCCCGGCGGCCGGCTCGTCGTCGTGGGCAACCTCAAGACGGCCTCGGTCGAGCTGAACCCCGGCCTCGTCATCGTCAAGGAGCTGGAGATCCTCGGCGCCTACGCGACCACGTTCTCCGAGCTGGAGGAGGCCTTCCGCCTCGTGGCGAGCAACACGATCCGGCCGTGGGTCTCCGAAGTGCTGCCGCTCAGCGATGCCGCCCGCGCCCACGACCGGCTCGAGAAGCGGCGGGTGGCCGGTCGCCTGGTCCTCGCCCCCGCCCACTGACGTTCACTCGCGGGTCAGGACGATCGGCTGCGGAGGGCCGTGGGGATGCGTGTAGATCCCCGGGATCGAACGCAAGGCGCCGGCCGCGGTGCCGTCGACGACGACCATGTTGCCGTCGCAAGCCTCGACGCGTGCGTCAAGGTCAAGAAGCAGGAGAGCTCGTACGGGCCTTGTCGGGCACGGGGTCGGCCGCTAGACTTGAATCTCCCAGCTGAATCTTTCCAGAAGGGTGCCCGATGCGACACTCCCTCCCGGCCTGCGCCGCGTTTGCGTCCGCCGTCGTTGTCGCCGCCGCTTCCGCCGTCGTACCCGCCGCCGCCCAGCCCGCCGGCCAGTACCGCGCCTTCTGGGTCGACACGTTCAACACCAGCCTCGCCGACCACGGCGACGTGCTGGCGGTCGTCGACAAGGCGCGGGCCGCTCACGCCAACGCGATCTTCGCCCAGGTGCGCCGCCGCGGCGACTCGTGGTACCTGGACTCGCTCGAGGGGCCGGCGGAGATCGTGCCTCCAGCCAAGCCCCTTGCGCCCGGGTTCGACCCCCTCGCCGATCTCATCGCCGAGGCCCACGCCGCCGGGATCGAGGCCCACGCCTACGTGATCGCGGCTGCCATCTGGAACCGGCACCCCACGATCCTCGCGCCCCCTGCTTGGCCGAGTCACCCCTTCAACCTCCACGGCTTCAACCAGGCCACAAGGACGCTCTACACCGGGCGCGACAACTGGCTCACCCGGACCCTCATTCCCGACGGCACCGCGAGCGTCAGCTTCCAAGGCACCCGCATCGGCTCCGACTTCTGGATCGACTTCGGGCATCCCGACGCCGAAGCCTACACGGTCGACGTCCTCACCCACCTCGTGCGGAGCTACGATGTCGACGGGCTTCATCTGGACCGGATCCGCTATCCCGAGATCTCCATCTCGGGCCAGACGCCTTCCACCGGGACCAGCATCGGCTATAACGAGACGAGCGTGGCCCG
>QHVM01000091.1:0-53737 GCA_003223555.1 Acidobacteriota bacterium | reverse complement strand
ACCCAGAACGACCCGCTGTGGAGCCAGTGGCGGCGCGACCAGGTCACGAACGTCGTGCGCCGGGTCTACCTCAATGCGGTCGCCATCCGGCCCCAGATCAAGCTCTCGGCCGCCCTCATCGCCTTCGGCGGCGGTCCGACGACCGAAGCTTCCTGGAGCTCGGCCGAGGCCTACTGGCGCGTCTACCAGGACTGGCGGGCATGGACCGAGGAAGGGATCCTCGACGTCGCCGCGCCCATGATCTACAAGGCCGAGCACTCCTCCACCATTCGCCCGCAGTGGGACCAGTGGAGCGAGTGGACGAAGAACCACGCCTACAACCGGTCGACGATGATGGGCCAGGGCGCCTTCGTCAACGCCATCGAGGGGACGCTGCGCCAGGTGCGGCGCGCCTTCACCCCGTCGAGCGCAGGCCACTTCACGAGCGGCGTGATCTTCTTCTCCATGGCCACGCCCGACGTGGCCGTGACGGCCAACCCGTTCTCCATTCCGCCCAACCAGAGCACGCCCGCGCGAGGCTTCTTCGAGCTGGCCTCCGGCCTCACCACCGGGCGATCGAGAGACGGCACGAGGCTCTACGAGGACCCGTCGGCCAATCCGGTCCCGGTCTTCGCCGACGAAGCCTTCGTCCCCGATATGCCCTGGAAGTCCATCCCCGCCGCCGGCCATCTCATGGGCTTCGTGCGCGACGAGGCCGGCCGCGTGGTCGACGCCGGGAGCGTGAGCATCGCCCGCGTCGAGGAGGACGAAGCTCCGGAGACGACGCGGACGAACATCGCCGGAGTGACCGACGGCGGCGGCTTCTACGGCGGGGTGGACCTAGCCTCCGGCCACTACCAGGTCACGGTGACGCCGGTGGGCCAGCCGGCCTACACGACCGCGTGCACGACGGCGGTCACGGCCGGTCGGGTGACCAGCTTCGACGTGACGATCGATCGCGACGCGCCCACCGTCACGCTGAGCGCCAGCCCCCGGGAGCTGTGGCCGCCGGATCACCAAGTGGTGGACGTGGTCGTCTCGGGAGCGGCGGTGGACGGCGGCACCGGCATCGATACGGTCTCCTTCCGCGTCCTGGACGAGTACAGCCGCGTCCAGCCGGAAGTGGGCTCCGTGGCCGGCGGCGGGCTGGGCCGCGTGGACTTCGCGGAAGCCATCCCCCTCGAGGCCGCCCGCGACGGCAGCGACCGCGACGGGAGGACCTACGTCATCGAGGTGACGGCCACCGACCGCGCCTGCAACGCGCGCACCGCCTCCATCAGCGTCCTCGTCCCCCACGACCAGCGCCGCTGAGCCTGAGAGCCCCGCTTAGAGAGCCTTCGCCAGCCGACCCAGCGCTACCTGCCGGCGAAGGGCGCCGAGGGCAGTTACGCCTAGCTGGCGGGCCCGGGCCGCGCGAGGAAGCGGTGCGTAAAGTCCGAGTCCACCGCGAGGGCCTCGCGGATGCCCTGCTGCTCCATCACGACGAAGCTCAGGCAGTCGACCATGCTGTATTCCTGGTCGGCGTGGCGCTCGAAGTACTCGAAGGCGGCGCGCTCGTCTTCGAGCGTGGACCAATGGATGCGCGCGAGCCTGCCGGCGTAGAGTGCCCTCCCCACTTCGGCCGCCAGGGCGTGGGCGGCCTTGGACTCGCGGCTACCCTTGTAGCGGACGAGGGTGATCGTTTCCGCCACAACGTGGTTGGTGGTGAGGACCTGGTCCGCCATCCGCTTGCCCCGGTAGCCTTCCATCACCTGGCGGACCCGCTGGTGGTCGGGATCGTGCCGGGCGAAGAGCGGAAAGAGGAAGCTGGTGTCGAGGAAGATCACTTGTACAGGTGCTTATCGTGGTCGCGCCCGATCGCCTCGCCCGGAGGCGTGTCCTCGATGCAGCCGATCAGTCGGTCGATCGCCTTCCAACCGGCGGGGTCGTCGTCGTCCTTCGCACCCGGCGCTTCCTCGGCCTTGGCTTTGATGGTCACGTGGTCCTTCGCCTTGTCCTTGAGGGCCAGGGGCCGCTCAGGCTTGAGCACGCCATCTTCGTACACCGCGTCCACGTCGATCGTCATGACTGACCTCAGGCGCTATTGTACCGTCCTGCCCCGCCAGGACACAGCATGGATGGATCCTGGAATGCCATCTGCGTAGCCCAGGCCAAAGGCATTCGCGCCCCGGGTCATGGTGGTGAGCCGAGAAGCGTCGTCGTAGGCGTAGGTCACGTAGACGCTGCCGCCGAGAGAAACGCTGAGGGGGTTTCCCCTCTCGTCGTAGGTGTAAGCCGTCGTCGAGCCGTTCTTGGTGCTCGCCTCGGTGAGGAGCTGGCCGGCCAGGTCATAGGTCCAGGTGAGATTGTCCGTGCCGTTGCCTGCCGTGAGCAGCCGGCCAGCGTCGTCGTAGGTGTAGCTGACCGGCGGCGTGCCATCCGAATAGGTCTTGCTCGTGAGCCGACTCAGGACGTCGTAGCCATAGGTCGTGGTGACATTCTTCCGATCGACCCTCGTGGCCAGCCGCCCCGCCGAGTCGTAGGTGAAGCTTTCGTACGCCCCGCCCGGATAGGTCACCTTCTTCACCCGGTTGTAGGCGTCGTACTCGAACGAGGTCGTGTGCGAGTTGGCGTCGGTGAGGGATGTGAGATTGCCCATGAGGTCGTAGCTGTACCTCGTCGTCCCGCCCGCAGGATCGACGACCGCCATGAGCCGCCCGTAGGTGTCGTAGACGTAGCTCGTCTTCCGCCCCAGAGGATCGGTCACGCTCGTCCTCCGCCCGCCCGCATCGTAAGCGAAATCCGTGTGGGTCAGATCGGGGCTCGTGATCCGTGTCACGTGGCCCCGATCGTCGTAGAGGGTGGACGTCGTGTGGTTGAGCGCGTCGGTGACGCTCGTCCGGCGGCCCAGGTCGTCGTACCCGAAGGTGGTCTCGTGGTTCAGGGGATCCTTGACCGACGTCAGGTCCCCGGACGGGTTGTAGGCGAGGATCGTGGTCTTGTTGCGGGGATCGGTGATGTGCTCCGGCTTGCCCTCCGGAGTATAGGTGATGTTCGTCGTGCGGGTGCCGGGCCGTAGACGTTGGTCGTGGTCCCCGAGGCGGGGGCGGACACCGTGAGGACCCGCGCCTGCGAGTCGTAGGTGTAGCTGGTCGTGCCGGAAGGGCTCTGCTGCTGCTGGAGGTTCCCGTCGGCGTCGTAGGTGTAGGTCGTGATCGTGCCGGCCCCGTCCTTGTACGAGCTGATCCTGCCCTTGCTGTCGTAGGTCCACTCCCGGGTCTCGCCGCTACCGCCTCCGCAGGACGAGCAGGGCCCGGTGACCTTCGTGATCACCTTCTGGCCCGCCACGTTCGCCCACTGGTAGACCGTCTGGTTGCCCAGCCCGTCGTTCACCGTGGTCTGGAAGGAGCCGAAGGACAGCGTGTACTTCTCCCTCCCGTCCGCGATCTCGGAGGTCACACCGTAGGAGCCCGAGTACTCGTGAGACTCGATCGGCCGGCCGGAGAGGTCCGTCGCGCTCAGGAGCTGCCCGCTGCCGTCGTAGGCGAAGGTGTAGCCCGAGCCGTCGCCGTATTGGACCTGGCTCAACTGGTTCGAGCCGTCGTAGCCGTAGGTGGCCAGGGTGTGCGTGCCGCTCGTCAGGCTCGACACGCGGTTGGATCCGTCGTAGGCCAGGCTCAGGCGCCGGCCGCCCGGGTCGACGACGGCGTCCAGGCGTCCGCCGGTCCCCCGCTCGAGGGTTGTCGTGTGGTTCGCCGCATCGACGATCGTGAGGAGGTGGCCCGTGAGATCGTACGTCTCCGAGCCGCCTTCCTTGAAGTACCGGGTGAACCCCGAGCCGGACTTGACGAGCCAGCTCCGCTCCGTGACGGGGTAGAGGGCGGTGTAGGTGAGATCGCCGTCTCCATCCCGGTAGTACAAGGGCGTGCCATCGGGATTTCTCACGATCACGATCGTGGCGGACGGAAAGCTCAGGGTCGCCTCGTAGGAATGCCTCCACCCGCGTCCGAACACTCCGGCCAGACCCTGGTAGGCATTCTTGCTGTTGTAGCTTCGACGGAAGAGGAGGCCGGCCACGCCCGGAATCGAAGCATCCGTCTGATCGAGCCAGACGTTCCCGCTCATGATGTTGACCGGCCCGCCGACGCTGGAGGGCGGCCCGGGCACGCTCGGCGAACAGTAGCCGCCGCGCAACGGCTCCGGTCGGTTGATGAAGAAGCTCGCCTCGCCGAGACTGCCGCTCGCGATGCTGACGATCTGTTCCTGGGTCGCGTCGAAACTGGGGTCGACGGCGTAAGTTGCGGTCCCACGCCCGGAGCCGTCCCCATAGACGAACAACTGCCCGAACGAATAGCCGCCAGCGGCGTCGGTGTAGGCGACCGGGGGGTAGGGATTGATGTTCACCGGAAACCCTTCGATCGGACCGTTGTTCAGGTCGACGACACTCCCCACGATGTTCCCGGTGTTACCGAAGAGAACGATGGTGTC
This sequence comes from Acidobacteriota bacterium, assembly GCA_003223555.1. Taxonomy (GTDB): domain Bacteria; phylum Acidobacteriota; class Vicinamibacteria; order Fen-336; family Fen-336; genus AA32. The sequence continues at coordinate 49,291 of QHVM01000091.1, read as the reverse complement.
CGTCCCGTGACAGGAAAGGCATCCATTCTGGTAGTCACAGGTGGCGTCGCCCCCGACTGGCGAAGCCAGGTAGCCCTCAGCCGTGGCCTGGAACTGGTATGTCCCTGGGTAGACGATCTGGAGGTCCACGGAACCCCATCCGTCATAGCACCTCTGGGGAGAAACACGCGGGAGCGGACACACGCTCGCGTCACCGACAGGCGGGGTGAGCGCGTCGCCCGGCGTGACCGTCACGGTCACGATTGCGGGGTCGCACGTCTGAGCAAGGCCGGGCCGGTTTACCACAAGTGACGAGAGGGCTATCGCGACGAAGGGCAATATTCGAGACATCACTCGCATTCTCATGGTCAGGGAACCAGCGTGGCGCCGGTCGGCTCGAGAAGGGTGATCGTCGGGGCCGTGTGGTCATTGGGGTCCGGCACCGGGCATTGCCACCGCGTGGAGTCGAGCGGGAAGCAGTCCTGACCGTCCGCCACTCCGTCCCCGTCGGTATCGGCGAGGAACGGGTTCGTGCCGGCCGCGATCTCCTGCGCATTCGTCAGGCCGTCGCCGTCCATGTCCTGGTTCGTGGCGCTGAGCCCGGTCCAGACCGCGGCCCCGTCCGGGATGCCGGCGTGGTTGGTGTCGGGGTCGAGGGGATCCGTGCCGTAGCGGTATTCGGCCGCGTTCGACAGGCCGTCGCCGTCCGGGTCCGTGAGCATCCACGAGTTGTCGACGGCGGTGAAGACACGCGTCGGCACGTAACGATCGGTCGTCGTGCCGTCCCCCACCGCACCGTAGCCGTTGTAGCCCCAGCCCCAGACCCCGCCATCCGCCGCAAGAGCGACGGTCTGTGACGCGCCGCCGATAGCTATTACGTCGGTCAGGAAATGAACGCGCACCGGCTGGAGTTGCGTCGTCCGCGAGTCGTCGCCGAGCTGTCCGTCGCCGTTGTAGCCCCATGCCCACGACGATCCATCCAGCAAGGCGGCGAACGCCCGCGTAGGTCCGGCCCCGATCGCGGATACACCGGCCAGGATGGACGCAGGGACGCTGCGCGAGTTCGTGGTGCCGTCGCCCAGCTCGCCGTTGTCGTTGGAACCCCACCCCAGGAGGACGCCCCCGCTGGCGCTGCTCTGGAGCGCGAACGACGAGGAAGCGCTGACCGCGATCGCCGTGAGTGCGGTGAGGCCCGGCACCGGCTGCGGGACATAGTGCGGGTTCGTGGTGCCGTCCCCCAGCTCTCCGCTCCCATTGCCGCCCCACGCCCACAGCGTGCCGTCGCGCCTGAGGGCCAGGACGTGCGAGCTGTTGAACGCCACCGCCTGGACGTTGTCGATCCCAGCCACCTGGGCAGGCAGCGATCGGGCATTGAAGGAGCCGTCGCCCAGTTGTCCAGAGGTATTGCCGCCCCAGGCCCACAGGTGATCAGTGGCATCGATCGCGAAGGAGCTGTGTTCTCCTGCCGCGATCGCCTTCACCCCGGTGAGTCCACTGACCTGCAGCGGCGTCGACGAGTTGGAGGTGTTTCCACTGCCGAGTTGGCCGACACCGTTGTATCCCCACGCCCAGAGGCTGCCGTCGGACTTCAGGGCCAGCGTGTGATTGCTGCCGGCAGCGACCGCGACGACGCCGGTGAGGGAGGGCACTTGAGCTGGCGCCTGATGGTCGGTCGTCGTCCCATCGCCGAGTTGTCCGGATCCGTTGTAGCCCCACGTCCACACGCTGCCCTCTGCCTTCAGGGCCACGGTGTGATAGCCGCCCACGGCGATTGCGCCGGTGACGAGGTAGTCGGCCCGCCCGGAGGCACCGTTCGGAGTGCCGTCGAATACCTTGGCCTTCAGCACCAGGCTGCGGTCGACGCTCACGCCCTGCCCCGACATGACTGAGGGATCGCTCTGGCTCGGGTCGGCGCCGGTGGTCGTGTAGTGGATGACCGCTCCCGGGTCGCTCGTGATCGTCACCGACCGTGTGGTGTTGTACGTTCCTGCCGGCGGGTTGAACGTCGGCGGGGTCGCGGCCAGGTTGATCGTGTATGCGGCGCTTGCGGTGTCGCTCGCCGTGGCTCCTGTCTTCCACGCCTTGGCCTTGAGCGTCAGCGACATGTCGACCTGGACCGATGATCCCGATGCGACGGTCGGATCCGTGGGCGTTGGGTCAGCTCCATTGGTCGTGTAATTGATGGTCGCCCCCGAAGTGGCGCACGAAACCATGACCGACTGCGGACTCGAATACGTGCCGCCGCCGGGACTGAGCGTGGGCGTGGCGACCTTGATCTCGTACGTCCCAGTCGCTACCGGGCTGGACGTCCAGTCCACCTTGGAGGCCTGCGCCTTGACGGTCGTCGTCTGGGTCAAGGCGATCGCCGCCGAGTAGATGGGCGAGCCTGGCGTGGGGTCGGTTCCGTCGACGGTGTAGCGGATCGTGGCTCCGGACGGTCCCACGAGCGTCACCGAGACGGAGGTGACGTAGACGCCGGGCGCCGGGCTGAGGGTGGGCGCGGCCAGCGTCCCGTAATTGAAGCCGTACACGGCAGTACCGACGCTGCTGTCCACCCAGCCGGTCTTGAAGCCGCGGGCCTTCAGCGTGGTGCCGGTGCTGACCGAGATCGGCCCCGAGACGAGCGGCGACGAAGCAGTCGGGTCCGTGCCGTCGGTCGTGTAGCGAAGTGTTGCGCTCGAGGTGGTCGTCGAGATGGTGACGCTCTGGGCCGAAGTGTAGGTGCCCCCGCCGGGATTGAAGGTCGGCGTCGCGACTTGAAGCGTATAGGTGCCTGTGGCCATGTCGCTGTTGCTCCAGTTCGCCTTGAAGCCGATGGCCTTGAGTGTCGTCGTCTGGGTGATAGGGATCGGGGCGGTGTAGGCCGGCGAAGTGGCCGTGGGCGTCGAGCCATCCGTCGTATAGCGGATCGTCGCCCCGCTCGTCGTCGTCGAAAGCGTCACGTTCTGCGTGCTGGTATACGTGCCGGGGGACGGGCTCATCGCCGGCAGGTCGACCTTCAGCGTGTAGACGGCCGTCGCCACGTCGCTATTGGTCCAGCCCGTCTTGAGCCCAAGCGCCTTGATCGTGATCGTCTGAGTGACGGAGATCGGGGTCGAGTAGATCGGCGACGTGGCGGTCGGCGTACTGCCGTCGGTCGTGAAACGGATGGTGGCCCCGCCCGTCGTCGTCGACAGAGCGACGCTCTGCGTTGCCGTGTAGGTGCCGGCAACCGGACTCATCGTGGGAGTCGCGACCTTCAACGTGTAGACCGCCGTGCCCACGGCGCTGTTGGCCCAGCCGGTCTTGATGGCGATCGCCTTCACGGTGGTCGTCTGGGTGATCGAGATCGGGCTCGAGTAGAGGGGCGAGGACGTCGTGGGCGTCGATCCATCGACCGTGTAGCGGATGGTCACCCCCGAGGTGCCGCTCGAGATGGCGACGCTCTGGGTCGCCGTGTAGGTCCCCGCGGCCGGGCTGAACGTCGGCGTCAGAGGCTGGGGGGTGAACGTCCCGCTGGCCACGCTGCTGGGGTTCAAGCCGGTCGCCCAGGCCTTGGCCTTGATGGTCGTGGTCGTGGTGACCGAGAGCGGCGAGGTGTAGATCGGCGAGGAGGTCGTCGGGGTCGAGCCGTCGGTCGTGTACCGAATCGTTGCCCCCGAAGTGGCGCAACTGATGGTGACGCTGATGCTGCTGGCCACCGCGTACGTGCCCGCGGCCGGGCTGAAGGTCGGCGTGGCGACGTTGCCTGAGGCCACCACGAGCAGCGTCGGGGTGCTGGATTGAGTCCGGTCGGTCCCGCCCGCGAGCTGGCCCGAAGCATTGTCGCCCCAGCCCCACAGCGAACCGTCACTCGTCATGGCGAGCGAGTGGCGATCGCCGGCCGCGATCGAGACAACGTCGCTCAGCTCCGGGATCCGAGCCGGCTCGAGCCGGTCGGCGGTCGACCCGTCGCCGAGCTGCCCCTTGTCATTGGCGCCCCAGGTCCACAGGCCGCCGTCGCTGCGCAGGGCCAGATGGTGCTCAAGGCCTTCGGCGATGGCGACGACGCCCGTCAAGCCCTCGACCTGGGCTGGGATCGATTCGGCGAAGCGAGGAGGCTCGAGTGGCCAGGTCCACACCGAGCCGTCGCCCTTGAGGGCCATGCCTTCCCGCTCGCCCGAGGCGATCGCGACCACTCCTCTCAGGCCCGGCACCTGGCGGGGCGCGTTCCGGTCCGACCAGGCCCAGACGCTGCCGTCGAACCCGACCGCGAGGTCCTTCTCCGGTCCGGCTGCGATCGTGAGCACTGGCGGAAGACCGGCGACGGGCGCCGGAGGTTCGTTCCGCTCCCACCGCCAGACCGACCCGTCGATCTTCCACGCCAGCGTGTGATCTCCTGCCGCCGAGATTGAGGCAACGCCGCCCAGGCCGGCGATGGGCTCCAGGCGCTCTTGCCCCCGGCCAGCCCACGTCCACACGGACCCGTCCGCCGCGAGGAACGACACGTGACGGCGGCCGGCGACCATCCTCAGGAAAACGGGAAGGCCGTCGGCGGAGACGGCCGCGATCGCCGAGTCGCCGTCGCCCCAGACGGAGATGGTCGCGTCCGCGTCGAGCATCGCGTTGTGGGCGCCGCCGGCCGCGATGCGCCGCGTGCCTGCGGGCGGCGGCATAGCACCAAGAAGCGCGAGACCAAGCGCGGTGAGGGCCAGTGTCTTGGTCATGCGCAGCTCTTATTCAGATTTGGCATTCGTCTGGACGGCGGATGCTAGGGAGTCAGGCTGGTCCTGGCAAGAGAAAACTGCAGTTACCAGTGTTTCTTACGGGATGTGTCGACCAAGCGGACGAAGAGTGTCGGAGGTTGAGACACCTCCGGCAACGTCGTGAGGAGGGAGTGGGGCTCGGGGCTTTACTTCGGCGGCGGCTGCGTAGAGCCGCCTTCGCACGCTTGCATGTCTGCCGACTCGGAAGAGAACCACGCCAGGAGCATCGTGATCAAGGCCAGCATCGTGACCTCCTCAGGCATCAGTCTGCTCGCCGATTGTACACGTTTCGTCCAATAAATGGACAATTTCTGTCGAGACGAAGGCGGCGGAACGGAATGTATTGACAGGAATCAGATTACGGCGAATAGTCCGGCATCCCTCAGCCGATGATCCGACGCGGGAGATTGCATGGCGAAGGCCCGATCCACTGAAACCCTGATCCGCCTGCTGATCGCCAAGGACCCGAGACGCTCCGCCGAGACGATCCTGGAGTTCTTGATGCTGGTGAACCGCGCGGCCGCGGCCGCCGTCTTCACGGTCGCGCCCGAGCTGGGCCTGTTCGTCGGCTTTGGCGTCACCCAGGAAGTCCTCGACTGGACGCGCGAGCGTTGGGACCGGGAGCGGGAGAGCCTCGTGCGTGGACTGTTCTCACGCTCCGACGATTGCCTGTTGGCGCCCCTGATGCACGCCGAACGCATCGTGGCCCTTCTATACATGAAAGCATCTGCGCTGGACATGGAGAGCCTCGCCGAAGCCTCGGCGCTGATCACGGATGCCGTCGCCCGAAGCACGCGCGGTCGAGGAGATCCAGCGCCGCAAGCTCGAGCTGCTGCTCAACCGCTTCGAGTGGAACGTGGCCCGGGTCGCGCGGGAAATGAACATCACGCGCACGACCGTCTACAAGCGCCTCGCGGAGTGGCACATCGAGCGCAGGCGCGTGCGGAAGGACAAGCGCAGCTCACGGTACGCGCCGACGCTTTGACGAGCCTGACGACGTGACGACCGAGAGCGCCGTTCTCGTCACCGTCGAGGCCGCCCTCGCGGTCATGTCGGCGGGGCTCGCGCTTCGCGGCCGATGGCGCTTGAGCCGGACGTTCGCGGCCTACGTGGTCGTCGTGTGGGCCTGCGAGTCGCTGGTGCTGATCCGACCGCATCGCTTCTACGCGCCGTGGTTCTGGATGGCCAAGCAGGCCCTCTACGACGTCTTAAAGCTGGGGATCGCGCTCGAGCTGGCGTGGCGGACCTTCCGCGTCTTCCCCGGCGCGCAAGTCGCGGCGCGCCGGGCGGCACTGGCGATCCTCGGCTTGACGACGCTCGCGATCGTGGCCGCGCCGACCGACAACTCCACGGCCGACCTGTTCCTGATCGCCAGCGGCCAGCTCCACCCCCGGCTGCTGAACGGCACGATCTGGCTCATGGCGGCGACGCTGGCGCTCGCCCAGTGGTACCGCATCCCGGTCCATCCGTTCCATGCGGCGCTGCTCGCGAGCTTCGCGGCCTACCTCACCCTCTTCGGAGCGCTGCTGCGGCTCGAGGGCGTCTACGGCTGGGCCGCGCAGCGCTACCTCAACGCCATCGATCCGCCGGCCTATCTCCTGCTCGTCTGCTGGTGGGCCTGGATCGCCTGGCGGCCCGAGAGCGCGACGGCGAGCGCCCATGCGGAGACGATCCACAAGCTGCAACTGAAGGCCGCGTCATGTGGGTGATCGCCGTCGGGATCGTGGGTGGCGGGCTGGTGCTCGTCATCGCGGGCCTTCACGACCAGGCGGCCATCCTCCGCGACTGGGACATGGTCCTGTCGCCGTGGGGTGAGGACGCGTATCGCGAGCTGGAAGGGCGCATCGAAGGCGACTCCGGCATGGCGGACTACGCGTATCGGAAGGCGTTCCGGGCCCGGGCCGCCGGGTCTGGCGAGGAGGCGATCCGACTGCTCGAAGTGGGCCTGAGAGTCGTCGAGCGAACCTCGCCCGACATGATGACCCTGCTCCGCGGGATGGCCGTGGTGTCGCGCATGGCCGCAGCGATCACGCCCGTCGAGCCGCTCCGCGTCCGGGACTTCCGCCTGCCGCGGCTCTCGGGCCTGGTGCTCCTGGCCGGCCTGCTCCACCGGCTCCTCGTCTCCACGGCCGAGCGCTTCCGGCTGAGGGCGTACGTGCTGCGCCGCGGGTTCGGTGTCGCGACCCACTTCCTCCTGAAGAGCACGAGGCGCATCCGCGAGCGCCGGGCCGCGGCGGAGGCGGAATGGAGCCGGATCGACGCGGCCCGGGCAGACCTGCGCACGCTGTCGGCCGAGAGCCTCCGCACCTTCCACGTGCTGCTCCGGTCGCTCGCCGCCGAGCCGCGATAGCGACCCCGACTCCCGTCTTTCCGCTGGCGGCGCGGCCCGGGCGGCGGTAGATTGGAGGCATGAGGCCGTGGGGGCCGGCGGCCGTCGCAGTCCTCGGTCTGTCGGTGGGCGCCGCCGCCTCAGCGCAGGACGGCTCAGCGCCCGCGCCGGCCGTGCCCGAGGGCCACCTCAAGCTCGGCCCCTATGCCGGCTTCGGCCTGCCCCCGACGGAGTTCGTCGTGCCCCAGCTTCCCCACTTCGAGGCCCACGTCGAGGTCCACGGCCGCGACCCCAACGAGGCGATGTTCGAGTGGTGGCAGCACTTCCACTTCGAGACGTCGATCTACGGCCGGGGGATCAACATCCAGAACCCGATGCCAGGTGGCGGGTACAACATCCTCCCCCTCTTCGACTGGCTCAAGAAGAAGGCGAAGAAGCACAAGATGAAGCCGGAGGACGAGGAAGGTCCTCCGCCGCCGCCCTAGCCGTCCCGCCCCGGGGCCACGCCGCCGCTTACGGCAGGGATGATCGCGATCTCCACGCGTCCCTCCAGCGGCGTCGACAGCCCGCCGGTGTCGCGGATGCTGTCGGGCCCTACGAAGACGTTGACGTGGGGCCGCACCTGGCCCTGCTCGGTCAGGACCCGGTCGCGCAGCCCCGGATAGAGGCGCCAGAGCTGGTCGAGCGCCTCCGCCACCGTGCTCGCCTCCGCCTCGGCGTCCACGACGGTCCGTCCTCCGGTGAAGGACAGGAGCGGGCCGGGAATGCGGAAAGTCAGCTTCAATGCCCCTTGCCCCGCGCCTTGGCCACCACCGCGGCCTTGACGCAGACGACCGGCGGCAGGCCATCGGCGAGCTGGGCCCACGACGTCCCGCTGTCACGGGATGCGAAGAGCTTGCCGCTGCGCGTGCCGAAGTACACCCCCGCCTTCTCGAAGCCGTCGGTGGCGAGCGCGTCGCGCAGCACCGTCTCCAGCGCGTCCTTCTGGGGCAGGCCGCGGGTCATCGGCTGCCAGGACTTGCCGGCGTCCCGCGTGCGGTAGACGCGCAGCCGGCCCTCGGGCGTGCAGCGGAACTCGTCGGACTCGAGCGGCACGATGTAGACCGTCTCGGGGTCGTAGGGATGGACCGCCATCCCGAAGCCGAAGTCGGACGGCACGCCGCTCGCCACGTCCTTCCACGACTCTCCCGCGTCGTCGCTGCGGTAGAGGCCCCAGTGGTTCTGGAGGTAGAGCCGGTCGGGCCGCGAGGGGTGCCGCACGATCTTGTGCACGCACTGGCCGAACTCGGGGTGCTTGTCGGGCAGGAACTGGGCCCGCACGCCCTTGTGCGCGGTCCGCCACGAGCGCCCGCCGTCGTCGGTGCGGTACACGCCGGCGGCGGAGACGGCCACGTGGATCCGCTCGCGGCGCGTGGGGTCGACGAGCACCGTGTGCAGGCACTGGCCGCCGCCGCCGGGCTGCCATTGCGGGCGATGGGGATGCTCCCAGAGGCCGCGCACGAGCGACCACTTCTTCCCGCCGTCGCGCGACTCGAACAGCGCCGCCGGCTCCACGCCCGCGTAGAGCACCTCGGGCTCTTCGGCCCGCCCGGGCGCGATCTGCCAGACGCGCTTCAGCGACGCGCCCGAGTCCTCGGGGAACCGGAGGTTGGCCGTCTCGCCCGAAGTCCACGTCTTGCCGAAGTCGTCGCTGGAGCGCATCACCGAGCCGAAGTGGAAGCTCTCCGGCGCCGCCCACAGCCGGTGCCGGCCGGCGCGGCCGTCGTAGGCCATCGCGTACACGGGGTTGCCCGGGAAGTAGACCCCGCCGCGCTCCCAGCGGGCGCGCGAAGCACGGGACCGGAACAGGAACGCGCCCTTCATCGTCCCGACCATCAGGAGCGCGTCTCCGTCCTTCGGGGAAACGTGGCGGACGTCGGCCATGGGTGATCCTCCTCAGCGTGGGCGGCTACTTCGGCAAGGCATGGTGATCATAGCTGAGCACGCGCGTGATCTTCCATGCGGTCCGCAATGAACGGGTGTACGCGCGGGAAGCGCAGAACGTTCCGCGGCTTTTCCCGCGTAGAATGATCGTCGGCCCGCCGGATGAGCGATCCCCAGGCGCCTCCCCGCATCCTCGTCTCCAACGACGACGGCTTCATGGCCGACGGCCTGCGGGCGCTCGTCGAAGCGATGGAGAGCCTGGGCGAGGTATGGGTGGCGGCGCCGGAGGCGGAGCAGAGCGCCTCCTCGCACGCGATCTCCATCCACCGGCCGCTCCGGATCCGTGAGGTGCGGCCGCGCTGGTTCGCGGTCGACGGCACGCCCACCGACTGCTCCTACATCGGCGTCAACCACCTGCTGAAGGACCGGCGGCCGGCGCTCATGGTCTCGGGCATCAACCACGGACCCAACCTCGCCGACGACGTCACCTACTCGGGCACGGTGGCGGCGGCCATGGAGGCCTCGCTGCTCGGCGTGCCGGCCATCGCCTTCAGCCTCGTGTCCCGCGGTCCTTTCGACTTCGGCCCCGCCGCGCGCTTCGCCCGCCAGCTCGCCGCGGCGGCGCTGCGCGAGCCGCGCCCGCCGAACCTGCTGATCAACGTCAACGTCCCCGGCGGCGAGCCGAAGGGCTACGCGGTCACCCGGCTCGGCAAGCACTCCTACGGCTACGACGTGATCGAGAAGGAGGACCCGCGGGGGCGCAAGTACTACTGGATCGGAGGCAACGAGTACCAGCACGAGGACATCCCCGGCAGCGACTGCAACGCGGCGCTGCGGGAAGGCCTGGTGTCGGTCACCCCCCTCCACCTCGACCTGACCGCTACCGAGCTGGCGATGGAGCTGGCCCGGTGGACCATCGAGGGGTTCGCGCGGGTAGACGCGGAGGGGCTTACTTCACGTACACCGTCTTGACGTTGACGAACTCCCGGATGCCGAAGGCCGCCAGCTCCCGGCCGTAGCCGGATTCCTTGATCCCGCCGAAGGGGAGCCGCGGGTCGGACTTCACCAGCGCATTGACGAAGCAGCTCCCGGCCTCCAGCGCGTCGGCGGCCAGGCGCTCCCCGCGCTTCACGTCCCGGGTGAAGACCGCCGCGCCGAGGCCGAACGGGCTGTCGTTGGCCTGGCGCACCGCTTCCTCCTCGTCCTTCGCGGCCACGATCGCCGCCACCGGCCCGAACAGCTCCTCGTCGAAGGCCGGCATGCCCTTGCTCACGCCGGTGAGGACGGTCGGCGGATAGAAGGCGCCGCGGCCGGCGGGCGCCTTGCCCCCCAGGAGCAGCCGGGCCCCGGCCCGGACGCTGGCCTCGACCTGCCGGTGCAGGCCGTCGCGCAGGTCGGCGCGGGCCTGGGGGCCGACGTCGACGCCCGGCTCCAGCGGATCGCCCATCTTCCGCTTGCGCATCTTCTCCACGAACAGCTCCTCGAAGCGCTTGCGCACCGGCTCCGCCACGATGAAGCGCTTGGCCGCGATGCAGCTCTGGCCGCTGTTGACGAGCCGGGAGGCGACGCACGTCTCGGCCGCCGCCTCGAGGTCGGCGTCCTCGAGGACGACGTAGGGATCGCTGCCACCCAGCTCCAGCACGGTCTTCTTGAGCATCGATCCGGCCTTGCCCGCCACCGCCCGTCCGGCCGGCGTGCTGCCGGTGAGGGTGACCGCTTTCACCTCGGGGGCGGCGATGATCGCCTCCACCCGCTTCGACTCCACCAGCAGGGCGCGGAAGAGCGGCGGCGGGAACCCGGCGTCGCGGAACACCTGCTCGATGGCCAGCGCGCACCCGGTCACGTTGGCGGCGTGCTTGAGCAGGCCCGCGTTGCCGGCCATGAGCGCGGGGGCGGCGAAGCGGAACACCTGCCAGAAGGGGAAGTTCCACGGCATGATGGCGAGCACGGCGCCGAGCGGCGTGAACGCGACGAAGCTCCGGGAGGCGTCGGTCTCCACCGGCTCCGGCGACAGGAAGCGCTCGGCGTTGTCCGCGTAGTAGCGGCAGACCCATGCGCACTTCTCCGCCTCCGACGCTCCCTGGGCCAGGGGCTTGCCCATCTCGAGGGCCATCAGGCGGGCCAGCTCTGCCTTGCGCTCGTCGAGCAGGTCGGCAGCCCGCCGTATCTTCTGGGCCCGATCGGGGAAGCGCGACTGCTTCCAGCCCGCCGCGGCGCAGCTCGCCTCGAGGAGGATCGTCCGGACCTCCTGGTCGCTCGCTTCCGGGTACTCCCGCAGCAGCTCGTCCGTCGCGGGGTTGATGGACTTGAGGGTCATGACTGCCAGTATAGGCCCGTGAGCGACCTGTTCGCCGCGCGCTCCCAGATGGCGATGTCGCTCGCCTTCCATATCGTCTTCGCCTCGGCCGGGATCGCGATGCCGGTGCTGATGGCGGTCGCCGAGGCGCTGTGGCTGCGCCAGGGAGACGAAGCGGGGCGGGCCCTGGCCCGTCGTTGGGCCAAGGGCACGGCCATCCTGTTCGCGGTGGGCGCCGTCTCCGGCACCGTGCTGTCGTTCGAGCTGGGGCTGCTGTGGCCGGCGTTCATGGCCTTCGCGGGTCCCGTCTTCGGGATGCCGTTCGCGCTCGAGGGCTTCGCGTTCTTCGTGGAGGCGATCTTCCTCGGCGTCTATCTCTACGGCTGGGACCGCGTCTCGCCGCGGGCGCACTGGCTGGCCGGCGCGATGGTCGCCCTCAGCGGAACGCTGTCCGGGATCTTCGTCGTGATCGCCAATGCCTGGATGAACACGCCGGCCGGCTTCCGGCTCGAGGGCGGCCGGGTCGTCGAGGTCGAACCCCTGGCAGCCATGGCCAACTCCGCCGCGCTGAGCGAGGCGCTGCACATGACGCTGGCTGCCTTCGCCGCGGTGGGCTTCGCGGTGGCCGCCATCCACGCCCATCGGCTGCGCCGGGAACCCCGGAACCTCTTCCACCGCCGCGCGGTGGCGATCGCACTCACGGTGGGGGGCACGGCCGCGCTGCTCCAGCCCCTGAGCGGCGACCTGAGCGCCCGGGTGGTCGCGCGCTCGCAGCCGGCCAAGCTCGCCGCGCTGGAAGGCCAGTTCGAGACCGAGCGCGGAGCGCCCCTGCGCATCGGCGGCTGGCCCGACGAAGCCGCACGGCGGACCCGATACGCCGTCGAGATCCCCTACGGCCTGAGCCTGCTCGCCTTCCACGACCCGCACGCCGAGGTGCGCGGGCTCGACGAGTTCGCGCGCGCCGATCGCCCGCCGGTGGCGGTCGTGCACGTGGCCTTCCAGGTCATGGTGGCCTGTGGCGCCGCGATGGCGCTGACCGCGCTCGTCGGGGCCGGGCTCTTCCTGCGCCGCCGGCGGCTGCCCGACGCCGCGTGGTACCTCAGGCTGGTCACGCTCACCGGCCCCCTGGGTTTCGTGGCCATGGAGGCCGGCTGGACGGTAACCGAGGTCGGCCGCCAGCCGTGGATCGTCCAGGGCGTCATGCGGACCTCGGAGGCGGTGACGCCGATGCCCCACCTGGCGTTCCCGTTCGTGAGCTTCACCATCCTTTATCTATTCCTGGCCGCGGTCGTGATCGTCCTCCTGCGGCGCCAGGTCTTCGCCAGCCCCCGCCTCGGGGCGGACGCGGCGGCCGAGAAGGGGTGATGCCGCTCGAGCTTTGGCTGGCCGGCGTGGTCATGGTCTCGCTGAACCTCTACGCGCTGGGGGCGGGAGCGGACTTCGGCGGCGGAGTGTGGGACATGCTCGCCCGGGGGCCGCGGGAGCGCGCGCAGCGCGAGACGATCGCCCACGCGATCGGCCCGATCTGGGAGGCCAACCACGTCTGGCTGATCCTGGTCATCGTGCTGCTCTTCGTGGCCTTTCCGGTGGCCTTCGCCGCGCTGGCCACCGCGCTCCACATCCCCCTCACCCTGATGCTGATCGGCATCGTGCTGCGCGGCTCGGCCTTCACCTTCCGCGGCTACGGCGGGCAGGACGATGCGGTCCAGCGCCGGTGGGGCCGGACGTTCGCGATGGCCAGCGTCGTCACCCCGCTGATGCTCGGAGTGTGCGCGGGCGCGGTGGCCTCGGGCGCGATCCGGATGAGGGGCGGGCGTGTCGTGACGGACTTCGTGTCGGCGTGGCTGGCCCCGTTCCCGCTGTCCATCGGCTTGTTCACGCTGGCCCTCTTCGCGTTCCTGGCCGCGGTCTACCTGACGCTCGAGACCGAGGACCGTCCGCTCCAGGACGACTTCCGCCGCCGTGCGCTCCTGGCCGCGCTGGCGGTGGGAGCGATGGCGCTCGTCTGCTTCCTCCTGTCGAGCAGCGGCGCGCCGTCGATCCGGCGAGGCCTGGCCCGCGAGTGGTGGTCGCTGCCCTTCCAGGCCGTCACGGGCCTGGTGGCGGCGGGCGCGATCGGCGCCCTGTGGACCCGGCGCTTCCCGCTCGCGCGCGTGCTCGCCATGGCCCAGGTCACGCTCGTCCTGTGGGGCTGGGGCCTCGCCCAGTTCCCCTACCTCATCGAGCCCGACCTCACGTTCGAGGCGGCGGCGGCGCCCGCGACCGTGCTGCGGCCGCTGCTCGCCGCGCTCGGGGCGGGCGCGGTCGTCGCCGGGCCGTCCCTGCTCTACCTCTACCGGGTCTTCAAGGCACGGTGATCGAAGTTGTGCTAGCGTTCGCTCGTTCATGCTCCGCCGCCGAGCGCTGGCCTTCATTCCCCTCCTCGTCCTCATGGGCCTCGGCGGATGCGGCCACTCGTCGTCGGGCACCGGTCCCGGCCCGGTGCCGACGCCGCCGGGGAACAGCGTCACCTTCGTCGTCTTCTACGACGAGAACGCCAACGGGGTGGCGGAGGTGGGCGAGGTCGCCCGGGTGCCCGACGTCGAGGTCGACGTCGGCGGGCGCACGGCGCGGTCGGAAAAGGGGACCGGCCGGGCGGTCGTCACGGCCGTGCCGGCGGGAACGTACCCGGTGAGCGTCCGCGCGGACACGCTGCCGCCGTTCTATGCGGCGGGAGCGCCGGTGAGCGTGCAGGTGCCGATGGCCGAAGGCTCGCAGGTCTTCGTGCCCCTCGTGCTGCCGATCGGCGCCAACCAGCCCAACCAGTACAACGCCTTCGGCGACAGCATCACCCGCGGCGACGGCTCGACGGACGGCCGAGGCTATCCGGCACGGCTCCAGGCCAAGCTGCAGGCCCACTTCGGCGCCGCCTCCATGCGGAACCGCGGCGCCGAGGCGACCAACAGCTTCGAAGGCGTGGAGCGGGTCAAGAGAAACCTCAACAACGACGCGTACGTCCTGATCCTCTACGGCACCAACGACTGGAACATCCCCGAGTGCCAGGGCGTCCCCCCCTGCCAGGTGGCGGACAACCTGCGGGCGATCGTGGAGGACGTGAAGGCGGTCCGCAGCCTGCCCTTCATCGCCACGCTCACCCCGGCGAACCCGGCCGTCAACCCCGGGCGCAACCAGTGGATCTCCGCCGTCAACGACTCGATCAAGTCGATGGCCCGGCAGGAGGGAGCGTTCCTGGTCGACCTCTACCAGGCCTTCCAGCAGCAGGGCGGCGACCCGTCGCGCTTCTTCTCGGACGACGTCCACCCCAACGACGCCGGCTACGAGGTCATCGCCACCGGCTTCTTCGAGGCGATCGCCCACGGCCGCGCCGTTCCCGGCTCGTCCGCCGCCGAGGAGCACGCCTTCGGCTTCGTCGTCTCCGCGCCTCGCGCTCGAGGCAACTGAGACGGCCGGCCGTCTAGCGGCTACGGGAGGCGAGGTGGCGGCCGCCGCGGCGCGTCGCGACATGCGCGCGGCGCGCTGCGCCTGCCTTGCGGCTCGAGGGGCCGCTGCTGGCGGCAGAGCGGCTCCCGGTCGCCCGGCGACCGGCGGCGACGGCCTTGTGCGGAGCGGATTGCGGGTGAGCGGCCTCTACCTCGTCCAGGAAGCCGGTGACGTCGCTCTCGGCCGGCCGGTGGCCGTCGGCGTAGGTATAGACGTGGAACGAGTTGTTGTGCTCGCGCAACGCCTCGACCCGTTCCGCGTCCTTCAGCCGCGCGATCTGTTCCATGACGAAGTTCTGCTCGTCCGGAGCCATGAACTTGTAGGAGACGTCGAACGCCATCCCCGTCAAGTGCGGGGCGAGTTCGACGCCGGTGGCGTTGGGGCTGTTGTGCACCATGCGGCGCTGGTAGCGCTGCGTGCGCACCAGTGACGTCACGGGCAGGCGGCGCCCGAACTTCTCGTGGTAGTCGTGGGCGAGCTTCATGAGGATGTCGCGCGCGGCCGGCCGGATGAAGCTCAGGAGACGGACCTGGAAGCGCGTCCGGTCGGCGGGGTCGTCCAGGTCGTAGGTGAGGCCCCGGAAGCTCCGGGCCAGGTCGGTGACCGCTTCGTACTCGGCAAAAAGCCTGTCGCGCTTCTCCGGGTCGTTGTAGAACGAGGCCAGCAGCTCCCGCTCCGCCCGGGCCTTGACCCCCGCCGGCCCCGGTCGCTTCTCCTCCTCGGCCAGCCGGGCATCCTCCTCCTGGTAGTCCTCGAGGGAGGCGAAGAGCTTCACGTCCTTCCCGCTCGCCACGTCGTAATGCGAGAGCGGGTCCTCGCGGATCGCGGTGCCGACGTCGTAGAGGATGTAGTCGTCGCCGAGCGCTCGCACCTCGACCAGCTCGCCCCGCTGAATCATCTCCACCAGCTCGGCCTGGTCGTGGGGCACGTCGTAGCCCTCCTCCTTGGAGTCGGCCATCTGGAGGGCGAGGAAGCGCCGGCGGTCCTCGTAGTGCTCCAGCTCGTGCGGGACCTCGATCCGGCCCGGCGATCCGCGCCGCTCCTCCACCTTCTCGATGGCGGCTGCCCACGTCTCGGGCGGGATCGGCGTCGCGGACGGCTCGGGAGTCGGGGCGGGGGTCGGCGCGGCGGTCGTCTCCGCCTTCTTCACGGGTGGGGCCTCGCGGTGGCAGGCGAGCAGGGGCAGCAGGAGGCCGGCCAGAAGGCATGCCGGCAGCGCACTTTGCGGGAAGACACGGGCGGCATGCCGGTCGGTCAGAGCCATCGGTGAGGATTGGAGCAAGATCCACGCCAGTCAGTACTGTTCCCCGAACAGCGCGCAGAAGCGCTCGCCGATCCGCGCCAGCCAGCTCCGGCGCCGCCACTGCTCGAGCCGGATCTCCCTGGCCTTCCCCAGGTCCTTGTGGAAAGCCGTCTCCAGCTCGGCCGCGAAGCGCGCGTCCAGCACGCCGAGCACGTTCTCCATGTTCAGCTCCTTGGAGCGGATGTCCATGTTGGCCGAGCCCACGACCGACCACTGGCCGTCCACGACCACGCCCTTCGTGTGCATCATCGTGCCCTGGTATTCGTAGACGCCGACCCCCGATTCGAGCAGCTCCTCGTAATAGCGGTGGCTGGCCAGCCGGATCGGCTTGGCGTCGGTGTGCTGGTCGGGGAGCAGGATGCGGACGTCGACTCCCGCCCGGGCCCGCTCCTCCACGACGCGCCGGGTGCTCTCGTCGGGCACGAAGTAGGGCGTGGTGATGTAGAGGCGCCGGCGGGCGGCGGCGAAGGACTGTATGAAGAAGAGCGTGAGGGGGTGATCGTCGCTCGAAGGAGCGCTGGCGATGCCGGTGTGGAGCATGCCGCCCGCCGTGCCGCGGGTGCCCTCGGGAGGGAAGAACGTGGATCCGGCGATCAGCTCGCCCCCGGAGTAGGCCCAGGTCTGGGCGAAGGCGGACTGGAGCGTCGAGGCCGGTGGCCCGGTGACCTTCACCATCGTGTCCCGCCAGTGCTCCGGGGTGTCCGCATCGCCGGCCCACTTGTCGGCCACCGCGGCGCCGCCGGTGAAGCCGACCTCGCCGTCGATCACGATCGCCCGCCGGTGGTTCCGCTTGTGGAACCGCGTCAGCTTGCCGAAGCGCGCCGGCCGGAACGTCTCGACCTTGACCCCGGCCTTCTTCATCGCGTCGACGGTGTCGCCGGGAATCTTCAGGGCTCCCATGCCGTCGAGGAGCACCCGCACCTGGACCCCGGCCCGCGCCCGCTCGATGAGCGCCGTGCTCACGTCGTCGCACGCCTGGCCCGGCTCCCAGATGTAGACCGCGAAGTCGATCGTGTGCTTCGCCTCGTGTAGCGCCTGGAGCAGGGCCGGGAAGAACTCGACGCCGTTGTTCAGCAGGCGGATCGTTCCCCCGGCCCGGATCGGCGTGCCCGCCGTCCCCGCCACCGCGGCCAGGAACTCGGGGCTGTCGACGGCCGGCGACTGCGTCGGGACCAGGCGCGAGGGCCGGCGCCCGATGGCGAAGAAAAGCGTGAGGACGACCGTGATGGTCGAGGCGACTCCGAAGGCGGCCAACATCTCCAACCACCACGGATAGCGGCGCTTCTTGCCCCCGGCCTCCCGCTTGCTCGCCATCCGCCTTCAGGCCCGCTTGCGCGGCGGATCGAAGAACGGCAGCTTGGCCACCGTCACCTTCACCTGCCGGCGCTGGTGGTCGACCGTCAGCTCCATCTCGAGGGCGGTGCCGATCACGGCCGCCGGTGACGCGACGGTGGCGAGGGCGATCATCTTCTTCAGGGTCGGGGACCAGGTCGTGCTCGTGGCCTTGCCCACCTGGCGGCCGTGCCGGTAGACGGGCACCGAAAGGCGCGAGGCGGTGGCCGGGAGCTGAGGAGGCAGGCCGGCCTCGTCGTAGAGGCGCTCCAGATGGTCCCAGTCGACCTCCAGTCCGACGAGCTGCCGCTTCGGGCCCTCCGCCGCTTCCTTCTTGAGGGCCGACTGGCCGACGAAGGGTGCCTTGTCGAGGTGCACGAGGCGGCCGAGCCCGATCTCGTACGGCGTGTACTTCTGCGACGGCACGAGCGCCTTCTTGGAGCCGACGTAGTCCACGTCGAGCAGGATGAGCCCGGCCTCGATGCGGGCCACGTCGAGGGCCAGCATGCCCGCGGGCGTGACGTCGTAGGGGCGGCCCGCCTCCATGAGCGCGTCCCACAGCTCGACCGCCCGCGGCGCGTCGACCCACACCTCGTAGCCGAGGTCGCCGGTGTAGCCGGTGCGGGAGACCTCCACCGCGATGCCGCCGACGCGCCCGCGGGTGACGCGGAAGTACTTCAGCGAGCCGAGGGGGACCTCGGTCTCGGCGCACGATTCCAGGACCGCCCGGCTCGTCGGGCCCTGCAGCGCGACGGCCGCCGTCCGGTCCGAGATGTCCTCGACCTTCACGTCGAGGCCGAGGGCGTTCTGGGTGATCCAGCGCAGGTTGGGCTCGGCCGCCGTCCAGCGGTAGAGGTCGGGGCCGAGGTGGGACACGGTGCCGTCGTCGATCACCTTGCCCTCGCCGTCGCACCAGTGCGTGTAGGCGACCTGGCCGACCGCGATCTTGCCCGCGTCGCGGGTGATGACGCGGTCGACGAGCCGGGTGGCGTCCCTGCCGCTCACCCGGTACTTGAAGAGCGGCGAGATGTCGATGAGGGCGGCCGCGTTGCGGATCGCGTTGTACTCGCGCTCGTGGTGGACCTCGTAGGTGCTGACCGCGAAGTAGCCCGCCCAGTCGCGCCAGCTCATGCTCTCGCAGAGGGCGGAGGTGCGCGGATGGAAGGCCGTGCCGATGACGGCCTTGACAGCCGCCGCGACCGCCGCTACCGTGGCTTCCTTCCCTTAGAACGGAGGTCCGATTCCATGAACGCGTGTTCGCTGCGGTCCAGCCTCGCCCGGGGGGCGTCGCTGGCCGCGCTTCTCGGCTGCGCCACCCTCGCCGCCGCCGCTCCGGCCGACAAGCTCATCGGGATCAACGTCGTCCTGAGCACGCACGTGACCGACGCCATCCTGGCCGACCTCGGCGCCCACGGCAAGGTGCGCGACGTCGTGCCGGAGATCGACGCCGTCACGATGCAGGCCTATGAGAGCCAGCTCGACGCCATCCGCGGCCTGCGCTACGTGGCCGCGGCCAACCCCGACGCCTCGCGCACGGGCGCCCCCGTCGACACCGTCTCCGCCACCAACTTCTCGAACGGGCTCAGCACGTGGGACCAGGACGCCATCGACGTCACCGACTTCCGCCGCGGCCGCACGGTCGCCTACGACGGCAGCGGCGTGTATGTGGCCGTCATCGACACGGGCCTGCTCGACTCGTGGCGGCAGTACTTCCCGCAGGAGCGCATCGCCACCTCGCTCGCCAAGTGCTTCAGCGGCGGGGGCGGGGACATGGGCAACGTATCGGAGCCGCCCAACTGCTGGGAGCACGACCAGAACTCCCACGGCACCCACGTGACCAGCACCGTCATCGGCTACAGCCTCGGCGGGGTGCCCATCAACGGCGCCGCCACCAAGGCGACGATCATCCCGGTGAAGGTCCTGAAGAACGCTGGCTTCGGCTGGTCCTCGGTGATCGCCCGCGGCATCGTGTACGTCACCGACCTCAAGGCCTCGGGCGCGCTCGGCGCCTCGCCGCTCGTCATCAACATGAGCCTCG
Source organism: Acidobacteriota bacterium (assembly GCA_003223555.1). GTDB lineage: Bacteria > Acidobacteriota > Vicinamibacteria > Fen-336 > Fen-336 > AA32. Next base: position 29,887 of record QHVM01000091.1, on the reverse strand, counting down.
GCGGTCCCGGCCTCGACGCCATGGAGAAGGCCGCGATCGACTACGCGATCGGCGAGGGCGTGATCGTGGTCGCCGCGGCCGGCAACTCGGGCGAGAGGGGCATGGGCTATCCCGGCGCGTATCCGCCGGTCATCTCGGCCGCCGCCTCCGGCTGGGTCGGCGAGTGGAAGCCGGGCGCCGACGGCAACCCGTTCAACTGGTGGTACGCCGACGACGTGGCCGACCCGACCAACCCGGCCGACTTCTACATCACGGACTTCTCGAGCCGCGAGAAACCGGGCCAGGACCTCGACGTCGCCGCGCCGGGCTCGTGGGTGGTGGGGCCGTACCAGGTCCAGAGCGGCAAGACGTCGTACTACTTCCTGGGCGGCACGAGCATGGCCTCGCCCCACGTGGCCGGCATCGCGGCGCTCATGATGCAGAAGAACCCGGGCCTCAACGCGGCCCAGGTCGAGTCGATCCTGGAGAGCACCGCCACGCCGCTTCCGCCCGGCTGCCGGACGGTGGCCCAGCCGTCCGGTCCGCCCCAGCAGATCTGCTGGGGCGCGGACGCGGCGGGCGCCGGCCTGGCCAGCGCGTCGGCCGCCCTGGCCGCCACGCCGTAGCGCTTTCTTCGGTCGTTGCCGCACCGTCCTGGGCCGCCAGGGCGGTGCGGCCGCGGTCAGGAAAGATCAGTCGGGCAGGCCGAGAAGGCCAGGCACGGAGATGTCTTCGTCCAGCTCGGGCCAGTGGATTGCGTAGCCGTGGCCGGAGAACTCGTAGCGGCCCCTCTGTTCCGGCGTCGCATCGCGCAGGCGCGGAAACCATTCGAGCGGCACGGTCAGCGAGCGTCCATCCAGCAAATGGACCACGAAGGCATCAGGGATGAACTCGAGCCCTCGGGCGCGCGGCTCAGCGCTGATCGGAGAAGTACTCATGCCACCTCTCGATGAAGAAGGCTTGATGCTCAAGGGTCAACTCGCGAATCCGCCTCAGCTCCGAGGGGCTATAGCCGTCCGCGAACGCCAACCGTATGGGCTGCAGCCATAGCTTCGCGTTCGCATCGCCCTTGCGCACGTGCACATGCGGAGGCTCCGTGCCCTCCCGGCTGTGGAAGTAGAATCGGAAGCCCTCGATGTGCAACAGCGTCGACACAGCCCGCTTCTACCTTCATTCCCTGCCGCACGAGGTCCTCTCCTTGGGTCGATTGTACGCCCGCCGCTGGCGAAGATGCGTGGCATGATGATGCTGCGTTTAGAGTCAGTCCAAGATGCGGAACGTTCAGCGGGTCGACCATCATTACTTCCACGGCTGGCATGTCTGCCTCAAGCGGCCGGGCGGCTCTATGATCGCTACTTCAGCGACGAGGCCGATCGAGAGGCGTCCTTCCGTCGCGCGTCGCGCTGGCGCAACGAAATGACCGAGACGCTGCCCCCGCCGCGAAAGTTCAAGCGCCGCTACGTGTTCAATACGACCGGCGTGATCGGCGTTCACCTGGCCGTCCAGAGGACGCGCCGAGGCACTCGGATGCGATACTACTGCGCTACTTGGGTCGACGCTGCTGGGCGTCCGCGGAAGCGCTCGTTCTCCGTGGCGAAATATGGCGAGCGAAGGGCGCGGGCAATCGCCGTGAGGATCCGCACGCAGGTCCTCGAAGAGCTGCTGCGACCGATCCGCCTCGTTCACGCTCGACAGGCGACTCCATAGAGCTCGCGGTGCCTTCCTCGATCGCGGCGATCTGTAGCCGAAGGCGGGCGATGGTCGCGGGTTCCGTCTCGTAACGAAGGCTCGTCGAGGCGGTGCAGCTGCTCACGCTGCCCCTTGCTCTGCAGGGCATTGAGACGTCGCGGACCGTTGCGTAGGATGTCACCCAGACATGGGCGACAGCCTCACGGACAGCACCCCGGTTCCTCCGCGCATTGGGGGAAGAGTGCTTGCGCTTGCCTTCAGTATCGCCGGGCTGCTCTGGTCGGCCGTCCGGCTGCTCGATCCCACGATGAGCCGTGGAGCCGTTGCCGCTCCCGCCCTCGCTCTCGTCGGGGCCGCCCTCGCGTTGGCTGGCCGCACTTCCCGCCGTGGTCCGCTCCTCGCGTCGTGCGTCGCGATTCTCTTCTGCATCCAAGCGAGGGTCCAGCCCGAGTTTCGTGCCGACAGCGCCGGCTACTACGCCTACGTCCGATCGGTCGTCTTCGATCACGATCTCAACTTCGCGAACGAGTGGGAACGCTGGCGAATCCGGGCACCGAGCTCCGAGAAATGCCGTCGACGCCGACGGGCCGCCGGCCGAACCCCTTTGCCATCGGCTGCGCCCTCCTCTGGAGCCCATTCTTTCTCCTGGCTCACGTCTACGTCCTCGGCCTCCGTGTCTTCGGATGGACGAATCACGCGGCGGACGGTTACTCCGACCCGTACGTCCGCTCCGCCGCCATGGGCTGTTGACGTGGGCGGCCCTGGCGACTGCCCTGCTGATGAACACGCTCGCGCGGAGACTTGAATGGGCCGCGGCGGCGATCGCGGTGTTGGGCGCCATCGTCACGTCGCCCATCCTCTATTACATCTTCGTGGTGCCATACATGGCCCACGCCCTCGTCTTCGCCGCCGCGGCCGCCCTCATCTGGAGGCTCGTCCGTGCTCATGAACGGCCGGCGGCCGGGAGCTGGTTGCTCGTCGGCGCGATCGCGGGACTGCTTTTCCTCGTCCGCTGGCAGGCCGCGGTCGGCCTCGCGCTCGTCCTGAGCGTAGGGGTGACTGACGTCTGCAGGCGTCGGATCGCCATGGTATCCCTCGTCGTCTTCGCCCGCGACTGGGGGCGTTGGGGATCGGGCGCTGGCGACCGTCGCGCTCACCCTGTACGTGAACGGCTCGGTCACGAATGGGTCGGCAACGACGCGTTCGGCGGGCGGCGGTTCGACGTCGTGGTTCCCTTCGCCGCCCTCGGCCTGGCTTCGCTGATCGAGCGGCACCGGCGCGCCCCACTCGTCTTGCCAGCGCTGTACCTGCTGGCTGCCGCTTTCTGGAATACCGGCCTCATCCGTCTGTACCGGCTGCGGATCATCACCGAGGCGGCGCTGTTCGAACGGGTAGCCACCGCCCAGGCCCGCCAGTTTCGGCGAGAGGCCGAGGACATGGGGGCCGCGATCGCCAAGAATCGAGGCCGGCCGATGGTTGCGACAACCGCCCATGGGCCAAGTACCGATGGGCCTTCTTCCCACGCGCTTGCGTCAAGTTCCCTCTGGAAAGCGCCCTGCAGGACCTGCGAACGACCGTGACGGCTCGGGCTCCGGGTCGAGCCCATCAACAACAGAAGGTCGCGGACCTCAACGGATTCACGATCGCAGGCGCTCTGCTCAGCTCCCAATGGACCGACGTGAAGTTCGTCATGCCCCAGTGGGCGCTGCGGCCTGGCGAGAACCGACTCTGTCTCTCCTCCCGGAGGGAGTGAGCTCGGTGGAAGACCGGCCGGTGGCGGCCGCTGTCTCCGTGATCCAGTTGCCCTAGAGCCTCTGTCGCTCTGCAATTCTAGCGGCCGACGGCTGCACGGCTCACGTTGGTCGCACCGTCCACGAAATCACATCAAGCGTCGAGAGCCAGTCCTTCTATAGCTTTGACCGCAGCTCGCCGCGCACTAGCTCCCCCGAATAATCGGCGATTCCTTTAGCATCGATGTCGTCGCGCTGGGGAGTGAACGTAACCACGACAAAGACGTCTTCCTCTCCGCTTCCCATCACCATTCGCTGCCACGAGAGCTCCAGGCCCGCGGTATCGCTCTCGCGGACCTCCGGAAACCGCTTCCGAACGCTAGCACGCACGAGAGCCAAGTGCTCATTCGTCGCGTACTCCTGCGCAGCTCTCACCCTCTCCTCCAACGTTCCCTTGTTCAGAAGGATCATGCGCTTCTGCTGCGTACCGACGCCCATGCATCCCACGAGACCGATGACAGCTATGCAGAGCAGCCGCGTTCCGTTTTCGAAAGCACAGCGATGCGATCGAGCAGCTGGACGTTCTTTCGACACAGGGTTCTCCTTCTATCTCGCACGGAGCGCCGCAAATGCTCCCAGTAAGACAATCAGTGTAGAGATGAAGACGGTTCCTGCCACGCTGTCGCGAAACGTGCCGGCGGGATCTGTTAGGACAGAAACCCAGGGATGAGCTGGCGCATAGTACACCATCACGCTCTCACCCTCCTTGTGACGGGAAGCCGACTCCGAACCCATGTAATCGACAGCGCCTACACGATACCGGTACGTGGCGATGTTATGGTTGTTTGCATCGACCGCCACGACCGTTCCGGTGGTTGTCACTGCCGATTGCCGGAGTTCCCAAAGGTGCGTCAGAAGAGGGACATTGGAGAATACGAAAGCAGCTGTTAAGAACATCACGCCGAACGTTACCATCGCCGTCTTCACTTGCATTCGCCCTCGACGATAGGCATGACAGTAGTTGTTGTCGCATACTTGCTAATGCTTAGGCCGATAGCCGGACCGCCAACAGAGAATACATAAACGCGGGGACCGCTGGTTGGCTGGCCGAGGGCGAGTTGGCCGGAGCCGAACGGACTGTTGAAATTATAAGTCGTGAATGGTCCTTCCAGATCTCGCCCTGACGGCGCATTCGTGACGCCGAGCTGCATTCCTCCGCCGCCGACAGAGGCTCCAAGAGCGAATCCACGACCCTTCGGTGTCGACGGCCTTGGTCTAGTGAAGCCCGGGCCGTTGTTCATGCCAGCGTTGATCCCTCCACTCGCGAAGACGCTGACTGCGCGGGTGATAGCAATTCCGTAAGTTCCCTGAGCCATGGCGCCAGCAGGGATCACACCCAGTTGAGGGCCGCCCACCTCAACTTGGACGCCGCTCTGGATAACTGCTCTGTTTGGCATAGTCCCTATCTCGCATGGCTTCTTAGGCTTCAGTTTCCCCAGAAGGCCAAGAAGAGCAAACAACATCTTGTCCTTGTCCTTCTCAGGGTGGTCAGTGCGTTCACGGCAATTCTGGTCGCCAGGTAGGCAGGGCCGATTCCCTCTTGGACCGCCGCCACCGCCTGGGCCACCCCCGTCCGAAATGTGACCTTCAACAGTAGTATTCTCTGCGGGGCACGAAATGCCTGAGTCCGAAGGTTGCACCATCCGGCCTACTGCGGATGCAGCGAACCGGCCGGCAGTGGCGCGGCCGCCAGCGCGTCCACGTCCTTCAGGATCGACGCCACGACGGCTTCCGTGATCCGCTCGCCCTTCTGCCACGTCGCCAGCGTCGGATCCCCGAAAACCCCGGAAGGCGAGTAGTGGCGGTCGGTGCGCTGCGGGTCGCGGGTGAGCGGGCCTGGCCGGACGACGCCGCCGTCGGCGACGGCGCGCTCCATGCGGACCGAGGCCGGCGCCATGTAGAGGATCATCGACGTCTCCACCTCGTCGGCGTGCGTGCCGTACTTCTCCTGCCGCACCTCGTCCTCGGCCGCCTTGCCAGCCAGGAGCGGATCGGTGAAACGCATCAGGATCCCCTCCCGGGCCAGCTCCTCCGCGGCCGCCTGCAGAGGCGGCCGGGTCGAGACGCCGGTGTTGAGGACGTAGAACCGGCGCGGGCCGAACAGCGCGATCGAGCGGCAGATCTCGACGACGAGCCGCTTCTGCGTCTCGAACGAGAGCGACACGGTGCCGGGGTACTCGACGAAGGCCGGGTAGTGGCCGTAGGTGAGCGCCGGCAGGAGCGCCACCGGGCGCGCGGCCAGCAGCCGCGCCGCCTCGTACTCGGCCAGGATCTGGTCGTTGCTCAACGGAAGATGCGGGCCGTGCTCCTTGACGCCCGCGCCGAGCGGCAGCACGACGACGCGGTCAGTGGTGAGCACCCGCTCGGCCTCCGTCCACGGCATGTCGCCGAGGCGGACGCCGGGCGAAGCCGAGGCGCCGCCGCCCGGCGCGGCCCCGGCCCGCGCGGGCAGGAAGCGCTTGGGGAACTTGGCGACCACGGTGTAGAGCGGGTCGACCATGTTGGCCACCCGCGCCACGGCCACCTGCGAGACGAGCTGGTAGGCGTCGGCCTTGCCGAAGCCGTAGTCGGCCACCAGCCAGTCGATCAGCTCCACGAAGGCGATCCGGAGCGCGTCGGAGAGCGGCCGCGCGCTGCCGGCCACCATCAGGTGCTCGGCGTCCTCGAAGCGCGGCCACCCGATCGTCTTCTTCTTGACGAGGCCGAAGCGGAACGCGACGTCCATGGCCGTCTCCAGCCCCGAGCCGCACACCTCGCCGTCGCCCATGAGCGCGTGGCCGTCGCCGAAGTAGAAGAGAGCGCCGGCGTGGAACACCGGCAGGTAGACCGTCGTCCCCTCCCGCACGTCGGAGGCGTCCATGTTGCCGCCGAAGTTCCCCGGCCAGAGCCCGTCGAAGGCCGCGTCGCCGGCAGGGGCCACGGCCACCCGGCCGAGCATCGGCCGGAGCGGCACGGTGATCGACTTGGTCGCACTGCCGGGGAGGTCGACAGTGCCGGTCATGCGCTCGCGGTCGAGGCGCCAGACGTAGCGCCCGCGGGGGAACACGTCGTTGAGCATGGCGGTGGCCCCGTCGGGCACGAGGGCCCCGAACCGGCCGCCCTGGGTGGAGACGGCCGTGTCGCGGTTGGGCCGGACCTTGAGGATCTCCACCACGAGCGTGTCGCCCGGCTCGGCGCCCTCGATGGCGATCGGACCCACCTCGCCCGGCCACTTCCCGCCCGGCTTCTCGTACCACTCGCCCCACAGGCTCTCGCTCTCGACGACGTCGCCCGGCTTCACGGTCAGCACCGGGGGACGGACGGCGAAGGTGGGATATCCCACCGTGGGCTTGAAGCGGTGGGTCTCGGCGCTCGCCACCGAGGCCGAGAGGAGCAGGACGCAGAGTGCTGGCCGCATGGGCACCTCGCTCGGGCCGGGGAGGATTCTACGGAAGATTGCGCTTTGCTTCCCGCTCCGGCCGTGCCAGTATGGGCTCTGCTCTCATCGACGTCCCGTTATTCTTCGACGTGCAGCTTTCGGGAGGACGCGTGAAACACAAGCTCGGGACCGAGACGACGTTCGCAAGCATCGAAAGCGCCATCGAGTACCTCGCGCTGCTCCTCGAGTCGGTGGACGAGGCGCGCGGGGACCTGGAGACCGAGGTCGCCCACGCCGTCGCGGCCGGAGCCGCGCGACGCCTGGAGGCGATCCAGCTCGCCACCTACAAGCTGTCCCAACTGAAGGTCCACGTCACGACCAGCCGCCGGCTGCTGAACGACCTGCGGACGATCCGCCGTCTGGTGTTCGGCGAGCGGACAGGCGAAGCGACCGCCACGCCGGCGGCGGTGGTCCCGCCGGAAAGGCCGGTCGTCGAGCCGGATCAGCTCGGAGGATCCGCTCCCCGCAGCCGGCCGGCGCCGAGCGCCAGGCCCACGCCGACCACGACGAGCTGGAGCAGCGCCGGTCCCGCCCGGGCTCGGGTGCCGAGGAAGGGCACGCGCAGCATGCTCAGCACCGACTCCACGACGACGCCGGCCAGGATCGCCCACCACGCCCACAAGTCGCCGCGGCGGTAGGGCCCCAGCGTGATGGCCAGGAGCAGCGTGCCGAAGCCGGCCGCATAGGCGGCGGCGGTCGCCCGTCGCGCGCGCACCGCGGTGCCCACTCCCGGGCTGGCGCCCGACAACTCGCCCAGGCTCGCCGGTCCGATCTGGTCCCGGGTCGAGCCGTAGGCCACGCCAAGCGACACGAGACCGCCGAGCAGCGTCAGGCCCGCCGCGATCGCGATCAGGATCCAGCTTGCCGTCTTCATCTCCGCCTCCTTCTCACCGGTCGGCCTCCGGCTCCTGGCCGAGGTGCGTGCGCACCCGCCACAGGTCCGGGAAGGCCCGCTTGGGCAGCGTCGAGCGCAGGTAGCCGACGCCGTCGCTGCCACCCGTCCCCCGCTTGGCCCCGATCATGCGCTCCACCATCTGCACGTGATGCGCGCGCCAGAGGGCCAGGCACTCGTCCACCTCGATGAGGACCTCGCAAAGAGCCACCAGGTCGGCGTGGGCCTCGGGCTCCTCGTAGATCCGGACGAGCGCTTGCAGCCGCCACGGCTCCGGCTGGCTGGCGCCGCCCGGCCGCGAGCCGGCGTCCCGCGGAAACCCGCGCCGGACGAGCAGCGCATCGACCGCGTCGGCGAGCGACGGCGCGGCCAGCCGAGCCTGCAGGCGCCGCGCCTCTTCCGGATCGCAGACGAGGCGTCCGCAGACGGCCGGGTCCTTGAGGCCGAGCAGGAACTCCAGCTCGCGGAACTGCACCGACTGGAAGCCCGAGGCCGGGTTCAAGTGATAGCGGAAGCCGAGGAAGTCCTGGGGCCGCATCGTCTCCAGGATGCGCACCTGGCTGATGAGCAGGTGCTGGACCTCCACCACGCGGCGCAGCAGGCGCGTCGCCTCCCCGACCCGGTCCCCGTCCAGGTGGGCGAAGGCGCTGTCGACCTCGTGCAGCGCGAGCTTGAACCACAGCTCGTATACCTGATGGATGATGATGAAGAGCGGCTCGTCATGATGGGGCGGGTCGGAAAGGCCCTGCTGCAGCGAGAGCAGCTCCGGCACCTTCAGGTACTTCCCGTACGTGAGCGGCATTTGAGCCGCATCGTACCACTCGCGGGTGCGTCTCCCGCGTGGTCCTGCCTTCGCCCCGTCCCGGGTTACGATTCCGCCGGTGGCCAAGGCAGCGGCACAGAAGAAACCCGCAGTCGGTCGCGGTCGCAAGCCGGCCCGCCCGCAGCTCGCGCTCTTCGAGGACGACGCCGGCAAGGTCGTGAAGATGCCGGCGACGGCCGCGCTCCCGCCGGTCGCGCCGACGCCTCTTCCGGCGCCCGCCCCGCCGCGCGAGCCGACCCGCCGCGTGACTGCCGAGACGCTGGCCCAGAAGCAGCGGGAGATCTCGGTCTCCGAGTTCTTCGTCAAGAACCGCCACCTGCTCGGCTTCGACAATCCCTCGAAGGCGCTCCTCACCACCATCAAGGAGGCCGTCGACAACTCGCTCGACGCTTGCGAGGAGGCCGGCATCCTGCCGGAGTTGTACGTCGAAGTGCACGACCTGGGACTGGAAGCCAAGCCGCGGGATGCCGAGCTGACGAAAGGCGAAGGCCGCTTTCGCATCGTCGTCCAGGACAACGGGCCCGGGATCGTCAAGGCGCAGGTGCCGAAGATCTTCGGAAAGCTGCTGTACGGCTCGAAGTTCCATCGGCTGAAGCAGTCGTTGACGGCCGACCAGAATGTGCTCATCGAGCGCGGCGGCCGGCTCGAGCGGCTTCCCATCGGCCGGCTCATCGACTCGTTGCTCACACCCGACGAAGAGGTCAAAGACGTGAGCGCGCTCGGCATCCGCGCCCCGGCCTTTGATCCGTTCACCTGGCGCTACGACTGGCGCATCGTGTCCCACGTGATTCGCCACCGACGCGTTAACGAGGTTCTCGAAGTGCGAACCGAGCGCGGCAAGCGAGTTCGCGTGACCGGCTGCCACAGCCTCTTCACCTACGATCCAGGCCTGCGCCAGGTGGCGGAGGTAGAGGCGCGCTCGCTGCGAGCGGGCGACTATATCGTGGCGCCACGGCGGCTACCGGAGCCAGTCCATCTCGACAACGTGAACCTCCTCTCGCACCTCCGTGCCGATGATCTGGCTCCTCGGTGGGTCTTCGTATACGGCATTCCCGAGGCGGTTTTCGACGCGCTGGCCGCGAGGTTCACGACCGCGCATCGGAAACTCGGGACGGACAAGTCGCGACGCTTCTTTCGGTTGGCAGCGAGTGATGGGACGCCCATCGAGGTGCTGGACGATTCGTGGTTCCAATATCGGCGGCAACGCTTCCTTCCTGCGCTGCTGGTGAAGCGCCTGGGCCTCGAAGCGGAGTGCGCCGGCGGCCGGTTGCGAACCTATCACCACGGCGCCGTCGGAGAGACTCCCGTCACCTGGGTCGTGAGCGAGGCTCTGATGCGCCTGTTGGGGCTCTACGTGGCCGAAGGGCACTGCGACGTTCGCCAGGTCGGCTTCACGTTCTCATCGCGAGAGACGAACCTCGTCGAGGAGGTCGTTGCCACCACGCGGGCGCTTGGCCTGTCGACCACCGTCGAGCCACGAACTCGCAACGCCGTCCGGGTGAAGGTTTTCGGCGGCCTTACGTCCCTGCTTTTTCCCGCGTGGTGCGGACGGGGTGCGAAGAACAAGAAGGTGCCGGCTTTCGTATTCCAGGCCGATCGTGACATGCGGCAGCACTTCCTCGATGGTCTGTACCTGGGAGACGGCCATCGGGTAAAGACCCGTGAAGTCCTGATATTCGGCTCCGCCAGTCGCAGGCTGGTCGAGGACGTCGAGGTTCTCTGGCTGCTGCAGGGCGTGGTGCCATCGCGTTGCGGGCCAATTCGTCACCGCGGCCTGGGACGCAACCTCTCCACGTCCTGGCGGCTCAACGTCCACGGGTTCGACATCGGGGTTTCGCACGTCTACCAGCGGCGCCACGTTCAGGGGCGGCAGAATCGCTACCGGCTCTTCCCGACGCGGAAGCTGGCGCTCGCAGGGGTGGAGGCCGGCGTGCGAGTCGCCGCCGAGCCCGAGTCGATCATGCGCGCAGCCGGGCTGGGAACCGGCCCGGCGGGCACCGAGAAGTCGGTCGGGATCGTCATGGGGGCTGCGGTCGGAACGACTTATGGTCTTCCGCAATTGTCCGCCCTGGCGAGTGGCCGGGTGACACGACACCTCACGAATCACATCGTCGAACGAGGATATCTCCTGGAGGTCGAACCCGGAGGGTATGCCGCGACCCCCAAGGTCCAACACCTGCGACACGACGCTGCGGCGGTGCGGTCGTTCGGGGCCTCAGACCTGTGCCTCTTGCGCGTGAACCAGGTGCGGCGTGTGCACGGAGATCATGTTTTCGTCTACGACCTGTCCATCCCCGGTTGCGAAAACTTTGTAGCCGGTGACGGTGCGATTGCCTGCCACAACTCCCGCGGACAGCAGGGCATTGGCATCTCCGCGGCGGCGATGTACGGACAGCTCACGACCGGCAAGCCGATCCGCGTCACGAGCCGGGTGGGCAGACGCAAGGCGGCCCACGTCTTCGACATCCAGCTCGATACGCGCAAGAACGAGCCGGTCGTGACTCACGACGAGGCTCTGGACGACTGGCATCTGGACCATGGGACGCGCGTCGAGCTGGAGATCGTGGCGAACTGGCAGCAGGGCCAGCGCTTCGTCAACCGTTACGTCGAGCACACCGCGCTCGCCAACCCCCACGCCACGATCCACTACACGCGCCCCGTCAGCGCGGCCCAGCGGTCGGACCCCAACGTCGACCAGCCGGGCAACGAGATGCTGACCTTCCCGCGGGCCGCGGACGAGCTTCCCAAGGAGGCGATGGAGATCAAGCCGCACCCCCACGGCGTCGAGCTGGGCGCGCTCATGCTGATGGCGCGGGAGTCGAAGAGCCACGACGTGCGCGGCTTCCTGCAGACGACGTTCAGCCGCGTCTCCGCGGGGACGGCCGGCGAGATCCTGGGGAAGGTCGCGTGGGGCAAGAGGGTGGTCCGGCCGCGGGCCCTCGGCGCGAGCCGCGCGATGGCCGAGGAGCTGCACAAGGCGATCGCCGAGACCCGGCTCATGAACCCCCCGACGAACTGCTTGAGCCCGATCGGCGACGAGCTGATGCGGAAGGGGCTCGTCAGCTTCCTGAACGTGATCGAGAGCGAGGGCGAGAGCGCGGACGAGAGCGCCCAGCTCGACCTGGATTCGGCCGCGATGAAGCCGGCGAAGAAGGCCGGGAAGGCCCCCGCGGCGGGGAAGCAGGCCGGCAAGGCACCGCCGGCGCCGGAGCAGCCCACGATTCCCGACGCGCCGCCCGAGGAAGGGGTCGAGAAGATCAAGGGTCACAATTACTTCATCGCCACGGTGACCCGCTCGCCGAAGGTCTACCGCGGCAACCCCTTCCAGGTGGAGGTCGGCCTCGCCTACGGCGGAAGCTGGCCCCCGGACAAGACGATCGAGCTGTTCCGCTTCGCCAACCGCGTCCCGCTCCTATTCCAGCGCGGGGCATGCGGCATCACCGACGCCATCGTGCGCACGGACTGGCGCAACTACCTGCTCAGCCAGCCCAAGGGCTCGCTACCGGTGGGACCGATGGCGCTGCTCGTGCACATCGCTTCGGTCTGGGTGCCGTTCACCAGCGAGTCCAAGGAGGCGGTGGCCCACTATCCGGAGATCATCAAGGAGATCCAGCTCGCGGCGCAGGAGTGCGGCCGCAAGCTGGCCGCCTTCATCCGCAAGCGCAAGGCGGCCGACTACCAGGCGCAGCGGCGCAGCATCTTCGAGCTGTACATCGAGGAGGTGGCCATCGCGATCGGAAGGATCACGGGACGGAAGCCGGACCGCATAAAGAGGGAGTTCCTCGACGTGGCGCACAAGGTGACCGCGGCCGAGATGAAGGAGGAAGAAAAGGCGATGGAGCTCGAGGCGCGCGAGGCCAAGGCGAAAGCGAAGGCGAGCGCCGAGGCCGAGGAGGCGGAAGAGTCGTGAAAAAGGACGCCATCTCCAAGAAGACCGCGGCCAAGATCGAGAAGCTCGCCGAAGGCGTGCTGAAGACGGTGGGCGGCGGCAAGAATCCGTCTGGAGCGAGAAGCGGCGCCTGGTCGAGATGGGCAGCCAGAAGCAGAAGCGCTACTTCTTCAACGTCTCCATGGCCAAGAAGTTCATGCAGACCTTCCTGGTGAGCGAGGCCTGCAAGGAGCTGATCGATTCGGGCAAGACCACCAGCATCCGCGACCTCTACTACGTCACCAAGCACACCATCGGTGACACGCGCCAGAGCACCTTCGAAGAGCAGGACGAGTCCGACCCCATCATCGAGGACCTCGAGGTCACCGTGGACGCCCTGCGCGAGGAGCTGCACCTGTTCGCCGCGCGCAAGGGCTCGATGGTGGGCCCCATCACCATCACCGACAGCGGCGACACCATCGACCTGCGCCGGATGGGCTCGGGCGGCTGGGCGGTGCCTTCCATCGTCGAGGAGAACGTCATCAGCTTCGGCCGGCACGAGGCCAGGTACGTCCTGCTGATCGAGAAGGACGCGGTGTGGACGCGCTTCAACGAGGACAAATACTGGAAGCGCAACCATTGCATCATCGTCCAGGGCGGCGGCCAGCCGCCGCGGGGGGTGCGGCGGCTCGTGCAGCGGCTGCACCGCGAGCTGAAGCTGCCGGTCTACGTGCTGGTCGACAACGACCCCTGGGGGTTCTACATCTACAGCGTCATGAAGCAGGGCTCGATCAACCTGGCCTACGAGTCGATGCGCATGGCGGTTCCCGACGCCCGGTTCGTGGGCCTGTCGTCCTTCGACAAGGAGAAATACGCCCTGCCCAACACCGTCGCCATCAAGATGGACGAGGGCGACAACAACCGGGCCAAGCAGATGCTGGCCTACCCGTGGTTCAAGAAGGCGCACTGGCAGCGGGAGATCCAGGAGATGGTGAGGAGCGGCCAGAAGTTCGAGCTGGAAGCGCTCTCCCGGCGCGGCATCAGCTTCATCACCGAGGAGTACCTGCCGAAGAAGCTGAAGGACCGGGATTGGCTGGAGTAGCGTGAGACGGCGCGCGCCGGCCATCCTCACGGTGGCGATCGCGGCCGCCGCCGCGAACGCCGGCGCGCAGGCGCCGGCCTCGCCTTCACCCTCGGCCCCGCCGGCTCTCCCTGCGGGCCGGCAGCAGGCGCTGGAGAGCGCCCTCACCGCCGCCATGCACCGGCACGGCATTCCCGGCCTGTCGGCCGCGGTGGCCACCGACGGCACGGTGCGCTTCTCCTCCGGCTACGGCATGGCCGACGTCGAGAACTCCGTGCCCGCCCTGCCGAGCACCGTCTACCGGCTGGCCTCGGTTGCCAAGCCCATCACCGCGGTGGCCGTCCTTCAGCTCGCGGCCCAGGGCAAGCTCGACCTCGACGCGCCCGTCCAGCGCTACGTGCCCGGCTATCCCGAGAAGCCGTGGCCGATCACCGGCCGGCAGCTGCTCTGTCACCAGTCGGGCGTGCGCCAGTGGACGGAGGAGGAGTTCCTGAGCACGCGCCATTACGGGAGCCTGGCCGAGTCGTTGGAGTTCTTCAAGGACGATCCCCTGCTCTTCGAGCCCGGCACCCGCACGCATTACAGCAGCCTCGCCTACAACCTGCTCGGCAGCGCAGTGGAGACCGCTTCGGGCCAGGGCTTCCTCGACTACCTGCGAGACAGCGTCTTCGCGCCGGCGGGGATGACGAGCGCGCGCGGCGACGACGTCTTCGCCCTCATCGCCCATCGCGCCGCGGGCTACCGGAAGACGCCCGCGGGGGAGCTGATCAACTCGGCGCTGTCCGACACCAGCAACCGCGTGCCGGGAGGCGGCCTCGTGGCCACCGCCGAGGACGCCGTCCGCTTCGCCGTCGCTCTAGAGTCCGGCGTCCTGTTGAAGAAGGACGCCCGGGAGCAGATGTTCGCGCGGCAGAAGACGAAGGACGGCCGGCTCACCGGCTACGGGCTGGGCTGGACGGTCGGGACGGAGCACGGACGGCGGGAGGTCTACCATATCGGCGGCCAGCCCCGCGTCAGCACCGTGCTCTACCTGCTGCCCGACCGCGGGGTGACCCTGGCCATCTTCACGAACCTGGAGGGCGTGGGCACACCGCTGCTGGAGCTGGCCCGCCAGGCCGCCGAGGTCGTCGCCCGCTGAAGCGAATCATCGTTTGCTCCCTCGCGCCGAGGCCGACGCTCGCCGGCGCGAGACGCTTCCCGCCGCGGCCTCCACGAGGCGCCTCGGCGCGACCTGCCGCCAGGCCTGCTCGAGCACGGCGCGCAGCGTATCGAGGCGCACCGCGGAGAGCCGCACGAGCACGGCCGGGTAGTCGCGGTAGTGGTCCGTGAGGTAGAAGGCCTCCGGGTCGTTGTCGATCAGCATCTCGCGCTCCTCGAAGCCGATCCGCAACGCGAGCGTGTCGCCGTCCTCGCGGAGCCGGAAGAGGAACCTCCCCCCGACCCGCACCGCGGGCGTGCCGTACGAAGTGCCTTCCTCGCTTCCCGGCAGGGCGAGCGCGATGCGCCGCGCCGTGTCGTAGGTCAGAGGGTGCCCGCTGCCGCTCTTCCGGCTCTTCTTCTTCGTGTTCGCCGCCACCGCCGGCCTCCCTGCGCTCGAAGAACGAAGGATAACCTGGCACCTCGTTTGCTTGCTCAGACCTGTTCATCGTTCCTTTATTGGAGGAGCCCATGCAGAGTCTGAAGTACATCGGCGTGGCCCTGACCGCGGGGATCGTGGGGGCGGCGGTGGCCCTGCTCATCGCACCGGCCAGCGGCCGCGACACCCGCCGCCGCCTCGGCCGCCGGCTGGAAGAGGAGTCCCGGCGGATGGGGCGGACGCTGCGCGAGGAGAAGGAGAACCTGCTCAAGAAGGGACGCGAGGCCATCGAGGACATGGCCGACTACGTCAACGACGAGCTGGATTCGGCCCAGAAGAAGATCTCCAAGGCCGTCCGCGCCTAGAAGGGCGCCCGCCGCCCGTATGTGATACACTCCCTGAGGCTTGGGCTGCCCGGCCCGCCTTCGGGAGGTTCCCACTTGGCGAAAGCGCGCGCGGCGGGCGCCCCGCCTTCACCGTGAAGTGCCTGCCCTAGGAGAGACGATGCCGACCGCCGCCCGCAAGAAGACAAAGCGCCCGGCCCGCGCGAGCGCGCCCGCTGCGCGGGCCAGACCCAAGGCGAAGCTGAAGCCGAAGGCCCCGGAGCGACCGGCGCCGAAGCCCGCCCGTCCCGCCCCGCCCAAGCCGGTCCCCGCTCCGTCGGCTAAGGGTGCGCCCAAGACAGCACCGCTGGCGGGTGCGGCACCGGCGGCCCCGGCCCGCCCCGGCTCCGGAGCCGCAGGGGCCGCGGTCAAGACCGGCGCGGCGCCGGTCAAGACCGGCGCGGCGCGCCCGCCGGCGAAGAAGGGCGGGCGCAAGAGCCCGCTGTGGCAGCGTCGCGGTCCCAACGGCGAGCTGTTCCAGCCGGGCGACCTGCTGTTGCCCGGAGGGCCGCAGGGTCCCGACGAGATCCAGTACCTGCTGCGGGGTTCGGTGGCCGCCGAGCACCCGGCGCCAGAGGCCGGCGTCTCCGAGATCGTCGTCAAGAAGGGGCCGGAGGCGGAGGGCGACCGCGGCGAGCTGAGCCGCTTCGCCCAGGGTCTCGGCGAGCGCTTCGACAGCGGCACGATCGAGCCGCTGCTGCCCACGCGCCCCGTCAGCCGCCGGAACTTCGCCGGGGTCGTGGAGCGGGCCAAGCACCGGCGGCGGGAGATCGGCGCCTTCATGCGCGGCCTCGACCTCGGCCGCACCGAGAGCTCCCACATGGACTCGCACGGCGAGGCCAGCCTGCAGGGCCTGATGGAATGGGCGGCCCGCCTGGAGAACCTGGCCGAGGCCGACGAGCCGGACAACGCCGACTACGCGCAGTTTCACCGCGGGATGGACCAGCTCGAGAACACCACCGAGGCCCTCATCGTCGACGTGGAGCTGACGCTGCGCCGGTTGCGGGACCGGGTCAAGGCCTGAGCGGAGGCGTGGCCGAGGCGCAGAAGTGGCCGGACGTGCTGTGGGCCGTCCGGCATGGGGAGAGCGCGGCCAACACGGCACGGCAGGCGGCCGAGGCGGCCGGGCTCGGCGTGATCGAGCTGGCCATGCGCGACCCCGACGTCCCGCTCTCCCTCATCGGCCACCGCCAGGCCGCCGCGCTCGGCCGGTGGTTCGGCGGCCTGGCCGCGAGCCGCCGGCCCACCGCCGTCCTCGTCTCTCCCTACCTGCGGGCGCGGGAGACGGCCGAGCGGCTGCTCGCGGCGGCGGAGATGACGCGCCTGAGCGTCGTCGCGGACGAGCGGCTGCGGGAGCGCGAGTTCGGGGTCTTCGACGGGCTCACCAAGCGCGGCATCGAGGAGTCGTTCCCGGACCAGGCGGCGCTGCGGCGGCGGATGGGAAAGTTCTATTTCCGCCCGCCGGGTGGCGAGAGCTGGTGCGACGTCATCCTGCGCCTGCGCAGCGTGCTCGCCACCCTGACCCGCGACTATCGCCGCGAGCGGGTGCTCGTCGTCGCCCACCAGGTCGTCGTGCTCTGCTTCCGCTACCTGCTCGAGCGCATGAGCGAGGAGGAGCTGCTCGCCATCGACCGCGCGGCCGACGTCGCCAACTGCTCCGTCACCGCCTTCGCCTTCGACCGCCGCCAGGGCCGCCGCGGCAAGCTGGTTCTCGAGCGCTACAACTTCGTCGCGCCGCTCGAGGAAGCGGGCGAGCCGGTGACGACGCGCCCCGATGCCCCGGCCGCCCCGGAGTAGGCTCGCCGCTTGCTTCTTCCTCGCGCTCGCGGCCGGGGCCGGTTGCCGCCGCGAGGCGCGTCCGGCGGCGGCCAGGCCCGCGCCGTCCGCGGAGGGCGAGCGGACGCGGTTCCTGCTGCCCGGGCCGTGGCGCTTCAAGGCCAGCAACGAGCTGGCGGGCGCTGAGGCGCCGGCCTTCGACGACCACGACTGGGAGACGGTCAGCGTGCCGCACACCTGGGGCGAGCGGCCGCTGCGCCGCGCCTGGTACCGCGCCCACTTCGCGCTGCCGCACGACGAAGCGGGCCGGCCGCTCTACTTCGATTTCGAGGGCGCGGCCGTCTTCGCCGACGTCTACCTCAACGGCACCTACCTCGGCCAGCACCGGGGTGCCTTCACGCGCTTCGTCTTCCCGGCGGGAGCCGCCGCGGTGGCGGGCGACAACGTGCTCGCCGTGCGCCTCACCAACGATCCCGCCGACACCGCCGACTCGCTGCCGTCCGGGCTCGGCAAGCAGCTCTACCACCTCTACGGCGGGCTCTACCGAAAGGTCTGGCTGCTCGCCACCCATCCCCTCCACGTCGATCCCACCGAGGACGCGTCTCCGGGCGTGTACGTGACTCCCCGCAACGTCACCGCCGAGGCGGCCGACCTGGCGGTGAAGGTGCTCGTCCGCAACGCCGGTCCGGCCCGCCTGCGGGCGGAGCTGAGGTGCCGGCTGCTGGACGCCGAGGCCCGGCAGGTGGTCGCGCTGGTCCGGCCGATCGACGTGGACGGCGGTGCGTCGCTCCCGGTCGAGTTGGCGGCGAGGATCGAGCAGCCGCGGCTGTGGAGCCCCGCCGCTCCCCATCTCTACCGCGTGCGGGCCGAGCTGGCCCTCGAGGGGCGCGTCGTGGACGTGGTGGAGCAGAGCACCGGCTTCCGCGACTTCCGGCTCGTGGGCGGGCGCTTCCTGCTCAACGGCGCGCCGATCGCGCTGCGCGGGGTGGGCAAGCACCAGGAGACCGAGGACCACGCCGTGGCGGTCACCGACGACGAGCTGCGGGAGGACTTCGCCGCGCTCAGGGACCTGGGCGTCAACTGCGTGCGGCTCGCCCATTATCCCCACGCGACGCTCGAGTACGACCTCGCCGACGAGCTGGGCCTGCTGGTGTGGGCGGAGAACGGCCACTCCAACACCTACAAGGCCACCGCCACCGGCGACGCGATCACCCGCGAGATGGTCCGCCAGAACTACAACCATCCCAGCATCGTCATGTGGTCGGTGGGCAACGAGACCGGCTTCGTGCGGGTGAACCGCTACGCGGCGGTGGTCCGGGCCGAGGACCCCTCCCGGCTCATCACCTACGCCAGCAACACCGGCCGGCGAGGCAAACGCTACCCGCTGCTCGACTTCGTCGCCCAGAACACGTACCGGGGCTGGTATCGCGGGACGGCCTGGGAGTTCGAGCCGAAGGCGCGCGAGATGCGGTTCGTCTCCGAGGCGGGGGCGGGCTCGGTCGTGACGCACCACACCGACTACGCGAGCGCGCGCCGGGTGGTCGACCGCTTCGAGCCGGAGGAGTACCGCCAGCTCGTCGCGGAGGCCCAGTTCCAGGCCGTGTTCCGCGAGCTGAAGGACCTGCCCCTCTACATGCTGTGGGCCTTCCGCGACTTCGCGGCCGACAAGTACAAGGGTCGCAACACCAAGGGACTCCTCACCTACGCCGGCCTGCACAAGGACGCCTATGCGCTCTACAAGGCGTTCCTGCGGCCCGACGAGCCCGTCGTCCACCTCACCAGCAAGACGTGCTTCCTGCGCCGCGGGCGGGCCGACAACGGGATCAAGGCCTACTCGAACCGGCCCGAGCTGACGCTCACGCTCAACGGCGAGGACCGCGGGCGCCGGCACAGCGGCGCGTACCGGCAAGCCGACCGGCGCGTGGTCGAGAACGTGTTCTACTGGCCCGTCGCGCTTCGCGAGGGACGCAACGAAGCCAGGGTGAGCGACGGGGCCGGCCACGCCGACTCGATGGTCGTCTACTACCATCGCCCCGGCGCGCGCCCCGAAGCGGCGAGCCCGGCCGCGCTCGTCCAGGACCTGCGGTCGAGCAATCCGGCCAGCCCGGCCTTCTTCATCGACGACGAGGTCCGCGACGAGTGGCCCTTCTATTACGAGTTCGACGGCAGCGCCGACAACACGTTCCACCGGATCCCGCCCGCGCTGGGGGGCGCGCGCTGGATCGCGACCCGGCGCCTCAGCAAGCCGGAGTGCCGGACCGACCTTTCTTTCTCGCTGCAGGAAGCTTCTCAAGCAAGCGTCTTCGTGCTGTTCACCGGCCGGGCCGCGCTCGAGGGACGGCTCGCGGCGGCCGGGTTCCGCGACGCCCGCATCGGCGGGACATGGCGGGACAACGACCTGCGGCTGGTGCCCTTTCGCGCGTGGGTGAAGGACGCTAAGGGCGGCGACCGGATCGAGGTGCCGGGCTCGACCGCCGACTACGTCGTCCTCGTGAAGCCCGCCCTATCCTCTTCCTGAAAGGGAGAGGGGAGGGAGAGACGCAGGCGTGAGAATCACCTGCGCAGGACAGCCGCGAGCGTGTGCGCGAGGTCGCCCCGGCGCTCGACGGCAACGGAGTCGAGCAGCCGGCCAGCCAGCCGTGAGCGGCCAGGAAGCGTTGCACCTCGGCCGCGGCGATGCGGTGGCCCAGCGCGGTCCAGTGGCCGTCGTAGGTGAAGTACGGCTTCTCCTTCCAGCCCTCGCCGGCCCGCCGCAACGGCTCGGAGAGGTCCAGCACCGGGATGCGTGCCTGCGCGCCGAGGTCCTTGAGACGCTGCGCGACCCGGCCGCGGTCCCAGGCCGCCTCGTCCCAGCCGTAGATGCGGCGGCTGAGGCGCCAACTCCGGTCGTCGATCTCGAGCCGGCTGGGCACGTGCACGATGAGGAGACGGGCGCCGCGGGCCGCCGTCTCCGCCCCGAGCGCGGCCAGGATGGCCGCCGTCTTGGCCCATGCCTTCTCGACCGGGTCGACGCGGCGGCGCTCGTAGACCCTCAGCTCGAGCCGGGTGGCCATCTCGGGCATGCGCCGCCAGAGGCCCAGGTGCGCCAGGAAGCCGTAGGCGCCCGGCGCACCGTACCAGAGCCGCTCGCGGATCCAGTCGACGAGGGCCGATCCGCTCTCGCCCACGCTCTCCGCGGACGGTTCGGGGGCCAGGGGCGAGCCCGGCCGTCGCACGGGCAGGCGGTGGATGCACAGCCGGCCGCCGCCCATCTCGAACTCCGGCTTCGGCGCGCCGAAGTAGTCCTGGCGGTCGTTGTAGACGACGTCGTTGTAATGGAAGAAGAGCAGCACCACCCGCGGCCCGTAGAGCTGGCCCTCGGTCTCGTAGAAGAGCAGCTCCTGGTCGGTGCTGTAGCCGGCCGTGCCGCCGTTGATCACCTCCGCCCGGCACCCGGCGCGGGTCAGGGACGACTCGAGGACCTGGCTCGCCGTCTGCGCGAGCGGAACCGTGTAGCCCTCGATAAAGGAGTCGCCCAGGGCCAGGACCCGCTGGGTGGCGGGCGGCGTCTCGTAGCCCCGTTCGGGGTCGCGCAGGCCGTGGTTGTTCACCGCCACCTCGGTGGTGTACTCGCGACGGTGGTAGACGACGCGCGCCCCCGGCGTCTTCCTCCAGCCGAGGATGGGGTCGTACTCGGTGTAGTGGACGATCTCCGCCGCTTCCTTGCCCTTCCCCCGGGCCCGCCGCGCGAGCCGGGCCGCGGCTTCGAGGACGAGCAGCATCGAGAGCGTCGAGACCAGGACGAGGAGGAGCGGAGCGAGACGTTGCCGGACGGTCGGGCCCACCAAGGTCGTTGACTGGACGGCAGTCTAGTCTCGGCCCCGCCCATCGGCAATATACTGGCCGGTGATGGAGGGCACCGAGGCTCGCCAGACGACACCGTTCCTCGTCCTGCAGTTCTTCATCTTCCCCATGGCCATCGTGGCCGTGTGCGTGACGGTGTTCGTGATCTTCGGCCTCATCGCCTCCGAGGGGAAGGGGGCGCGCGGCTACCTCGACGAGGTGCGCACCGGCAGCGCCAACCGCCGCTGGCAGGCGGCCTTCGAGCTGTCGAAGGTCCTGCAGGCCCGCAAGGATCCGGCCCTCGGCGATCCCGGCTTCGCCGGCGAGCTGGTCCGGGTGTTCACGACCGCGACCGCGGACGATCCCCGCGTGAGGCGCTACCTGGCCCTCGCCCTCGGCCGGCTGGGCGACAAGCGCGCGGTGCCCGCGCTCGTCGAGGCCGCCGACCCGAAGGGCGACACACCGGCTGATCCCGACACGCAGGTCTACTCGGTCTGGGCGCTCGGGGCGATCGCCGACGCGGAGGCGGTGCCGACGCTGGTGAGGCTGGCCGGCAGCGAGGACGGCGGGCTGCGCAAGGCGGCCGTGCACGCTCTCGGCTCGTTCCCGGGCGAAGCGCCGCGGGCGGCGCTGGCCGTCGCCCTCAACGACCCGGTGGAGGACGTGCGCTGGAACGCCGCGGTCGGGCTCGCGCGCCGGCGCGACGCGGCCGCCGCTCCGGTCCTCCTGCAGATGATGGACCGCCGGCACCTGGCGACGGTGGCCGACCTCACCCCCGATCAGCGGGAGGAGGCGATCCTGCAGGCGGTGCAGGCCGCGGCGGTGGTGCCGGACCCCGAGCTGCGCGCCGCACTCGAGCACCTGCGCGACTCCGATCCGAACCTTCGCGTTCGCGAGGCGGCCCGGGCGGAGCTGGCCGGACGGCCACGATGAGCGTGCGCTCCTTGACAGTGCGAAGCGCGGATATAAAATGCTGCCGCTTCAGGCTGTCCGCGTGACTCATCCGATCAGGCGAGGTCTTCATGGCTGACGAGAAGGACGCGGCCGCAGAGGCGACTCCCCCGGTCGGGGCGAGGTCGGGCCCCGTCGGCTCTCCGCCGATGACGCCGTTGCAGCCCGACAAGGGAACGACGCCCGGCGCCCTGCCCTACGGCCGATCCAACACCATCGGCCCCGGTGTCGCCGCCTCGACCGCGGCCAGGACCGCCGCCCCCGCCGGGCGTGAAGGCGTCTCCCGGCGCAGCTTCGTGAAGTGGTCGCTGCCGGTGGGCTGGGTCGCCTTCTCGGCGGCCTGCGCCTCCAGCCTCGTCGCCACCGCCCGCTTCCTCTTCCCCAACGTGCTCTTCGAGCCGCCCCAGTCCTTCAAGGCGGGCTTCCCGGCCGAGTACAACGTCGGCGAGGTCGACGTGCGCTGGAAGGACGCCTTCGGGGTGTGGATCGTGCGCACCGCCGACGGCTTCTACGCCCTCATCGCGGTCTGCACGCACCTCGGCTGCTCGCCGAACTGGCTGACCGCGGAGAACAAGTTCAAGTGCCCCTGCCACGGCAGCGGGTTCTACATGAGCGGGATCAACTTCGAGGGCCCGGCGCCCCGGCCGTTGGAGCGGGCCCGCATCGTGCTCGCCGACGACGGGCAGATCCTGGTCGACAAGTCGGTGAAGTTCCAGTACGAGAAGGGCGAGTGGACCAAGCCGGAGGCGTTCCTGAAGGCGTAGGAGGCTCATGGCGACCGCGAAGCCGCCCCAGCCGTTCCTGAGCCGGACCTGGGACTACATCACCGAGACCCAGATCTGGCGCTCGATCTTCCGGCACGGGATGCCCGCCAACAACCGCAACCGGGTGCTGGTGGTGATGAGCAACGTCTTCCTCCACCTCCATCCGGTGAAGATCCGCAAGAGCGGCATCCGGCTGAAGTTCACCTGGTGCATGGGTGGGCTGACCTTCTTCCTGTTCCTGGTCGAGACGTTCACCGGCCTGCTGCTGATGTTCTACTACCGGCCCACGGTGGCCTACGCCTACATGGACATCGTGGACCTGGCCGAGCAGGTCCCGCTCGGCATCATGCGCGAGATCCACCGCTGGGGCGCCCACGCCATGGTCATCACGGTGTGGCTGCACATGTTCCGGGTGTTCATGACCGGCTCCTACAAGCCGCCGCGCGAGTTCAACTGGAACGTGGGCGTCATCCTCCTCGTGCTCACGCTGCTGCTCTCCTTCACCGGCTACCTGCTGCCGTGGGACCAGCTCGCGATCTGGGCCATCACGGTGGGCTCGAACATGGCCCGCGCGACGCCGGTGCTCGGGCACGAGGGGCCGGGCTCGCAGCTCCTCGCCCTGGGCGACGTGAAGATGGTCCACGCCGGCTCGGACGCCCGCTTCGCGCTCCTCGGGGGGCGTTTCGTCGGGGAAGGCGCGCTCCTGCGCTTCTACGTCCTGCACTGCGTGGGCATCCCGCTCGTGGCCGGCGTGCTGATGGCCGTCCACTTCTGGCGCGTCCGCAAGGACGGGGGCATCTCGGGGCCCCTGTAATGGGTGCGGTCAACGCCCTCAAGGGCGTCGTCAACTCGCTGACCAACCCGCCGATCTTCATCACCCTGGTCGCGGTGACGTTCTTCCTCGTCATCGGCCGCCGCGCCTTCTGGCGGCCCCGGGTCGGGCTGGCGGTCGGCGTGGTGGCCGCAGCCTTCATGGCCGTGTCGACCTTCGACCCGAACTTCCGCCTCATCGTCGCCAAGCCCGACAACATCCCGATCGTGGCCATGCTGTTCCTGATCGGCTTCTTCTTCTTCCTGAGCATGAGCCAGGCCTACGGCAACGACGACCGCATCGCCCGCGGCGAGCCGCCCCTCGAGGCCACCCCGAAGGAGGCGGAGAAGACGTGGGTGTGGCCCGACCTCGTGTATACCGAGATGGTGTGCATGGTCATCGGCATCATCGTGCTCGTCATCTGGGGGATCGTCTTCAAGGCCCCCATCGAGGAGCCGGCCAACCCCGCCCGCACGCCGAACCCGAGCAAGGCGCCCTGGTACTTCCTGGGCCTCCAGGAGATGCTCGTCTACTTCGATCCGTGGCTGGCCGGGGTGGTGTTCCCGAGCCTGATCATCGTCGGCCTGATGGCGATCCCCTACCTCGACACCAACCCGAGGGGGAACGGCTATTTCACGTTCCGCGAGCGGCGGGTGGAGATCACGCTGTTCCTCTTCGGCTTCGTGATCCTCTGGGTGCTGCTCGTCATGCTCGGCACGTTCCTGCGCGGCCCCAACTGGAACTTCTTCGGCCCCTACGAGTACTGGGACCTCCACAAGCTGCTCGCCCTCAACAACGTCAACCTGTCGGAATACTTCTGGGTCAAGCTCTTCCACGCCAACATCAGCGGGTTGAACATGTTCGTGCGCGAGCTGCCCGGCATCGTGCTGGTGCTCTTCTACGTCGGCGCGCTGCCGGTGCTTCTCGCCCGCTCCCGCCGTGAGGTGAGCCTGCCGGGCGGCGTGAGGTTCAACGTCGGCCTGCGGAAGTACTACGAGAAGATGGGACCCTGGCGCTTCGCGGTGTTCGTGTTCCTCGTCCTGGCCATGTTCGCCCTGCCGATCAAGATGGTCCTGCGCTGGACCCTGAACCTGAAATACATCGTCGCGATGCCCGAGATATTCTTCAACATCTAGCATGCCGCCCGCCAAACCCGAGCCGGGCCGCGACCCGGAGATGGCCGAGCGCACGATCAAGCTCAACCTCGTCTTCGCCCTCACGTCCATCGGCCTCCTGCTCGCGTTCTCCTACATGGTCTGGGACGACTACAACCGCGAGTGGAAGGGCTACCAGAAGCGCTTCAACGGGCTCGAGGTGAAGCTCACCCAGGACCAGGTCCAGCAGGCCCTCGGCAAGGTGGACGCCGCGCGGCGGCAGCAGCTCCAGGCCCAGCTCGCCCAGGGCGAGAAGGAGATCGCCGCCCACCGCGACGAGGTCCGAAAGGCGGAGCAGGACAGCTCCAAGCTCGACGCCGAGTGGTACCGCACCGACCAGGAGTACCGGTTCACGAAGGCCGACATCGACGTCGCCCGTTACAACTACGAGGAAGCGGCCCACGACAGCTCCCGCGGCGCCGAGCGCAAGCGGCGCCGGCTCGACGACCTCACCCGCAAGTGGGAGGCCCTCCGGCTCCAGCTCGAGGACGTCAACGCCCGCAAGGCCGAAGCGGCGAAGCGGCTCCAGGAGCTGGAGAAGACCAAGCTCGACGCGGAGAACGCGCAGAAGGAGATGTACGCCGAGTACAACCGGCTGGAGGAGAAGCTCCACAAGATCGAGCCGGGTGTGGTGTCTTTCGTGCGCAACCTGCCCGTCATCGACTTCGCCAACCCCTCCCTGAAGATCAACCAGATCATGCCCACGGGCCTCCAGGACGACGTGGTCTTCACGGGCACGCCGAAGGTCGACCGCTGCACCACGTGCCACCTCGGGATCGACAAGCGCGGGTTCGAGAACGCGCCCCAGCCCTTCACCACCCATCCCAACTTCGAGTTCTACCTGCAGGGGCCGCATCCGGTGGAGAAGGTCGGCTGCACCTCGTGCCACCAGGGCCGCGGGCGGGCCACCGGCTTCGTCAACGCGGCCCACACCGCCTCCAGTGTGGACGAAGAGAAGAAGTGGGGCCGGTACAGCGGGACCGCCAGCTACCACGGGCTGCACTTCTGGGACTACCCGATGATGGCCAGGGGCCACACGGAGGCGCAGTGCATGAAGTGCCACCAGGGGATGGTGGAGGTTCCCCGGGCGACGAGCCTCAACACCGGCCTGCTCCTCATCGAGCGCTAC
This sequence comes from Acidobacteriota bacterium, assembly GCA_003223555.1. Taxonomy (GTDB): domain Bacteria; phylum Acidobacteriota; class Vicinamibacteria; order Fen-336; family Fen-336; genus AA32. The sequence goes on along the minus strand of QHVM01000091.1, from coordinate 3,981 downwards.
GGTTGTTACGGCTGCCACAAGATCAAGGGCTGGGAGGGCTTCCGCAAGGTCGGACCCGACCTCACGCGCATCACCAGCAAGACCAACGAGGAATGGATCTACCGCTGGATCAAGGAGCCGAAAGGCTTTCGGCCCACCCGGATGCCGCAGATCTGGGACGTGCGGGTGGACGAGACCGCGGAGCAGAAGCACCGCAACGACACCGAGGCCAACGCGGTCATCGCTTATCTCGTCTCCAACGCGGGCGCCGCCGAGCCCTATCCCCCCCCGCCCGCGGGTGACCTGGAGGCGGGGCGGAAGCTGTTCGAGTCGGTCGGCTGCCTGGCCTGCCACCGGGTGGGCAACGACCGGCGCGGCCTGAACGAGGGATTCGACGCCGCCGCGTTCCGCACCCACGGCCCCAACCTCGACGGCACCGGGAGCAAGGTGAACGCCGGCTGGCTCTACGCCTGGGTGCGCAACCCGCGCGGCTACTGGCACGAGACACGGATGCCGAACCTCCGGCTCACCGACAAGGAGGCCGCCGACGTCACGGCCTACCTCATGAGCCTGAAGAACGACGGGTTCGCGAGCCGGCCCCGGCCCGCCATCGACGCCAAGGTCCGGGACGACATCGTCCGCGAGTACCTCGTCGCGGCCAGCACGCCCATCAAGGAGGTGGAGCAGAAGCTGGCCTCCATGGACGAGCGCCAGCGCACGCTCTTCGTCGGCGAGAAGACGATCGGGCGCTACGGCTGCTTCGGCTGCCACACCATCACGGGCTTCGAGAAGACCGCGCCCATCGGGGTGGAGCTGACCGAGGAGGGCAGCAAGCTCGTCGAGCGGCTCGACTTCGGCTTCGAGGAGGGCAAGATCCCCCATACCCTGCCCGGCTGGGTGCACCGCAAGCTCCTCGAGCCACGGGTCTTCGACAAGGACAAGGTCAAGCGGCCCGAGGAGCTGCTGCGGATGCCGAAGTTCTGGGTGGGCGACGACGAGGCCGACGCCATCGTCACGGGGGTGCTCTCCTTCACCAAGGAGCAGGTGCCGATGGCGGCCCAGCGTCAGCTCTCGGCCGACGACCGCTTCGTCGCCCGCGGCCAGCGCCTGATCCGCGAGAAGAACTGCCAGGGCTGCCACCAGGTCGGCGAGCGCGGCGGCGCGTTCCGCGAGATCGTCAAGGCGAACCTGGAGGCCGAGCAGAAGGACACCCTGCAGGTCGTGGGGCTCTCGCCGCCGCTGCTCTACAACGACAAGGAGAAGATCGGCGAGGGCGCCCGCGTGCAGACGGCGTGGCTGCACGACTTCATCAAGGACCCCTCGAAGAAGATCCGGCCCTGGCTGCAGGTGCGCATGCCCACCTTCGAGTTCAGCGAGGACGAGACCAACGTCGTCACCCACTTCTTCGCCTCCCTCGACAAGGTGCCCTACCCGTACGAGCAGAAGCCCGAGCTGCAGGCGCCGATGGTGGCCGCCGGCCACGACCTCTTCACCAGGTGGCAGTGCATCAAGTGCCACGTGGTGGCGGGCAAGCTCCCCAACCAGGAGCCGGCCTTCATGGCCCCCGACCTGGCCAACGTGCCGGGCCGCCTCCGCGCGGCGTGGCTCGCCCAGTGGCTGGCCGACCCGCAGAAGATCCAGCCCGGCACGCGCATGCCTTCGAACTTCCCCGAGAAGCCGGAGGAGAACGCGTTCCCCGAGATCCTCGGCGGCGACCAGCACCAGCAGATCGAGGCCGTGCGGTCCTACCTCCTCACCCTCGGCCCCGGCGGGCCGCCCGTCGGAGGGGAGAAGCCCAAGGCGGCCCGTACCGCGGCGGCGGGCGGCCCCGGCCGGTAGCCGGGTCCTTGCCCGCGCCGCCTGCGCTGCTCGTAGGTCCGGGCGGGCCTCAGCGGGAACGGATCTCCGAGCTGCTGCGCGAGGCCGGCCTGGAGGTCACCGTGCTCAGTGAGAGCGACGCGCTGGCACGCCGGGAGCTGCCGCCGGCGCGCTTGCTCGTCCTGGCCCACCGCGGCTCTCGCACCGACCGCGAAGCGGCGCAGGTGCGCCTGCTCTCCCATCCCGCGCTGCACGGCGTGCCGCTCCTCGTGGTCGGGCCGGAGACCGACGTGGAGAGCTACGGCGGCGCGCTCGCGCGCGGGGCGGCCGCGTACGTCTCCTCGGACGCCGGACCGGGCGAGCTGCACGACCTCGCGTTGCGCCTGGTCCGGGCGGCCGACCGCCGAACCGCCTCCTTGGCCGGGCGGCCCGCCCGCCCCGAGCGCCGCCGGACGCGGCGGCCGCTGCTGCTGAAGGTCGAGGTCGAGGACCGGCGGGGCGGCGCGCGCCTCGCCGGCCATATCGTGGACGTGGGCCTCTCCGGCTGCCGCCTGGAGCTGGGGACTTCACTGGCCCGCGGCACGCCGGTGGGCTTGCAGCTCCATGCCTACCGCGAATCGACGGGGATCGTGCTGGCCGGCTCGGTCCGGTGGACCCGGCCGGACGAGTCCGGAATGCACCTCGTCGCCGTGCGGTTCAACGGGACCTCGGCGGTGGTGGCCCGGCGGCTGTTCGGGTTGCCAGGATAGCGTCCGGGCCACACTGGCAGGCTGGAGGTCGGCGGCTGTGTTACGTAGATCCCCTGACAACATTCCGGAGCACGGGCGCACGTATGAGATGCTCGCAAAGAGATGCGCAGCAAGCGATCAGCCCTGGTCGGTCACCCTCCGCCCTCCCGCCATGAACAGATCTGCATGACGCGGATATGATTGTCTGTACAGACCTGTTCACTTATGTGTTGTGCAGACAACGGATGGCGGGCTACGGATGGCAAAACGGCGAACAGCGGCCGGATGGGCTGGCCCACGTCGAGCTGGCACGGAGCCAGCTACGGACACGGCGGGTGCAACGGATCACCGGCTTCACAGCCGGCTACGGATCGCTGGGCACGCGCCACCGGGCGCGGCCGGCGAGTGGCATGCAGCATGGCCACACCCGCCATCCCATGCAGCGTGGCCTTTCGAACGGACCAATGGCTTTGCTGATCAACGGATCTATGGCGCTGCACAACAACCGGATGCAGCAGACGGCGCCTCTCGGCGGCCGCGCGAGTAACGGAAGCATGGACGCGGCCGCCTCGTGCGCGCCCTTCGGCGCGCACCGGCGCCGCTGCTGATCCGGGGGTGCTCTCAAGTGAACGACGCAACATTTCGGTCATGATCCGGGCGACGTGCTCGGGGAGGCCAGGATGGAGCGTCAATGGTCGGGCAACCCAAGGCGTCTGAGTCAAGCGGACCTGGCGGAGATCGAGCGCCGCATCTGGGCCGGTGAGACATTTGCGACGGCGGCCGCGGCCGTGGGCTGTTCGACAAGGTCAATCCAGCGTTTTCTGGCGCTCTCGGGCGGGCTGAAGCGGCGAGTCAAAGCCCGCTCTCCCCTGCGTCTGTCGCTCGCAGATCGAGAGGAGCTTTCGCGCGGTTTGGTCGCCGGCGACTCTCTGCGAACGATCGCCACACGACTGCGGAGGGCGCCGTCAACGATCTCGCGAGAGGTTGCCTGGAGCGGAACGCGAAGCCGCTATCGCGCATGGCGCGCTGACAGCGAGGCTACACGACGAGGCCAACGACCCAAGCCGGCGAAGCTGGCAGTGGACGCAAGGTTGTGCCGCGAGGTCGAGCGTGGCCTACGCGCTCGTTGGTCTCCGCAGCAGATCGCCGCCCGGTTGATATGTGACTATCCTGACGACTTGAGCATGCGCGTTTCGCACGAGACGATCTACAGGACGCTGTTCGTCCAGGCCCGGGGAGCGCTGCGCAAGGAGCTCACGGCCTGCCTCCGGACGGGACGGACACAGCGACGACCGCATATGCGGATCGAACGATCCGGTGCCGGCCGACTCCAGCACACGATCCTGATCAGCGATCGCCCGCCGGAGATCGAAGATCGCGCTGTTCCCGGGCACTGGGAAGGCGATCTGATCATCGGGAAGGGAGGTCGCTCGGCAATCGGGACGTTGGTGGAGCG
>QHVM01000129.1 GCA_003223555.1 Acidobacteriota bacterium | reverse complement strand
CGCGCCGGGCAGATCCGTCGGCGTGGGGAACTCGAAATCGGGCGGGATCGGCATGTCCTGGAAGCGGCCGTTCAGCCTCGGTGGATGGGGAAGCACGCCGGTGAACCTCCGTGGTCCCTCGACGCGCGTTTCGCTCCAGACCACCTTCTTCATGGCCTCCTCGGGCTTCACCCACGGCCCGGCCGTCTCGCTCCAGCCGCCCGAGGCGGCCATCGCCATCTCCAGGCCGAGCCGGTCGGCCTCCGCCGCGGCATGGCGGAAGGCGTCCTTCCACTCCGGCGTCATCCAGACCAGGCGCTTGTCCACGAACAGCGGCACCCCGAGGCTCCCGTCGAACATCTGCATGCCGGCGATGCCGACCCGCTTCATCCACTCGAGGTCCGCGGTGATCCCTTCCTTGGTGACGTTGCCGTTCAGCCAGTGCCACCAGGCCCGCGGCTTCGCGGAATCGGGCGGGTCCTTGAAGCCGCGCTCCAGCGCGTCGGGCGCGGCGGCGGGGGTCTGGCCGGGCGCCGGGACGCCCAGCGCGAGGAGGCCGGTGCATGCGCCGATCCGCAGAAGGTGTCCGCTCATTTGCCCGCATCGTAGGCGAAGCGGTATTGGCCGGAGCCGACCTCCACCACCACGGCGTCGCCGTCCTGCCGCGAATCGGTGATGCCGTTCCCCTTGGCGACGGCCTGCCCGCCTTCGGTGACGCTTGCCAGCTGTGCCTTCGGCAGCCGCACGGTGGCGCGGGCGTTCGGCGGAACCTCGACCGACAACTCGAACCGGCCGTCCTTCAATGTCCATGCCGAGCTGGCCGGGCCGTAAGGGGTGTCGTGGCTGGCCTTCACGCTCGTGAAGCCGCCGCCCGGCTGGGGCTGGACGAGGATGTGCTTGTAGCCGGGGACCGCCTCGTCGATCTCGAGGCCGCCCATCACGCGGTACATCCACTCGCCGATGGCGCCGTAGGCGTAGTGGTTGAACGAGTTCATCCCGACGTCCTGGAACGTGCCGTCCGGCTTCTGGCCATCCCATCTCTCCCAGATCGTGGTCGCGCCCTGCTTCACGGGGTAGAGCCACGAGGGGTACTCCTCGTGGTTGAGCAGGGAATATGCCTCGTCGAGGTAGGCGTAGCGGCTGAGCACGTGGCAGAGGTACGGCGTGCCCACGAACCCGGTGGTCAAGTGCTTCCGGTCGCGCACGTCCTGGGCCAGCCTCTTCGCCGCCGCCGCGCGCATGCTCTCGGGCAGCAGGTCGAACTGCAGAGCCAGGGCATAGGCCGTCTGCGTGTTCTCCCCGACCCGGCCCGCTTCGCTCACGTACTCGCGGCGAAAGGCGTCCTTGATCCGCGAGAGGAGCTGCGCGTAACGCGCGGCGTCGTCCTGCCGGCCGAGGATCCTCGCCGTGCGCTGGACGAGGTCGGTGGAGTGCGCGAAGAAGGCGGTGGCGATGTAGTCCTTGCTGGTCGTGGCGCCGGGATAGCTGCGTGCCTCCGAGTCCGGAGCGGCATACGCGAGCCAGTCGCCGAAGTGGAAGTCGCCGTCCCAGATGTAGTCGTCGCCCGCGCGCTTCCGCTGGTACTCGACCCACCTCACCATGGTGGGATACTGGTCTTCGAGGATCCTCCGGTCGCCGTAGCTCAGATACATGTTCCAGGGGATGATCACCGCGGCGTCCGCCCAGCCCGCGGAGCCCGCGGCGGGCTTGCCGGGGGCCGACAGCACGTCCGGGATTACCCACGGCACGCTGCCGGTGTCGAGCTGGTCGGCGGCCACGTCCCTCAGCCACTTCGTGAAGAAGCCGGCCACGTCCATGTTGAAGGCGGCCGTGCGCGAGAAGACCTGCGCGTCGCCCGTCCAGCCCAACCGCTCGTCGCGCTGGGGGCAATCGGTCGGTACGTCCACGAAGTTGCCCTTCTGTCCCCAGCGGATGTTGTGCTGGAGCTGGTTGACGAGCGGCTTGTCCGTCTGGAGGTCGCCCGCCCGCGCCATGTCGGAATGGATCACGATGCCGGTCAGGCTGTCGGGGGTCACCTCTCCCGGATAGCCGTCGATCGCGACGTAGCGGAACCCGAAGAACGTGAAGTGGGGCTCGAAGGTCTGCGCGCCGCCCTTCAGCGTGTAGCGCGCGGTCGCCTTCGCGCTGCGCAGGTTCGCCGTGTATAAGTTGCCGGCCTTGTCGAGGACCTCGGCGTGCCGCAGCGTGACCGTCGTGCCGGCGGGTCCGCTCGCCTTCAGACGGACCCAGCCGACCATGTTCTGTCCCATGTCCGCCACGGTGTCCCCGCCGGGCGTCCTGAAGATCCGCACCGGCTTCAGCTCCTCGATCCGGCGCACGGGCGGACCGGCAGGGGTGACCAGGTCGTCCTTGCGATGGTCGGCGGTCTTGACGGCGGTCCAGTCGTGGTCGTCGAAGCCGGGCGCCGACCAGCCGGCCTTCTCGAGCCGGGAGTCGTACGTCTCGCCGTGGTAGATCTCGGACATCAGGATCGGACCCGTCGCCGCCTTCCAGCTCGCGTCGGTGCCGACCGTCTCCCGGCGTCCATCCTTGTAGAGGACGTCGATCTGCATCAGCAGCGCGGCCCGGTCGCCGTACACGTTGCGCCGCCCGATCCATCCCGCGAGGTCGCCCCGGTACCAGCCGCTCCCGATCAGGGCGCCGGCCGCGTTGGCGCCGGGCTTGAGCAGGGAGGTCACGTCGTAGGTCTGGTACTGCAGGCGCTTGTTGTAGCTCGTCCAGCCGGGCGTGAGGAGCTGATCGCCGACGCGCTGGCCGTTGAGCTGCAGCTCGTAGAGGCCGTGGCTCGTCACGTAGGCGCGCGCGCGCTCGACGGGCCCGCTCAGCTTGAACTCGCGGCGGACCATCGGCACCGGCCCCGGCTTCGTGACGTCCTCCGTGAGGTTCGGCTCGATCCACACCGCCTTCCAATCGGACGGCTCCAGCAGGCCCATCTCGAACCAGGCCGGCTCGCTCCACGCCGACGGCCGGCCGGCGCCGTCCCACACGCGCACCTGCCAGTAGTACGGGCGGCCGGACTGCAGCGGCGGCCCGCCGTAGGCGCGCAGGGTCGACTCGTCCGAGGCGACCCGGCCCGAGCTCCAGACGAGGTCGCCCCCCCCACGCACGCCACGCTCGCTCCGCGCCACCCGTACCTCGTAGGCGGACTGCGCCAGGCCACGGGCGCTCGAGCGAAGCTGCCAGCTGAAGCGCGGCTTGGGCGCGTCGATGCCGAGCGGGTTCTCCTTGTACTCCGTGCGCAGGCCGACGAGCTTCGGCGCCGGTTCCGTCGGTGCCGCGTAGGCCGGGAGCGGCTGCGGCAGCGACCAGACGTGGACGGCGACCAATGCGGCGAGGGGAAGTGCCGTTCTCATGTTTGTTCACGCTCCTCAATGTCAGGGGGGCGGCGCATCGGGATCCAGCTCCTGCTTCGTCACCTGTCGGGGGGCGAAGGCCAGCGTCTCCCGATCGCGCTTCTGTCCGTGCAGGCGCTGGAACTCCGCGAGCGCCTTCGCCTGCTCGGCCGCGTTGCCGAGTCGTCCATAGGCCATCGACAGCTGGTAGTAGGACACCTCGTTGGCCGGGCTCGACGTGATGGCGTTCTGAAGATGGGGGACGGCAAGCTCGGGCTTGCCCTGGGCGATCAGCACGCGCGCCAGGCCGATGCGCGCGTCCTCGAAGTCGGGGTAGTGCTTCAGCGACAGCTCGAACAGCTCGCCGGCCCTCTCTAGCTCTCCGGCCTTGCGGTAGATCTCGGCCAGCTCGTAGGCGGCATTGGCATTTGTCGGATCCACGCGGAGCTCACCCTCGAACTCCCTCATGGCTTCCTCGCGCGAGCTGGATGCCGCCGCTTCCGAGCTGGCCTGCTGCGCGCGCGCGAGAAGCGTGCGACCCAGCCGCAGGTGGATGCCCGGGCGGCGCGGGTCGAGTCCGAGCACCTCCCGGTATTCCCGGATCGCGGCGTCGAGGTACCCCCGGCTCTCGTTGAGCTCGCCGGCGGCCTGGTGCATCCAGATCGACGCCGGCGCGACCCGGGAGAGCTTCATCGTCTGCAAGTAGGCGAAGTTCGCGAACAGGCGACCGCTGTGGTAGAGCACCTCCGCGTCTTCCGGATGGAGCCGGCTGAGCTGGAGGGCGACCTCCACCGCGTCCTGATCCTGCTCGAGTCCCGTGTAGGCCTTCAGGAGCTGCAGGCCGGTGGAGCGCCGGAGGGGCGCGTCGGAGGACTGCCGGAAGCCCTTGCGCAGGCCGGGCAGCGCTTCCCGGTATTGTCCGAGCTCGGAAAGGCACATCGCGAGGAGGACGTCGAGCTTCGGCAGCGTCGGCTTCAACTTCATGGCCCGCCGGAGGGCCGGCACCGCGTGCTCGTAGTCGCGCTCCTGGTAGTAGATCAGCCCGAGCTTGGCGTGGACCTCGGCCGTTCCCGGGGACAGGTCGCGGAGCCTCTCGTAGGCGCGGGCCGCCTCGTCGTAGCGGCGCTCCGCGAGGGCTCTTTCCCCCTCGGCGGCGTATCGCTCCAGCAGACCGGGGTCGGGGGGCTGGGCGAGGACCGGCAGGCCGGACACGCAGAGCATCAGGAACAGGAGTCGTTTCATGAGCGACGTTTTACCGCACACGGACGGCGCAAGGCCAGGAGCGGCGCCGTGACGCTCGGCGAAGAAGGCCGGCCGCCCGCCGGGTCAGGGTGACCCGGCGGGTCCCGTCCCGTGACTCGTCACCAGAGCAACTTCAATCCCAGCTGGTTGATTCGCCCGGGATAGGCCGACGTGAGCACGCCGAAGTTGGCGTTGTTGACGTTTCTTCCCAGGCCATCGCCCCTGAACTGGGGGTGGTTGAACGTATTGAAAGACTCGAACCGGAACTGCAGGGTCGCGTTCCTGGGCAGGTCGAAGTTCTTGAAGAGGGCCAGGTCCAGGTTGTTGCGGCTGGGCCCGCGCAGGATGTTGCGGCCCGAGTTGCCGAAGGAGCCCAAGGCGGGCTGGGCGAAGGCGGCGGTGTTGAACCACTCCGTGATGCTGCCCCCTCCGGAGTGGATGTCGCCCACGATGTCGGCCCGGTTGGTCCCGAAGGTGTCGAGCACGCCTCCGAGGTCGTTGGCCGCGACCTGGAAGGGGAATCCTCGCTGCCAGAGGTAGATGCCGTTGACCTGCCAGCCGCCGACGATCGTCTGCTTGAAACCGGAGGCGCTGCTGGCCACGCGCTGGCCCTTGCCGAAGGGCAGGTTCCAGACGAAGCTCGCCACCACGCGGTGGTCCACGTCGAAGTCCGAGAGCCCGTGATCACGCTTCACATCGTGATTGTTGAGGAATCCCTGCCAGCCGGCCAGGTCCTGCCCGATGCCGGCGGCGGCCGACTTGCTGTCGGTGCTCTTCGCCCACGTGTAGGCGATGGTCCCCAGGAGTCCCCGGCCGCGGTGCGTCAGCGTCGCGTTCATCGCGTGGTAGTCGGACCACCCGCTCCAGTCGCTGTCGATGTAGACGCCGAAGTTGGGAAACGGCTTGCGTCCCGCGACCGTCGGGTTCGCGGCGGTGTAGGGCAGGGCCTGCGCGATGTTCCTGCGCATCAGGAGGTTGGACCCGTGGCTGCCCACGTAGTTCAGCTCCGCGGTGGTCGTCGGCGAAAACGCGTGTTGGACCCCGAGAGACCACTGCTGGACCTTGGGGTTCCTCGGCTCCGGAGACTGGTTCACCGCGAGGAACGTGTTCTTCGCCGGGGTCGCGAGTCCGCCGCCGGTGAAGCTCGGGAAGAGCTGGTCCGATGTCAGCAGCGGCGCCGCCTGCCCGAGGCTCTGCGAATAGCTGCCGCGGCTCACGTAGGGATAGACATCCGCGGCCCCGTCGATCTCGCGTCCCTCCGCGGAATCGAAGAAGACCCCGTAGCCGGCCCGGACCACCGTGTTCCCCGACGCGGTGGGACGGTACGCGAAGCTGATCCGCGGCGCGAACACCTTGTATCGGTCGGGGTTCTCGGGGCTGCGCCGCCCGGCCTCCTGGTAGTAGGCGCCGTCGACGATGCCCCCGGTGGCCAGGGTCTCGTCGGCCACGAGGAGCCCGCCCGGCGCGTAGTTCAGGTTGCGCCAGGCCATGCGGTTGTTCGTCTCGTAGGGCACGCTGCGGTAGTCCCACCGGAGTCCCAGGTTGAGGGTGAGCCGGTCGTTCAGCTTCCAGTCGTCCTGCACGTACGGGGCGATGTACATGAAGTTGAACTCGCGGGGGTTGCCCACCTTGCCCTTGACGGGGAACGGTCCGGGCTGGAAGACGCTGACGCCGTTCGAGCCGAAGTAACCGAGCAGGAAGTCCGCGACGGGGCTGCCGGTGAAGCCGACGTTGAAGGCCCAGTTGCCGACGAAGTCGTTGGCCAGGTCCCTCTGCAGCCACCACCGGCGGTAGTTCGCGCCGAACGTCACGGTGTGGTTCCCGGTCACCCACGTGGTCGTGTTGCTCACGTCCCACATCGGTTGATTGCTGGCCTGGTAGCTGTTGACCGGGCCCCCGGTACTGGCGAAGCCCTGGATGTTGATGCCCGGGCATCCCCGCTGGTTGTCCGGGATGTTCGTGAAGACCCCGGTCAGACCGAGGGAGTCGATGTCCGCATGGGGGCACGTGGCGGGAATGATGTCCGCGCGGGCTTCGACGCGGCCGATCCGGAACGTGTTCACGAGGTTGTTCCTGATCGGCCAGGTGTGGGAGACCTGCCAGTTGGTCGTCTTCTGCACGTTCATCTGGTCGCCGATCTCCAGCACCCGGTTGGCGTACCGGTTGTCGTAATCCGTCTTCGTGAAGCGGGCGAACGCTCTTCCGTAATGGCCCAGGTCCTGGTCGATCCGGAACGTGTACTGGTTCTGCGTCTGGGGAAGCGTCCGGATCGCCTGGTAGTTGCCTTGCGGCGCGTTGATGTTCGGGGCGGGGTACCAGTTGTTCTTCAGCGTCAGCTGGGCGAGGCGTGAGAAGCGCGACGACGGGATGGTGTTGTTCGGGAAGGCTTGGCCGGTGAGCGGATCGATGATCGTCCTCGAGAACCGGCCGGCCAGCTCATCCGGGCTGGGTACGATGAAGAACTGGCTGAAGCCCCGGTCGATCCGCGTGCCCTCGTAGTTCACGAGGAGGAACGTCTTGTTCTTGATGATCGGACCGCCGACGACGCC
>QHVM01000127.1 GCA_003223555.1 Acidobacteriota bacterium | reverse complement strand
CCAGGGCACGATGTTCCCGGAGCGGGAGGGCTTCATCACCTCCTCCGACTTCGGCCTCACCGGCCACTACAACTTCCCGGGCAACTACGGGGACATCCACGCCGGCGTCTACAACGGCGACGGCTACAGCCGCGCCGAGGCGAACGACCAGAAGGCGTTCCAGGTCCGGGCCTCGCTGCGCCCGCTGCCGCTCCGTGGATTCTGGAAGGGCCTGCGCCTGCACGCCTTCTACGACGCCGACAAGTACGTCAGGCGCGGGCCCCGCGACCGCTTCGTCGCGACGGCCACCTTCGAGCACAGCCGCCTCAACGCCGGGTTCGACTACCTCGACGTGAAGGACCGGACCTCTATCAGCAACCCGGAGGTCAAGGGCAACGGTTGGGCGGTGTGGGTCGTGCCGAGGCTCCTCACCGTGGGCGAGAGCAAGCCCGGGCTGGAGGGCCTGTTCCGCTACGACTCGATGCGGCCCAACAAGAGCGCGGATGCCCGCCGCCATCGCCTGATCGTGGGCCTCGCGTACTGGTTCCCGTTCCTGCGCGGCCCATCGGCCGCGCTGCTCGCGGACATGGACCGCGCCACTTTCGACGTCGCGCTGAACCGGCCCACCGACAAGCGCTACTCGCTGCACGCGCTGTTCGCCTTCTGATAGGAGACCTATGAGAGCTGGAGACGCCGCCCTGGCCCTGGCCTTCGCCGCCGCGGCCGCGATCCCCGCCACCGCCCAGACGCAGATCGACGGGGCGGGCGCGACCTTCCCGAACCCGATCTACTCGAAGTGGTTCGCGGAGTACAACCGGCTGCATCCCGACGTGCGCATCAACTAGATGGCGGCGCTGCAGAAGGTCAAGAGTTAACCGAGGGTTAACACGGCCGCAACGCCGACTTTACCCGCGGGGAATATCGTGGAGACACACAGCAAGGAGACGCCATGACCCGCTCCCTCCATCGGGGCCTCGGACCCGCCCTTTTCTCCGCCCTCGCCCTGGCCGCCTGCTCGAGCGGGCAGGACCGCGTGGCGCAGGAAGCCTCGCCGGGTGCGGACAGCGCGCCCGCGGCCGCGCCAGGGCAGATCAACGGCGCGGGCGCGACCTTCCCGAATCCGATCTACTCGAAGTGGTTCGCCGAGTACAACAAGATCCATCCCGAGGTCCGGATCAACTATCAGTCGATCGGCTCCGGGGGCGGCATCCGCCAGCTCACCAACCGGACGGTGTTCTTCGGGGCCAGCGACGGCCCGATGACCGACGAGCAGATCAAGGCGGCTCCGGGGAAGGTCGTCCACCTGCCGACCGTCCTCGGCGGCGTCGTCCCCGTCTACAACCTCGCCGGCGTCTCGGGCGAGCTGCGCTTCAACGGGCCGCTGCTGGCCGACATCTACCTGGGCAAGGTCAGGAAGTGGAACGATCCCGCGCTGGCGAAGGAGAACCCGGGTGTGAAGCTCCCCGCCACGGACATCACCGTCGTTCACCGCTCCGACGGGTCGGGCACCACGTACATCTGGGCCGACTACCTGGCCAAGGTGTCGCCGGACTGGAAGCAGAAGGTCGGGGTGGCGACGTCGGTCAACTGGCCGGTGGGGGTGGGCGGGAAGGGCAACGAGGGCGTGGCCGGCCTCGTCAAGCAGACGCCGGGCTCCATCGGCTATGTGGAGCTGATCTACGCCACCCAGAACGACATCGCCTACGGCTCGGTGAAGAACGCGGCCGGCAAGTACGTGCGGGCGTCCGTGCAGTCCGTGACCGCCGCCGCGGCGGGAGCGGCGGCCAGCATGCCCGACGACTTCCGTGTCTCCATCACCGGCGCTCCCGGGCCGGACGCGTATCCGATCGCCTCGTTCACCTGGATCCTGCTCTACGAAAAGCCGACCGACCCGGCCCGCGGCCGCCAGATGGTGGACTTCATGAAGTGGGCCCTCACCGACGGCCAGCGCTTCGCCGGCGAGCTGGGCTATGCGCCCCTGCCGGCAACAGTGGTCCAGAAGGAGATGGACGCGCTCAAGAGGCTCGGATAGCGGCATGACGCGGACGGCCGTCGCGCGCGACGGAAGCCTGTTCCGGCTGGGTCTGGGTGTGGCCGCCCTGGCCGTGGTGGCCCTCGTCCTGGGCATCGCTTTCGTGCTCGTCGACGGCTCGCTTCTGTCCCTGCGCGCCTTCGGGTTCTCGTTCTGGCGCACGCAGGTCTGGGACCCGGTGGCGAGGCGGTTCGGCGCGCTGCCCTTCATCTGGGGCACGCTCTACTCCTCCTTTCTCGCCCTGCTGCTGGCCGCCCCGGTGGCCCTCGGCATCGCGGTCTTCCTCTCCGAGCTGTCGCCGCGCCTGCTGCGCCAGCCGCTCACCTTCCTGACCGAGCTCCTCGCCGCGTTCCCGTCGATCGTCTACGGCCTGTGGGGGATGTTCGTCCTGGTCCCGGTCGTGCGGAAGCTCGAGGTGGCCACCCCCGGCTGGATGCGGCACGTTCCGCTGTTCTCCGGCCCGCCGCTGGGGGTGGGGATGCTGGCCGCGGCGCTCGTCCTGGCGGTGATGGTCGTGCCCTTCACCGCCGCGGTGGCCCGGGAGGTGCTGAAGGCCGTCCCCGGGGCCCAGCGCGAGGCGGCCTACGCCCTGGGCGCCACCCGCTGGGAGGCCATCCGCATGGCCCTCTTCTACGGCCGGACGGGCATCATCGGCGCGGTGATGCTCGGCCTGGGCCGCGCGCTGGGAGAAACGATGGCGGTGACCATGGTCATCGGCAACAACCCCCAGGTCTCGCCGTCCATCTTCGCCCCCCAGTACACGATGGCCTCGGTCATCGCCAACGAGTTCACGGAGGCGGCCGACCCGCTCCACCTGCACGCGCTGGTGGAGATCGGCCTGGTCCTCTTCCTGCTCACGATCGTCATCAACGCGCTCTCCCGCCTGCTCCTCTGGAGGGTCGGGAAGAAGGAGGAGGCGCCGGCCGTGCCCGCGGCCGCCGCGCCGGTCGCGGCATGAAGGCGACGAGCGCGGTCGACCTTCGCCGGCGCGCCGTCTCCCGGGCGGTCGAGGTGTTCTGCGCGGCCTCGGTCGTGCTCGCCCTGGTTCCGCTGGGCATGATCCTGTTCTTCGTCCTGCGCCAGGGCCTGCCGGCCCTCAACGGCGCCTTCTTCACCGAGATGCCGAAGCCGGTCGGGGAGCCGGGGGGAGGCATGGCCAACGCGATGGTCGGCACGCTCATCCTCATCGGCATCGCGGCCCTGGCCGCAGTGCCGGTGGGCATCGCCTGCGGCGTCTACCTGACCGAATACCGGCGCGCGCGGCTCTCGACGGCCGCCCGGTTCTCGGCCGACGTCCTCAACGGCGTGCCGTCGATCGTCATCGGCATCTTCGCCTACCAGGCGGCGGTGGTCCCGTTCCGCCGCTTCACGGCGCTGGCCGGGGGTCTGGCGCTCGGCGTCATGATGCTGCCCCTCATCATCCGCACGACCGAGGAGCTGCTCGGCCTCGTGCCGCCCTCGTACCGGGAGGGCTCGCTGGCCCTCGGCGCCACCCGCGCGCGTGCGGTGTGGACGGTGGTGCTGCCCGCGGCCCTGCCCGGCATCGTCACCGGCGTCCTGGTGGCGCTGGCCCGGGTGGCGGGAGAGACCGCGCCCCTGCTGTTCACCTCCTTCAACAACCAGTTCTGGTCTACGCGGCTCGACCAGGAGATCGCCTCCCTGACCGTCCAGGTGTATACCTACGCCAACTCTCCCTACGAGGATTGGCACCGCCAGGCCTGGGCGGGCGCCACCGTGCTCATCGCATCGGTCCTGTTCTTCTCGCTCCTCTCCCGCTTCGCCACGAGGCGGCTGGAGCGGATGCACCGGGGGACCGCATGACGCGCGAGCTGCAGGCCCCGGCCGATCCCGGCATCCGGATCCGCACCGAGCTCCGCCCGGCCGAGCCGGCCGCCGCCTCGGCCGCCATCGGCATCGAGCTGCGGGACGTGAACCTCAGCTACGGCGACAACCACGTGCTGCACGACATCTCGATGGACGTGGACGAGAAGAGGGTGACCGCCCTCATCGGCCCCTCCGGGTGCGGCAAGTCGACCCTGCTGCGCTGCCTCAACCGGATGAACGACCTCATCGAGAGCGCCCGCACCACCGGCTCGGTGAAGATCAAGGGCCAGGACATCTACGGCCCCGGCACCGACGTCATCGCCGTCCGCCGCCGGGTGGGGATGGTGTTCCAGAAATCCAACCCGTTCCCGAAGTCGATCTTCGACAACGTGGTCTACGGCCTGCGCATCGGGGGCGTGCGCGACCGGACCGCGTTGGAGGCGGCGGCCGAGAAGAGCCTGTCGCTGGCCGCGCTGTGGGACGAGGTGAAGGACCGGCTGCAGGCGAGCGCGCTCTCGCTCTCCGGCGGGCAGCAGCAGCGACTGTGCATCGCGCGCGCCATCGCGGTGGAGCCGGAGATCCTGCTCATGGACGAGCCGTGCTCGGCGCTGGACCCGATCGCCACCCTCAAGATCGAGGAGCTGATCTACTCGCTGAAGGAGCGCTACACGATCGTCATCGTCACCCACAACCTGCAGCAGGCGGCGCGGGTCTCGGACAAGACGGCCTTCTTCTGGCTGGGACGGCTGGTCGAGTACGGCGTGACGTCCGACATGTTCACGAACCCGCGGGAGAAGCTGACCGAGGACTACATAACGGGCAGATTTGGATAGGAAGAACATGGACGACCGCCGCCAGCCGGACGAGCGCCGCCACTTCGAGCGGCATCACTTCGAAGAGGAGCTGCAGGCCCTCAAGAACCGCCTCC
>QHVM01000090.1 GCA_003223555.1 Acidobacteriota bacterium | reverse complement strand
ACGGGTCGATCTCGGCCGCGCCGTAGATCGATCCCACCCAGGCGGAGAAGAAGACGAACGCCTTCGCGGGCTGGCCGTTGTACACCTGCCCGAGGCCGGGGAAGAGGGACAGGACCAGGGCCAGCCACGGATTCTTGGGCGGCTTCGGTCCCGGAGCCGGCGTGGCCGCGGAAAGCGGCAGCGTCGGCACCGCCTCCGCGGGTCCGGCAGGGCTCGTGCTCATTGATTGCTCCTTTTCACATCCCGTTCTACGTGGCGGCCGCCGGTGGAGTTCGGCAAACTGGTCTTCTTCTCGGGCTCCGGCTGCGGGCGCGGCGGCGGCGAGGGCAGGCGCTGCTGCTCCGTCTCCCTCCGCCGCTCGAGCAGGCGCCGGTAGTCCTCGACACGATCACTGACGCGGTCGAGGCGTCCCTCGATGGCCGCTCCCACCACCACCCGCAGGATGCGGAAGTCCTCGAGCAACCGGTCCTTCTTTTCCAGGACGTAGGTTCCCGCACTGGTCGTGCGCTCCACCAGCCGGCCCGCGGCGCGCGCGGTGCCGCCCCGGGCGACGAGGATGCCGACGGTGGTGAGGATGGACAGGCCCGCCGCCACCGCCTGGAGCCAGGACGGCATGCGCGGCGCGAACGCCGCCGTCCGTCGCTGCTGCGCGTGAAGGATGGCCGCGCGCGCCACGCGGGCCGCGAGGCCGGCCGCAGGCTCGACCGTCGGATAGCTGCGCAGCGCCTCCACGACCTCGGCGAGCGCTTCGCGCAACGCCCGACAACCCGCGCACGAGCGCAGGTGCTCGTCCAGCTCGCGCGCGAGGAGCGGATCGAGGACGCCCTCGAGGTGGTCGGAGAGCAGTTCCTCCGCCCGCGCGCAGTCGAGCGCGCTCGGTCTCACCGTGCGCCCCCCGCCAGCTCCGCCCGGCGGCGCATGAGTCGCTTGGCCAGCTCCAACCGACCGCGGTTGATCCGGCTCTTCACGGTGCCGAGAGGGACCTGCAGGATGGCCGCCGCGTCCTCGTAGGGCAGGCCCTGCAGGTCGCAGAGGATGAGCGGCTCGCGCAGGTCCACGGGCAGGGTGCGCAGGCCCCGGCGGACGAGCTGCACGCGCTCCTCGCGCTCCAACCGGCGGAGCGGCCCCTCGTCAGGCGACGACAGCGAGTCCATCCCGTCCGGCTCCTCGGCCCGGCGCTGGCGCTCATCCTTCCGCCGGCGGTAATGGTCGATGGCCTGGTTGCGAGCCACCGTCATGAGCCAGGTGGGGAAGGCCCCATCGCTCTCCCGGTAACGGTCCAGGTTCTGGTACACCTTCACGAACGTCTCCTGCGTCAGGTCCTCCGCCTCGTCGACGCGTCCCACGAACCGGTAAGCGAGCCCGAAGACCCTGCGCGTATGCCGGGCGACCAGCTCGCCCCATGCGGCCTGATCCCCCGCTCGGCATCTGCGGAGGAGCTCGCTGTCGCTGTCGCTCAAGGGGCGAGTGTCTCCAGCGCCTCAGCATCCGGAACGAGGCCACGGGGGCCGACGTTCAGAAAACTTACGAGGTCGGTTGTCGTTTGACGCTCGAGCGCTCATTGTAGTAGAGTGCCTGCGTTCGAGCAAGTATATGAGGAAGAAGGGTTTGCGAGGACAACCGGCATGAGTCCCAGCCACCGCCGGCTCGCGGCGGGCGCGGTGCTGGCCGTGGCGCTTCTCTTCCTCTTCTTCCGGGGCGTGGACTGGCCGGCCCTGCGCGCGGCGTTCCGCGCGGCCGATCCGCTCTTCCTGGCCGGAGTCGTCGCGGCGACGATCGTCACCTACCTGGCGCGGGCGTGGCGCTGGGGATACCTGCTCGCCCCGCTGGCCCGGGTCCCGTTCTTTCGCCTCTTCTCGGCCACGCTGGTCGGCTTCATGTCGGGCCTGCTCGTGCCGCGCGCCGGCGAGGTGGTCCGGCCGTACCTGGTCGCCCGCCACCACTCCCTCAAGACGTCGGCCGCCTTCGCCTCGATCATCCTGGAGCGGCTGGTGGACCTCATCACCGTGCTCTTGCTCTTCTTCCTCTATTTATACGTGCTGCCGCCTCCGGCGGCGCAGACGCGAGGGCCCCTACTCGGCGCCCTGAAGCTGGGCGGGGCGCTGGCTGCCGCGGCGGCGGCGGCGATCCTGGCCCTGCTCTTCGCCTTCCACCTCCGCGCGGAGAGGGCGATGGCCGTGCTCGACCGCGCGCTGTTCCGCTTGCCGGCCCGCCTGGCCGTGCCCGCCAGCCGCGCCCTGCGGTCCTTCGCGTCGGGGCTGGCCGTGCTGCAGGCATCACCGTGGCAGCTCGTCGCCATCCTCGGCCAGTCCTTCGTCGTCTGGCTGGCCATCGCCGCCGGACTGTACTTCTGCAACCGCGCCTTCGGCCTGGCGCTGCCGTTCCACTCCACGTTCCTGCTCATCGCCTTCCTGACCGTAGGCGTCGCGGTGCCGACGCCGGGCACCGTGGGGGGCTTCCACGAAGCGTACCTGCTCGCCCTGACGCAGGCGTTCGGTGTCTCGCGCGACACGGCCGCCGCGGCCGGCATCGCCAGCCATGCCCTCACGAACCTGCCCGTGCTGGTCCTCGGCCTCGCGTTCCTCGGGCGAGAGGGCCTGACGATGGGAAAGGTGGCGAAAATGACGGATGAGCCGCCGAAGAGCGGCGAGCCGCCGAAGGGCCCCGACGCCTCAGCTTACGTCGCCGACGTTCCCGCCGCGGAGGCGTCCTTCAAATGAAGTGTCCCTTCTGCGGCCACGTGGAGGACAAGGTCGTCGACTCCCGGGAGAGCAAGGAAGGCGAGGTCATCCGGAGGCGGCGTGAGTGCCTGGGCTGCGGCAAGCGCTTCACCTCCTACGAGCGCATCGACCAGATCCCGCACCTCGTGGTCAAGAAGGACGGGCGCCGGGAGCGCTTCGACCGTGAGAAGCTCCTGGCCGGTCTCATGAAGGCCTGCGAGAAGCGGCCCGTACCCATCAAGACCCTGGAGACGGTCGTCGACCAGGTCGAAGCCATGGTGCAGGAGAGCCCGGACCGCGAGGTGCCGACCGCGCAGGTGGGGGAGTTCCTGATGGAGCGGCTGCGCGAGCTGGACAAGGTGGCCTTCGTCCGCTTCGCTTCGGTCTACCGCGAGTTCAAGGACGTGGACCAGTTCATGGCCACCCTCAAGGGCCTTCTCGAAACCCGCGAATAGCCGCTGACATGCCCGATGCGAGAGGGCGCTTGCGGGTCGCCCTTCGCGGGGGACGCTCGCTCGGCCTTCAAAAGGAGCGCGTGTCTTTTCTCGCTCGCTCGGCGGTCGGGCCGGCCGAGCGTTACTGCACCGACCGACGCCCCCGCTTCGGGCGACCCATCGCGCCCTCCGTTGCTGCCTGTCCTCTGCAGTCTGTGTGCGTCCTCTGCGGCCTCTGCGTCCAGAGGCAACGCGGTCAGCTGCGGCGGTGCTCCAGGCGGAACTGCAGGTAGGTCTCCCCGACCTGGATCGTGTCCCCTTCGGCGAGCGGCTGGCTCGTCACCCGCTTGTCGTTCACGAACGTGCCGTTGGTGCTCTTGAGGTCGTGGAGGACGAACCGCCCGTTCTCGGGCCGGATGCGGCAGTGCTCGCTGGAGACGGCCACGTCCTCCTTGAGCACGATGTCGTTTACCTTGGCCCGCCCGACCGACGTCGTGCCCCCCGTCTTCACCTCGTAGGCGAGCCCCATGCCGGGTCCCCGAGTGACGCTCAGCACCGGGCGCTCGCGCAGGACGACCGTCTTCTCGAGATACTCCTCGGTCGTCGCGCCCATGCGGGACACCACCGTGGGTGCCTCGTCGGCGACGATCGTGCGGTCGCTCGGCGCCGCGGGTGCGGACCGCGCCGGGGGCGCCGTGCGCTCTCTCCGCGCGCAGAACGCGCACTCGGAAAGCCGGTCGGGCAGCGCACGGCGGCAGGTGGGACAGCGGGGCCGCGACCTTTGACCCAAGGCCAGCCAAGCGAGCCCGGCGGCGGCGAGGAGACCGAGGCCGACGCTGACCCACACCCACCGGCGTGAGGCGGCCGGAGCCGCCGGCGCAGGCACGGCCGCCCCTCGGGACGATGCGGGCAGTGCCGCGGCGGCCCTGCCCGGCGGCGAGGCGCCGCGAGCCGGCGTCCGGACCGGAGGGGCGGCCGCCGGGCCCGGTTCCGTGCCGGGCGCACCCGTGATCCTCGAGGCCAGGATGACCGCCGAGCCCCTTCCGGGCGGGAAGTACTCCCCGCTCGTCAGCTTCGCGATCCGCCTCAGGACGCGCTCTTCGACCTGCCCGACTCCCACCGCGAGGACCGGGATGCGGCTGTCCTCGGCCACCTTCAGCCCGTCCTCGATCGTCAACGAGCTGTTCTCGTCCCGGCCGTCGGTGAGCAGAACGATGGCCTTGCGCCCGCCCGGGGCATCGCGCAGGTAGCGGCTGGCGTCGTAGAGCGCGTCGTAGAGGGCGGTATAGCGTCCGGCCATGGCGACGCGAGCGAGGGCGCGCCGCAGGTCCTCGGACCGCGACGTCCGTGGCTGTACGAGGCGCGATTGGTCGTCGAAGGTGATGAGCGCCGCCTCGGCCCCCGGCCCGAGCTGCGGCAGGATGCCCAGGGCCAGCTCCCGGGCACGGTCCAGGCCAGGCTGTCCGATGCTGCCGGAGGTGTCGAGGGCCAGGACCACGACGACCGGCGGCTCCTGGGCCTCGACGGAGAGGACAAGAGGGCCGGCGAGACCGAGAAGGACGAGCGAAACGGTCAGGGATCGCAAGAGCTAGCTCGTTGTACCACGGCCGGATAAGGGGGTCAACGGTCCTATTGGGACAGGTGTGGCTGACAAGCTACAATGGTCGACCGTCCGATGCCGCGCTCACCGTCCTTTCGGAACAATGCCCGCCTTGTGCTCCTGGCCACGGCCGGGGCGCTGGTGTCCTTCCTGGCCGTCCAGCTTCTCCTGCGGAAGAGCCGGGACTTCGCGCCCGATTTCCTGGCCTCGGTCCTCCTCTACGGCCTCACCGTCCTCAACCTCACGCTCCTTCTCGTGCTCGGGTTCGTCCTCGGGCGCAACCTCGTCCGCGTCCTCATGGAGCGCCGCCGCAGGGTGCTCGGCGCCCGCTTCCGGATGCGGCTTCTGCTCGTGTTCCTGCTCATGGCGATCGCGCCCTCGGCGCTGCTCATCGCGGTGGGCAGCGACCTCATCCAGCAGGCGATCGACCGCTGGTTCAGCGTGGACGTCGAGCGGATCCTGTCTTCTTCGCAGGCCCTCGGCACGGCGCTGAAGGAATCGGTGGCCGACCGGAGTCGGGTCCACGCGCGGGCCCTGGCCCGTGAGCTGGCCGCTCGCGGCTCGCTCACGCCCGAAAAGCGCGCAAGCCTGCGCCGGCTCGTGGAAGCGCGGGCCCGCGAGCTGCGCATCGACATGGTCGACGTCTTCGTGCCGGAGGGCGAGCTGCTGGCGGTGATGGATCCCCGCCTGCCGCCGGCCTCGGACCCGGGCCCTTCGGGAGAGACGCTGGCGGACTCCGCGCTGGCCGGCAAGGAGGCCGAGACGATCGTGCCGTCTCCCCTGGGCGACCTCGTGCGGGTGGGGGTGCCGGTGCGCGACGCTTCCGGCACCGTGCAGGGCGCGGTCGTGGTCTCGACGCTCCTGCCCGGCGGGGTGGCAGCGGAGGCGCGCGAGGTGCAGGAGCGCTACACGAAGTTCCGCAAGACCGAGGCGGTGAAGGAGCCGATCAAGGCCCTCTACGTCTCGATCTACCTGCTGGCCGCCCTGCTCATCCTCTTCGGCGCGGTGTGGCTCTCTCTCTACCTCGCCCGCCGCATCACGACGCCCTTGCGCCTGGTGGCCGAGGGAGCCGAGCGGATCGCGTCCGGCGAGCGCGGGGTGCGGGTGGACTTCCCGTCCAGCGACGACGAGTTCACCGCCCTCATCGCCTCCTTCAACCGCATGTCGGAGCGGCTGGCCCGCAGCGAAGAGGAGGTCGACCACACGCGCGCCGGGCTGACCCGCAAGAACCAGGAGCTCGAAGAGCGCCGGCGGCTGATGGAGACCGTCCTCGAGACGGTCGGGACGGGGGTGGTCGTCGTCGATGCCGAAGGCACCGTCACCGCGGTCAACGCGGCCGCCCTGCGGCTGCTGGACCTCGATCCGGAGGGCGTGGGCCGGCCCCTCGAAGAAGCCCTGCCGGGGCCGGGGCGGGAAGAGCTGCGCGAGCTGGTGCATCGGCTGCTCTCGGGACGCTCGCCGCGGCAGCAGCGCGAGATCCTCGTTCCCGCCCGCGGGCGTGACCGCCACCTGGCGGTGACGGTGGTTCCGCTGCCCGGGCCGCCCGGCTCGCCGCCCGGGGCGGTGGCGGTGCTGGACGACCTCACACCCCTCATGCGCGCGCAGAAGGTCGCCGCGTGGGGCGAGGTGGCGCGCAAGCTGGCCCACGAGATCAAGAACCCGCTCACGCCCATCCAGCTCTCGGCCCAGCGCATCCGCAAGGCCCACGTCAAGGGTGCGCCGGACTTCGAGAAGGTCCTGGCCGAGTGCACCAGCGCCATCGTGGAGGAAGTGGAGGCGCTCAAGCGGCCGCCCACCTGATGCCGTCCTCGCTCCACGACGTGATCGACCAGACGCTGTCGCTCTACGACGGGCTCTTCACCCAGGTCCGCATCGACCGCCGCCTGGCCTCCGACCTGCCCTCGGTGCGGCTCGACGCCGACCAGATGAAGCGCGTGCTCATCAACCTGGTGGACAACGCCATCGAGGCCACGGACAAGAAGGGTACGGTCGTCATCTCGACCGAGTTCGACCGCACGCACGGCCGGGTGCGGCTGGGGGTGGCCGACGACGGGCCCGGCATCCCCGCCGAGGATCGCGAGAAGCTGTTCGTGCCTCACTTCTCGACCAAGAAGCGCGGCAGCGGCCTCGGCCTGGCCATCGTGAACCGGATCGTCCAGGAGCACCAGGGCGTCATCCGCGTGGAGGACAACCGCCCCCGGGGCGCCCGCTTCGTGGTCGAGCTCCCGGCATGACTCAACGGATAAACGCAGAGGACGCAGAGATGAACAGAGAGGACGCGGAGAAGGAAGAGTTGGCAGGAATGGGCCGAGCGTGCATGCCAGTTCCCTCCGTCTCTGCGCCCTCTTCGTTTTCCTCCGCGCCCTCCGCGTTGAAAGGCAATGCGAATGCGTGAATCGATACTCGTGGTCGACGACGAGGCCGGGGTCCGCGCCTCTCTGGGCGGCATCCTCGGCGACGAGGGCTACCAGGTCGAGGCCGTCGACAGCGGGGAGGTCGCGGTGGCCGTCCTCGAAGGGCGGCGGTTCGACCTGATCCTCCTCGACGTGTGGCTGCCGAAGATGGACGGGCTGGAGACCCTCTCCCGCGTGCGCACCCTGGACCCCGAGGTGCCGGTGGTCGTCATCTCCGGCCACGGCAGCATCGAGACCGCGGTCAAGGCGGTCCGGATGGGCGCCCAGGACTTCGTGGAGAAGCCGCTCTCCCTGGAAAAGACGCTGCTCGTCGTCAAGAACGCGCTGCGGCAGCGGCGCCTCGAGGCCGAGAACCGCGCCCTCAAGGAGCAGGTCGAGCACCGCTGGGTGATGGTGGGGGCGAGCGCGGCCATCCAGGGCCTGCGGGCGGACATCGCCCAGGCCGCGCCTTCGAACGGCCGGGTGATGATCTTCGGCGAGAACGGCACCGGCAAGGAGCTGGTGGCCCGCAACATCCACTTCCAGAGCCTGCGCGCCTCGGGCCCCTTCGTGGAGGTGAACTGCGCGGCGATCCCGGAGGAGCTGATCGAGAGCGAGCTGTTCGGCCATACCCGGGGCGCCTTCACGGGCGCGCTCTCCTCGAAGAAGGGGAAGTTCGAGCTGGCCGACGGCGGGACGCTGTTCCTCGACGAGGTGGGGGACATGACCCTCAAGACCCAGGCCAAGGTGCTCCGCGTGCTGCAGGAGCAGCGGGTGGAGCCGGTCGGCGGCAGCACGTCGATCCCGGTCGACGTCCGAGTCATCGCCGCCACCAACAAGAACCTGGACGAGGAGATCCGCAAGGGCGCTTTCCGCGAGGACCTCTTCTTCCGCCTGAACGTCATCCCCTTCCACGTCCCCCCCCTGCGCGACCGGCGGGAAGACATCCCGCTGCTCGCCCGGCACTTCGCCGCCGAGATCGCGGGCGAGTACGGCCGGCGGGCGAAGGAGCTGAGCCCCGAGGCCCTGGCCGTGCTGGTGGGCCTCGGCTGGCCGGGCAACGTCCGCGAGCTGCGCAACATCATCGAGCGCCTGGTGATCATGACCCCGGGCGACCGCATCGAGGCGCGCCATCTGCCCGCGCCGCTGCTGGCCGGCGCGCCGGGAGCGGCCGAGTCGGCCGGTCCCGGCGCCCCGGGGGGGCGGGACTTTGCTTCGCTCGCGGCGGCCCGGGAGGACTTCGAGAAGCGCTACATCTGGCGCAAGTACCAGGATTGCGGCGGCAACATGAGCCGCACCGCGGAGGCGCTGCAGGTCGAGCGCTCGAACCTGTACCGGAAGATGAAGGGCTACGGGCTGCTGCCGCTGCGCAAGGGCGAGGCGGTCGAGTCGGCCGGGTGATCGATTCCCGCGAGCGCTTCAGCGCCGCCGCCGACCTCTACCATCGCTACCGGCCCTCGTATCCCGACGCGCTGGTGGACTGGATCGAGCGGACGGCCGGCCTGCTTCCGCCGGCCCGGGTCGCGGACGTCGGCTGTGGGACCGGGGTCTCGACCCGCCTCATCGCCGCGCGCGGCTTCGACGTCACGGGGATCGATCCCAACGAGGCGATGCTGGCCCATGCCCGCGCCGCCGGAGGCGCCCGCTACCGGCGGGGCACCGCGACCGAGACCGGCCTCGGCGACCGCTCGGTCGATCTGGTCACCGTCGCCCAGGCGTTCCACTGGTTCGACGTGCCGGCGGCCCTGGCCGAGTTCCGCCGGATCCTCGCCGGCCCCGGCTGGTGCGCGGCCTTCTGGAATCTCCGGGCCGCGGCGCCCTTCATGGACGACTACGACCGTCTCCTGCGCGCGCAGAGCAGCCAGTACGAGGTGCTGCTGAAGCCCGAGCCGACACGGCAGGCGATCCTGCGCGCGGAGGGAGTGGCGGAGGCCCGGGAGGCGGAGTTCGCCAACCGCCAGCTCCTGGACCGCGAGGGCCTGCTCGGCCGCGCCCACTCCAGCTCGTATGTCGTCCACGGAGTGGCCGATCCGAAGGCGTTCGACCACGCGCTCGGTGAGCTTTTCGAACGTCACCAGTCCGCGGGAACCGTGGAGTTCCCCTACCGCACCATCGCCCTCTGCTGCCGCCTCCGCTAGCGCTAGCGTTGCCTGTTAACGCAGAGGTCGCGGAGAACGAACGGAGAGGACGCAGAGACAGAAGGGTGGACGCGGCTGCTGATCTTACTTCTCCGCGTCCTCTCCGTTTTCCTCTGCGTCTGCGTTAAAAAGCACCGCGGGCCTAGTCGGATTCGCGCAGCTTGCGTTCGAGGACCTGGCTCGGGTTGAAGTTCTCCAGGCGAAGGAAGTGGTCGGCGGCGTCGATGAGCGCCTGGGCCGGCACGAGGCCGACGATCTCGCTGCCCACGACGCTCACGCCGTAGCGCTCCGCTTCGCTGCGGACCGCCTCGAAGACCCGGTGCAGGGGCGTCTTCTTGTAGTCGGTCATGTTGATCGAGACCTGGGCGAGCTTCCGTTCCTCCAGCATGACCCCCATCGCCTTCACGTAACGGAACCCGCCGCCGCTGTGGCGGATGGCCCTGGCGATGCGCTTGGCGACCTCGAGGTCGGCGGTGCCGAGGTTGATGTTGTAGGCGATGAGGGGCATCCGGGCCCCGATGATCGCCACGCCCCCCGAGGGATGGGGCACCGCCGGTCCGAAGTCGGGCTTCCACTGTGGATCGCGCAGCTTCTCGGCCAGCCCTTCGAACTGGCCCCGCCGCACGTCCTCCAGGCTCCGCCGATGGGGGGCGGTGGCGGCGTCCTCGTAGAGGAACACGGGGAGATGGAAGCGTTCGGCGACCGCCTGACCGAGCTGCCGGGCGAGGGCCACGCAGTCGGCCGTCGTCGCGCCCTCGATCGGGATGAACGGCACCACGTCGACCGCCCCCGCGCGGGGATGCTCGCCCTGATGCGAGCGCAGATCGATGCGAGTCAGGGCCACGTCGAAGAGGTTGAGGAGAGCGTCGGGAAGGGATTTCTCGTCTCCGGCCAGCGAGATCACGCTTCGGTTGTGATCCCGGTCCGACTGCACGTCGAGCACCCGCACGCCCGGGACGCTGGCAAGCGCATCGACGGCCGCCTGCACGACCTCCAGCCTCCGTCCCTCGCTGATGTTCGGCACCGACTCGATGACGCGGGGCACGGCCCTAGTATCGCCGCAAAAACGGCCCGGATTCATTTTTAGCCTTGCAACCGCCGGTCGATTTCCCCATAATGGGCGCGGTTTATCCGGGCAAAGGTCAAGCAATTTGACGCGTCTCCAGCGACACCGGATCCGCCGCCTCCTCGACGAGGGGCGCGGCCTCATGGAGCAGGAGCGGGGCCGCGAGGCGGCGGATCTCTTCGGGCGGATCCTCCTCCTCGATCCCGAGCACGCCGCCGCCCGCCGCGGACTCGAGCAGGCCCGCGCGCTGGCCGTGGAGGCGGAGCGCGTGCTCGCGGCAGAGCTGCAGGAAGCGGAGAGCGCCCTGGCGGCGGGCGACGACGAGCAGGCCCGGACCCTGCTCGACGAGGTGATCCGCAAGGGCGGCGACCGCGACCGGGCGCGCGAACTGCTCGACCGCCTCGACCGCCGGCCGGGGCGACTCCAGGCGGGACAGGGACGTGGGTCCTCGGAGAGCGACGCCGGCGAGCGGGCATCCGGTCCGTCTCCCGCCTGGTCGCGCCGGGTCGTGATCGGCGGGTGGGTGATCGTGTTCGGGCTTCTCGCGGCCGGAGGCTCGTCGAGCTGGGGCCCTCTCCTCGACCGCCTCGCCCGTCCCCCCTCTCCGAGCTCACGCGTGGCGGCGCCGGCGACTTCCCTGGCGGCGCCGACGCCCGGCGAGCGGGCGGTGGCCGATGCGCGTCGCCTGCTCGACCAGGGCGAGACCGCCGCCGCCCTGGCCGTGCTCGACCGCATCTCGCCCGACCAGCCGGCCTATCCCTTCGCCCGGGAGCTGCGGCGGCAGGCCGAAACGGCGCTCCGCTCGGGAGGCCGCGGGAGGTGAGCTGTCCCTCCTGTGGGCAGCCTCTCCCTCCCGGTCCCCACACGCGCTGCCCGCACTGCGCCGGGCTCGTCGGCGCACCGGTGGAGGGCGCGCTCGCTCCCAACCCCCAGCCGGTGACGCCGCCGCCCGCCGGGAAGCAGGAGCAACCGCTTCGCGAGATCCCCGGCCTGCGCAAGCGGGAACGCACCTGGAAGGACGAGGTGCGTGAGCGCGTGCGCCACCGGCGGCAACAGCGGGCGGGAGGCGAGGAGCTGCCCCTCTTCCGCGATACCGAGGAGGCCATGGCCGAGGAGCCGGCGGTCGAGGTCGCTCCTCCGGCCGTCGAGGTGTCGGGCGGGGGGCGCTTCGCCGATGGTCCGCGCGAGCTGGGCGACGAGCCGATCGGGGAGGCCGCGGACCTCCCCCTGCGGCGATTCGATCCGCCGCCCGCGGAAGTACCGCCGCGGAGCGAGCTCGATGCCCAGGTCCGGCCCGAGGAGGACGAGGCAGACGAACCGGTCTGGCGGGTCGAGGCCCCCGCCGCGGTCGAGGCATCGACTCCCGAGCGAGCGCTGCGGCCGCCCGAGCGGCCGGCCCAGGCGGGGGAGAGGGCCCAGGCGGCCCTCGTGGACACCGTCCTCATCCTCGGCCTCTGGACGATCGTCGTCTATTTCGCGGGACGCGCGGCCCGGGTGGGGCTGGTGGGCCTGCGGCCAACGTGGCCCTACCTCGGCGGGTATCTGGCCTTCCTGGGACTCGCCTATGCCGCCTGCTTCACGGGCGTCACCGGCCAGACGCTGGGGAAGATGCTCACCGGCCTGCGGGTCGTGAGCGTAAGCGGTCGTCCTCCGGGATTCCCGCGCGCCTTCTTCCGCGCCGCGCTGGGCAGCCTCGGCGTCCTCCTCGCTCTCGGGGGCATCCTCCCCCTGTTCTTCGACCCGGCCCGCCGCGGCCTTCACGACCGGCTCCTCAAGACGCGGGTGGTGAAGGGCTAGGATACCAGGCTGGACGCGATCACCCTCGACCATCTCCTGGCCGAGGTGCGCGAACGCGTCATCGGGCGGATGATCGCCCGCGTACGCCCGGCCGGGAACGATGCGGTCTCGCTCGAGATCTCCGGTGAGCGGCTCGAGCTGTGGCTGGACGCGGGACCCGGCACCGCCGGCGTCTACCTGCTGACACGCGCGGAGCGGCGTGCGGTTCCGGTGGAGGAGACGGCCGGCGGCCGAGCGCGGCCGGCGATGCTCCACCTGCGCAAGCGGCTCGGTGGCGCACGCCTGCGGGCCCTCGAGCGCATCACCGGCGAGCGCGCGCTCCTGCTGAGAGCAGATGACGTCACGGTGTCGCTGCGGCTCTGGGGGGCGAGTCCGGCCCTCACGATCGTCGCCGACGGCGCGCCGCTCGCGAGCCTCGGCGCGGGACCGGCGGCGTGGCCTCCCCCCGCGCCGGCCGCGGAGCGGGAATGGACGGCGCTCGACGAGGCGCGCATTGCCGCGGCGACTGCGGATCCGTCGCCGCTTCGCGCCCTTCTCGGCGCCTGTCCCGGTCTCGGTCCGCAGCTGGCGGGCGCCCTGGCCGAGCGCCGCATCACCTGGGGCGATCTCAGGTCGCGCCTGACCGGGCCCCGGCCGACGCTCGTCGGCCCCGCTGCGGAAGCGAATCCGGCCGGGCTGGCGGCCAGCCATGACGCCGATCTCGCGCCGCCGGGCGCCGTGAGCCTCCTGCCGGCCGAGATTCCCGGCCTCCCGGGCGCCGTCGTACGGCCCGCGTCATGGCGTGAGGCGGCCGCCGCCTTCCTGGCCGCGCGCCGTCGGGGACGCCGGTTCCACACCCGCCAGGTGACGCTGCTCGAAGAGCTCCGCCGCGAGGCCCGCCGGCTGGACACCCTGCAGGCTCGTCTGGCGGGCGACCTCGAAGGCCTGCCGCGGCCGGCCTTCCTGCGACGGCAGGGCGAGGCGCTGCTCGCCGGCGCGGCGATCGCCGCGCCGGGTCGGGCCGAGATCGACCTGCCCGATCCCCACGATCCGACGCAGCGGCTCAGCGTTCGCGTCGATCCTCGTCTGAGCCTTCCCGCCAACGCGGACCGGCTCTTCGAGAAGGCGCGCCGGCTGGAGCGGGCCCGGCGCCAGGTCGACGCCCGCCGGGCGGAGACGCTTCGCGCCCTGGAGGCGGCGCGAGCGAGAGAAGCGCAGGCGCTCTCCGCCCGCGACCTCGCTGACCTCGAGGCCGTCGCGCCCGCCTCCGCGCCGGCGCGGGAGGAGCGCGGCGGATCCGGAACCCGTCGCTACCTCACGCAGGGCGGCCTGTCGATCCTGGTGGGACGCGGCGCTCGCGAGAACCACCGGCTCACCTTCACCGTGGCGGCGCCCGAGGACTTCTGGCTGCACGCCCGAGACGTCCCCGGCGCGCACGTGATCCTGCGCGACCCGGAGGGGCGGGCGGGCGCCGAAGACCTGCGCGAGGCGGCCGAGCTGGCCGCCTTCTTCAGCGGCGCCCGCGGGCAGGCGTACGTCGACGTGCACGTGGCGCGGCGCAAGCACGTGCGCGCGGCCCGCGGCGGCCACGGCCGGGTGCGGGTGGCGCACTCGGACACGCTGCGCGCGGCGCCCCGAGACCCGGAAGGCCGATTGCGCCGTAGGCTATGATCGCGGGGTGGCCCCTGGCCCCGCCGCGCCGTCCGTCGGGCGCCTCACTCCCCTCGACGCCGCCGCCACCGCGGTGGCCACCGGCCTCGGCTCGGGATACTCGCCGGTGGCTCCGGGCACCGCGGGCTCGCTGGTCGGGCTGGCGCTGTTCTGGCTCCTCCACCATCTCTCCCTGGCGGGTCAGGCGGTGACCACGGCCCTCGTGTTCGCGGTGGGGGTCGCGGCGGCCGCGCGCGTTGCCCGCCGCCTCGGCATCGAAGATCCCGGCCTGGTGGTCGCCGACGAAGTGGTGGGCATGTGGGTGTCGCTCCTCGGCGTCCCCCTGACCGGCGTGACCGCGGCCGCCGGGTTCGTCCTGTTCCGCGTCTTCGACGTCTTCAAGCCCTATCCGGCGCGGGACCTCGAGCGCCTGCCGGGCGGGTGGGGCATCATGTGTGACGACGTCATGGCCGGGATCTACGCGAACCTCCTGCTGCGCGCGGGCCTCCTCGCCTGGCCGATGCAATGAGCGCCCGCCGCGAGGGCTTCCTTGTACGCGCGGCGGGATTCATTCCCGCCCAGCGGGTCTGGTTGACGCGCCCGAGCGAGGACGCCTGTGGTTGCCTCCTCGATCGTCGCGTGATCGCGATCGAGGAGGCGAACCGGTGACGCGGGCGGAAATCATAGCGGTCGGCAGCGAGCTGCTCGTCCCCGGCCGGACGGAATCCAACGCCCTCTACATCACCGCCCGCTTGCGGGAGGTCGGCGTCGCCGTGGGCACGCGGGTCACGGTGGCCGACGATCTCGAGCTGCTGGCTTCCGCGTTCCGGGCCGCCCTCGCCCGCGCCGAAGTGGTGATCGCCACCGGCGGCCTCGGCCCCACCGAGGACGACCTGACGCGCGAAGCGGCCGCCGCCGCCCTCGGCCGCGGCCTGCGACGCGATACGTCCCTGCTCGAGGGCCTGCGCGCGCGCTTTGCCCGCTACCGCCGGGTCATGGCCCCGGTCAACGAGAAGCAGGCGGACGTCATCGAGGGCGCGGTGGTGCTGCCGAACGCGCGCGGCACGGCGGCCGGACAATACCTCGAGAGGGACGGCCGCCTGCTGTTCCTCCTCCCCGGGCCCCCGGTCGAGATGCAGCCGATGTTCGACGGCCAGGTCCTCCCCCTCGTGGCCGCCCGGGCCGCGGGAGCGGTGCTCCGCACCCGGGTGCTCAAGATCGCGTCCATGTCCGAGAGCGACGTGGAGCAGGCGGTGGCCCCGCTCTACAAGACGTTCACCAACCCCTGGACCACGATCCTCAGCAACCCCGGCCAGGTGGAGCTGCACCTGACCGCGGAGGCCGCTTCCGTGGAGGAGGCCGAGGCCCGCCTCGAGGAGCTGGCGCGGGGGATGCGGGATCGGCTCACCGGCCGCATCTACAGCGAGGATGGCCGGGATCTGCCGGTGGTGGTGGCGATGCTGCTGCGGGAGCGGAAGCTCGGCCTGGCCCTCGCGGAGTCGTGCACGGGCGGCCTGCTCGCGGCGCGGCTCACCGAGGTCCCGGGGGCGAGCGACTTCCTGGAGCGCGGCTACGTCAGCTACAGCAACCGCTCCAAGATCGACCTGCTCGGCGTCGATCCGGCGCTCATCGAGCGCGTGGGAGCGGTTTCCGAAGAAGTGGCGCGGGCCATGGCCGATGGCGCGCGGCGCGCGGCGCGGGTGGACGTGGCGCTGGCGATCACCGGCGTCGCGGGGCCGAGCGGGGGCACGCCCGACAAGCCGGTCGGCCTGGTGTTCCTGGCCATGACCGGGGCCCTCGGCGAGCGCGTGCGCCGCGCTCACTTCCCCGGGGACCGCGAGAGGATCCGCCACCAGGCCTGCCAGGCCGCGCTGGAGATGCTCCGCCGGGCCGCGCTCGGCTTGTCCGCTCCGTGAGCGAGCGGACTCCCCTCTCCCCACCGGGGAGGGCGGATGGGGGTGAGGGGACGCGCTCCGTTCGCGCCTTCCTCGCCCTCGCCTTCGACGATCCCATGCGCCAGCGCATCGCGGAGACGCTCGAGCGCCTGCGGAGCGACGTCCGGGGCGTGCGCTGGCTGGCCCCGGAAACGATCCACCTGACGCTGCGCTTCCTCGGCGACGCATCTCCGGAAGCCATCGACCGCCTCTCCCCGTCGGTGGAGCGCGCCGCGAGCGCCTGCGCTCCGTGCGAAGCGCGGGTGCAAGGGGTCGGCTTCTTCCCGCCCCACGGCCCGCCGCACGTCATCTGGCTCGGGCTCGACCTGCCCCCCGCGGTGAGGGACCTGCAGGCCGCGTGCGAGAGGGCCGCGGTGGCCGCCGGCTTCCCGCCCGAGGAGCGGCCGTTCCGCCCCCACGTCACGCTGGGGCGCTGGCGCGATCGCGTCCGGCGGCCGCCCATCCCCGCCGCCGACCTCGGGACGACCCCGCTGGGGCCCGTGGTCCTCTTCAAGAGCGAGCTGCTTCCGAAGGGCGCCGTGCACACGCCGCTGCGCACGTTTCCATTGGGCTAGACTCGGCCGCATGAGACCCGCAGGCGGCGTCACCGTGGCGTCCGAAGCGGGATCCACTCCCGCGAGGACGCATTGACGAAGGAGGCGCCGCCGAGGACGCGAGGAAGATGATGGGTATCGGGCTGGCGGCGCGCGCCGGGGCGATCCTCGCCGCCTACCTGCTCGGCTCGATCCCCTTCAGCTACATCGTCGCCCGCCGTCGCGGCGTCGATGTACGCCGGGTGGGCAGCGGCAACGTCGGAGCGACCAACGTCATGCGCAGCGTCGGCCGGGGGGCCGGGCTGGCCGCCTTCGCCCTCGACTTCGTCAAGGGAAGCGCGGCCACCCTCGTCGCCCTGGCCGTCGAGCCCGACGGTACGCTGCCCGCCCTGGCCGCGGTGGCCGCGGTCCTCGGGCACATGGGACCGATCTGGCTCGGCTTCCGGGGAGGCAAGGGCGTCGCCACCGGCGCCGGCGCGTTCCTGCCGATCGCGCCGGTGCCGACGGCGGGAGCCCTCGTGGCCTTCGGAGCCGCCCTGGCCACGACCCGCTACGTATCGGTCAGCTCCCTCGTGGGCTGCGCGACCCTGGCTGCGCTCGCCTTCGTGCTCCACGGCCCCTCGGCGGTGGCGTTCGCGGCCGCCGGCACCGCGCTCCTCGTGCTGTGGAAGCACCGCGGCAATCTCGAGCGCATCGCGCGAGGCACGGAGAACCGGCTGGGGGCCAGGCCATGAGCCTCGCCGTCCTCGGCGGCGGCTCGTGGGGGACGGCCCTCGCCGCGCACCTCTGCCGCGCCGGCCAGGAGGTGCGTCTGTGGCTGCGCCAGGGCGCGGTGGCCGCGGAGATCAACGAGAGCCGGCGCAACTCGGCCTATCTGCCCGGCATCGAGCTGCCGCCGGCCCTGCAGGCGACCGTCGATCTCCGCGAGGCGGTGGCGGGAGCCGAAACGGCGTTCGTCGTCATCCCCTCCGAGTTCTGCCGGGACGTCTACCGCCGGCTCCGGGACGTCGTGGCGCCTGCGACGGCGATCGTCTCCTGCACCAAGGGGATCGAGATCGACACGCTGCGCCGGATGACCGAGGTGGCCGCCGAGGAGGTCCCTGGCCGTTCGCTGGCGGTGCTCTCCGGCCCGTCGTTCGCCCTCGAGGTGGCCCGCGAGCAACCGACGACGGTGGTGGTGGCGTCGACGGAAACGCGCGTGGCCGAATCCGTGCAGCGTCTCGTCTCGACTCGCACGTTCCGCGCCTATTCCAGCGCCGACGTCGTCGGGGTGGAGCTGGCCGGCTCGCTGAAGAACGTGATCGCGATCGCGGCCGGCATCGTCGACGGGCTGGGCTACGGCCACAACACGGTGGCCGCGCTCGTGACCCGGGGCCTGGCCGAGATCGCCCGGCTCGCCGTCGCGCACGGCGCCCGCGCCGACACGCTGTCGGGCCTGGCCGGGCTCGGCGACCTCGTCCTCACCTGCACCGGGGCGCTGTCGCGGAACCGGCGGGTCGGCCAGCTCCTCGGCGCCGGCCGCAGCCTGGCCGAGGCGACGTCGGAGACGCGCATGGTGGCGGAGGGGGTCCGCACCACGCTGGCCGCCTGCGCCCTGGCCGAGCGGATGGGGATCGAGATGCCCATCTCGGCGCAGATGAGGGAGGTCCTCTACCGCGGCCGCCCGCCGCGGGAGGCGGTGGAGGCCCTCATGCTGCGCACGTTGAAAAGGGAGTAGACTAGGGGGTCGTGTACCGCCTCATCTACCAGGACGGCGATACTCCCCAAAGCTTTACGTTCACCACCGGGGAGGTCGTGATCGGGCGGTCGCCCGAGTGCAACGTCGTCCTCAAGGACTTCGGCATCTCCCGCCAGCACGCGAAGATCGTCGTGGACGAGGACGGCTGCCGGATCGTCGACCTCAAGTCGAAGAACGGCACCCAGGTCAACGGGGTGCCGGTCGTCGAGGCCCCCCTGAAGGACGGCGATCGGATCCTCCTCGGCAAGTTCCAGCTCACCTTCGGCAAGAGCCTCGAGGGCAAGGTCGTCCTCGACGAGGCCAAGCCGCTCTCCGAGGAGGCGGGCACGATCATCCGCAGCGTGGGCGAGCTGTCCAGGCTCCTCTCCGCCGGCGACACCGCCGGCGCCGCCCCCGCCCTGGCCGAGAAGAAGGCCACCCCGGCCGACGTCCAGGAACTCGCCAAGTCCAACCGGATCCTGAAGGTCCTGACCGAGTTCTCGAAGACCCTGATCGCCACGCGCCCGGTGGAGGAGGTCCTCCAGCAGGTGATGGACATCGTCTTCGACCACGTGCCGGCCGACCGCGGCTTCCTCATGCTCCACGAGGACGGTTCCGAGAAGCTGGTGCCCATGGTCGTCAAGCACCGCAGCACGCCCTCCAGCGGCGACCAGGCGCGGATCAGCATCTCCAAGACGATCGCCGACCGGGTCATCAAGGACCGCGTGTCGATCCTCACCTCGGACGCGCTCGTCGATCCGCGCTTCGGGGCCGGCGACTCCATCCGCTTCCACGGCATCCGGAGTGCCATGTGCGCGCCGCTGTGGAACAAGGAGCAGGTGATCGGGATCGTCCACGTGGACTCGCCGATGCTGACGAACTGCTTCAACCTGAACGACCTCGACCTGCTGACCGCGCTCGCCAACTACGCGGCGGTGGCGGTGGAGCGGGCCCGGCTCAACCAGCGGATCGTGGCCGAGGAGAAGAAGCGCGAGCGGCTGGGCCGCTTCCTCTCGCCCCAGGTCACCGCCCGCATCATCGCGACCTCCGAGTCGCAGAGCGCGGCCCTCGGCGTGCCGGAGGAGCGCGAGGTGAGCGTGCTCTTCGCCGACATCGTGGGCTTCACGCCGCTGTCCGAGAGCATGAGCCCGGCCGCGGTGGCCCTCATCCTCAACGACTACCTGTCGCGGATGACGGACGTGATCTTCAAGTACGAGGGCACGCTCGACAAGTTCATCGGGGACGCGATCATGGCCGTCTTCGGGGCCCCCCTCGACATGCCCGATCACGCGAGCCGGGCCATCCGGACCGCCCTCGAGATGCGCGAGCGGCTCGAGGAGTTCAACGCCGAGCGCAAGGAGGTCCCCCACCTGCGGATCCGGATCGGGATCAACAGCGGCAAGGCGGTGGCGGGCGAGATCGGCAGCATCAACAAGAAGGAGTACACCGTCCTCGGGGACACGGTGAACACCGCCAGCCGGCTGGAGAGCTCGGTGGCGAAGCCGATGACGATCGTCGTCGGCGAGAACACCTACGCCATGGTCAAGGACGAGTTCCAGTGCCGCGCCCTGGGCGCCAAGGAGCTGAAGGGAAAGGAGAAGGTGGTGGCCGCCTTCGAGGTCGAGGGTCCGCTCCGAGCCACCGCTCCCCGCCCCGGCGCCGCGTCCCGGGGAGCCTAGCGAGTGCCCGCCCCGCCTCCCCGGCGCCGCCGCGGGCGCATCCTCGTCTCGCTCCTCCTGCTCCTGTTCGGGGTCGGCGTCATCCCCCTCGTCGCCACCTCCTACCACCTCGTCTCCAAGAGCCGCGAGATCCTGGAGCTGGACCAGAAGGCGATGCAGCTCGACAAGGCCCGCAGCCTGTCGCAGCAGGTCAGCGTCTACGTGAAGAGCCTGCAGTCGCAGGTGGTGGCCATCGCGCGCACGCTGGAGGTCGACGTCGCTCCCGGCGCCTTCGCGGCCCGGGTGGCCCGCATCCGGGACGAGGAGGGACTGCGCCGCTACGTGGAGGAGGCCACCAGCCGCTTCCAC
The DNA here is from genome assembly GCA_003223555.1 of Acidobacteriota bacterium. Lineage (GTDB taxonomy): Bacteria > Acidobacteriota > Vicinamibacteria > Fen-336 > Fen-336 > AA32. The sequence goes on along the minus strand of QHVM01000090.1, from coordinate 6,407 downwards.
TACGTGAGCGTCGTCGACGCCACCAGCTCGGGAGCCCGCTCCGGCGTCCAGCTCTCGGAGCCGGCCATCGAGCAGCTCCTGCGCGAGGGCGTGGTGCGCGGCCTGCAGGGCAGGTCCATGGCCAGCCATCCCGTGCTCTCCAGCTCCCTGCAGGAGCCGGTGATGGTGCTGGCCGAGCCGGTGATCCCGGGCGCGGCCGCCGCCGGCGCCCAGGCGGGTCCGGCGGCGACGGTCGGCGGAGCGCCTGGGGCTGCGGCGCCGGCTCCAGCGGTCAAGGCCCCGGCCGCCGAGTCGCGCCCGAGCGAGGCGAGCGACGTTCAAGGAGTGGTGGTCGTGGTGGCCAGCCTGGGCCCCCTCTGGAACATGACCCGAGACCTGGGCCAGGGCGGGCTCTTCGACGTGTACGTCGTCGACGGACGGGGCCGCCTCGTGGCCCATTCCGATCCCCGCAAGCTGGAGGGCAACCTCGACGTCTCCGACGTGGAGATCGTGAAGCAGTTCCTCGCTTCCCAGGGCCGGACCGCGGCCACGGTTCCCTTCGCCATCTCCTCCCCGACCGGCAGCGTGAAGATGCTGGGCACCTACACCGGCATCCCCGACACCGGCTGGGGCGTCATCGTCCAGATCCCCGAGGACAAGGCCTACTACAGCGCGATCCAGATGCGGTACCAGTCCCTGGCCCTGGTCGCGCTGGTGACGGTGGGGGCGGTCGTCTTCGGCACCCTCTTCGCCGGGCACATCTCCCGGCCCATCCAGCTCCTGGCCCAGGGCGCCCGGCGACTGGCGGGGGGCGACTACGCCACCCGCGTGCCGGTGAAGGCGAACAACGAGGTCGGGATCCTGGCCGAGAGCTTCAACCACATGGGCGAGGAGATCCAGAAGGCGATCGAGCAGATCCGGCAGGCCGCCCACCGCAACAAAGAGCTGTTCATGGGATCGATCCGGATGCTGGCCAACGCCATCGACGAGAAGGACCCTTACACCCGCGGCCACTCGGAGCGCGTCGCCTTCTACTCGGCCCTGATCGCCAAGCACATGGGCATGACCGAGGAGGAGGTCGAGCGCGTGCACCTGTCGGGGATCATCCACGACGTGGGGAAGATCGGCATCGAGGACAAGATCCTGCGCAAGCCCGCCGCCCTCACCGAGGAGGAGTACGAGATCATGAAGCAGCACCCGCGCAAGGGAGAGAAGATCCTCGAAGCGGTGCCGCTGCTCAAGCAGATGGCGGGAGCCGGCCTCATGCACCACGAGAACGTCGACGGCAGCGGCTACCCGGATGCCCTGAAAGGGGACCAGATCCCGCTGCTGGGCCGCATCGTAAGCGTCGCCGACGCGTTCGACGCCATGACCACCGACCGCCCATATTCCAAGGCCATGACCTTCGAGGCCGCCCTCTCGCGGCTGCGCTTCCTGGCCGGAAAGAAGTTCGACGGCGCCTGCGTGGACGCCATCGAGAAGGCGGCCACCAGCGGCGACCTGACCCCCGCCAAGGCCCGCCGCGCGTCGGTGACCGCGCGCCGCCAGGCGGACCCGGTCCTGACCCACTAGGCCTTATGGTGGCCGCATGAGTCAACTCTCGGCCGTTCGAATCGCCGTGGCCGGCTTCGTCCTCTCCGCCGCACCGGCCCTGGCGCTGGCCCAGGCCAAGCCGTCCGATTCCGAGCTGAGCTTCAACGCGGGTCTCGCCCATCTGCGCGAGAACCGTCCGGACCTCGCGCTGGAGCAGTTCAAGAAGGCGGTCAAGGAGGATCCCAAGAACGCGTACGCGTACAAGGGCCTCGGCCTCACCTATGCCCAGCTGCGCAAGTTCCCCGACGCGATCGCGGCCTTCCGGCGCGCGCTGCAGCTCAACCCGTACTACGTGGACGTCCGCAACGACCTGGGCACGGCGCTGGTCCTCTCCGGCAAGCGGGCGGAGGGCAAGGCCGAGTTCCTGGCCGCCTTCAACGACCCCACCAACCCGACCCCGGAGATCTCGGCCCGCAACCTGGGGCAGGCGTACTTCGAGGAAAAGAACTATCCGGACGCGGTGAACTGGTTCCGGACGAGCTTCACGCGCAACAGGGCCTACCCCGATCCCTACCTCGGCTTCGCCGACGCCGTCGGCGCCATGGGCCGGCCGGAAGAAGCGGTGGGCCCCCTGGAGGTCGCGGTCAAGGAAGTGCCGGGCGACGCCGCGCTGTTGCTCGCGCTGGGCCAGGCGTACTACCGGGCGGGACGATTCACCGAGGCGCGCAACCGGCTGGAAGAGGCCGCGCGGCGCGACCCCGCCGGGGCGACCGGCCGGCGCGCCAACGAGCTGATCAAGAACTTCCCGAAGTGAGGCGCGACGGCTGCCCTTCCAGTCCCTGCTCGACGGCCTGATCCGCGACGTCCCGGGGGCCCGCGCGGCCCTGCTCCTCGACGCGACCGGAGAAGTGGCGCTGGAGTCGGGCGCCCGCGAGGAGCGCCATCGGCTGGTGGCCGCCTACCACGGCATCGCGCTCGGGGCGGCGCAGCGTGCCTCCGCGCGCCACGGCCGGGGAGCGGTGCGTGAGATCCTCACCCGCTACGAGAGGGGCCAAGTGCTGCTGCAGGCGCTGAAGGACGGCTACTACCTCGTCCTGCTGCTCGGCCCGGGCGCGAACCCCGCCCTCGGGCGGCACCGGCTGGGCCCCGCGCGGGTGAGGATGAACCAGGAGCTGTGAGCGGACCATCCTTCCTCGACCGGTTCCGCAAGGGGCTCGAACGGACGCGGGACATCCTCAATGCCGACGTGATGGACCTCGCGCGCGGGCAACGGCCGCTGGAGCCGAAGGACCTGGATGCCGTCGAGGAGGCGCTCATCGCCGCCGACCTCGGGATGCCGGCGGTGCAGGAGGCCATGGACGTCCTCCGCCGGCGCAGCGGGCAGATCTGGACCGAGGGGCCGGAGGCGATGCGAGCGGTCCTGAAGGAAGAGATCCGGAAGTCCCTCGCCGCGGCGCCGGAGGCGCGGTCATTCGCCACCCGCCCGTGGGTCGTGTTCGTGGTCGGGGTCAACGGCGTCGGCAAGACGACGACGATCGCGAAGCTGGCCCAGACCTGGAAGGCCGAGGGCCGGACCACGCTGCTGTGTGCGGCCGACACCTTCCGGGCCGCCGCCGCCGAGCAGCTGGAGATCTGGGCCCGCCGCACCGGCTCCCCTTTCCATCGCGGAGCGGAAGGGGCCGACCCCTCGGCGGTGCTCACCGACGGCCTGCGTGCGGCCCGCAGCCGGGGCTACGACGCCGTCCTCGTGGACACTGCCGGCCGGCTGCACACCAAGGGCAACCTCATGAACGAGCTGGCCAAGATGGCTCGGGTCGCGGGCCGGGAGGTCCCGGGCGCCCCCCATGAGACGCTGCTCGTGCTGGACGCGACGGTGGGCTCCAACGGGCTCGTGCAGGGGCGCGAGTTCGCCCGGGCCGCCGGCGTCACCGGGCTCGTGCTCGCGAAGCTCGACGGCACGGCCAAGGGCGGGGTGGCGGTGGCGGTCGTGCGCGAGCTGGGCGTCCCCATCCGCTACGTCGGCGTCGGCGAGGCGCTGGGCGATCTGCTTCCTTTCGACGCGGAGGCCTTTGCCGAAGGGCTCCTCGGGTGAGGGCGAGGCCGGACGACGAGTTCTGGATGGCGCGGGCCCTGGACCTGGCCGAGCGGGGCCGGGGCGAGACCAACCCCAACCCCATGGTCGGCTGCGTGATCGTGAAGGGCGGCCGGCTGGTCGGGCAGGCATGGCATCGCCGCGCCGGCGCCCCGCACGCCGAGGTCCTGGCCCTCGAGCAGGCCGGCACCCGGGCCCGGGGAGCCACGCTCTACGTCAACCTCGAGCCGTGCGCCCACCAGGGCCGCACTCCGCCCTGCGCGCCGCGCCTGGCCGCCGGCGGCCTGCGGCGGGTCGTGGTCGCGGCGCGCGACCCGAACCCGGCCGTGGACGGCCGCGGGCTCGCGCGGCTGCGACGTTCCGGGATCACGGTGACCACTGGAGTCATGGAGAGCGACGCCCTGCTCCTCAACGAGCCGTTCTTCGTTGCGGTCGGCCGGCGGCGGCCCTTCGTCCTCCTGAAGGCCGCCCTCACCCTCGACGGCAAGATCGCGACCCGCGATGGGGACTCGAAGTGGATCACGAGCCCGGCCCAGCGGCGCGAGGCCCGGCGCCTGCGGCGCCTCCACGACGCGGTGGCGGTGGGCATCGGCACGGTGCTCGCCGACGACCCGCGGCTGCTGCCGCGTCCGGCCGTCCACCGTCCCTTCCACCGCATCGTCTTCGACGCGGACCTCCGACTGCCGCCGGACAGCCGCCTCGCGCGCTCGGCTCGGCGCTCGCCGGTGTGGGCGATCTGCGTGCGGCCCGACGCGCTCCGCCGGCGCCGGCTCGAAGCGCTCGGCGTCCTGGTCGTGAGCGCCCGCGGCCGGGGGGGCCGCGTCTCGCTGCCCTGGGCGCTCGGGGAGATGCGCCGGCGCGGGATCTGGAGCGTGATGGTGGAGGGTGGCTCGGAGCTGCTGGGCTCGTTCCTTTCCCAGCGGCTGCTCGACCAGGTCGCACTCTTCCGTGCTCCGCTGCTTCTCGGCGGACGGCAGAGCCGGCCGGCCTTCGGCGGTCCCGAGCCGTCGCGGGTTGCCGACGCCCTTCGGCTCACCCGCCGCAGCCCCCTCCTCGGCCGCGAGCGGGCGGCCGAGGCGGCGCCGCCGGCGGACGACGTCTTGTTCGACGTCTGGTATCCTGCCCGCTAGCGCGAGCCGCGCGCCCCGCCGGGGGCGGGTACAGCCATCAATGTTCACTGGCATCGTCGAAGAAGTGGGCCGTGTGGTTTCCGCCGACCGCCGGGGCGTCGTGCTCGGGGCGCGGGTGGCGGCGCAGCGCGTGCTGGCCGGTCTCGAGCGCGGAGGCTCCATCGCCGTCGACGGATGTTGCCTGACCGCGATCGAGGTCGACGCGGGAGGCTTTTCCTGCGAGCTGACCGCGGAGACGCTCTCCCGCACCGCCTTCGCCGAGCGGCTCCGCCCGGGCGCCCCGGTCAACCTCGAGCGGCCCATGCGCGCCGACGGCCGCTTCGACGGCCACATCGTCCAGGGCCACGTCGACGGCGTGGGCACCGTGCGGGCCCTGCGCCGGCAGGCCGGGACGGCCGAGCTGGAAGTGGCGTTGTCCCCTTCGTTGGAGCGGTACGTCGTCGAGAAAGGGCCGATCGCCGTGGACGGCGTCTCGCTCACGGTGGCCGGCACCGCGCCCGGCCTTTTCCGGGTGGCTTTGATCCCGTATACACTTGAGCGCACGAGCCTCGGCGAGGCCCGCCCCGGCGGGCCGGTCAACCTCGAGGTCGACGTGATCGCGAAATACGTGGAGAGGCTCCTGGGCGCCACCCGGCGCGAGGGGCCGGCGAGCCGATGACGAAAGACCGCGCGTCCTTCAGCACGATCCCGGAAGCGATCGAGGACATCCGCGCCGGAAAGATGGTCGTGGTCGTGGATGACGAGGACCGCGAGAACGAGGGCGACCTGACCGTCGCCGCCGAGAAGGTCACCCCCGACGTCATCAACTTCATGGTCCGCCACGGTCGGGGCCTCGTCTGCCTGCCCATGACCGGCGAGAGGCTCGACGAGCTGCGCATCCCCCTGATGGTCACCGACGGGGAGAACTCCGCCCGCTTCGGCACCGCCTTCTGCGTGCCCATCGAGGCCAAGGCGGGGACGACCACCGGCATCTCGGCCGCCGATCGGGCGCGCACGGTCCTGGCCGCCATCGACCCCCGGACGAGGCCCGCCGACCTCGCCCGCCCCGGCCACATGTTCCCCCTGCGGGCGGTGCCCGGAGGCGTGCTGGTACGGGCCGGGCAGACCGAAGCCGCGGTGGACCTGGCCCGGCTGGCCGGGCTCTACCCGGCCGGAGTCATCTGCGAGGTCATGGACGAGGACGGGACGATGATGCGGGTGCCCCGCCTGGACCAGTTCTGCCGCCAGCATGGGCTCCGGCTGGTGACGATCAAGGACCTCATCCAGCACCGGGTGCGCCACGAGCGGCTGGTGCGCCAGATCACCGAGGCGAGCCTGCCCACGCGCTACGGCGACTTCCGGATCCACGCCTTCGAGAGCCTCATCGACGGCCGGCACGACGTGGCTCTCGTCATGGGAGAGATCGAGCCCGACGACGAGGTCATGGTCCGCGTCCACTCGCAGTGCCTGACCGGCGACATCTTCGCCTCCTCCCGCTGCGACTGCGGCGACCAGCTCCACACCGCGCTGGAGATGATCAGCCGGGAGGGGCAGGGCGTGCTGCTCTACCTGCGGCAGGAAGGCCGCGGCATCGGCCTCGTCCACAAGATCATGGCCTACCAGCTCCAGGACCAGGGCCAGGACACGGTCGAGGCCAACGAGGCCCTCGGCTTCAAGGCCGACCAGCGCGACTA
>QHVM01000089.1 GCA_003223555.1 Acidobacteriota bacterium | reverse complement strand
GCGGCCCTAGAGGCCTTGGCGCCCCGGGCGGCACGCGCGTGGGGCCTTGCCGCCGGCGTGGCGATGGCCGCCTGCCGGCCGTCCCGGCCCTCTCCTTCTCCCTCCCCCTACCTGGTCCAGAAGGGGCCGTATCAAGCGCTCTACGACGGCGGCGGGCGCCTGCAGCGGCTCCTCTACGACCCGAAGGGCCGCGGGAAGGCCCAGCTCCTGGCCTTCTACGCTCCCGATGGCCGTCTGCTGAGGGCGGAGATCGACACCGACGGAGACGACGTGGTCGACCGCTGGGAGTTCTTCGACGCGAATGGCAGCGTCGAGAAGGTGGGTCTCGCGCGCTGCCGGCCCGGACAGGCCGACGAGTGGTGGTTCCCGGCGGACGCGGGCGGTATCGTCCGGGTCGAGCGCGACGAGGACGGCGACGGACGGGTGGACCATTGGATCCAGCGCGCCCGGGCGCAGATCGTGTTGGAGGAGTTCGACACGGATGGCGATGGGCGGCCGGACCAACGAGTGGCCCGCGATGCCTCCCCGCCGACGAGGCGGCCGTGCGCCCGCGTTGCGGCCCCCATCCCCCGCCGTTAGACTCGGCTGCTCGGCATGCGCATCCTGGCCACGGTCGTGCTGAGGACGTCGAAGCCGCAGGAGGCCCACGGCTTCCTGGTCGCCATCGACTGGGCCACGCGGCGCGTGGTGCGGACGATCGCCGCCCCCGCGCTCTACAGCGAGCTGGGCTACCGCAACCGCGGGGGGCGCCGTGGGTTCCGCGGCCTCGCCCGCCACCGGGGCAAGGTCTGGCTCGCCGCCTCGGACGCGATCTACCTGCTCGATCCCGCGGAGATGGCCATCGTGGGGATGGTCTCCCACCGCTACATGGGGAGCATCCACGACCTGTTCGGCGAGGACGACGGCGTCTGGGTCACCTGCACCGGCGCCGACGGCATCTTCAAGATCGGCGAGGGGCAGGACGTGATCGACGAGCGCTGGGCCAAGGGCCCCCCGACCCACGACCTCCGGATCCACTTCGACGACGCTCTCGACACCCTCCACGTCAACTCCATCTATCGGTACCGGGGCGAGCTGTACTTCTATGCGGCATTCACCGGTGAGGTCTACCGGGTGACGGCGGCCGGCCTGGAGGTCACGGATACGCTGGAGGCGATGTGCCACAACGTGTTCCGTGACGAACGCGGGTTCTTCCGGTCCGTCTCGCCTCTCTCCGAGCTGCGCTACGGCGACCGCACGATCGCGCTTCCCCGCGGAGGGCCGTCGGGAGAGTTCACCCACCCCGGCTGGCTGCGCGGCCTCGAGCGGTTGCCCAACGGTCACGTGCTCGTGGGGAGCAGCCCCGCCCGCATCTTCGAGGTGGACCTCCAGGCCGCGCGCGTCGTCGACCAGCTCGTCCTCAAGGAGGACTCGAACTGGACGATCTCCGGAATCGCCGTCCTGGAAGAAACGCGGGCGGCGGAGCAGGAGGCTCGGGCGCTGGACGAAATACCGGCCGATCTCCTGGAGACCCGCCTCGAAAGCTTCGACCCTTATCCGGAGCTGTCCCGGCTCGCCTACGCGAAGTTCAACGCTGGCGCCTATGCCGACGCCTTGGAACTCGTCCGCATCTGCCTGCAGCTCGAGGACCGCTACCCGCAGGATGCTCTCGACGCCCTCCGTTTCCACGAGGGCCTGTGTCATTTCTTCCTGGGCGACTACGCGCGCAGCCTTTCCGTCCTCGACCTGCTCGAGAAGTACGCCGTCGGCCGCCGGCCCCACCTCGGGCCCCTCAAGTACTATCAGGGGCTCTGCCACGAGCGGCTGGGCGACCGGCAGCGCGCGCTGGAGTCTTTCCGCCAGGCGCCGCGCTACGAGCTGGAGCCCGCCCTCCGGGCCGAGGTGGAGCGCTCGCTGAGGCGGCTCGAGCTGGCGGCGGCGGAATGAGCCTCAGTCTTCCCGCAGCGGCTTGAAGCGGGTCACCGCCGGCAGGCCGAACATCCCGAGGAAGGGCGCCACCTCGGCCTCGTAGTCCCACCGTATCGTCAGCGGCCCCAGCCAGGGCGTCTCGTCCAGCTTCATGCCCCGGTTCAGCTCTTCGCGGGAGGCGCCCAGGGTCACGCGGAACGTGTAGGCCCCGGCCTCGATCATGCAAGTGAGCGTGATCTCGAACACGCCGAACTCACCGGGCTCCAGGACCGGCGGTTGAAGGCGCTGGGTGTACGAGCCGCCGGAGAAGATGAGCTGGTCGTAGCGGTTCTTGATCGCCACCGCGAAGTGCACCGGCGTCGAGCCGAGGCTCTGGTAGAGCACCTGGAGCGTGAGCTCGTCCCCCAGGCGGGCGTCGAGGCAGGGGCGGCCGTCGAGGTCGGCGGCCACGACGGCCGCAATCCGCGCTTCCTGGCCGGGGCGGGGGGCCTCCGCGCTCGCCCAGCAGGCGCGGGCCTTGAACTCGCGCAACAGTTCCTGGTCCCTCGCGGACCCGAACCCGTCCGCGAGGGCCGGCACGCGCAGCGGGTGCTCGCCGGATCCCGACTGGTAATAGAGGGCGATGGCCTTGTCCTTGGGCCCCTGGAACCGCACGCTGCCCTGCCGGAGGTAGATGGCCCGCTCGCAGAGGTCGCGGACGAGGGCGAGGTCGTGGGACACGAACAGCAGCGTCGTGCCCCGGGCCTGCAGCTCCTTGATGCGGCGGACGCATTTCTGGGCGAAGAAGACGTCGCCCACGCTCAGGGCCTCGTCGACGATCAGCACCTCGGGGGCGAGGCTGACCTGAACCGCGAAGGCCAGCCGGAGGAGCATCCCGGAGCTGTAGGTCTTGACCGGCTGGTCGAGGAACTCGCCGATGTCGGCGAACTCGACGATCTCGGCCATCTTCGCCCGCATCTCCAGCGGCGAGGCGCCGAGGATCGTGCCGTTCAGGACGACGTTCTCGCGGCCGGTGAACTCCGGGTTGAAGCCGCTGCCCAGCTCCAGCAGCGCTCCTACCCGGCCGCTCACGTCCACCGAGCCATGGCTCGGCACCAGGGTCCCGGCCACGATCTGGAGCAGGGTGGACTTGCCGGAGCCGTTGCGGCCGATGACGCCGAGGGCCTCGCCGCGGCGGACCTCGAAGGAGACGCCGCGGAGGGCGTCGAAGCGCCGGCCGTGGCGGGCGGCGCGCTCCTCCGCCCTCACCCGCAGGACCCTCGGCAGCCCCGGCATGGAGGCCATCTGGCCGTACACCTGCCGGAGCAGGACGTCCTGGGGAGTGGCGTAGATGTAGTACGACTTGCCGAGCTCGCGGGCCTCCACCACCACCTCAGAGGACATTGGCGAAGGCGTTGCGCGTGCGCTGGAAGAAGGACAGGCCCAGCCATCCGATCACCAGGCCGGCGGCGATGAAGACGGCCAGCCTCAGCCAGTCCGGCGGCCGGCCGTAGAAGATGTGCCCGCGCACCTGCTCGATGACGAAGGCCAGCGGGTTGAGCCCGACGATTCGCCGGAAGGGCTCGGGCAGCGCGGCCAGCGGATAGAAGATGGGCGTCATGAACATGAGGACCTGGGCGAGCACCCCGACCACGGGGCCGACGTCGCGGAGGAAGGTGCCCAGCGAGGCGAGGAGCCAGGACAGGCCGAGCGAGACGAGGGCCACCGGCAGGAGGGTCAGCGGCAGGAACAGCACCGTCCAGTGCACGGAGCTGCCGAGCAGTACGCTGGCGGCGAGCAGCAGGCTGAAGCCCACCCCGGCATTGAACAGGGCGGTGGCCAGGGCCACGCAGGGGAGCGCCTCGAGCGGGAAGACGATCTTCTTGACGTAGTTCGCGTTCGACACGATCAGGAAAGGCGAGCGAAGGATCGGCTCGGTGAAAAGCGTGAACACGACCAGGCCGCTGAAGAGGATGAGGGCGAACTCGGTCCGGCTGGCGCTCGCCCCCGGCCATCGGGCCTTGAAGGCCACGCTGAACACGAAGGTGTACACGCTGAGCATCAGCACCGGGTTCAGGAACGTCCAGAAGAAGCCGAGGAGGGAGCCGCGATAGCGGGCGGCCAGCTCTCGCTGCGTGAGCTGCCAGATGAGGTGGCGGTGCCGGCCGAGTCCCTTCAGGACCGGCCAGGCTCCGCGGGCCGCGGTCACCGGATGGAACGAATGGCGGTCATGGCCGAGGCTCGAAGTCTATCAGAGTCCCGGCGGCGGCCGGCCCGAGCCGCTCGCGCGCAACCCGCTCGTTGACGCGGTCGCGGTGGAGAGGATACCCTTCCACGCCATGCGAGGCGATGCGTCCACGGCGTCGAGCCGCTAGCGGTCCCTGAGCGTTTGGAAGTCCACCCCCCGCCGACCGAGCCCGGTCGAGCCTCGCCCGAGTCGTTTCCTGGAAACAGTGGATGGTTCCTCCTCGCGGTGATCCTGGTCTGCGAGTACGGTCTCTTCCGCCAGTACGCCCTGCGGGAGATCACGTGGGCGTATCCGACGGCCCACGACCAGATCCATTACCTGTCCCAAGCCTACGAGACCGTCGAGCGGATCCTCGGCGACGGCCTGGCGGCCGGGCTGCGCTACGGCGTGGATCTCCTCCCCCCCCAGGGTCTGCTCCTCCACTTGCAGGCCGCGGTCCTCTTCCTCCTGATCGGCACCTCGCGTCTCAGCGCCCTGACGTTGAACTTCGTCTACTTCGCGGTCCTGCAGTGTGCGTTGGCGGGGACGCTCCGATGGGTGACCCGGGGATGGGCGGTCCCCTTCATCGGGCTGGGCCTTCTCCTCACCACCGGGACGCCGTTCTTCTGGGCGGGCGGTCTCATGGACTTCCGTCCCGACTTCATCGCGTTCTGCCTGATGGGCGTCGTGATCTGCGTCGTCATGCGCTCCGGGGTCTTCGCCTCCACCCGATGGTCCCTCGCGGTGGGGGCGGTGGCGGCCTACTGTGTCGTCTACCGTTTCATCACCCTCGTGTACCTGCTGGTGATCCTGGGGCTGACCCTGGCGTTTCTCGCGCTCCGCCTGCGCGTTCGGGCGCGAGCCCGGACGGAGACTGCGCCGGATCTCCGCCAGGTCCGGGGGCTGATCACGGGCGGCGTCCTGCTCGTCATCCTCGCCACGCCGGCGATCTGGATCAGCCGCCACTCACTCCGGCACTACTATGCGGTCGCCCAGGTAGGCGAGGGCGGGATCCGCGCCCAGGAGCAGAAGATCTCGACCCGGTGGGACGCCCTCCGCTTCTACCCGCGCATGATCGTGCGCGACCATGCCGGCCCGGCCTTCCTGATGCTGTCCGGGGTCGTGCTCGGGGGCACTCTGCTCCTGCGGCTCGGCCGCGGCCAACCCCGCGCCGAGGGCGCCGCCCTGGGCCCGCCGTTCGACTTTACGGCCGCCTATGCTTTCGTCCTCGCCGGCTTCTTCGGGCCCCTCATGGTGCTGATCCCGAACCCGGCCAAGTCTCCGGTCGTGGGGGGCATCACGGTCCCCGCCCTCGTCTGGCTGGTGGTGCTGCCGGCCGCGGCCCTGTCGAAGCGTCTCAAGGGGTCGGTCCAGGGAGCCGGCGCCCTGGCGGCGATCGCCGGAGTCGCGCTCGGCTACGGTGTCTACCACCAGTTCCATGCTCTGGGCCGGAGGGATGCGTTGAGCCGTAATCGGGCCGACGTCGTGCAGGTGCTGAGGCTCTACGACGAGATCGCGCGATACTGCTCGCAGATGGGTTGGACGTCCCCCGTGATCTCGGTGGACGTCGTCTCGGAGTATCTCAATGCCGCGATCCCGGAGCCGCTGGTCTACGAGCGTCAAGGTTGGCTCTTGCAGCCGAAGATGGCCCTCGGCGGAAGCTTCGACGCGGTCAAGGAACGCCACGCGGTGTCCGTCCTCGGACGGAGCGACTTCGCCATCATCACGCTGTGGTCGGCCGAAGTGCCCACCATCTTTCCGTTCGACCGCGCGATGCAGGAGCTGCGGCCCCGGCTGCTGGAAGTGTGCCAGAGGTCCTTCGTCCCGCTGGGAGACTTCCGCTTCTCCGACCGCCAGGTCCGGCTCTACGTGCGGCCTTCCGTCGCTCTCGATGGGGAGCCGGACGGCTGGATCAGCAGCCGCGGATTGACCATATCGGGCGCGGCCCGGGTGTTCCGGGCCCGCCCGAGGATCGAGCTGCAGGGCAACACGCAGTTCGAGTGGCTGGGCGGCCGGGTCCCGGTCGCCCGGGCCGAGCTGACGAAGCCCGATGGCGATTTTCGGGCGGTTCCGGTTAAACTCGTGGCAGCCGGGCCGTCCTATCGCATGATCGTCAGCCTCGACGCGAAGGAGCTAGAGCGCGAGGGGCCGGTCCAGATCCGTGTCCTGTTCGACACGTACTTCGTACCGAGAGACCTCGGCATCAACGGCGACACGCGGCAGCTGGTGATCAGGATGCCGAGGCAGGTCGAGCTGCTTCCCCAGGGAGGACAGGATGACGTCGTCTCCGTACCTGAGCGTGATCGTCCCCGCCTACAACGAGGCTCGTAGCATCCGCTCCACCCTGGAGGCGATCCAGGCCCATCTCGACCGGCAGCCCTACGAGTACGAGATCATCGTGGCGGCCGACGGCGACGACGGCACGCGGGAGATCGCGTCCGCGATGGCGGAGCGCGACCGCCGCCTGGACGTTATCGGCCGCCCCGGGCGGGGAGGCAAGGGCCGGGGCATCCGCGACGGCGTCGCCCGGGCGCGGGGGGATGTCGTCGGCTTCGTGGATGCGGACTACAAGACCCCCATCGAGGAGATGGAGAAGCTCGTCCCCTGGCTCGACCAGGGCTTCGACCTCGTGATCGGCTCGCGCGGGGTGGCGGAGTCGCGCGTCGAGGTGCCCCAGCCGCTCTACCGCCGGGTCGGCTCGCGGGCCTTCGGCCTCGTCATGCACCTGCTGATCGGCCTGCGGGGGATCCGCGACACGCAGTGCGGCTTCAAGTTCTTCCGCGGCGACGTCTCCCGCGACCTCTTCTCGCGCCAGCGCATCGACGGCTACATGTTCGACATCGAGATCCTCCACCTGGCGCTCCGCAGCGGCTACCGCGTCAAGGAGGCCGGCGTCCGCTGGCGCGACGACGGCGACAGCCGGCTCGACCTCGTGGCCGGCAACTGGCGGAACATGCTCGACCTCTTCCGCATCCGCTTCGGCCGCTACCCCCGTCGATCCGCGCCCGACCTCCAGATCGCCCAGGTGTCGTCGGCCGAGAAGAGCTCGCCCTAGGCGGCCCGGCCTGGCGAGGAAAGGGCGGTGCCGCAACCCCTGCCGGCGGGCCTGGAAAGCGTCGGGTGCGCCCTCTGTGGGGGAGACCGGACGCGGCCGTTCGCCCGCCGGGACGGGCTCCAGGTCGTCCGGTGCGTGGGGTGCGGCCTCGTGTACGTGAACCCCCGCTTCGATGCCGACGCCGTCCTGCGGCACTACAACAGCGGCCAGTCCTCCCGGATCCAGTACTACCTCGACGTGGAGGCCGCCGACCGCTGGAGCTTCGCCGAGCTGCTCGACGTCGCCGAGCGGCTCCGGCCGGCCCGCGGGCAGGTCCTCGACATCGGGCCCAACATCGGCACCGGCCTGGCGCTGGCGCGGGAGCGGGGATGGCAGACCCGCGGGATAGAGATCAACGAAGAGGCGGCCCGCCACTGCCGGGAGCAGCGCGGCCTGGAGGTGCGCTCGGGGACGTTGGCGGAGGATACCTACCCTCCCGACAGCTTCGATCTCGTCCTCATGGCCGACGTCATCGAGCACCTGCGGGATCCCCTCGGGATGCTCGGCATCGTCGCGCACGTCCTGAAGCCGGGCGGCTTCGTGATGATCTCGACGCCGAACATCGCGAGCTGGGCGGGCCGGCTGCTGCAGGTCAAGCCGGAAGAGCACCTCTATTACTTCACGCCCGCCACCATGACCGGCATGCTCGAGAAGGCCGGCCTGGAGGTGCTCGACCAGCAGGCCCTCGACCGCTATCACAACCTCACCGCCATGGTCTACAGCACGACGTGCGGGAGCCTGTTCCAGGTCCTGGCTCCCGTGCTCCGGCTGGCCCACCGCCTGCTCGGCGACGTCATCGTGAAGCTGCCCCTGCGCGAGAACCTCCTGGCCGTGGCCCGCAAGCCGGACAGCCGGGCCAGGACGGCCGGCGCGCCATGAGGGCGTTCGTCACCGGGGGAGCCGGCTTCATCGGGTCCCACCTCGTGGACAGGCTGCTGGCCGACGGGCACGAGGTGACCGCCTACGACGATCTTTCGACGGGCCGGCGGGAGTTCCTGAGCGGGGCCGAGACGGGTCCGCGCTTCCGGCTGGTGCGCGGCGACGTGCTCGACGCGGGTCGGCTGGGCGCGGCGCTCGACGGACACGACATCGTCTTCCACCTGGCCGCCAACGCCGACGTCCGGTTCGGCCTGGAGCACCCCCGGAAGGACCTGGAGCAGAACACCATCGCGACATTCAACGTCCTGGAGGCCATGCGGCTCTCCGGCGTGAGGCGGATCGCCTTCGCCTCGACCGGCTCGATCTACGGCGAGCCGGATGTCTTTCCCACTCCCGAGACGTGCCCCTTCCCCCTCCAGACGAGCCTCTACGGCGCGTCCAAGCTGGCCGGTGAGGGGCTCATCGGCGCCTACGCCGCCGGCTTCGGCTTCCGCGGCTACGTCTTCCGCTTCGTCTCGATCGTCGGCGAGCGTTATACCCACGGCCACGTCGTCGACTTCTACCGGAAGCTGCTGGCCGACCCGGACGACATCGAGGTGCTCGGCAACGGGCGGCAGCGCAAGTCCTACCTCTACGTGCACGACTGCATCGACGCCATGCTCACGGTGCTGGAGCGCGCCCGCGAGCCGGTCGACGTCTTCAACCTCGGCACCGACCACACCTGCACGGTGGACGAGTCGCTGGGCTGGATCTGCGATCACCTCGGCCTGGCCCCCCGGCGGCGCTACACCGGAGGCGAACGGGGCTGGCCGGGCGACAGCCCCTTCATCTTCCTCGACACGACGAAGGTCCGCGGCCTGGGGTGGCGTCCCCGGCTGACGATCCGCGAAGGCGTCCTCCGCACGCTGGAGTACCTGCAGGCCAACCCGTCGGTCATGGAAGGCTGGTAGCGTGCGGATCACGGTCTACGGCCTGTGGCATCTCGGCAGCGTGACCGCCGCCTGCCTCGCGTCGGCGGGCCGGCCGACCGTGGGCCTCGACCTCGACGAGAGCGTCGTGGCCGACCTCAATCGCGGGAAGCCGCCCCTCTTCGAGCCCGGCCTCGCCGAGCGGATCGGGGCCGGGCTGGCCAGCGGACGGCTCTCCTTCACCTCGCGGCCGGACGAGGCGCTCGGCAGCGCCGACGTGGTGTGGGTCACGTTCGACACGCCGGTCGACGACCACGACCAGGCGGATGTCGGGCACGTGCGCCGCCGCCTCGATGCGGTGGTCGATGCGATCCGGCCCGGAGCCCTGGTCCTCGTCTCGTCACAGCTTCCCGTCGGCTTCGTGAGGAGCCTGGAGCGGGACTGGAGCGGGCGCCGGTTGCGCTTCGCCTGCTCGCCGGAGAACCTCCGGCTCGGAAAGGCGCTCGACAGCTTCGAGCACCCCGAGCGGGTGGTCGTCGGGGTGGCGGACGAGGCCGACAGGCCGCTGCTCGCCGCCCTCTTCGGGCCCTTCTGCCCGCGCATCGAGTGGATGTCCATCGAGTCGGCGGAGATGACCAAGCACGCCCTGAACGCGTTCCTCGCCACGTCGGTGGCGTTCATCAACGAGCTGGCGCGTCTTTGCGAGGCGGTGGGCGCGGACGCGAAGCAGGTCGAGCGCGGCCTCAAGAGCGACGGCCGGATCGGGCCCCGGGCCTATCTCTCCCCCGGGGCGGCCTTCGCGGGGGGGACGCTCGCCCGGGACCTGCGGTTCCTGGCCGGCTCCGGGAGGTCGCACCGGACCGCCACCCCGCTCGTGGACGGCGTCCTGGCCAGCAACCGGGTGCACGAAGAGTGGCTGCACGACCGCCTGCACGACATGCTGCGCGACGTGGACGGGTCCATCGCGGCCGTGCTCGGCCTCACGTACAAGCCCGGAACCAGCACCCTGCGCCGCTCGGCTTCGGTCGAGCTGTGCTCCTGGCTGAGCGAGCGAGGTGTGCGGGTGCAGGCCCACGATCCGGCGATCGGCGGGCTGCCGGAGGAGCTGCGCGGCTCCGTTCGCCTGTGCCGGAGCCCGCTGGAGGCCATCACGGGGGCGGACATCGCCGTCGTGGCCACCGAGTGGCCCGATTATCGGAGCCTGGCCGCCGACGACTTCGTGAAGGCGATGCGGCGGCCGCGCGTCGTCGACCCGGGCTGGTTCCTGGCGGATGCGCTGGGGCACGATCCGCGCATCGTCTACGCCGCGCCGGGTCGCCCCGCGCGAGGCTGAGAGCATGGATCTGGCCGACCGCTCGGCGATCGTCACGGGGGCCAGCCGGGGGCTGGGCAAGGCCATCGCGGCCGCCTTCCTGCGCGCGGGGGCCGACGTGCTCCTGGTCGCGCGCGAAGAGGAACGGCTGCGGCGGGCGCGGGACGAGCTGGCCACCCTGGCCGTGCGGCCTGGCCAGGCCGTGCACGCGCTCGCCGCCGACGTCTCCCGCCCCGAGGCTTGCGCGGCCATCGTCGAGCGGGCGCGGCAGGTCCTCCCCGCGCTCGCCGTCCTGGTCAACAATGCCGGCGTCTACGGGCCGATGGGGCGCATCGAGGACGTGGACTGGGAAGAGTGGGTGGAGGCCGTCCAGGTCAACCTCTTCGGCACCGTGCTCATGTGCCGGGCGGTCATCCCGTGGATGCGGCAGCGGGGCTACGGCAAGATCATCAACCTGTCGGGCGGAGGAGCGACCTCGCCCCTGCCCCGCATCAGCGCCTACGCCGCCTCGAAGGTGGCCGTCGTGCGGCTCACGGAGACCTTCGCCGAGGAGCTGCGCGACGCGCACGTGGACGTGAACGCCATCGCGCCCGGCGCGCTCAACACCCGGCTCCTCGACGACGTGCTCGCCGCGGGACCGGAGCGGGTGGGTCCCGAGTTCTACGAGCGGGCCGTGAAGCAGCGGGCGGAGGGCGGCGTGCCGCTCGAGAAGGGGGCCGCCCTCGCCGTGTTCCTGGCCTCCTCCGCCAGCGACGGCATCACGGGCCGCCTGCTGAGCGCGGTGTGGGACGACTGGCGCCGCCTGGCCGGGCAGCGCGACGAGCTCGCGCGGAGCGACCTGTACACGCTGCGCCGGGTCGCGCCCGAGGACCGGGGGCGGCGCTGATGCGGGTGGCGATCGTCGGGTGCGGCCTCGTCGGCAACAAGCGCGCGCGGGCGCTGGATGACAGCCGTCTGGTGGCGGCGGCGGACGTGGACCTTGCGCGCGCGCAGGCGCTGGCGTCGCTCCATCCCGGCTGCCTGGCCACCCGGGACTGGGAGTCGGTGGTGGCTCGGGACGACGTGGACCTCGTCGTCGTGGCCACCACCAACGACGCGCTGGCCCCGGTGGCCCTGGCCGCCGTGGAGCGCGGCAAGCACGTCCTCGTCGAGAAGCCCGCGGCCCGCAGCGCAGCCGAGTTGCAGCGGCTGCTGGCGGCCTCCCGGCGGGCGGCGGTCAGGGTGAAGGTGGGCTTCAACCATCGCTTCCATCCGGCTCTCCTCAAGGCGAAGGCGCTCTTCGACGAGGGAGCGGTCGGCTCCCTGATGTACATCCGGGGGCGATACGGCCACGGCGGCCGCCTCGGCTACGAGCGCGAGTGGCGGGCCGATCCGGCGGTGGCGGGCGGCGGCGAGCTGATCGACCAGGGGGTGCACCTCGTCGACCTGTCGCGCTGGTTCGCCGGCGACTTCGCGGAGGTCGAAGGCCTCGCCGCCACCTTCTTCTGGAAGATGCCCGTGGAGGACAACGCCTTCCTCCGCCTGCGAACGCCGCGGGGAGCGGTGGCCTGGCTGCACGCGAGCTGCACGGAGTGGAAGAACCTCTTCTGCTTCGAGGTCTTCGGGGAGAAGGGGAAGCTGCAGGTCGACGGCCTGGGCGGCAGCTACGGCGCCGAGCGCCTCACCTTCCATCGGATGCGGCCCGAGATGGGGCCTCCCGACACGACCACGTGGGACTTCCCCGGCGAGGACCCGTCGTGGAGCGACGAGTACCGCCATCTCGTCTCGTGCATCCGCGGGGGAGGGCCGGTCTCGGGCGGCCTGGAGGATGCGATGGCCGCTCTCGACATCGTGGGCCGGGTCTACGCGGGAAAGGACACGTGATCATCACCCGCAGCCCGCTGCGCATCTCGCTGGGGGGCGGAGGCACGGACCTCCCGTCCTACTACCGGAAGCACAGCGGCTTCCTGATCGCCGCCGCCATCGACAAGTACGTCTACATCACGGTCCACCACACGTTCGTGCCCGACTTGATCGTGAAGTACTCCCGGCTCGAGCGGGTGGCCTCGGCGAGCGAGCTGCAGCACCCGATCATCCGCGAGGCGCTGAAGCTGCTCGAGGTCGACGGCGGCTACCTGGAGCTGACCAGCATGGCCGACATCCCCGCCGGCACCGGCCTGGGCTCCTCGGGCAGCTTCACGACCGCGCTCCTCAAGGCGCTCCACACACACAACAAGAACCTCGTCCATGCGCGGGAGGTGGCCGAGCAGGCGTGCCAGATCGAGATCGACCGGCTGGGGGAGCCGATCGGCAAGCAGGACCAGTACATCGCCGCCTACGGCGGCATCACCTGCTTCCACTTCCTGCCCAACGACCAGGTCGAGGCCTCGCCCCTCCGCCTCGACACCGAGACGCTGTACAACCTGGAGGACAACCTCCTCCTCTTCTTCACCGGCTACAGCCGGTCGGCCTCCGCCATCCTGAAGGATCAGGACCAGCGCAGCCGGGAGCGTGACAAGGGCATGGTCGACAACCTGCACTTCGTCAAGGACCTCGGCTACCAGAGCAAGGAGGCCCTCGAGGCCGGCAACCTGCGGCGCTTCGCCGAGCTGATGAACGTGCACTGGCAGCACAAGAAGCAGCGCAGCGGCGCGGTGACCAACGGCGAAATCGACGGCTGGTATGATCTGGCCATGAAGAACGGCGCTCTCGGCGGCAAGCTCATCGGGGCGGGCGGGGGCGGCTTCCTGCTCTTCTACGCCGAGGACAAGACCCGGCTGCGGCACGCCATGGCCCCGACGCCCCTGCGCGAGGTGCGCTTCCGCTTCGACTTCGAGGGGACGAAGGTCGTCATTCAATGAGATGACCGCCGTGGAGATGGCCGACGTCCCGGTCGCCCTCCTGGCCGGCGGCCTCGCCACCCGCTTGCGGCCGGCCACCGAGGCGGTCCCCAAGGCGCTCGTCGAGGTCGCCGGACGCCCGTTCATCGACCACCAGCTCGCCCTGCTCCACCGCCACGGCGTGCGGAGGGTCGTCGTCTGCCTCGGCCACCTGGGCACCCAGGTCGAGGCCCACCTGGGCGACGGGTCGGCGCACGGCCTGGAGCTGCGATACTCCTACGACGGGCCCCGCCTGCTCGGCACCGGCGGCGCGCTGCGACGGGCGGCGCCCCTGCTGGGCGAGCTGTTCTGGGTGGTGTACGGGGATTCCTACGGCGACATCGACTACCGCGGGGTGCTGGCCGCCTTTCCCGGCGGGGACGTCCTCGGCCTCATGACCGTGTTCCGGAACGACGACCGCTGGGACCGCAGCAATGCCGTCTTTCGCGACGGCCGGCTGCTGGGCTACGACAAGCGCGCCCGCACGCCGGAGATGACCCACATCGACTACGGCGTCGCGCTGCTGCGGGGCGCCGCGCTGGCGCGGATTCCTCCCGACCAGCCCTCCGACCTCGCCGATCTCTATCGCGCGCTCGTCGCGGAGGGACGGATGGCCGGCCACGAGGTCACGCGCCGGTTCTACGAGATCGGCTCGCCGGAGGGGCTCCAGCAGACGCGGGGGTTCCTCGAGCAGGAGGCTCAGGCCATGTCCTATACCGCCGCGTACCTGTCCGAGGCCGCCCAGGTCCTGGCCCGTCTCGACGCCGCCGTGATCGACCGGATGGTGGGGCTCCTCGCCGCACTCCGTGAGCGGGGCGGCCGTCTCTTCGTCCTGGGAGTGGGCGGGAGCGCCGCCAACGCCTCCCACGCGGTGAACGACTTCCGCAAGATCTGCGGGATCGAGGCGTATACGCCGGTTGACAACGTCTCCGAGCTGACCGCCCGCGTGAACGACCACGGCTGGGAGAGCGTCTTCGCCGACTGGCTCCGGGTGAGCCGCCTCGGGGAGCGGGACATGGTGCTCGTCTTCTCGGTCGGCGGCGGCGACCTCGAGCGCGGCGTCAGCCCGAACCTGGTGCGCGCTCTCCAGCACGCCCGGGAGGTCCGGGCGACGATCTGCGGTGTCGTCGGCCGCAGCGGCGGATACACGGCCCAGGTCGCCGACACCTGCCTCGTCATCCCGACCGTGAACCCCGGCACCGTGACCCCCCACGCGGAGGCGTTCCAGGCGGTCGTGTGGCACCTGCTGGCTTCGCACCCGAAGCTGAAGGCGGCCGAGATGAAGTGGGAATCGATCCGGTAGCGCGTCGCTTCCACCGATGACGAGCGCCGTCTTCCTCGACCGTGACGGGGTCATCAACCGCGTGTTCGAGCGGGATGGCGTGTCCCATCCCCCCGCCGGCCTGGCCGACCTCGAAGTGCTGCCGGGCGTCCGCGAGGCGCTGGCCCTGCTCGACAGCCACGGCCTGCTCCTGATCGGGATCACGAACCAGCCCGACGTGGCCCGCGGCGCCCAGACCCGGGCCGCCGTGGACGAGATCAACGCCCACCTGATGCGGCACCTTCCGCTCCGGGCGATCCTGACCTGCTATCACGACACCGCCGACGGCTGCTCGTGCCGCAAGCCGCAACCCGGCCTGCTCGTTCGCGCGGCCGCCGACTACGGCATCGACCTGGACCGGAGCTTCATGGTGGGGGACCGCTGGAGCGACGTCGTGGCCGGGCAGGCGGTGGGATGCTTGACCTTCCTCATCGACGCCCCCTACAATCGCCGCGAGCTCTGCGCGCCGGATTACGTCGTGGAGGACCTGCCGCGGGCCGCTCGGCGCATCGTCGAGCGGGTGCGCGGCGCCGGGAAGGAGTGAGCTTGGCGACCGTCGAGACGGGCGTGTGGCCGCAGGAGGGCCGGGTTCCCTCGCCGCTCGCCTCGCTCCGGGTCAAGATCTTCGCCGACGGCGCCGAAAAGGCGGGGATGCTCGAGATGGCGCGGTTGCCCTACGTCTCCGGCTTCACCACCAACCCCACGCTGATGCGCAAGGCGGGCATCAGCGACTACCGCGCGTTCGCGGCCGAGATCCTCGCCGCGGTGCCCGGCCGGCCGATCTCCTTCGAGGTGTTCTCGGACGAGTTCCCCGAGATGGAGCGACAGGCGCGGGAGATCGCCTCGTGGGGCTCCGAGGTCTACGTGAAGATCCCGGTCACCAACACGCGGGGAGAGCCGTCCTACGGGCTCGTCCGGCGCCTGTCGAGGGCGGGGATCAAGCTGAACGTGACCGCGCTCATGACCCTCGACCAGGTCCGCGAGGTCTCGGCGGCCCTCGGCGGCGGCCCGCCGTCGTGCGTGTCGGTCTTCGCCGGCCGCATCGCCGACACCGGCCGCGACCCCGTACCTCTCATGACGGCGGCCTTGGAGCTGCTCCGTCCCGACCCCCACCAGGAGCTGATCTGGGCCAGTCCGCGGGAGCTGCTGAACATCTTCCACGCCGACGCCATCGGCTGCCACATCATCACGGTCACCAACGACATCCTCAAGAAGCTGGGCCTGGTCGGAAAGGACCTCGCGAGCTACTCGCTGGACACGGTGAGGATGTTCCACGAGGACGCCCGGCAGGCGGGCTATTCCCTCTGATCGAGGCGGGACCCCGAGCCGACGCCCACCATCGCCCCGGCGTCGCCCGCGTGTGGCCGGCCGATGCCGCACGGCAGGCGCGACTCTTCCTGCTGTTGTGCCTGCTCATCGGCTATCTCCACTACCGGGCGGAGGGTAGCGCGCGGGGTGACATCCCGGCCGACTCCGATTCGCTGGCCTATCAGAACCACGCCCTCTCCGATCTCCATGCCCACATGCAGGGTCGCCTCTCCCTGCGCGAGTTCCTCTACGGGAGCCGGGAGGTCAACTTCCTGCCGCCGCTCCACAAGTGGAGCCTCCAGCTCGGCTACCTGATCCTCGGCCTCGACAACCTGACTCCGTACGCCGTCTCCGCGTTTTGGATGGTGGTGGCGGCCTTCGCGGTCTTCCTGATCGTCCGCCGGATCACCCAGGATCCTGCCTTCGCCTTCGCCGCGGGCCTCCTGCTCCTCGGCCTGCCCGCCAGCCTCCGGTGGGGATTCATGGGCAGCCGCAACGACTGGCCCGCCGCGGCCCTCTACCTGCTCGGCTTCTGGTGCCTGATCGCCAGCGACCTGGGTCGTCACCGGACGATGATGGCGGGTTGCGGGCTCTTCTGGGGCCTCGGCCTGCTGGCCAAGTCGTCGCTCGCCGGCTACCTCGCCGTGCCCGTCCTCGCGCTGGCCGCGGACGCCGTCCGCCGGCGCAAGGACCTGTCGCGGGCCCAGGCGGAGAACGTCCTCGTCGCCGTCCTCGCCGCGGTCCTCGTCTCCGGATGGTTCTACGCCGCGCAGTATCGCGACGTCGTGTCCTACTACTCCTTCTGGCCCACCGTGAACGCCGCCAACGAGCGGCTGCAGTACCAGCTCGACAGCGCCACGGCGCGGCGGCTTTTCTACGTGCGCAACTGGGTGGTCCAGATGGGCGGGCTGGCGATTGCGGTCACGGCCGTCGGCCTGGTGGGGATCGTCCGGCTGCTCGGGACCCGACGGCCGCCGCTGGAGCCGGCGCGGCGGGCCGCCGTCGGCTGGGCGCTCGTCTTCGCGCTGGCTCCTTATCTGGTACTGGTCCCCCGCGGAGACTACGCGCCCACCGCCGACGTCAACATGCTGCCCTTCCAGCTCGTCCTCGGCGTGACCGGCCTGTGGGCGCTCGCCGGCTCGTCCGTCGGGCGGGCGGTGGCCGTCGGCGCGCTGCTGGCGGCGGCGGTTGTCCTCGACGTGGCGCGGATCGGCGAGCACGCTCGGGAGCGTGTCTACGCGGGGGTGGACGCCGTCCGCGCCGTGCACGAGCTGGGCGACGTGCTGGAGCGGCATCGATACCGCGAGTGGCGGCTCTACGAGCTCTACGAGGACATCTACCTCAATGCGGCCACGGTCGTGAACGTGGTCTACCGGGATCCGATCCTCCGTTCCCGGTTCGACGTCTCGGTGGCCCAGCCGTCCCTCGACCTCAAGGTCTCGCCCGCCGTCTCCGCCCGGGACCGGTACTGGGGCCTGGCGGAGCGGGCCAACGTGCTGCTGGTGGCCGACCGGCCCAAGGGCCCGCTCTGGCGCACGGTGAACCGGCAGTGGGAGGAGCTGAGGAGCCTGGTCGCCGGCGACCAGCGGTTCTCGCTCCTGGGCGTGCTCCACCCCTACGACGACGGGACGGGAGTGGAGGTCTGGGCCCGGCAGCTCGCCTCCCTGCAGACGGAGAGCGACGGATGGCTGCTGAGCGGCGCCACGCTCACCGTCAGCGCACGAAGGGGACGATGGCCGCTGCTGGTCCGCGGCGTTCCCGCCGGTGAGGCCGTGCGCGATCTCTGGCTGGTGTCGCCGGAGGGCGGGCGCGTGAAGGCAGTGGCCGCGGCCGACGGGCGGGAGCGGGGCTTCCTTTTTCCCCTCGACCTGACGGACACGACCACCGTCCTCCGCGTGGAGGGCGACCGGCCGGTGATCCCCGCCGAGCTGGGCGTGAGCGGGGACCGGCGGGCGCTGCTCGTCCTGCATCCGCGCGCCCTGTTCCTGGGCGGCGGAGCGGCCGGCGGAGCGAATCCGCGCTAGAATTCGGCGGGACTGGACTGGACACCGCGACGGAGGAGACGTGATCGACCTGCGCAAGAAGAAGGTCGTCGTGACCGGCGGCGCCGGCTTCCTCGGTTTCGCCGTGATGGAGAAGCTGCGCCAGCGCGGCTGCCCGCCCGCCTCGATCGTGGCGGTGCGCAAGGCCGAGTTCGACCTCGTCCACGAAGAGCAGGTCCGCCGGATGTACGAGGCGCACCGCCCCGACGTCGTCATCCACCTGGCGGCGGTCGTGGGGGGCATCGGGGCCAACCGTGAGAACCCCGGCAG
>QHVM01000011.1:21139-24437 GCA_003223555.1 Acidobacteriota bacterium | reverse complement strand
ACACCATGTCCTTGGTCCAGGTGTTCTCCCCGAAATCGTGGTGGGAGTAGGCGTACCCGAAGGCGCCGAGATGCAGGTAACCGACCTTGGACTCGTCACTCAACGCCAGGCAGAAGGCGGACACCCGATCGTGGAGGCCGTTTACGTGGATGTTCTTGTTCAACTCCGCGTAGTTGAGGGACTCCGGCTCGAAGGCGAACACGCGGCAGCCGGCCACCACCGCCGCGTAGATGGAGTACAAGCCGATGTTGGCGCCGACGTCGATCAGGATATCGGCCGGCTCCATGCAGTCGAGCCAGGGGATGGTCGTCGGCTCTTTCGCGAACAGCGTCTGCACGCGTGCCGCCGCCATCGGGTTGGCGTCCACGTAACGGAGGATCGACCCGTCAACGTCGACCTCCAGGCACGGCGCGCTGAAGAAATCGCTCTTGAAGTCGACGCGCCGGACGGCCCCCATCTGGCGCTGTATCACGGGCCGCACGGCTCGCGTCATGACGTACCGGCCGGCCGAGGTTCCCTCACGAGACGGTCCAGAGGCGACGATGCGTCGGCCGCCGGTTCGGCGTCATAGATCCTCGCAGCAGAGCCACAGAGTATATAGCGTGTCTACTCCTGGCGCGGACGGCGGCGTAGCTGCCGCAGGGTGAGAAAGCCTCCGCCCGGTCGCGAAGTCGGTTTTCAGCGTGCGCAGGCCTCGGGAAACGGACATCGACCCTCAAGGCTCGGGAGTCAAAGGCAAATTAGCGTCGCCGCCCCGGCAGCCGCGTGCGCTGGCGCTAACATGGGATCTGGAACGCTTGACGCGGTTGCGCTTCTGACCTGAGGAAGCAAATACCAGCTGACGGGGAAGAATTCACGCTGCCAATCTCATCGTGCTGCCTTGGGCTTCCCTCGCCATGCGGCAGAAGGCGCTAGCCGGGAGGAAACTCGGGCGCCACGATCTTCGCTCGGCCGGCACCGGTGTCTGGCGCGCGAGGCACTTACGTGGATGGCTCCTTGATCGATGCGAGCGGTGGCAGTGGAGTGAGCACGCCTATAGATGCCAGTACGAATGTCTCCGTCAGCGATGGGCGGCCTGGAGTGTATGGGGAGATAAGCATCACCACCAGTACGGCGGTGCCGGAATGGGTCTATGACCTCGGAACCATTCAGACAATCGCCTCTGTCTCGTTCTGGTCGTGGGGCGCGATGCACGGCATTTCCCAGATGCCAAGCGGTGACATTCGAATTTATGCGGCCTCCGCTTTGGGCGGTCCGTACTCGGAGATCGCAGCCGTCACCAGGTCCATGATTCGCGACACTGTCCCACCAAACAGCCAGGCGACCGACGGAGAGGGCTTTCGGATTCCATGTTCAGGGCCAGCCGGTCGCTATCTCAAGATCCGAGTGACCACGCCCGACAGCATGGGTGGACTGGACAACGTCTGGAGGCTGCGCCTGGTCAGCATAAATGAGCCGATCGTCGTTCATGGATTCCAGGACGCAAGCGGCGACAGTGACGTGAATGATTTCCCACGCATTCCCTATAACATCGTGGATGGGGCGTTGGATACGATGTGGAATCCTCTTCGCACGGATCTGCGACTGGTGCTTGACCTTGGTCCGTTACCGCGGCGTTTCCAGACGATCACGTTTCAGCCCAATGCCGGCGATGGCGCCTTCTTGCCGCAGAAGGGCGAGGTCCGCGTCTCATCTAACGACGACCCCGACAATATGGACCTGATCGTCGGGCTGTTCGATATCGGATGGGCTGATAAGGCCAACGACCCTGCAACAATCATTCTGCCCAAAGTGTTCGAGAAGCGTTTCGTTGAAGTGCATTGGACCTCCGTGCGCGAGCCCACGTATACGCAAACACGGATTGCCGAGGTCGCCGTGGACACGGTGCCGGCTGCCCCTAGCGGCGTCAGCGCCGCGAGTTGCGCCGCGCTGCCGGACGACGGCATTGACGACGCTGTCGCGCTGCAGACGTGTCTGGATCAGTACCATCACGTCCTGTTGTCGGCGGGCACCTATAACCTGGGCGCGGCTCTCAAGCTGCCGAGCGACTCTTCACTCACCGGGCAGGGGATCAACATCACATTCCTCCAACTGACCGTCGATAAGGTCGCAATACGTGTTCTGGGCAACAGCCGTGTGCGAATGAGCGGCTTCAACGTCAACCGTCCATTCGACGCGTCCGCTCAGGAAGCAATCTTCGTGCGCGCGGATAACGGCAACTACCCTACCTATATCGAAGTGGATCACGTCCGCGTGACCAATAATCGATCGCGCGCCCCCGCCATCGCGCTTCATGATGTGACCAACGGCTCCATCACGGATTCCGACGTCTACGATTCACAGCGGTTGATGACGAACGAGCCTTACCCTTCGACCCCCGATCCCTATCCCGGTCAGACGTTCAGCTTTGTGTTCGGTAATGGCGTTCAGGTCATTTCGGGTAGCAACATCTATCTAGCATCCAACACCATCGTCGAGACGAGAGACATGCGCGACACGAGCCATGTGCCCCCGAATGGGGCCTATTACCAGGCGAGCGGCATTGTCGTTTCGGCGAGCCGCAACGTCGTCGTCCGAGCCAACTACGTCGAGCGTACCGGGACGAATCTGGACACGAGCGGGTCGCAGGACCTCTATCTCGACGGGAATGCGCTCTTCGACTGTCACGACGTATGCATTAAGCTCGTGAACGGGTCGAGTCGCATCACATTGCACGCGAACATGATCTGGCGGGCGGGGCTAGCGGGTGTTTGGCTCGCGACGGGGAATACCGGTCTGTCGGCGACGTACAACAACCTCGACGACAATGACTTCCACGAGATCGGCCAGGGATATGGGCAAGGCTTCTGGGCGCCCTATCTCTGGTGGGCTGTCGTGGGCATTGCCCTCGACAAGGCCGATTCGGTAGATAATGCTGTTCGGTTCAATACAATCCAAAACAACGACTTCTACGCCAACGCATACATGCGGGAGGCGGTTTTCGAGCACCCTGGACCGGTGGCGCCATCGGACAACATCTTCTACAACAATAATATTCATTGAGTCTCGGATTTGGACGGTGGATGAGCTGTGAGGCGGTGGACGAGGTGCGCACTGGCGATGGCACTCGCCCGACCTCAACGAGGTGCGTGCTCGGACGGGGTGAGCTCGATGAGCGAGTCGAGATTGGCGATCCCCGCTCCGTCGGTCCCGACGATCTTGAACGGGAGCACATCCCGACGACGGTCCAGCGCCACCACTTCGCCCTTCTGGAACTCGGAGACGCCCACCGAAAGGAAATAGTCGCTGGCCATCAAAG
>QHVM01000011.1:0-21112 GCA_003223555.1 Acidobacteriota bacterium | reverse complement strand
TGCCGGTTCCGGATGCGGATGCCGTAGATGGGCTCGCGGACCAGCCGATGCGCGCGCACCTTGAAGACGATCGCTGTCTCCTCGTTGGACAGGAAGACGTTCTGGACCCGACCGCCCTTGCCGAGGATCCTGACGTCGACGATCTCCGCCTCCCGGCTGCCGAAGCGGTGCTCATGGCGGTTGAGCCGGGGCTGGCCTTCGGCGACGGCGCCCTCGGCGCGCGTCTCCGGACCGGGGCCCTCCGCCGCTGCGGTGACCGCAGCCCCGACGACCTCAGAGGGGTTGGGCGGGCTGCCGGAGAACAGGATCGCCTTGTAGACGTCCACGGCTTCGTGGGGGCCACCGTGGAAGACCAGCTCTCCATGGGAGAGGACCAGCACCGAATCGCAGAACTGCGTGATGGCGTTGATGTCGTGGCTCACCAGAACGATGGTCTTGCCGCCGGCCTTGAACTCCTGGATCTTGTCGAAGCACTTGAGCTGAAAGCCCGGATCGCCGACGGCCAGGGCCTCGTCGATGAGCAGGATGTCGGGGTCCATGTGGATGGCGGCCGCGAAGGCCAGTCGGACCTGCATTCCCGATGAGTAGGTCTTGATGGGCTGGTCGATGAACTCTCCGATGTCCGCGAAGGCGACGATGGCCTCGATGCGGGAACGCATCTCCTCGCGGGACATCTGTACGATGCTGCCGTGGAGGTACACGTTCTCCCGGCCCGTGAAATCGGGGTTGAAGCCGCTCCCCAGCTCCAGTAGCGCACCGAGCTTACCTTTCACCCGTATGGCGCCGGAAGTGGGGCTGACCGTGCCCGCGATCATCTGCAGCAGCGTGGTCTTCCCGGATCCGTTGCGGCCGACGATGCCGAGCGTGGTTCCCTGGTTCACGCGGAACGAGAGCCGCTGGATGGCCTTGAACCTCCGGTGGAACTTCCGGCGGCCTCCCCACAGCAGCTCTCTCAGCCAGTCCTGGGGCTTGCTGTAGATGAGGTATTCCTTCGAGACGGAGTCCGCCTCGATCGCGACCCTGGACGAGGTCGGCGAGTCCACCCGCGCGCTGCCGGCCGCCTCTATGGCGCGCTCAGATGACATCGGCAAAACCCGGTCGCAGCTTGTGGAAGATCGCGTCACCCGCCCAGAGCAGCAGCGCCGCGCAGATGACCAGCGAGGCCAGGGTGGTCCATTCCGGCGAGGTGCCGAAGACCACGAGCCTCCGGTAGTTTTCGACCAGACCCGTCAGTGGATTGAGCCGCAGCAGTCCGCGGACTCCCGCGGGCACCAGGCTCTCGGGATAGGCGATCGGCGTCGCGTAGAACAGCACCCGCAGTCCCGGGCGGATCAGCTCGTCGACGTCCCGGACGAAGACGCCCAGGCTGGCCAGCGCCGTCCCGATTCCGGCGGCGAGCAACACGATAGGCACCAGGAGCACCGGGACCAGGAGCAGTGTCACGTGCACCGCGCGCTGGGTGACGAGGACGAACAGGACGAGAAGTGAGGTGTTCACGGCGAAGAAGAACAGTGCCGCCAGGAGCCGGGCCCAGATCAACGCCTCCAACGGAAAGATCAGCTTCTTCACATAGCTGGGATTGTTGCGGATTGCGGGAGGCATCGCCGTCAGCACGTCGCTGAAGAACGCGAACATGGTCAGCCCGGCGTATAGCCAGACCACGAAGCCGACGCGGTCCTGTCCGGGCACCTTCACGCCGAGCACGAACGAGTAGACGAACGTGTAGATCCCCAGGAGAAGGAAGGGGCCAAGGACGACCCAGCCGAGCCCGAGCAACGAGCCCCGGTAGCGCCGTTCCACCTCGCGCCGCGCCAGGTCGAAGGTCAGTCTCCAGGGCAGTTGCGGGACGGCGGTCGTCCTCACTTCGCGCGCGCGGTCTGCTCGCCCCTCGCGCGGCGATCGCTCGTCGGCCCGGCAAGTCCGACCCATCGGGGGAGGGCGCCGGGCATGCGCCCGGCGGCGACCTCGGCCGACAGCTCGTCCGGCCGCACGAAGCCCTCGGCGAGAGCGTTTCGGAGAAGCCGCCGCCAGTGGCGCGCCCCGAAAGTCCAGCCGGCCGCCCAGCGATTCCCGGCGCGGCGGTCAAACCGGATCAGTCGGCTCCGCCCGCGTGTCCAGGCATCGGCGCCGCTCCATTCCGGAGGGATATCCGGCGCCGTCGCCCCCGGGGGGAGCGAGCCCGCGCCCAGGGGCCGGGCGGCAAGTGCGTCGGCCGACCACTTGTCCCGCACACGGTCACACTGGATGAGGAGCACGTCGGCCCGATCGGTCGCCCCGCGGTGGCCCGGCCGGGCGTGGAGGAAGTCGCAGCCTCGCATCGGCAGGTCCCAGACCTCCGCGATATCGCCGCGGACGACCATCGGCCCCCTGAGGTAGATGGCTCGCCCCTGGAAACCGCAGAGGGCCGGCACCCGCAGGACCTTGAGCCATGAAGGCTCGGAGCCAAGCAGAGGTACGACCTCCACGCCGATGCTCGACTGGAGCCGGAGGCTGTAGTCGAGGACCCTGAACGGGAGGGCGGCGGCATCCTCGGCGTCCACGAAGACGCGGATCGGCGCTTCCTTGTGGAGCGGCGCGTAGAAGATCCCGTGCCGGCGCGCGGCCTTCGCGATCCCGGCAAACTGAGCGTCGAAGGACGCCTGACGGTTGGCGAGGAGCGTTCGCCGGCGGAGGTCATGGTAGGTGGACGCGTAGTCGCGCCCTCCATCGATCCCGAGCGTGCGGATCCGCCGGACGCCGCAAGTGCCGAGGATGTCGACCGCGGCTTCCGCGCTGAAACATCGGGACTCGATGACGGGAGAGGTCCCGATCTTGTTCGCCGCCGACGAGAGGTTGTATCCCACCAGTCGCCCTTCGGCCCTCAGGGACCGGAGCACCGGGTTCGAATCGGCGAAATCCATGAGCGTCCGGCCGGTCGGACGATGGTTGAGGTGAGGGTAGAAGGGCATCACGACGTAGCGGGCGTTGCGCTCGAGCTGCTCGCCGCAGTCCTCGACCACGTCGACGTCGATCACGTGGGCAAGGTCGACCGGCCGCTCGCGCGCGACGTGGTTCAGGCCGCAGACGAAGAAGGGCGTGACATCGAAATGGTGGATGAGCTCGTAGGAGGGCCCTTTGCCCAGGAGGAGCCACTCCCGCACCGCCGGCCGGAAGAGCCGCGCCCATTCGAGGATGTCGGGAAGCTCCCCCTGCTCGGAAACCTCATGCGGTCGCCTCCAGGGGCTGAGTCTTGGCATCCTCATCAGGAGGTGCCGGTGGGGCCGAAACCGAGGCGCTGCCTGAGCCATTGAGCGAGCGTCTGGGGCTTGCGCGCCAGAGTGTCCTCGCAGCCTTGGAGCCGCTGGGCGAGGGCCTCCACGCGCTCGTCCAGGCGCGAGACCGTCGCCCGCAGCTCGCGCTCGGCCCCGATGACGCCCTCGAGCCGCTCTTCCAGGGGGGCGACCTTCGCCCGCAGCTCGCCTCCGGCGCGGTCTACACCCTCGAGCCGCGCTTCCAGGCCAGCCACCGTCGCCCGTAGTTCGCCCTCGCTGCGGCTCGCCCCGGCAAGCCGCTCCTCCAGGCCCGCGACGGTTCCCCGCAACTCGCCCTCGGCGCGGCTCACGCCGGCGACTCGCTCCTCCAGGCCCGCGACTGTTCCCCGCAGCTCGCCCTCGGCGCGGCTCACGCCCGCGAAACGCTCGTCCAAGCCTGGGAGCCGCTCGTCCAGGCCTGCCACCCGGCCTCGCAACTCTGCGCCGGCGCGGTCGATGCCTCCGAGCTGCTCCTCCAAGCGCGCCACCGCCCCCCCCAGCTCGCCGGTGGCGCGGGAGGCCTCGCCGAGGGCGGTCTCCACGGCGGTCACCCGGCGAGTGTTCTCCTGGGTCGCCTTGAAGCTACGTTGGGCCAGCGAGTTCTGCTTCCGGTGGGCGCTCCCCAGGTCGGCGAGCCGCTTGTTGAGGATGTCCAGCTCCTGCGGCACACGACCCTTGGACGATGCGGCTCGGGTGGGCCTCTCGAGCGTTCGGAGCGAACTCGCTGCGCCGTCGCCCAGCTCGTCGCGATGGGCGCGATAGAAGAACTCCAGGTACAGCTCCCTCAGTCGCTCGTCGGACGGCAGCTGCTCGTGCCGATGGTGGCGCTGGAACTCGTTGAACGACTGCCCGGCGGCCTTCTCGAAGCGCAGGCCCAGGCTCCGGCACGCCTTGTCCAGCGCGCGCGCCAGGTGCTCGGATGGGAGATCGAAATCGAACCAGGTGACCTCACGCTCCTCGTCCAGGTACTGGCGGAACCGCTCATGGTACGTCTTCCACAGCTCGAGCCCCTTCTCGATCGGCCAGCCTTCCCGTGTCGCCAGGCTCTCGGCCACGCTCATCGGGTGCCGCACGCACGCGACGATGCGGTACTCGCCGAGCAGCGGCTTCCACATCGGGAAGGTCAGGACCGTCCGCGGGTCCTTCCACCCGGACACCGCGGCTTCTCCGAGCGTCTCCAGGAAATGCCGCATCCGCTCCTGGGTCGGACCGTCACAGCTCAGGGCGCCCTCCGGCACCTGGTCCCACGCCCCGCCGTTCACGGCCAGGATCGAGTCGTTGATCTCCACCGCCGCGCGCGACTCCCACTTCCCCTCCATGTTCGACAGGCTCGCGCCGTCGAGCAGGTCGTCCCCGAGGTACAAACCGCAAGCGTTCAGCATGCGGGCGACACAGGATGTGCCGCTGCGGTGCATGCCGAGGATGACGGCGGTCAGGGCCACGAGGCCACCCCCGTTATCTCTTCTCTCCGATCGCGCCGATCAGCAGGTAGGGCATGCCGATGTCGGACAGGATCTCGCCCACCGAGCCCTTGACCGGGACCCGGAGCACCTTCCCCTCGCGGGTCGGGTCGGCCAGCTTGAGACCCACGCCCTGATTCGTCCCCGTGAACCACCAATCCTTCCAATCGATATTCTTGAACATCACCCTCAGAGCCGGGAAATGGAAGCGCCAGTAGTCGTCCGGATACATGTGGTAGTCCCAGGCCCAGGGCCCGGAATAGAAGAGGTATCCGCCGGAGCGCAGGAGAGAGGTGATGTTCAGGGCGGCCCGAAAGGGATCGGGGACGTGCTCGAGAAGCGCCAGGACCAGGGCGAAACCGAATCTCTGGCAAAGCTCGGGATGCGTTTCTTCGAAGTTCGAATCGCAGATGTCGGCGAGGACGTCGACGTTCTCGCCGGGCTCGATGTCGAGCCCCGTGAAGCCATTGTCACGCAGGCCCGAGAACAGCCGCCGAAATGAAGCACCCCTGCCCGCGCCCTCGGGGGCATGCTGGAGCTTGCTTCCCACGTGGCACACGGGGCCCTCGACGCGATACCGCGACATCACGGCGCCGAGGCTCACATCGATGACGGACGCTCCTTCGAGGGCGGGGTTCGCCGGGCGGAGCTCTTCTAGTCGATTCTTCGCCTGCTCCAGCTCCATCCTCTCCCCGGCCAGAGGGACACCGCGTCCCTATCGGTCCCGACGACGCATTATAGGGTCCCGGGAGCACGGACGCCCCGGGGGCCGCCATTCACGGCGGGCGGCCGTCCGGGGCGAGTCGGCGACGGGCAGGCTACGGCAGCCGGCGAGGGTCTACTGTTCCGAGATCGTGCTGGTGGGGGCGCCGTCCCCGGCGGTATTGCCGGCCACCCGGTTGTTGCCGAAGGAGACGATGGCGCCTCCGCCGGAGGCGTTCAGGCCGACGTTGTTGTTGACGATGGTGTTGGTCGTGAGACGGACCGTCGCCCCGGAGTTGGCGGACGACACGCCGTTGGTGCCGTTGTTGGCGATGAGCGAGCCCTGGACGTTTACCTCGACGCCGAAGCCTCCCGAAAAGGCCAGCAGGCCGTTGTTGGTGTTGTCGGCGAAGACGCTGCCATCGGCGGCGACCCGCGAGCGGTCCTCCGCGCGCAGGCCGAAGAGGTTGTGCTCCAGGCGGACGTTCTGCAGCGAGGCGTGGGCGAAGCCGGCGACGGTCGGCTTGACGAGGACGCCGCCCCCAGCGTTGTCCCTGATGACGCAGTCCTTGATCATGAGATGGGCGGTGCCGTTGGGCTCGAAGTCGATCCCCGCCGTGGTGAACTTGAAGATGACGGAGTTCTCGACGTTGAGTCCCGCCCCGGCCAGGAAGCGGATCCCGTTGAGGCCGGTGCCGATGCCGTTGATGTCGAGGCCCCGCAGGGTGATCACGTCGTTGACTCCGGCGTTGACCACAATGCCGTTGGTGCCCGAGACCAGGACGCCGGCGAGCATGCCGCCGCCGTCGATGGTGATCGCCTTGGTGATGGTGACCGCGCCGAAGCCGCCCGGGTCCAGGGCGTCGATCTCTCCCCCCGCCGCCGTCTTGCTGATGGCGCCCGCGAAGGTCTTGCAGGGGGCGGTGCGGCTGCAGGGGTTGGCGTCGTCGCCGACGCCGGAGACCCACGTGCGTGTCGCCTGCGCGTGAACGGGCGAACCGGATAGAAGCACGATCGCCCACGAGGCCACGGAGAAAACCACCAATCGCTTCATCGGATCTCCTTTGATCATTCGAGCCGGGCCAGCCGTAGCAAGGCTGCGTGTCAGGAAGACGACCGGGCCCGGCCCTCTATCGTGCGCGCGCTCACAATGCTTCGTCGCCGGGAGGGATGCGGGAGAGCCGCAGCGAGCTTGCTCACGGCTTCCCGCCCGGGGGCGCTGGATTGCTATCGGGAGGGACTACGAATTCGCGATACAGGGTAGGCCTTTATGTCGCCCCCGTCAACCGGGAGCGGCCCCGGCGGGGCAGCGGCCCCGGCGACGCTCCCGGGCGCTAGAATGACTCAGGAACAATCCGGGGGCCCGCCCGCCGGCTGGGGCACGCCTCAGGGCGATCGATGACCTACGAGCTGGCCCTTCACGGCGCGAGCGCGCTGCTGTGTGCCGGACTGGCGGCCGCGGTGGTCTGGCGGGACCGTCGCTCCTTCGTCCACCAGGCTTTCGGGATCGGCATGGCCGTCCTGGCCGCGGAGGCGGCCCTCACGGCGCTGGGCGCCGGGGTGCGGTCGCCCGCCGAGCGGCTCGGGGCCGA
The DNA here is from genome assembly GCA_003223555.1 of Acidobacteriota bacterium. Taxonomy (GTDB): domain Bacteria; phylum Acidobacteriota; class Vicinamibacteria; order Fen-336; family Fen-336; genus AA32. The sequence goes on along the minus strand of QHVM01000011.1, from coordinate 14,068 downwards.
GCGGCTCCGCCTGCTGGCCACCGCCCTGCTCCCCTGGGCCTGGCTGCGCTTCAGCCTCGCGTTCGGCCGCTCCGACTACCGGGAACTGCTGCGCCGCTGGCGGCCCGTGGTCTGGGCGTCGCTCCTCCTGCCTCTGGGCCTGGTCGTGCTCATCGGTCGCCAGGTCCTCACCGGGGCCGTCCAGGCGGCTCCCGGCCGCTGGCGGTTCGGGCTGGGCGGGGCCGGTTACCTGTTCCAACTGGCGTTCCTCTCGGGCGCGGTGCTGATCCTCGCCAACCTGGAGCGCACGCTGCGCGCCTCCACCGGGAGCATGCGCTGGTTCATCAAGTACATGGTCCTCGGCGTCGGCGGCCTGTTCGCGGCCCGGATCTACACGAGCAGCCAGGCGCTTCTCTTCCGGTCGGTGGATCCCGACCTGCACGTGATGGATTCGGCGGTCCTGCTGGTGGCGGCGGCGCTCATGGCGGCTTCCCTGCTGCGCAGCCGGCTCCGCGCCGCCGACGTCTACGTCTCCCAGTCCGTGCTCTACAGCTCGATGACCGCCCTCCTCGTCGGCATCTACCTCCTGACGGTGGGAGTGCTGGCCAAGGCGGTCGTCCTGTTCGGGGGCGTCCAGGCCCTGCCGCTCGTCACGTTCGTGGTCTTCCTGGGCCTCATCGGCCTCGTCGGGCTCCTTCTCTCGGACCGCCTGCGCGGTGCCGTGCATGGCTTCGTCACCCGGAACTTCCGGCGGCCCCACTACGATTACCGCAAGGAGTGGACGGCGTTCACGCGCGCCACCACTACCCTCATCGACACCAGGGCCGTGTGCTCGGCGGTTGCCGCCCGCGTCTCGGAGACCCTGCGGGTGCCCTCGGTGACCGTGTGGCTGCTGGAGGAGGGAGAGCCGGGCGGCGTCGTCCTGGGAGGCTCCACGATCTACTCCGACGCCGAAGCGGCTTCCTGGCTCGGCCGGCACGGTCCGGGCCTCGTGGAGCTGCTGCGCGAGCGCCTCGGCCCTCTCGACCTTCATGAGCTGGCCGCCGGCGAGGCGACGCGCCTGCCGTGGCCGGCCGGCACGCGCTACGCGCTCGCCCTGACGGCCGCGGGGGAGGAACTGGGCTTCATGGTGCTGGGGGGGCGGCCCGGCGAGCCGCTCACCGTCGAGGACCTGGACCTGCTCAAGACGCTGTCCGACCAGGCCGCCGGCAGCATCCTGGGCCTGCGCCTCCTGGCGCGCGTGCTCAAGGCGAAGGAGATGGAGGCCTTCCAGTCGCTCTCCGCCTTCTTCGTGCACGACCTCAAGAACCTGGCCTCCAAGCTCTCGCTCACCCTCCAGAACCTGCCCGCGCATTACGAGGACCCGGAGTTCCGCCGTGACCTGCTGGCGACCATCCAGCGGAGCGTGGCCAAGATCGACGACATGTGCGCCCGCCTCTCGCCGCTGAGCCGGACGCTCGAGCTGCAGCGCACGTCGGGCGATCTCAGCCAGACCGTGGGCGCGGTGCTGGCCGGCCTCAACGGCAGCCTGAAGGGGGAAGTCGCCCAGGAGCTGAGGCCCACGCGGCCGGTGGCCATGGACCCGGAGCAGATCCAGAAGGTCGTGCTGAACCTGGTGCTGAACGCAAACGATGCGGTGCGCGACGGTGGCCACATCCGCGTGGAGACGGGGGAGACCGACCGCTGGGTCTATTTCTCCGTCAGCGACGACGGGTGCGGCATGTCCCGCGCGTTCATGGCCCGCTCGCTCTTCAAGCCGTTCCAGACCACCAAGGACCATGGTCTGGGCATCGGGCTCTTCCACAGCAAGTCGATCGTCGAGGCCCACCGGGGCCGGATCGAGGTGGACAGCGAGCCGGGCAAGGGCACCACCTTCCGCGTCCTGCTGCCCGTCGCCGGCCCCGAGCAGCCAGCGCGCTCATGAGCAAGCCGAAGCTGCTGATCGTGGAGGACGACGACGACCTCCGCCGCCAGATGCGCTGGGCGCTGGCCGACGACTACGACGTGGTGCTGGCCGGCGACCGGGCGGCAGCGCTGGAGGCGGTGCGTGAGCACCATCCGCCGGTCGTGACCCTGGACCTGGGCCTGCCCCCCGAGGCCCAAGGGGCGGCGGAGGGCTTTGCCACCCTGGCCGACATCCAACGGGTGGACGAGGCGCCGAAGGTGGTGGTGATCACGGGCCGCGAGGAGCGCGACTACGCCCTCCGGGCCGTCGACCAGGGCGCCTACGATTACTTCTGCAAGCCGATCCAGGCCGACGAGCTGAAGGTGGTCCTCCGGCGCGCGCTGTACCTCTACCGGCTCGAGCAGGAGAACCGGGAGCTGCAGCGCCGCAACCACGGCGGTTTCGAGGACATGCTGGGCACCAGTCCCCAGATGGAGCCCGTCTTCGCAGCCGTGCGCAAGGTCGCGGTCTCGGATGCGCCCGTCCTGATCGTCGGCGAGAGCGGGACGGGGAAGGAGCTGGTGGCGCGGGCCGTCCATCGGCTGAGCCCCCGGCACAAGGCGCCCTTCGTGACGATCAACTGCGGGGCCATCCCCGAGAACCTGCTGGAGAGCGAGCTGTTCGGCCACGAGAAGGGGGCCTTCACCGGGGCCCACGTGCAGCGCAAGGGCCGGATCGAGACGGCGCACGGCGGCACGCTGTTCCTGGACGAGGTCGGCGAGCTGCCCCCGCCGCTCCAGGTCAAGCTCCTGCGCTTCCTCCAGGAGAAGCGCCTGGAGCACGTCGGCGGACGCCAGGAGATCGCGGTGGACGCGCGTGTGGTGGCGGCGACCAACGCCGACCTCAAGCAGGCGATGCGCGAGGGACGCTTCCGCGAGGACCTCTACTACCGGATCGGCGTGGTCGTCATCCCGGTGCCGCCGCTGCGCGAGCGCGGCGACGACGTCGACCTGCTGGCCACCGCTTTCCTCCAGCGTCATGCCGCGGAGGGCCGCCGCCGCCTGAACGGCTTCACGCGAGAAGCCCTGGCCGCCATCCAGGCCCACGCCTGGCCGGGCAACGTGCGCGAGCTGGAGAACCGGGTGAAGCGGGCGGTGGTCATGGCCGAAGGCACGCGGATCACCCCCGCCGACCTGGAGCTGGAATCGGTCACTGCCGCGGACGGCCGCGCGCTGCGCGACATGCGGGCCGACCTCGAGCGCGAGACCATACGGCGGTCGCTGGCCAAGAACAAGGGAAACGTGAGCCGCACCGCGGCCGACCTCGGCGTCAGCCGGCCGACCCTCTACGGCCTGATGGAGAAGCTCGGCATCGGTCGCGGCTGAGCCGACACCACCCCCGCCCGTTAGCGGCCGCTATAACGTCGATAGGACGCGCCGCGCCTCGTCCGCGCCGGCCAGGGCGGCGTCGAGCTCGAGCGCGCGCCGGAGCGCCTGTCCGGCGGCGGGCTTGTCCCCCAGCTTGTAGTAGGTCATGCCCAGGTGGAACTGGACCTGCGCGTTGTCGGGCAGCTTGCTCGCGCTCTCCTTGAGCAGGTTGATCGCCTGCTGGTAGACGCCTCGCTTGTAGAGCAGCCACCCGAGCGTGTCCGACACGTGCGCATCGTCGGGCGCAACCTGCTTGGCGAGCTGGGCCAGCCTCAGCGCCTCGTCGGCGTTGCCTCCGTGCTCCGAGTACACCCAGGCGAGGTTGTTGGCCGCTGGAGCATACCGCGGGTCGATGTCCAGCGCCTTCTTGAACGCTTCCTGTGCCTTGGCGACGTTGCCCTTCCGCTCCTGGACCTGGCCCTGGACGAGCCACGCTTCGGCGCTCTTGGGATCGATCTGCAGCGCCTTCGACGTCTCGTCGAGCGCCTGGTCGAGCCGGCCCGTCGCCACGAGGAGCCGGCTCAGGTCCAGGTGGCTCTGGACGCGACGCGGATCGAGCTCGACGGCCCTGCGCTGGGCGGCTTCCGCCGCCGGGAGGTCGCCGCGCCTCTGGAGCACCCGGGCGAGCACGCTCTGCACCGCCGGCGAGTCCGGGATGGCCTGGGCCTGCTTGCGGGCGATAGCGAGCGCAAGGTCGGGCTGCTTGTCCTCGAAGGCCATCTCCACGAGAAGGTTCAAAGGATCGGCGGCGCCCGGGGCGACCGCCAGCGACTGCTCCAGCGCCTTTCGGGCTTCGGCTCGCTTGCCCTGGGCGCGCAGGGCGACGCCCAGATAGAACGGCGGTCGGGGATCGCCGGCGGGCACGAGCTGCTGGAACTTCTGATAGGCCTCGGCCGCCCGGACCGGATCGTCCTTCTTCATATAGGCAGCGCCGAGCAGCTCGTACGCGTGCGCGACGCCGGGTCGCGACTGGAGCAGCTTGCCGAGGTCCTCGATGGCGGCGTCGGGCGCGCCGGCCTGGACGTTCAGCTCGGCCAGGCGCAGCGCCGCTTCGGTGTAATCCGGCGAGAGCGTGACGGCCTGCTTCAGGGCGTCCCTCGCCAGCTGCTCGTTTCCGGCCCTCAGGTGCGCGACGGCGAGCTGGAAGTAGGCGGGCGCGAACTTGGGCTCCTGCTTGATGACGGCCTGGATCTGCTGGATGGCCTCGTCGGTCTGCCCTTGCTCGAGCCGCATCCGGGCGCGCAGGAGCAGCGCGCCCCGGTGCAACGCGTTCTTCTGCAGGATCGCCTGGAGATCCTTGTCGGCCTCGTCGTACTTCCGTTCCACCAGCGCCAGCTCGGCCAGCTTCAGCCATGCGGGAGCATCGTCGGGATCCTCGGCGGTCGCGGCATCGAGCACTTTCCGGGCCTCGTCGATCCTGCCCTGGCTCACGTAGAAGTCGGCCAGGCGCAGACGGGCCGGCGAAGAGGCCGGCGATACGTCGGCGGCGGCCCGGAACTCCTTCTCGGCCAGCGCGGTCTGGCCCCGGCCCAGGTGCAGCGTGGCCAGCGCGGTGTGCGCCTCGACGGACTGGGGAGCGGAACGGACCGCGTCCTGCAGGGCCTCTTGCGCCTTGGCCGCGTCTCCCTTCTTGAGGTAGAGCCCGCCCAGCAGCCGGCTGGCCTTCTCGCGCTGTGGGGTCCGCCCACGCAACGCCTCGAGACGGGCGATCGCCGCGTCGAGGTCCGGACCCGTCTCGGCCGTCTCGGCCAGCACGCCCACCGCCTCGATGTTGTCCGGATCCTTCTGCAGGACGAAGTTGGCGTGCCGGCGTGCCTCCTCCGGCTGCCGCGACCAGGCGTCGAGCAGGCCGAGCCTCCAGCGGACCTCGGTGCTGGTGGGGTCGAGCTGGTTGGCGCGGTTCAGGTACACGAGGGCCCGCCCCAGCTCGCCCAGCTCGAAGTGGGCGATGCCGAGCCGTTGCAGCGCGCGCACGTTGTTGGGCTCGGAGTCGACGACGTTGCGGTACTCGAGGATCGCTTCCTTGTACTTCTTCTGGTCGAAGAAGCCGTCGGCGCGCTCCAGGTGGCGGGCGGTCCTGGCCTGGGCCGAGCAGGCGTACGCGATCGCGATGAACACTCCGGCGAGCAGGCCGCGGCCGGCGAACCGACACGACGCGGATGACATCCGGATCCTCCGCCCGATTATACCTTCCGGCCTGCGGCACGGGCGTTTGGCGAGAGCGAGATGGCCACGCAAAAGAACAGGGCGCCCACGCGGGCGCCCTCGTTCCGAAGTCTTCTAGGCTGGTCCTAGCCGAGTGTGCGGCGGCGGTAGATGCCCAGTCCGAGCAGTCCCGCCCCCACCAGCAGCAGTGTGCCCGGCTCCGGCACCGGTGTGAACTGGAAGGGCGATTCGACGAAGCCCGTGTTGGAGACCCCTGTGTAGATCGAGGGGTCGCCGGGGGCATCCTTCGACGCGTCGGACGCGAACTCTCCCAGCGTCCTCGCGATGCTGCCGAATCTCGACTCGATCGAGAACGTGAACACCGAAGGGCCCACCAGCGAACAGCAGGGCGGCTCCGCGGTGGTCAGGATCTTGAATATGGTCACGTTCGGGACGTTGATCGAGTCGCCGAAGGGGGGATTGATCACGGCCGGAGTCGATCCCTGGGCGTAGGATACGTAGTTGAAGCCCGACGGAACGATCGCGATCCCCGTGAACCCGCTGAAGTCGTACATCGTCAGGTAATCCTCGATCGAGCGGGTGTTGTCGAGCGGAGTCGCTCCTGGACCGGGCATGGCACCCAGAGGCGACAGCTTCTGGCCGGAGTTCACGTTGGCCGTGTAGGTCCACATGAACCCACCGGACGAGGGAAGGATTGTCTGGAGCACGGGGATGACGTCCGCGCGGGCGGGCATTGCACCCGCCGCCAGCACCGCAACGGTAACCAACACGATAAGGATCCTGAGACGCATGGTGTAGCCTCCTGGCCGGGACGTCATGTTCGATCCCTATAGGAGCAAGCTCAGTGCCATTGCGAGGCAAATGGCTAAACCGCTTAGAATCAAGTGATTATGTCGATGTGAGCTGCGCTGGGGTCATACTGAACTGGAAAGGATCCCGACACCCCGCCGTCCGAATTCGGGCTCAAATTCAGCGAAAAGAACAATTTGGCGCCGTCGCCCAGACTGTCAAAGGCCCCGACAGCGTCATGACTTGCGCAAGCCAACGAGGCGGCCGCAAAATGAGCCGTCCAACCCAGGTCGAGCTGTTCCATGCCCGAAGACGCGGACACATTGCTGACCTCCCAGACATTCCGTACGCTCGTCGTCCTGACGATCGCCGCCATGATGCCCGCCGGCTGTCGGCGCGCATCCCACCAGCCGCCGCCCCCCATTCTGCTGGTGACCTTCGACACGTTACGGGCCGACCACTGCTCCGCCTACGGCTACGGCCGACCCACGACTCCCACTCTCGAGCGTCTCGCCCGGAAGGGCGTGCTGTTCGAGACGGCCTACGCGCCGATGGCGACTACGACCCCCTCGCACGCGACGATGCTCACCGGGCTGCTCCCGCGGGAGCATGGCCTGGTCAGGAACGGAGAGGCCCTGCCGCCTGGTCAGAGGATCCTGGCCGAGGTCCTGGAGCTTGCCGGCTACAGGACCGCCGCCTTCGTCAGCTCCTTCGCCCTCGACCACCGCTTCGGGCTCGCTCGGGGCTTCGAAACCTACGACGATGATTTCGGCCCCGCCATGGTGGCCCGCACCGAGCCGTGGGAGGGTCACCGGGTCGAGCAGGCGTTCGACCGGACCGCCGACAAGACCTGCCGCCGGGCACTGGACTGGCTGGGCGCCCAGGGCTATCTCGGCCCGCCCGTGCCGGGGCGCCGTCCGTTCTTCCTCTGGGTCCACTTCTTCGATCCCCACGATCCCTACAGGCCGCCGGAGGCGCACGCGGCGCTGTTTCCTCCACTGGGTCCGAAGCCTTCGGAGCTCGACCGCCAGATCGCTCACTACGACGGCGAGATCCATTTCGCGGACGCGGAGCTGGGACGGCTGCTCGATGAACTGGACCACTTCGGCCTCCTGGCGCAGACCATGACCATCGTGGCCGGCGACCACGGCGAAGGGCTGATGCAGCACGGACACATGGGGCATGGCCTCATGATCTACGAGGAAGCCGTGCGCGTGCCGCTGGTCGTCCACTGGCCGCGCGCCTTGCCGGGGCCGCGGCGCGTGGCCGGCCCGGTCCAGCTCCTGGATATCACGCCTACGGTGCTTGACCTGCTGGGCAAGCCTCTGGATACGCTCGGACATGCGCGGAGCCTCGCACCGATCCTCCGCGGCCGGGATTCGCCTGATCCCGCCCGGGAGGTCTTCCTGCAGCGGCGGCGCTACGAGACGGAGACCGTCGGCACCGTCCACGTCAAGGGCGAGAAGACCGCGGTGCGCCAGGGACGCTGGAAGTACATCGAGGCGCCCGAAGAAGGCACGCACGAGCTGTACGACCTGGCGGCCGACCCACACGAGCTGCTGAACCTCTATGGACCCTCGGTGGCCGAGGCGAGCCTGCTCGCGGGCAAGCTTCAGGCTTGGCGGCAATCCGTGGCCCCGCCGCCGGTGCTGTCGGTGTCGGAGGAGGACGCCCGCCGCTTGAGGTCCCTCGGCTACGTCCAGTGATCGACGAGACCGTCCCACCACATCAACGGACGTAACCTAGCGCTCGCAGCGCGCGGGCCCGCTCCTCGGGCACCTCGGTGCCGCGCGCGGGGGCGACGCTCTGCTGCCAGCGCCGGAGCGTCGCGGCGAGCGCGGCGGCTTCACGCGGCCGCTCGGAGTGGAGATTGCGCCGCTCGTGGGGGTCGGCCTCGAGGTCGTAGAGCTCGTAGGTCCCCTCCTCGGGAGCCGCGATGTACTTCCATCGGCCCACCCGCACTGCGTACTTGTCGCCCTTGACGGGCACGCCGTTCTCCTGGGGCGCGCTGTACTGCCGCCTCTGCAGGAAGATCTCGCGGCGCGGGTCGCCGGGGGTCGAGCTGGTCAACACCGGCCCCAGGCTCCGCCCCTGCCCCGCCCCTCCCGGCGGAGGGATGCCGGCCAGCTCGAGCACGGTCGGCAGCAGGTCGGTCAGCTCCACCGGGGCCGTCACGGTCCGGCCGCCGCGAAGCCGGGCCGTCCAGCGGAAGATCAGGGGGACGCGCACGGTCTCTTCGTAGAGGCTGAGGCCGTGGCCCATGATGCCGTGCTCGAGCAGGCCCTCCCCGTGATCACCGGTGACGATGACGAGCGTTTGTTCCAGACGGCCGGCGCGAGCCAGCGCGTCGAGGAGAGCGCCGGTCTGCTCGTCCGCGAAGTGGACCCCGCCGTCATAGCCGGCAACCTGGCGATCGAGCTCGGTTCCGTCCGGGACGGCGAACAGCGCGCGCTCCTCGGCCGGCGGCTCGTACGGGCTGTGGGGGTCGTAGAGGTGGACCCAGAGGAAGAACGGAGGCTGGCGATCGGCTGCCCCCGCCTGCAGGTATCCGTTGCGGCGGAGCCACGCGACCGCCGCGGCCCGCGTCGCGTCTCCCCGCCGTCGGGGGGCGGCAGGTCCGGTGGCGACCGGCGGCCGTCCGGGCGCAGAGGCGCTCGGGAAGGCGTCGTCGTAGGTGAGGAAGCCGCGGGCGAGCCCGGAAGCGCGATCGAGCGGCTGAGCGCTGACGAACGCCGCCGTCCGGTACCCGTGGGCCTGCAGTATCTCGGCCAGCGTGGGGGGCGCCGGGCCGAGCGTCTGCCCGTTCTTGAACACGCCGTGGGCGCGGGGAGGCAGCCCGGTGAGCATCGTGGTGTGAGAAGGGCCGGTGGTGGCCATGGACGCGTAAGCCACCTCGAAGCGGACACCGTCGCGGCCCAGCTGGTCCAGGTGCGGCGTCGTGGGGCGCACATACCCGTACGACGAGCAATGGTCCGCGCGCAGCGTGTCCACGCTGATGAGCAAAATGCCGGCTGGCGCTTCCGACCGGCCGCTTCGTCGGCATGCGGCGGCCCCCGACGCTCCGCAGGCGAGCACCAGGCAAAGCCGGAGGGCGCTGCGGATGGTGGGCGTCATGAGGGTCGAACTCTAGCACCCATCGGGGAGGGCGCAGGCACGCAGCGCTCGAGGCAGCGGACCTCGAGGCGTCCTGGGCCCGTTGAAAGTCGACGACCCGCGAGGTAGCCTGTACCCAAGCCTGCGTTCGCCGGACTAAGGTCATCGTTCCCTCCCAAGGACGTAAGCGCTCGTTATACTGGGCAATATATGGAGCTTGGGCGTGAGGAGGGCGCCCTGTCCGGGGAGACGTTGCTCGGCCCGCGGACGGGCACGGTGCTTGCTGCGCTGGCCGGCATGATCGGCATGGCGGCGAGCGCCAGCGCCGAGACATGGACGGTCATCCCTACGTTGTCGGTGGGCGCCATCTACGACGACAACCTGTTCTTCGACGACGCCCGGCTCGAGGCGGCGGGCCTACGGGCGGGACCGGCCTTGAGCCTGGAGTATCAGCCCACGGTGCGGCTCAAGCTGCTGGGGAGGGCAGGGTTGGATTCGGAGTATTTCGGGGACCCGTCGGCCAGCAACTGGGATGCCCGGCGGTCGGCCGGCCTGACCGCGAGGTACCGGCTCGGGTCGCACACGACGGTATCGCTCTCCGGCGACTACGCCCTGACGGCGTACGCGGCCGAGCTGCTGCCGTCGGCGGGCGTGGATTTCGGCCGGCGCCGGGCGGAGAGCCTCGGCGGCAAGGTGGAGCTGGAGCACCGGCTGAGCTCGCGGGTCTTGTTTCGAGTGGGCTCCGGCATCGAGGCATTCCAGCTCGAGCGGTCGGGCCTCGGCTTGAGGTCGCAGATTGGCTCCGATGCCGCTCTGCTTCTCCAGGTTGCGCCCCACGCCACGCTGAGCGTTCAGATGGGACCGCGCTACCTCGCGGGATCGTTCAGCCCCCACGTGGCCGCCAGCCTGGAAAGGACCCGGACGCGGACACGCCTCTCCCTGGGCTACGAGCGTGGCCGCAGCCTGGTCTTCGACCGCACCCTGGTCGTCGAGGGCTACAGCGTGAGGCTGTCCTACCGGTTGTCGCGCGCGCTCACGGTGAGCGCATCGCCCGCGCTGTTCCGGCAATGGGAGCGCGCCACCGAGCAGCGGTCGTGGCACGCCGATGGGATCGCCGCGTACCGGGCGAGGTCCTGGCTGACCGCCTTCGTCAACTACAGCTACGTGGTGCAGGACCGCGGGTTCTACGTCAACCCACTGACCCGTCTCCAGGGGGCGCCCCAGCTCTGGCAGAACGTCCTCAGCGCCGGCTTCACCCTCGTGCCGCGCCACGTCCGGGAGGCACCCAAGCAATGACGCAGCGTTGGCCGCGGCGGCTCGGCGGGAACGGCCGCCACGTGTGGCTGGTGGCCGTCTGCTTGCCGGTTCTGGTCTCGGCGGCGGGTGCGGATCCACCCGCCGCGCCCACCCCAGCCCCCACGCTACTGCCCACGCCGGCCCCCGCGCCCGAGCCGGACGCGTACGAATACCGGATCGGGCCCGAGGACGTGCTGCAGATCACGGTCTGGCAGAACGCCGAGCTGAGCCGGGTCCTGCCCGTGCGGCCGGACGGCAAGATCTCGCTCCCCCTGGTCAACGACGTCCAGGCCGCCGGCCTGACTCCCATGCAGCTCCGCGACGCGCTCAAGCAGAAGCTGGCCGAGTACGCGCCGGCGGCCGAGGTCTCGGTCATCGTGGGCGAGGTGCAGAGCTTCAACGTCTCGCTGATCGGCAAGGTGCAGCGGGCGAACCGCTACAAGCTGAAGACCCCGACCACCGTGCTGGACCTGCTGGCCCTGGCCGGGGGTTTCTCGGACTTCGCCGATCCGGACCGGATCGTGGTGCTGCGGCCGGAGCCGTTCTCCGTCCAGGGGCGGCGGACGGGGCAGACGTACAAGCGGCTGCCCTTCAACTACAAGAAGGTGATCAGCGCCGGGGGCGAGAGCGAGAACTTCGCCCTCCAGCCCGGCGACATCGTGGTGGTGCCCTGATGCCTGATGGCGGAAGGTCGGCGGGAGTGGAACCGGAAGATCGTCCCGGCCTGACGCTGGCCGGGGCCGCCGCGGCCCTGCGGCGCCGCCGCTGGCTGGCGCTGTTCACCTTCGTGGCCGCGCTGACGGCCGTGGTCAGCGTGGTCTGGTTCCTGCCCGACGTCTACCGCTCGAGCGCGACGGTGCTGATCGACCGGCAGCAGATCCCCTACGAGCTGGTCCGCTCGACGGTGACGAGCGGGCACGAGATCCGCCTGCACACGATCAGCCAGGAGATCCTCAGCCGGTCGCGGCTGGAGGCCCTCATCCAGCGCTTCGACCTGTACCCCGACCTGCGCCGGAGCGCGCCGATGGAGGAGGTCGTGGAGCGGATGCGCGACGACATCCGCATCGATCTGAAGGGGGGCGCCGCGCGCAACGAGCGCGCCACCACGGTGGCGTTCACGATCAGCTACGTCGGCCGTGACGCCAAGAAGGTGGCCCTCGTCGCCAACACCCTCGCCTCTTTCTACATCGAAGAGAACCTCAAGGTGCGCGAGCGCCAGGCGGCCGGCACCGCCGAGTTCCTGCGCGTCCAGCTCGACAACATGAAGCGCACGCTCGAGCAGCAGGAGCAGGCGGTAAGCCGCTTCAAGGAGCGGCACATCGGGGAGCTGCCCCAGCAGATGGAGGCGAACCTGGCCACCCTCGAGCAGCTCAACTCCCAGCTCCGGCTCAACAGCGACCAGCAGATCCAGAACTCGGAGCGCCGGGCGGCCGTCGAGAAGCAGCTCGAGGAGGCGGAGGCCTCGGTCAACCCCGGCGGCCCGCGCGCCGCGGCCCAGCGCCTGGAGGAGCTTCGCAAGCAGCTCACCGCCCTGCGCACGCGCTACAGCGAGAAGTATCCCGACGTGGTGCGGACGAAGGCCGAGATCGCGGCCCTCGAGGAGCAGCTCCAGAAGGCCGAGCTGTCGCCGGAGGCCTCCGGTACGGTGGCGGGCAACCCCCAGGTCGCCCAGCTCCGGGCCAGCCGGGACGAGTTCGACGCCCGGGGCCGGGCGCTCCAGGCGGAGGCCAAGACCCTGCACGACGCGCTGGCGCGCTATCAGTCGCGGGTCGAGAACGTGCCGCGGACCGAGCAGGAGTACCAGCGGCTGGCCCGCGATTACGACGCCACCAAGGAGCAGTACCACTCGCTGCTCCTGCGCCAGGGGGAAGCGGAGGTGGGGGAGAGCATGGAGCAGCGGCAGAAGGGCGAGCAGTTCCGCATCATCGAGCCCGCCCTGATCTCCGAGAAGCCGACCGCTCCCAACCGCGGGCAGCTCCTGGTTCTGGGAATCCTGCTGGCCCTCGCCCTGGCCGTGGGCGGGGTGGTGGCGGCGGAGCACCTGGACACCTCCTTCCACACCTGCGAGGACCTCCGTCTCCATTCGCGGGTCCCCGTGCTGGCCAGCATCCCGCGGGTGGCCACTCCCCAGGACCGGCAGGAGCGCCGCCGCCGGCTCGCCCTCACGACCGCCGCGGCGGCGCTCGGCCTGGCCGCCATCGTCGGCGTGTCCTATCTGGCCGCGAGCGGCGAGCACGCGCCGCTGGCCAGCCTGATCCTGAAGCCGGGGTCATGAGCACCGAGCTGAGCAAGGAGCGGCTGTCGGCGGCGCCGGCGGCGGAGAGGGCGGGGCCGGCTAGCGAGGTCCGCTCCGCGGCCGGGCGGGATTCGGCCGCGTCGTCGACGCCGGCGGCCCACCTGGTGAGCCTGGTCGCGCCCGGCTCTTTCGAGGCGGAGCAGTACCGCATCCTCCGCCATGCGATCGAGCGCCGGCGCGCCGATCACGGCGTCGCGGTGGTGGCGCTCACGAGCCCCAGCGGCGGCGAGGGCAAGACGACCAGCGCCATCAATCTCGGGGGGGCCCTGGCCCAGGCCGCCGAGCTGCGTGTGCTGCTGGTGGAGGCCGACCTGCGCCGGCCCAGCGTCGCCGCGCAGCTGCGCATGCCTCCCCCGGGGGCCGGCCTGGCCGAGGCGATCACGGACCGCACGCGGCGGCTCGACGAGCTGTGCCTGCCGATCCCGGGATTCAACCTGTGGGTGCTGCCCGCCGGCCGTCCCGTCATGGCTCCCTACGAGCTCCTGCGGTCGCCCCGGGTGGCCGAGCTGATGGCGGAGGCCCGTAGCCGATACGATTACGTGATCGTCGATACGCCGCCCGTCATCCCCTGTCCGGACTACCGGCTGCTCGAGCCCTCCATCGACGGCGTGATATTGGTCGTGGCCGCCGACAAGACTCCCCGCGAGATGCTGGACACGGCGCTGGACCTGCTGGACCGGCCCAAGGCGCTGGGAGTCGTCTTCAACGGCGAGCGCCCCCAGCCGGACCGCTACTCCTACTACTACTCGAGACCCACGGCCACCCGCTGGCCGTGGCTCCGGCGCCAGAGATGAAAGCCAGCAAGGCACCTCCCCAGGAGAGGCCCGCGCGCCGCATCGAGATCGGCCGGCGGACCGCCGCGGCCCGGCCGGTGACGATCGTGATCGCCGACGACCACACCATCTTCCGGGAGGGCCTCCGGCGGCTCCTGGAGACCGAGCGTTCCTTCCGCGTGGTGGGCGAGGCCGGCGACGGAGCGGAGGCGGTGCGGGCGGTGCAGCAGCTCCGGCCCGAGATCCTGCTCCTGGACATGGCCATGCCCAGGGTGCCCGGCCTGCAGGCGCTCGACGAGCTCTCCGCGAGCGACAGCCCGGTGCGCACGATCGTGCTCACGGCGGCCATCGAGCCGCCCAAGGT
>QHVM01000126.1 GCA_003223555.1 Acidobacteriota bacterium | reverse complement strand
GGCAACTAGGGTCTCGCGCGCGTTCGGGCCACTACCGTCCCGCGAGCAGCGGCGGGAGCGCCTCCAGGTCCGCGTTCCCGCCGCTCACGATCACCCCCACGCGCTTCCCGGCTACGTCGGCCTTCCCCGCCCAGGCGCCGGCCAGGCCGAGGGCGCCGGTCGGCTCGACCACCAGCTTCATCCGCTCCCAGAGGAACCGGAGAGTGTCGAGGAGCTGATCGTCGGAGACCGTGACCATGTCGTCGACGTTGGCGCGGATGAGGGGGAACGTGATCTGGCCGAGCGAGGGCGTGCGGGCGCCGTCGGCGATGGTGCGGGGGTTGTGGACGGTCTGGAGGGTCCCGGTCCTGAAGGAACGGGTGGCGTCGTCGCCCAGCTCGGGCTCGACGCCCACCACGCGGCAGCGGGCGCTCAGTCTCCGCGCGGCCAGGGCGCAGCCGGAGAGCAGGCCGCCGCCGCCGCAAGGCACGAGGAGGAGGTCGAGTGTCCCCACCTCCTCGAACAGCTCCCCGGCCGCGGTACCCTGGCCGGCGATGACGTGGGGATGATCGAAGGGAGGGATGAGCACCTGGCCGCGGTCGGCCTGCAGCCGGCGCGCCAGCTCCTCACGGCTCTGCGCGGCCGGATCGTAGCCGACGATCCGCGCCCCGTATCCTTCCGTCGCGCGCTTCTTTGCGGCCGGGGCGTCGGCCGGCATGACGACGGTGGCGGTCGTTCCGAGGAGCCGGCTGGCCAGGGCGACCGCCTGGGCGTGGTTGCCGGAGGAGTAGGTGATCACGCCTCGGCGGAGCTCTTCCGCGCCCAGGCGCGAGATCGCGTTGTAGGCGCCGCGGAACTTGAAGGCGCCCATGCGCTGGAAGCTCTCGCACTTGAGGAAGACCCTGGCTCCCAGGCGCTCGTCGAGGGTGCGCGAGCGCAGGACCGGCGTGCGGTTGGCGACGCCTTCCAGCCTCTCCGCGGCCGACTCGACGTCCGCGTAGGTGACCATCGACGACCCTCACCCTGGCCTCTCCCCGGAGGGGAGAGGGAATGGTCCGGGATACGGCGCGTTGACGGGGTTGGCCTTGAGCGGGTCGAGGACGCCGTCCACCGCCAGCGCCATGTTGAGGTAGGCCGAGAAGTCGATCACGTGGCCCTCCCGGGCGCGGCTGCCCGCGAAAGCGCCGACCACGCGCCGCTCGCTGTGCCGCACCTCCAGCTGCAGCACGCCGTCGGTGAACAGCCCGCGGTCCAGGCGCCGGTCGACCTCCAGGTGGTACTCGACGCCGCGGATCCTCGCCCAGATGGCGTCGATCGATTCCGCGCGCTCGGCGAAGAAGCCGTCGCGGCCGGCCAGCGATCTCCAGGCCTGCAGCGACCCGAAGAAGCGGGGCTTCTCGATGTAGGGTCCGCCGTCCTCGGGACAGAAGGTGTCGCAGTTGCCGCACTCGTTGCAGAAGTCCTGGAAGTTGGCGATCTGATGCGCCTTCGTCACCGCGAACACGCCCCCCGGGAACGCCTTCACCGCGCCTTTCTCGTAGCGGTAGCTCTGGTACTCGGTGCGCAGGACGCCGGTCTCGTAGACGAAGTTGGCGTCGTTCGGGCATACCGGCACGCACTTGTCGCAGTTGATGCAGTCGAACAGCGCCAGCCGGGAGCCGACCTTGCGCGGCGGCTTCCGGTTGGCCTCGGCCCGATAGCGCGGGTCGCGGGTGGCGCGCTCCACCACCACGGGCGTGTTGAGCAGCGCCGCGACGCGCACCAGCTCGTCGTAGAGGCCGGGCGGGCCCGACCGGGCCACGACGCCGGCCAGGTCGACCGCGTCCGAGCGGAGGGTCTCGGCCAGGGCGGCCTGGAGCGGGCCCGGCGGCACCGCACGGCGTATGGCCTCCTCCCCCTGGCCGGCCGCCTTCACGACGTAGTCGCCGATCTGCCGCACGCCGAGCGCGCGCATGCGCTCCTCGAGGTTGTCGAGGTACTTCGGCAGCCGGCCGTAGCCGCCCGGGCGCAGCAGGTCGGTGCAGGTCGTGATGGGCGTGAAGCCGAGGGCGACGCACTCCGGGAAGTTGCGCGCGTCCACCCCGGCCGAGAACGAGATCGGCACCGCCGGGCACGCCCGCCGGTATTTCTCGACCAGGTTGAGCGTGATGACGTGGAGGGGCTCGCCGGAGAGGTACATGACGGCTTCGGAGGCGGGAAAGAACGGACGGTGGTTCTCGACCACCAGCGTGTTGGAGAGCTTCACCTGGAAGGTGCGGCCGCGGGAGCGCGCCAGCTCGGAGAGGCGGTCGGTGATCTCCAAGGCCTGCCCCCACTGCAGGTCCTTTTCGAAGTCCCGGGGCCGGGTGCGGACCTCGCCGTAGCCGAGGACGTCGTGCAGGAGGGCATCCACGGCCTCGCGGCCGAGCAGGGTCGGGTTGAGCTTCACGGTCACGTCGACGTCCATCTCGGTGAGCAGGAACCGCACGATGCCCTCGATCTCGCCGGCCGGGCAGCCGTGGAAGGTCGACAGCGTGATCTGGCCGGAGAGCGCGGTCGTGAAGTCGAGGTCGCGCAGGCGCCGCAGGTCGGAGGGGATCTGACTCCGCAGCGCCTCCACCTCGGACCGCGCGTCCTTCATGGACTCGATCCAGCCCCTCACCTGCGGCGATCGGATGCCGGCCAGGTCGTAGCCCACGCTCATGTCCAGGATCGTGTCCTGCTTCAGGAGGTCGGAGGGGCGGCCGAGCAGGTTCGTCTCCTTGAGCACGTCCACCAGCATCGATCCGGCCACGTACTCGCGCAGGCTCTGGCCGAGGCGCAGCTCCTGGCTCCACTCCACGTTGTAGCCGACGGTGGTGGCGTCGATGCACGGCCGGGGTATGGCCAGCCGGTCGTTGATCTGGACCGTCTTCAGCTCCAGGATCCGGCTGCCGGCCAGCCAGGCCAGCACGACGTTCTGCGCCATCTGGTCCTGGGGACCGGCGGCCGGTCCCACCGGGTTGGCCGCGCGGCGGCCGTGGAAGAGGACCGACGTGTCGAGGTCGGGGTCGCCGTGCCAGAACCGGCGCGCCGGAAGGTCGAAGACCTTTCCCTCGCGCTCGTACTCGCGGAACAGCCTCCGCAGGAGGCTGGGGAACGGCGCCGGGATCAGCTCGGCCATTGCCTCAACGGATCAATGCAGAGACCGCAGAGAGGAACGGAGAGGCCGCAGAGGTCATCGAAGAATGTGTTCCACTTCATTTCTCTGCGTCCTCTGCGTCCTCTGCGCCCTCTGCGTTGAAAGGCTAGTGGGTCAGGGAGTGGTAGAGCCGCACCGATCCCACGATGTCGTCCACCGCGGGCGCGTCCCGCCCGGCGTCGTCCTGCTCGCCGGAATAGGAGATGAGCAGCGCCGTCTCGTCGTCGGTGACCGAGAAGTAGCGCCAGCAGACGCCCTCGCTGACCCGGGTGTGGGAGTAGACGCGGCAGCCGGTGCCGAGGGAGCCGGTGATGGCGTCTTCCTCGACGTCGATCCCCAGCGAGGCCAGGAAGCGGGACAGGAAGTCGGCCCGGCCGAAGCTGGGCTGGAGGCCCCCCACGTGCCGGGCGCCCGAAAGGTACACGACGCCCCCGCCGTGGGGGCTGCGCAGGGTCGTCACGCTGTCCTCGGTCTGCATCTGCCAGCCCTCGGGGACCTCGAGGGTGAACCACCCCCGGGCGTCGGCGAGGACGGGCATGGCCTAGTCTACGACCTTCCCCGGACGCGCGCGCGTGATCTGGCCGTTGCGCACCACCAGCTCTCCGCCCACCATCACGTCTCGGATGCCGTCGGGGAAGAGGGCCGGCTCGGCGAAGGTCGCGCGGTCGGTCACTCGTTCGGGGTCGAAGACGACGAGGTTGGCGCGATAACCGGGGCGCACCAGCCCCCAGCCCTCGAAGCCGAACGCGCGGGCGGCCTGGGAGGAGAGCTTCCGCACCGCCTCGGCGAGGCTCACCAGGCCCTTCTCCCGCGCGTAGCGGCCCAGGATGCGCGGGTAGGTTCCGTAGGCGCGCGGGTGCGGGCGGCCGCCGAGCAGGCCGTCGGTGCAAGCATTGACCCATGGCCGCTGGAAGATCCGCTGCACCACCGCCTCGTCCTGGGAGAAGGAGATCATGGCCACGCCCATGCGTTCTTCGCGGAGCAGGTCGAAGGCCGCCTCGAAGGGATCCTGCCCGCGAAGGCGGGCGACCTCGGCCAGGGTCTTCCCCAGCCACTCGGGATGGCGGCCGGAAGGGATGTCGGACACCACGATGCCTTCCGGCCCGCTCCAGCTCCAGAAGTTGTCCCAGTCCGCCGGACCGGGGTCGGCCATCCCTTCGCGCATCCGTGCGCGGGCGGCCGGGTCCTGCAGGCGCCCGAGCGTCGCCTCGGTGCCTCCGTCGTGGGCCCAGGGCGGCAGGACCGCCCCGAGCAGCGTGCTGCCCGCGACGTAGGGATACTGGTCGGCAGTGAGCTTCAGGCCCTCCGCCTGGGCCCGCTCGATCTGGCCAAGCAGCTCGTCCACCCGGCCCCAGTTGCCGCGGCCGGCCAGCTTGAGATGCGAGATGTGGACCGCGCATCCCGACTTGCGGGCCACGCGCAGCATCTCCTCCACGGCGTCCAGGACCCGGTCGCTCTCGCTGCGCATGTGCACGACCAGCGGCCGGTGCGTCTCGGCCAGCACCCGGCCGAGGGCCATCAGCTCGGCAGTGTCCGCGTAGCAGCAGGGCGGGTAGATGAGGCCGGTGGACATGCCGCAGGCGCCCTCGGCCAGCGCCAGCCGCAGCAGCGCCTGCATGGCCGCCGTCTCCTCGGGTCCGGCCCGGCGGTCCTCGCCGCCCATCACCCATTGCCGGATCGCCCCGTGCGGGGCGAGGTAGGCCACGTCGGGGAGGGGACGGACGGCCCTGAGACGGCTCAGGTAGCCGCCCACGCTCGACCAGTCCCAGCTCACGCCGAAGTCGCCGAGCAGGCCGGAGAGCTTCTGCTTCCACGCCGAGCGCTCCTCCTCCTTCACCGGCGCCACCGAGATGCCGTCCTGGCCGAAGACCTCGAGCGTGATCCCCTGGCGCACCTTCATGGGCAGGGTCGGCTCGGCCAGGACCTTCACGTCGGAGTGGCTGTGGGTGTCGATGAAGCCGGGAGCGACGACGTGCCCGCTACAGTCGAGGCTGCCGCCACCCGACAAGCGCTGGCCGACCGCGACGATCAGGTCGTCCCGCAGCGCCACGTCGGCCGAGAGCGGCGGGCCGCCCGAGCCGTCGACGACCGTCCCGCCTTTCAGGATGAGATCGGGCACCCGGAGCGCCTATGATGCGGTCACGCCGGGTCGTCATCGAGCAAGGGGGCGCTGCGGCGCGCCCCCTTGAACCCCCGCGCGCTCCGGCGAAGTGAATTCGCCTCCGCGCGCCGCCGGTGGCTCGTTGCGCTGCCCATTACAGCAGGTCCTTGGCGATCTCCCCGTACGACTCCGGACGCCGGTCCCTATAGAACTGCCAATGGGCGCGGACCTTCTGGATTAGGTCGAGGTCGAGGTCGGCCACCACCAGCTCGTCCGCGTCGCGGCTGCCCTGGACCAGGATCTGCCCGTAGGGATCGCAGAAGTACGACGAGCCGTAGAACTCGCCGAAGTTCCAAGGCGCCTCGCGGCCCACGCGGTTGTTGGTGCCCACGAAG
>QHVM01000010.1 GCA_003223555.1 Acidobacteriota bacterium | reverse complement strand
TTCGGTTGTAGCACATCTTCGCGAATCATGCCGGACACGGCATTCTTTGCAGTCGCTCCCGACTCGGTTTGCGATCCTCTCCGGTCGTGTCTGTCAAGTGGTGGAAAAGGAGAGACGCATCATCCGAGCGCGTAATTACGCGGCCTCCTGATCTGTCTTCGGCATGTCCCTCCATCCGTCGAGTGCTCTGAGCTTCACGGCGCCGCTGCGGAGCAGGCCAAAGAGGAGCAGCAGCACCGCATCGCTGCTCGGTAGGCTGGACTGCGTCTTGGTGCGGCGGCGGAATTCCTCGTTGATCCGTTCCAGGGCGTTCGTCGTTCGGAGCGCTTTCCACTGCGACGTCCCGAAGCAACGGCGCGAGCGCGCCTCGCACCCGCCGCGTGTTCGTACCGGCAAGGTAGAGGCCCAGGATCGCCTCGTCCACGCGGGCCGTACGCCGCTGGTAGCGCGGGACCATCGCGCTCCGCCATTCGCGCGTCCCATCCTCGCTGCCGTGCAAGCGCGCCCGAGGCATCTCGATCGTCGTCGGTCCCAGGCTCGTGGTCACCGTCCGCACCCTCGTTCCGTGACGGTATCCCTGCCGTCCTTCCACCCGCGTCGAGACGCCCGCGCCCAAGGCCGCCTCCAGCTCCTCGTTCACGATCGCTTGGATCACCTCGCGGACCCTCTCGCGGATCCCACTCTCGATGCTCGTCGTCGAAGACCTTCGACGGCGACCAGTGGGTGCGTGTCGAGGTCGAGGTCCACGGCGGCGGCGAGATCGTCCACAAGGTCAACGGCGAGACGGTGCTCCGCTACGAGAAGCCGCAGATCGGCGGCGGCAACGTCGCCGGCTACGATCCCGCGATCAAGCGGGACGGCGAGATGCTCACGGGCGGGTCGATCTCGCTCCAGGCCGAGAGCCACCCGGTCGAGTTCCGCGAGGTCCTTGACCGGCATGGCCTGGCTCAGGACCTGCCATGACCGGCGACCGTGGCACATTCTCAGCATGTCTTCGCCGGTCGGTAGCGCATCGGGGGGCGCGGTCTGGCCCGGCGATCGCGAGCGGCCGACGCCTTCGAGCGCGCGAGCAGCCGGAGCATGCGGCCAGTTGACGCTGTTCGTCGCCGATCCGCGGCCATTGGCGGGCGCGCAAGGCCCCGGCGATGCCGCCTTGGCGCAGGAGCCCGGAAGCCAAGGCGTCCCGGCCTCCGACGACCGGCAAATCGACCTGTTCGCGCACCCCGTCATGCTCGCCCGGGAGCTGGAGACAACGCTGGGACGCGGCCGGTTCGAGGAAGCCGCGGGCCTGCGTCGAGTCCTCAGCGACACGTACGGCCCTTCGCATTACACCGCTGGTCTCGGCTTCCTCGAGCGGCTCGGCGGGCATGTGTGGCAGGGTCAGCCAGGCGAGGTGCTTGCGGTCTGGGCCGAGGTCGACGGCCACCTCCGCGACCGGCCGCACCTCCGGGCCCGCCTCCGGGAAGGCGTCTTCAGGCGCCTCCTGGAATCGCACCGCGCCGATGCATTGGTGAGGGCGGACCCGGGGTGCCTGCCGGCGCTGGCGATCGTCCTTACCTCCGGCGTCGAGGCCACACCTGAAGCGGGACGGCGGCGGGCACGGGAGCTGGTCCGAGACGCTCTGCTGGCCGGTCGGGCTCTCGAATCGCTGGACTTCGATGAAGACGCGGCGCTCGCCGACCTGCTGGCCGAGGACTTCCCTCCCCGCTGGCTCGCCTGCCTCGGGCTCAGCCGGCGTCTGTGGTCGGCGCCACCGCCGGACGAGGCCGACATCGAGGTAATGCGGAGCCCGCCGATCGAGGCGCGGTCCGACGAGGAGGCAGCTCTCGGCTTCTGGCGGTGCCTGCGGGTCAGCGAGAGCGCGGATTGCCCGGAGGCGCTGCTGCACGAGGCGCGCCGGAGGATGAAGCGCCTGCGGCCGGAGCTGCACGGGCTGTACATGCGGCGGGCCGGCGGAAGGCTGCCGTGACGGACTCCGGCCGCCTTTCGTCCAGGTGTCGCGCGACGAGGGCTGGCAACGATCGGTTGTCGGCCGGCCGCTGCCCGCCCTATTCGGCGACGATATCCGCCAGCGGACACCTGAAGCCAGGCAGGATGTCTTCGCCGTCGAGGTCGCCGTCCTCGACGACCGTCCGGACGTTGGTCAGCGATCGGTAGACGGTAGCGGTGCGGGTCTTCGGATCGACGACCCACACGAGCGGTACGCCCCCGTCCAGGTACTCGCCGACCTTGTCGAGAACATGCCGGGGCCGATCGTCGGGAGACAGCACCTCCACGGCAAGATCGGGCGCCACGGGACTGAAGCCTTCGGGTACCTTGCCTCCTTCGAACCGCCCGCGGGCCACGAAGGCCACGTCCGGCAAACGCACGTTCCCGTTGGGCATGCGAAAGCCAGTGCTGGAATCGAAGAGGTAGCCGAGGCGCCGCTGCTCGATGAACGGCCCCAATCGAGTAATGAGCCTGGCGCAGACCGCTCCGTGTCGGCTCCCGGCCGGGCTCATCACGACTTCCCCATCCACGAGTTCGTACTTGCGGCCATCCTTCGGGGCGTTGAGAAGGTCCGCCTCAGTCGCCTTCGGGTGCGTGATCGGCGCCATGGCCGAATCCTCGCAGAGGATGCCGCCTTCGGCAACGGGGTCCACATCTGACGCGGCCAGGGGAGAGCCTTCGAGCGCACACCGGAGGATCGCCGCCGCGTTCAGGCACGCGTCGAAAGCATCCCCCGAGGAAACCGATCCCGCGCCCGGAAGGCTCACCTCGAATTGCCGGATCCAATTGGCGGCCGCGAGAAGGCTGAAGACTCGCTCTCGCCACTCTCGATCCGTCTTGCGTCCCCGCGGTACCGCTTGCGGGGCCAGCGCCCGAGCGTAGGCGAGAGCCGGGTAGATCTCGGCGACTGCAACCTTATTGTTGGTGAGCAACGCCTCGATGGATCCATCGAAGGGCCAGACGCCGACCTCTCCGCGCTCACGATGCGGAGGCAGTGACCGCCACAGGTCCCGCGCAGCGGAGCCAACCGAGCCGGGGATGCCGGCGACGACGAACGGCGGCTTTCCTCCAACGCGGCGGTCGACGGCCCGCCAGAGATCGACCCGCTGACGCGCGGCCGCGCGCACGAAGGCCGTCAACCCGCCCTCGGCCCGATGCGGCACCGCAAAAAACGGCCGGCGGATGCTCCAATCCTCGCGTCCTGGCACCGTGTCGAAGAAGCGGGGATCCAGCCCATGCAGCCATTCGGCGAAGTGCCTCGGCCGGGGATCGAGACCGGCGGTGGCCGCTTCCCAGAACGATCTCGGCACGCCAAGGGGAGCATCGAAACCCAGCAGCACTCCGCCGGTGGTTGAACAGTCGCGCGCCACCTTGACGGCGGCCTCCACGTCCCAGCCACCGGCCGGGACCGGAATGCGCCGCACGGACCGCTCGCCGACGACCGCGCTGAAGACCTCGCGGCCGCGCGCCGAGCCGGCCCAGTCGGCGCACAGGACGGTGGCGATTGTCGGGCCCATCGAGCACCTGACCGCGCCGAGCATACCAGGCCGAGCCGCGCTCGAACGTGCGGCCCGCGTGTAGACTCAGCAACGGGCATCACCGAGACCAGCCTTGGGCGAGACACGCGTCGACCTGCAGCACCTCCTGGAGGACATCCGGGACGCCTATCCTGGCGCCCTCGAGGAGTCGATCGTGACCGAGATCGTGGCCAACTCCCTCGACTCGGGCGCGGCCGCTCTTCACTTCCGGGCTGATCCCTCGCTGGCCACGCTCACGGTCGTCGACGACGGCTCGGGGATGAGCCGGCGCGAGCTGGCCCGCTACCACGACATCGCCGCCAGCACGAAGAGCCGCGGAGAGGGCATCGGGTTCGCGGGCGTGGGTATCAAGCTCGGCATCCTGGCCTCCGAGGACGTCCTGACCGAGACCCGGCGCGGGAAGAGCCACGTGGCTACCTTGTGGCGGCTCGCCTCGCGCCATAAGGCGCCGTGGCGATGGGTGCCTCCGAGCGGCCTCGTCGATGGCCACGGCACCGCGGTCCGCCTCCGGGTCCGCAATCCCCTGTCCCCGCTCCTCGACGCCGGTTTCCTGGAGTCGGTGCTTCGGCGCCACTTCGCGCCGCTGTTCGACCCCGGCTTCGACGAGGTCCTGGCCGCGCACTATCCCATCGGCGTAGGCTTCCTCGTCAACGATGTGGCCCTCGAACGCCGCGCCGCCGCGGGCGAGCGTGTCCCGCTCGCCGTGCGATTGGGCAGGAGGCGGAAGCCTTCCGCAGTCGGCTACCTCGCGCGGTTTCCGGAGGCACTCCCGGAGGACGATCGGGGGCTGGCCGTCAGCACGCTCGGCAAGGTGATCAAGCGCGGGTGGGACTGGCTGGGCCTGGCGCCGTCGGACCCGGCGCGGATCCGGGGCTTGATCGAGGTGCCGGACCTGGCCGAGTCCCTGACCTTGAACAAGGCCGACTTCATCCGGACCGGGCCGCGGGGTGCGCTGTACCTGGCCTATCGCAAAGGCATGCAGGAGGCCGCGGCGGGCCCCCTCGCGGCCTGGGGAGCGGGCGGCGACGTGCGCGGCGAGGAGGCGCGCCGCCGCAAGGTCCGGCCCCTGGAGCGCGACCTGACCGACATCCTGGTCGGCGTGGCCGACGATTTCCCGCTGGTGGCATCGCTCATCGAGCGGCGCGCGGGCGGGCAGAAGCGGCTGTCGCTCGGGACCGCGCCGGGCGGTGGAACGGTTCCTCCCGGTATCGCCGCCGGCCATGTCGCGGCGGCCCTGCCTGAGGCGGACGCGCCGGAGGGGCCCGAGGCCGCGTCGGGCGGCGCGAGGGCGACGCCATCCACGGCGACGGCCGACACCGAGTCGGCTGACGACGGCGGCGGCGAACGACGCCGCGAGGGCGGGACGTCAGGCCAGGCCAGCTCGGACGTCACCTGGCCGGCCGGGCGCGGCCGGCGGCGGCCGTCGCGCGTCGGGTTGAGCCTTCAGTTCGAGAGCCGGCCGGATGATCCCAACCTCGGCCGCCTGGTGGAGTCGACGGTCCGGGTCAACGATGCCCACCCCGCCTATCTCCGCGCCGCCGCCTCGCGAGCCGAGGGCTACCACCTGGCCCTCACGGTCGCCCTGTCCCTGGCGCCGCTGGCCGCCGAGCCCGCGCAGACGCAGGCGTTCGTCACCACGTTCCTGTCGCGATGGGGCGAGGCGATCGGCGGGCCAGGCCGGCGCCGCCGGCGCTGAGGTAGCGCCTCGAGCCGCCGCCGCACCTTGCCAAGACTGCCCCGCCGTTCAGACCGACCGATTCATCGAGCGTGCGTGGGAGCGTCGGCTGACGAGCGCGGGACCAGCGGCGGCCAGCCACTCGAGCGCGCCTGGTGTGGCCCGCCAGAGATCGAGGGCGGCCTCCCGGTAGAGCCAGGCCTGGTCGGGCCCGCCGACCGTGAAGCCTTCCTCGTGAAGCTTGGGCGGTCGTCTGTCCGGATCCAGGAGCGGATGTCGGAGCAGGAAAGTCTATCAGTGGTGCGGCAGCGGAGCCAAGGATGGATTTTCGTCGCGGCTATCGCCTACAGGACGTCAGCAAGGCGACAGCGGAAGCCACGGATTCGTCCAGGCGTCCAAGCTCGCGCCCAATGATCGATACGTGCTGCCGGACGATGACGATTGCAAGACTGGACCTGTCCTGTCCCAGCTCGGGAGTAAGATGCGCTTTTCCTACCGATGCAGGTCCTCGACGGGTCCTTGGTCCTCAGCGCATCCGACCTGGTGGGCCATCTGGCCTGCGCTCACCTGACGGTCCTCGAGCGCCAGGCCGCCGAGGGTCTGCGGAAGAGGCCGGTGCGGCTCGATCCCGCCCTCGACGTGATCCAGGCGCGCGGCCTCGAGCGCGAGGCGCGCTTCCTGGCGCGCCAGCGGGAGGCGGGCCGGCGAATCGTCGAGTTCCCTTCGGCGCCCCACCGGACCGTGGAGGCGTTGCGGGAGGCCGACCGGCTCACCCTGGACGCGATGCGCTCCGGCGCGGACGTGATCGCCCAGGCCGCCTTGTTCGACGGGCGGTGGCAGGGCCGGGCAGACTTCCTCCTCCGGGTCGAGCGGGCCAGCGCGCTGGGTCCTTGGAGCTACGAGCCGGCGGACGCCAAGCTCTCACGGATCGTCAAGGGCGCGGCCATCCTGCAGCTCTGCCTCTACGCGGATCAGCTCCGACGGCTGCAAGGCGTCGCGCCGGAACACATCCATGTCGTCACCGGAGACGGCCGCACCCATGAGCTCCGCCTCGACGACTACGCGGCCTATTTCCGCCGCGTCCGGTGCCGGTTCGAAGAAGCCGTCGCCGCCGGCGCGCCGACCGACACCTACCCGGAGCCGGTCGAGCACTGCCGCATCTGCCGCTGGTGGGCCGAGTGCATGGACCGACGCCGCGCGGACGACCACCTCTCGCTCGTGGCCAACATCACGCGCGTGCAGATGGCGCGGCTCCGCGAGGCCGGCGTCGGGAACGTTACGGCTCTCGGCCACGGCGGCATGGATGGTTCGGCGGTCCCCGGCCTGAGGACAGCGGCGCTCGAGGCGCTTCGCGCCCAGGCCCGCCTGCAGATCCAGCAGTACGCGGACGGTGCCGTTCGCTACGAGCTGATCGCACCGGACGCGGCGGTCCAGGCCCGCGGCCTGGCCGGCCTGCCTTCGCCATCGCCGGGGGACGTCTTCCTGGACCTCGAGGCCGACCCCTGGGCCGAAGAGGACGGGCTCGAGTACCTGTTCGGCATCCTTATTGAAGAAGACGGCCGGCCCGTCTATCGCCCCGTGTGGGCGCACTCACCCGAGGAGGAGCGGAGCGCCTTCGACCAGCTCATCGCCCTCGTGGTGGAGCGCCGCCGGCGCTGGCCCGACATGCACGTCTACCACTACGGGGGGTACGAGTCGGGGGCGCTGAAGCGCCTGATGGGTCGCCACGCCATCCGGGAGGACGAGCTCGACACGCTGCTTCGGGGGAGGGTGCTCGTCGACCTGTACTCGATCCTGCGGCAGGGGCTGCGCGTCTCCGACGAGTCGTACTCGCTGAAGAGGGTCGAGAAGCTCTACATGCCCCGTCGGGAGGGCCCGGTGACGCATCCGGGGTTCGCGCTGGTCGCCTACGAGGAGTGGCTGGACTCGCGGGCGCCGTCGATCCTCCAGGAGATCGAAGCCTACAACCGCGACGACTGCGTCTCCGTGTGGAAGCTGCGGGCCTGGCTGGAGGAGCGACGGGTCGAGGCGCAGGCCCGATTCGGCGGCCCGTGGCCGCGGCCGGCGCCACCGTCGAGCGAGCCGAGCGAGAAGGCCGCGCAGGCCGGCGTGAAGATGGCCGAGCGGATCGAGCGACTGCGCCGGGGGATCCCCGCCGCGGCCGAAGAGCGCAGCGAGGAGCAACGCGCGCGCTGGCTCCTCTCGACGCTCCTCGAATGGCACCGCCGGGAGGACAAGCCGCAGTGGTGGCGGTACTTCTACCTGCTCGAGAGGCCGATGGACGAGCTGACCGCGTCATCGGATGCGCTCGGGGGGCTGGAGTACGAGGGCCTCGTCGGCGAGATCAAGCAGTCGTACCTGCATCGCTACCGCTACGACCCGGAGCAGGAGCATCCCTTCAACGTGGGGGACGAGCCGGTGGACCCGGCGGACGAGGGAAGACCTGGCGAGGTCGTCGGCGTCGATCGCGTGGCGGGGACGATCGACCTCAAGCGTAGCCGCCACAGCCGACGCCCGCATCCACGCGCGCTGATCGAGGCGCAGCCCATCCCCAGCCATCCCCTGCGCGACGCGCTCGGCCGGGTGGCCGATCACGTCGCCGATGCCGGCATCGACGGTCCTGGGCCGTATCGAGCGGTCCGGGAGCTGCTTCTCCGCCGGCCTCCCCGCGTGTGCGGGATCGTGCCGGGCGCTCCCCTGACGCGGGCCGGAGGCGACATCGTGGCCGCGGCGCGCCAGATCGCCGTCGCGCTCGAGGACTCGTACCTGCCGGTCCAGGGGCCACCGGGCTCGGGCAAGACCTACACCGGCGCGCGGATGATCCTCTCGCTCGTGCGGCAGGGACGGCGGGTCGGCGTCACCGCTCAGGCCCACAAGGCGATCACGAACATGGTCGACGCGATCGCGCAAGCGGCCGGTGAGGAGGGCATGGCGGTCCGGATCGCCCAGAAGGCGAAACCGGAGCAGGCGTCGCAGGCGCCCGGCGTCGAAGTGCTGGGGGCGGACGACGACGTCGCCCAGGCCCTGACCTCCGGCCGCTGCGCGATCGCCGCCGGCACGGCCTGGCTGTTCACCGCGGCGCTGATGCAGGGCCTGGTGGACGTCCTCTTCGTCGACGAGGCCGGCCAGATGTCGCTCGCGACCGCCGCCGCTGCGGCAAGCAGCGCGCGGGCGCTGGTCATGCTGGGCGACCCGAACCAGCTCGCCCAGGTCACGCAGGGGATGCATCCCGACGGGGCCGAGAAATCGGCGCTGGAGCACGTGATCGGCGAGGAGGCGACGATCCCGCACGAGAAGGGCCTCTTCCTGCCGGAGACGTGGCGGCTCCATCCGGAACTGTGCCGGTACGTCTCGGAGGCGTTCTACGCGTCTCGGCTGGAATCCCACCCGACGACCTGCGGGCAGCGGCTGGGCGTCGGGTCCCGGCTGGGCGAGGGCGCCGGCGTCCTCTTCATCCCGGTCGAGCATGCCCGCCGCGCCGCCCGCTCGCCGGAAGAGGCCACGCTGGCGGCCGACGTCACGCGGGAGCTGCTCTCGTGCGTCTGGAGGAACCAGAAGGGCGTGGAGCGCCGGCTGGGGCTTGACGACATCCTGCTGGTGGCGCCGTACAACGTCCAGGTGGCGGAACTGTCGCGAGCCGTCGAGGCCTCGCTTCGCTTGAAGCCGCGGGCCGGGACCGTGGACAAGTTCCAGGGCCAGGAAGGGGCCGTGGTGCTCTACTCGATGGCGACCTCGTCCGCCGAGGACGCGCCCCGCCACCTCGAGTTCCTGTACTCGCGCAACCGGCTCAACGTGGCGGTGTCCCGGGCACGGTGCTTCGCCGTCGTCCTGGGCAATCCGAGGCTGCTGGACGTCCAGTGCCGGACGCCGGGGCTGATGCGGGCGCTGAACGCGTTCTGCCAGCTCCTCGAGGCGTCGGCGGGCCGGCGTCCGTAGCTGGCCAGGCGTGCGCTACTGCCGATGTCCGAACTGCCGAAGTCGGAGCGCGCGCCCCCCAACCGCGGTGTTCGCGCACGAACTTGTAATCGCAAGCCCGCCGTGTAAATTAGCCGCCTTGGCTATTGGTATACAACAGGGAGGCAAAGGCGTCGCCTTTCGCGGCCGCGGAGGTGCGCGCCCTCCCGAAAAGCCTTCATGGACACTCCAAGGTTCCCCCATCACCTCGACTGCGAGGCGCTGACCGGCATCACGCTGGACCATCTGCCGCGCGATGGATCAGTGGGCCGTCTCCGGCGGTACGCGAAAGGCGGCTATCTGTGGCAATCGGACGACGCTGCCGATCGCATGTACTTCCTTCGACGAGGACGAGTGGCGATCATGACCGCCAGCCCCGATGAGCGGCCCGTCGTCCTGCGCACGGTCGAGGCGGGCCAGCCCTTCGGCGAGCTGTGCGTGTGCGCTTCTCGGACGCGGACCCGCGAGACGACGGCCCATGCCCTGGTCGCGTCGGAAGCGATAGAGATCAAGCTGACCTCGTTCCTGAGCTACCTGCGCCAGAGCCGCGAGGCGCTGGAAGCGCTGGTGTGCACCCTCTGCCTGCGGCTCACGGACACCGAGCATCGGGTCGAGGTGCTCGCGCACCGCGGGGCCGAACAGCGGCTCGGCCGTCTGATGATCCGCCTGGGCACGTTGGCCGCGCGGGCCGGCCGCAGCGGCCCGGGAGACACGGTGACGCTGTCGCTCAGTCACAACGAGCTGGCCAAGATGGCCGGCATGAGCCGGCCCCACGTCACGGTCACGCTGGGACGGCTCCGCCGCCGCGGGCTCGTGCGGTATCGCCGTGAAGGACCGCTGCGCGTGGATGTGGCCGCCCTCATGGACCATCTCGGCCGCATCGGACGCGGGGGCGGCTAGGCCCGGTTGCGGCGTTTCGGCGCGCGGAGGTGCGGCCCGATGCCGTACTACGTCGATTTCTCCTGGAGGGCCGAAGGCAGCCGGCCGCTCACGCAGACCCAACTCGAAGAATGGGAGTCGATCATCCGCGAGGCCATGGGCGGCCCGGGCTGGGTGGTCATGCGACAGGTGAACGGCACCTGGCGGGTGGAGGAGGCGCAGCTGACGGGCGCCGGCCTCGACGGCGAGGCAGGCGCCCGGGCGGATCGCACGAACGCCGTCACGGAAGCGCTCCGGCGGCACGGCAAGACGGTGAGCTAGAGCGGCCGGCCGCCGGCTCGCGGCCCTACTTCCGCTTCGTGTAGGTGATGCGCATGCCCGGCACCTCCTTGCCGTCGGGCGTCTGGGTGTACATCGTGAACACGCGCGAGCCGTCCGCCTTGTACTCGACGACGGACTTCGACTTCACGACCTTCCCGGTCATGTCCGGCCCTTCCATGTAGCCGGTGACGAGCTTCCTGGCCGGGTCGTAGGTGGACTCGCCGAGCATGAGCCCGGTGGACATGGAATCGGTCCAGCTCCCCACGTACTTCTTCTTGGCGGGATCGTAGGTGCTGGTGCCGCGGCCGTCGAAGGGCATGCCGCCGAAATCGCCCTTGAAAGTGGTCACGA
This sequence comes from Acidobacteriota bacterium, assembly GCA_003223555.1. Lineage (GTDB taxonomy): Bacteria > Acidobacteriota > Vicinamibacteria > Fen-336 > Fen-336 > AA32. Next base: position 7,861 of record QHVM01000010.1, on the reverse strand, counting down.
GACACAGGCCTCCGCAGCCCAGCGTATTCGTCTCGACGCCCTTCGACGTCATCGGCGGGGCGCCGGGAGCCATCCAGGATTCGACCGTGGCGTCCCAGGTGCCCTCGTCCTGCTTGAACAGCTCGTGCTCGGGGCCGGGCTTGGGCATCGGCGGCGGCGCCTGGGCTCGCAGGGCCGGGGCAGCCGCCACCGCCGCCGCCAGGGACACGAACAATACCGCTCGGCTCGACCTCATTTGGAGTCCTCCTTAGGGTATTTTCGACAATATCTCTCGGGCGCCGCGCCCGTCAAGACGGACGACCGGCGAACGGCGGCCGCCGGGCGCCCATCGCGGAGGAAACGCATGGCCCGAACGGTGAAGCTGGCTGGAATCTTGGGATCGGGCCTGCTCCTCATCGCCGCGACCCAGAAGCCGCCGCTGCACGGCCGGCATTGGGTCGCCATCACCGGCAAGCCGCTCGCCGCCACCGCGGGCGCGATCACCTTCCAGAAGGGCGGCAACGCGGTCGACGCCGCCTGCGCCATGCTGGCGGCGACCACCACGATGTGGGACACGCTGAGCTGGGGTGGTGAGACCCAGGCCCTCGTCTACAACCCGAAGACCGGGAAGGTCGTCGGCGTCAACGCCCTCGGCGTGGCGCCGACCGGAGCGACGCCGGACTTCTTCAAGAAGAAGGACCTCGTCGCGCCCCCGGAGTTCGGCCCGCTGGCCGCGGTGACCCCGGGGACGCCGGGCGGCCTGATGGTCATGCTGGCCGAATGGGGGCGGCTGTCGCTCGCCGACGTGCTGACGCCGGCCATCCAGATGGCCGACGGCTACGCGATCGAGGCCCAGCTCACGAGCACGATCGAGCGCACCAAGGCGCGGCTGAAGGAGTGGCCGTACTCGAAGGCCGTCTTCCTCCCCCACCTCGGCCAGAAGCGCGAGGCGCCGGAGCCGGGCGAGGTCTTCAAGCAGCCCGATCTGGCCGCGACGCTGCGCAAGCTGGTCGAGGCGGAGAAGCAGGCGCTCGCGCGAGGCAAGAGCCGCCGCGAGGCCATCCAGGCCGCCTACGACCGCTTCTACAAGGGCGACATCGGCGAAGAGCTGGTCCGCGGCATGCGCGAGCAGGGTGGACTCATCACGCGCGAGGACCTCGCCCGGTGGCAGGTGCACCTCGAGGAGCCGGTCAGCACGCGCTACAAGGGGATCGATGTCTACAAGCTGAACGTGTGGACGCAGGGGCCGGCGATGCTGCAGGCGCTGAACATCCTCGAGGACGTGGACCTCAAGGGCATGGGTTACAACAGCGGGCGCTACGTCCACACCGTCTACCAGGCGATGAGCCTGGCCTTCGCCGACCGCGACTTCTATTACGGCGACATCTACTTCCCTCCCGAGGAGCCGGTGAAAGGGCTGCTCTCGAAGGAGTACGCGAAGAAGCGCCGGGCGCAGATCGACGGGGAGCGCAACGACCCCGACGTGCGACCCGGCGATCCCTATCCCTTCCAGGGCGGGGAGAACCCGTACCGGGAGGTGCTCGCGGCCTGGCACACGACCGGCGCCCCCAAGGCGAAGGCCGAGCCGTCGCAGCGCGCCGCCGACCCGGACAATCCGGGCGGCACGACCTCCATCGAGGCGGCCGACGAGGAAGGCTGGGTCGTCTCGGTCACGCCCAGCGGGGCCTGGGTGCCGGCGGTCGTCGCGGGCCGGACCGGAATCGGCATGAGCCAGCGCATGCAGAGCTTCGTGCTCACGCCCGAAGAGAACCCCTTCAACGTGATCGAGCCCGGCAAGCATCCCCGGGTGACCCTCACGCCGACCCTCGCCCTTCGCGATGGCAAGCCCTACCTTTCGTTCGCCGTGCAGGGCGGCGACACGCAGGACCAGAACCTGCTGCAGTTCTTCCTGAACGTGGTCGAGTTCGGCATGACCGTGCAGGAGGCGACCGAGGCCGCCAACTTCAACAGCTACCAGTTCCGGAATTCGTTCGGCGTGCACGATGCGCAGCCCGGCCGGCTGACCCTCAACGCGTCGATGCCGGCCTGGGTGCGCGCCGACCTCCAGCGCCGGGGCTACAAGCTGGACTACCAGGAGCGGACCTCGGGGCCCATCAACGCGATCTTCTTCGACGCGAAGCACGGGACGTTCTGGGGCGGGTCGAGCAACCACGGCGAGGACTACGGGATCGCGTGGTGAGCTCGCCCACCGGCGAGTCACGCGATCGGACCTGTCCTGTCCCTGACCCGCGCTAGCGTGGCGCTCGGCTGGTCGCTCTCCCCTGCCGGCCTGGCTCCGGCGCCGCGACGCGAATTGCGGATCGCCGTCAGCCGGAAGGGAGTAGGATCGGCCGATGTCGGACGAGCTGCTGAGCGTACTCGCTCGGTACCACCGCGAGATCATCCTGCCGGATATCGAGCGCGTGGTGGCCCGCCTCGTCAATCCGCGATTCGACGCGATCGACGGCCACTTCGACGCGATCTACCACCGTCTGGAGCGTATCGGGACGGAGTACGCTTCGGTCAAGGTCGGTCTTGGGCGCGTGGAGGAGCGGCTCGACCGAGTGGAGCAGCGGCTCGACCGCATGGAGCAGCGGCTCGAGTCGCTCGAGGCCGAGCACCGCGACCTCGTGGCCACGGTGCGCCGGCTCGACGAACGCCTCAGCCGGGTCGAGAAGCGCCTGGACGAGCTGGTAGACGTCCAACGCGACTACGCATTGCGGTCAGAGGTGGAAGAGCTGAGGACAAGACTCGACGGCCTCCAGACGCGAATCGATGCTCTCGAGAGGCGGCTCGAGGGTCGTTCGTAGCGCCGCTCAGAACAGCAGCCTCCCTCCGAGCTGGACCTGGCGCATCGGGTTGGCGGACGTGATCCGCCCGAAGGTCGACGTCCCGAACTGCGAGCCCGGGTTCAGGAAGTTGGGGTGGTTGAAGACGTTGAAGGCCTCGACCCGGACCTGGAACTGCGCGTCGCGGTGGAGCGCGAAGCTCTTGACGAGCGCCATGTCCGTCACGAACAGCCCGGGGCCGCGCAGCAGGTTGCGCGGAGCGTTGCCGAAGGTGAACTGCGCGGGCAGCGCGAACGCCGCCGGATCGATGCAGTTGACGAGCTTGCCTCCGCCGCAGTCGGCGCTGGGCGTGCCGACGACGTCCGGCCGCTGGTTCGCCGACCCGGTGTTGGCCCGGTCGGGGACGATCGTCACGTTGATGGGGACGCCGCTCTGGAGGGTGGTGACCCCGCTGAGCTGCCAGCCGGAGAGCGCCTGCTTCAGCAGCGCGTTCCTCGACTCCTTGAAGAACGGCATGTCGTACACGTAGGACGCGACGAAGCGATGGGGCACGTCCCAGTTCGCGGAAGCGTAGTCCCTCCGGATGTCGTACTGGTCCATGGTCGTGCCGCCGGCGTTCGAGTTCGTGGCCATGTCGCGGGTGCGCGACCAGGTGTAGCTTGCGTCCACCTGCAGGCCGTGGCTCATGCGCTTGCGCACGATCACGCTGACGCCGTCGTAGTCGGCGACGAGGTCGTTCGTGATGGTGCGGATCGACCGGAACCTCGGGTTCGGCCGGCGCGAGTCCACCGCGCCCGGACCCGGTGTCGGCGTGTTGTTGAAGAAGCTCCGATCCAGGTTGCGGGTGTGGGAGTGGATGTACTGCAGGTCCAGCACGGTGCCCCCGAAGACCTCGTGCTGGACGTCGAAGCTCCACTGGTCCTTGCGCGCGTTCGGCAGGTGCCGGTTGGGCGTGATCATGTCGGGGAGCCCCACCGCCCCCACGACACCGAAGGGCTGCTCGAAGGAAAGCAGCCGCACCGGGTTGTCGTTGGTGAACGTGGTCACCGCGGCGATCGGCGGGTTGTTGGTCAGGAACGTGAACGAGTTGAGCTGGTTGGGGTTGTAGTAGATGCCGAACCCGGCCCGCACCACCGTCTTGTCGGTCAGGCGGTAGTTCGCGCCGATCCGCGGGGCGAAGTCGTGGTTGTTCGGGTCGTGGAACTCGAAGCCGGGCGAGGGGATGGTGGTGGGTATGATCTGCGTCTGGTCCGCGTTCAGCTCCGTGGCCCGGCCGATGATCGTCTTCACCGGCGTGTGCCGCTCGTAGCGCAGGCCGAGGTTCAGGGTCAGCTTGCGCGATGCCTGCCAGGTGTCGTTGACGAAGATGCCGTTGCGCCATCCGGCCACGTGGCCCTTCACCTGGTCCGTGGGCGGGATGATCGTGCGCGGGAACCCCAGCAGGAAATCGGCCACCGAGTACCCGCTGAGCTGGCCGTTGAAGTCGAACCGCCCGCGGGGGTCGTTGGCGGCCTGGCGCGCGGTGCTCTGCCTCCGGACGTCGAACCCCGCGCGGATGTTGTGGGATCCGCGGTTCCACGCGGCGACGTTCGAGAGCTGGAACGTCCGGTCCCACTGCGGCCAGTTCGTGCCCCCGTTCCCCAGCCCCTGGAATCCGCTGACGTTGACGGAGGGGATGCCGGGGTTGTTGAACCGGGTGTCGCCGTCGAATCCCGGGATGCCCAGGCTCGTCCCGACGTCGGCCGGACCGTTCACCAGGAAGTAGTTCGTCAGCGTCTCGTTGACGCCCAGATACCCGACGCGGAAGTCGTTGACGAGGTTCGAGGTGAACGTCTGGGTCCAGGCGAACAGCGCGTTCTTGTTCGTCCGGGGGATGATGGTGCCGCCGGTCTGGATCGCGCCCAGGTCCGTGAGGTTCTCGTCCTGCCAGTTGAAGCGCGCGTAGAGCCGCGCCTTGTTGCCGATCGTCTGGTCGACGCGGGCCAGGACCTGGTCCGTGTCGACCTTGCTCAGCGTCGGTCCCCGGAAGTTCGCGCCCGTCCCCGGACCGTTCGGCTGGGGGTAGAGCTCCAGGAGCTTCACCGCGACGGGAGACCAGTCCGACCGAGGAACGATCTGGCCCGGGTAGACCACGCCCGTGCGGGGGTTCCGGATGGCGGCCGCCTGCTCGGTGAAGTTGCCCTGCCGCATCAGCGCGGTCGGCACGGAGATGATGGCCGACCCGGTCGACTCCTGCCGGATGCCTTCGTAGGCGAACATGAAGAACGTCTTGTTGTGGCCGTTGTAGAGCCCGGGGATGACGACCGGCCCGTTGACCTGGCCGCCGTACTGGTTGCGGCGCAGCGGGTTCTTGCGCGCGGTCGGGTTGTCGAAGAAGCCTCGGGCGTCGAGCGTCTCGTCCCGGAAGAACTCGAACGCGGAGCCGTGCAGCTCGTTGGTCCCGCTCTTGGTGACCACGTTGATGTGGACGCCGAGGTAGGACCCGTACTCGGCGGAGGTGCTGCCGGTCTGCACCTGGACCTCCGTCACCGCGTCCGCGATCGGGCGCATGGTGGTTATGGGCAGGAGGTTGTTCGTGGAGGCGATGCCGTCCAGCGACAGGCTGTTCTGGATGTTCCGCTGGCCGGCGCCGAAGAAGTTCCCGGCCGCCGTGGCCGTGCTCTGTCCGGCCACCCCGGTCGTCCCGGCCAGGACGCCCGCCGTCGTGGTGGCCAGGTTCCAGACGTTCCGGCCGTTGCCCACCGGCAGCTCCTGGACCTTGCGCTCGCCGATGGTCTCCGAGAGAGCGGCCTTGTCGGTGTCGAGGGCGGCGCCGGTGGCGGCGACGGTCACCGTCTCCGTCACGCCGCCGACCTGCAGGGTCGCGTTCGTGCGCACCACCTTGTTGGTCGGCACCTCGATGCCCGTGGCCTTGAACGCCTGGAAGCCGGAAGCCGAGACGGTGATCTCGTACCGGCCCGTGCGGACGAACTGGATGTTGTAGAAGCCGTCCGCGTTGGTCGTCGCCTCGTAGGTGTCCTGGGTGCCGACGTTCACGGCCACGACGCGGGCGCCGGGCACGACGAGGCCGCCGCTGTCGGTCACCGTGCCGACCAGGGCCGTCTGGGACGCGAGCTGCGCCCAGGCGCCCGTCGCCATGAGCAGGCCGAGACCCACGCACAACGAGATTCGCTGCCGCATCGAAGGACCCCCTCTTTGAGCTTGTGAAGACCGGCGCCAGTCTACCACCGGACCCGCGCCGCCCGGTCAAGATGACCAGCGGCCGTCAGCGCGTGGCCTTGGCCCCCATCCGCTCGCGCGCCGTCTCGATCACCAGGTAGAGGACCGGGATGAAGAACAGGTTCAGCACCGTCGAGGCGATCATGCCGCCGAAGACGGTCGTGCCGACGGAGTGCCGCCCGGCCTGCCCTGCGCCCGTGGCCATGACCAGCGGCACCACGCCGAGGATGAAGGCGAGCGACGTCATCAGGATCGGCCGCAGGCGGATCCGCGCCGCCTCCACCGCGGCGTCCACGATCGACAGCCCGCGCTCGCGGAGCTGCTCCGCGAACTCGACGATCAGGATGGCGTTCTTCGAGGACAGGCCGACCAGCATCACCAGCCCGATCTGGCAGTACACGTCGTTCTGCAGCCCGCGCAGCCACTGCGCGCCGAGGGCGCCCAGGAGCGCCATCGGCACGGCCATCAGGACGATGAACGGCAGCACGAACGACTCGTACTGGGCGGCCAGCGTGAGGTACACGACGAGCGTCCCGAGGCCGAAGAGCAGCACCGCCGTCTGCCCCGACTGCAGCTCCTCGAGCGAGATGCCCGTCCACTCGTAGCCGAACCCCTGGGGCAGCGCCTTCTCGCTCAGCGTCTCCATGGCCGCGATGGCGTCCCCGGAGCTGCGGCCCGGCGCGGCCGAGCCGTTGATCTCCGCCGACCGGAACAGGTTGTAATGCGTGATGACGCTCGGGGTCGTGGACGAGGCCACCCGCACCAGGTTGTCCATCGGGATCATCATCCCCGTCTCGGAGCGCACGTAGAACTGCCGCAGGTCCTTCGGGTGCGAGCGGAACTGCTGGTCGGCCTGCACGTACACCCGGTACGACCGGTTGTTGAAGTCGAAGTCGTTCACGTAGGCCGAGCCCATGTAGGTCTGCAGCGTGTCGGTGATCTGCTGGAGCGGCACCCGCACCGCCTTGGCCTTCTCACGGTCGATCGTGACCACGAACTGCGGGTCGCTGGCGGTGTAGCTGGTGAAGAGGCCCTGCACGTTCTTGCTCGCGTTGCCGGCGGCGACCATGTCCTGGGTGACCTTGGCCAGCTCTTCCAGCGTGTGGCCTCCCTGGTCCTGCACCACGTACTGGAAGCCGCCGAACGTGCCGAGGCCCTCCACCGGCGGCGGCAGGAACGGCAGCACCATCGCGTCGGTGATCCCGAAGAGAGGCCCGCGGAGGCGGTTGATCACCGTCTGGGCCGAGTGCGCGGCGCCGCGCCGCTCGGAGTACGGCTTCAGGCCGAAGAACATCAGGCCGCGGTTGGGAGCGGTGCCCGCGAAGCTGAACCCGGTGATCGCGAAGACCGTGTCGGTCTCGGGCTGCTGCTGGACGATCGACTGCGCCCTCTCCCCCACCCTCTTCGGCATCACGCTCGCCACCGGCCTGGTGGTGGACGACGCGATCGTGGTGATCGAGAACATCGAGCGGCACATCCGCGAGGGACAGCGCGACGCCTTCGCGGCGGCCTCCGCGGCGATGAAGGAGGTGACGGGCGCGGTGATCGCGACCTCGCTGGTCCTGATCGCGGTGTTCGTGCCGGTGGCCTTCTTCCCGGGCACGACGGGCATCCTGTTCCGCCAGTTCGCGCTGACGATCGCCTTCTCGATCGCGATCTCCGCTTTCAACGCGCTCACCCTGACCCCGGCGCTGTCCGCTCGCTTGCTCGGCCGCCCGCACGGGGCCAAGGGGCGGTTCTTCACCGGGTTCGACCGCGTCGTGGCCACCACCACGGAACGCTACCGGGGCTCGCTGCGCTGGAGCCTCGGCCGCAAGGCGACGGCCATGGCCCTGTTCCTGGTCGGCCTGGGCCTGAGCTTGATCGTCTATCAG
>QHVM01000131.1 GCA_003223555.1 Acidobacteriota bacterium | reverse complement strand
CGAGCTCGTCGAGCGGAGCTGCGGATATCGGCGGGTCGGCGGCCGGACCACCAGGGCTGCGAGTGGGTGGCGCGGAACGTCGACGACGAACTGGCGCGCCTTGCTCGCGGATGCGAGAAGGTCCTGTCGGAGCGCGGCGCCGGAAGCGGCCAGGCGGTGCCGGATCCCGTCCACGGATGTGTCCTCCGCCATCTGGAAACGGATGGACCTCTTGCCGGCCGCCGTGGAGCCGAGTTCCTCCACGGCGGTCACGTGCAGGTCCTTCGTCACGCCCGAGGCGGCGGCGATCCTTTCCAGGGCAATGGTGTCGGTCGGCGGCAACTTGTAGCGGTACAGCACCTCGGCCGGATCGATCTTCACCAGGAGCCGACCCGGCAGCGGGTTCGGCCCGTCGGGGAAGCGGGAACGCACGCGCTGCCCGGCACGATCCAGGGTGAGGTCCGCGAAGCGTCCCACGAAGGTCTCTGGCCCGCGGCGGTCGGCCTGACGCCCAGGCGCGCCAGCTGAGCAGGCGCAGAGGATCACGGACAGGAGCAGCCGAAGCGTGGTCGCGAACTGCAGGAGGCGCGTGGGGGCCATGCGATGCCTCGTGACGTCTTCGATTGAGGGCGAACGCCGGGGTCCGGTTGGACGGTCTTATTCCATAGGACGCTGCGGCCGGTCAAGGAGCAAGGTGCGGCGGTCGACGATATGGCTCATGAGAACGCGTCGGGCGTCCTCACGTGCTCCGGGCGGAAGCCCACCCCGATCACCCGCGCGGGAATGCGGCGCAGCATCTTGTGGTCGCGGAGAAGGCGGGCGGCGAGCGGCAGCCGCTTCGGCGCGGCGCCTTCCAGGACACGGCTCATCACGCGGTCCTGGATGAACGACTGCAGGCGCTGCGTGGCGCGGGTGGGGAACTCGCGCCGGCGCTGGACCCTTCGCAGGTCGCCGATCGAGACCGGGCCCCGCCGCAGTGGTCCGGCCAGCAGGTTGGCCGCCGCCACGGCGTCCTGGATGGCCAGGTTGATCCCGACCCCGCCGATGGGCGACATCGCGTGGGCGGCGTCGCCGATGCACAGCAGGCCCGGCCGCTGCCACTCGCGCAGGCGATCGATCTTCACGGTGAGGAGCTTGACCGCATCCCAGTCGGCCAGCTCGCCGACGCGGTCGCGGAGGAACGGCACCATGGCGGCGAGCGTGTCGCGGAGCGACGGGAGCCCCTTCCGGCGCAGCTCGTCGTGGCCGCCCTTGGCGATGACGAACGCGCATTGCCAGTAGTCGCCGCGGTCGAGCATCACCAGGATGTGGCCGCCGCGCAGGTAGCCGAACGTCTGCCCCGGATCGCCGGGCCGGCGGGACAGCCGCATCCACAGCACGTCGATGGGCACCCCGAGCTCGTCCCCGCGCAGGCCGGCCCGCTCGCGCACGACCGACTGCCGGCCGTCCGCGCCGACGGTGAGCGGCGCCCGGACCTCGCGCGGGCCGCGCGGCGTCCTGGCCTTCACGCCCGTCACGTGGCCGTCTTCGACGAGGAGGTCGACGACCTCTGCCTCCATCGCGAGGTGGAACGTGGGATATCGCCGTCCCTGCTCGGCGAGGAAGTCGAGGAAGTCCCACTGCGGCATGAGGGCGACGAAATGGCAGCGGGTCGGCACGTGCGAGAAGTCGGCGACCAGGATGCGGTCGTCGCCGACGTAGCCGCCCAGCTCGCTGACTTCCTGGTGCGGCCGGCGGAGGAAGCTCTCCAGCCAGCCCAGCTCGTGCATCACTTCGAGCGTCGAGGGGTGCACGGTGTCGCCGCGGAAATCGCGCAGGAAGTCCGCGTGCTTCTCGAGCACGACCACGTCGATCCCCGCCCGCGCGAGCAGGACCCCGAGCATCATGCCCGCGGGACCGCCGCCCGCGATGCAGCAGCGGGTCGGGAGCGATTGCGCCGTCTCCACTCGTCGATTGTGACCGCGAACCACCTTTTCCGCTTGACGCCCGCGCAGACGGGCTTAGAGTTGGTCCCCAAAGCCCGTCCAGAAGGGTCCCTCCGGGCACGCGTTCCGAACGACGCACAGGAGCCACGAACATGCAGATGAGACATGGCCTCGCCGCCCTGGTCGCGCTGCTGGTGACGGGGGCGGTTGCCTCCCTGGGCCTGGATGTCCGGGACGTCTTTGCGTCGGCGGGCGACCGGCCGCCCACGCGCCGCGAGCAGTTGGCGGAGCAGGCCCGGCGGGCGGCGATGCTGGCCGACGTCGACCCGGCCCGTTGGGAAGGGTGGGAGGCCGACGGGACGGCGGCCTTCGCCACGCCGAGCGATCGCCTCGACCGGATCCGGGACGGCACGCCACTGGCACTCCCGGACGATCTGCTCGAGGGGGTCCTCGTCCTCGCCGATGGCCGGCGCTACCGCCAGACCCGGCGCGCCTTCGAGAGCATCGTCTTCCCGCCCGACGGCGTGCCGGCCAGCGAGCGGGGCGGCGAGGATGAAGGCGGCCTGGCTAGTGGCCTGGCGAATGGAGACGTCACGATCGATGCCGTGATCGGCGCCGACAACCGGACGACGGTCGCCTACGGCAACTACACCCAGTTCCCGTGGCGCACGGTCGGCACCATCCTGGTGGCTCAGACCGACAAGGCGGGCTTCTGCACCGCCGCGCTCATCAGCCCCCGCGTGGCCGTGACCGCGGGACACTGCGTGTACAGCCAGAAGACCAAGGCCTGGTCCTGGAACACGTGGTTCTCGCCCGGCCACCGCGGCCGCGGGTCCGACCGGTTCCCGAACGGGAACCCGCGGCCGGTGGTCGGACTGCTCTCGAACACCGCGTGGGTGAACAACGCCGACGTGGACCACGATGTCGGGTTCCTCGTCCTCGCCGATCAGCCGCAGACCGCCGCCCTCGGCTATTTCGGGTTCATGTGCAAGGACACCGACGACCTGGAGGGCGGCGACATCCGGATCCTCCAGTACCCGGGGTGGCAGTACTCGTGCGCCGCATCGCCGGATCCGAGCGGCCAGTGCTTTGCCTTCCAGTACCGGGGCCAGTCGACGATCAACGACGACTGCGGGAACCTGCTCGAGCACCAGGTCGATACCAACCCCGGCTCCAGCGGCTCGCCCTCGTACCGGTTCGTGAACGGGGATCGGCGGATCTTCGGACCCCACGCCTACGGCCTGAGCCCCTGCGACAGCGACGACAACAAAGCCGTCGCGATGACGAGCGCCAAGTGCAAGGCCGCCTGCAACCTGTTCGCGAACTTCCCGAGCCAGTACGCGAGCCGCAGCTGCAACTGACCAGCCCGCTCGTTCGTTCGTGGACTGAAGCGTCGACGCGCAATCGCCTGGCGGTGCTTCTCGCCTTGCTCCTCGCCGGACGGGCAATGGCGGCCGACACCCACCCGTTCTCCGTCCACGACATGCTGGCCATGGACCGCATCTCCGACCCGCGCGTCTCGCCCGACGGAGGAAGCGTCGCCTTCACGGTGCGCGTGACCGACCTCGAGGCGAACCGGGGCCGGACCGACCTCTGGATCGCGCCCACGGCCGGAGGGGCGGTCCGGCGCCTCACGAGCCACGAGGCGAGCGACACCCAGGCGCGTTGGGCTCCCGACGGCCGGAGCCTGTTCTTCGTCTCCTCGCGCACCGGGTCCGCCCAGGTGTTCCGCTTGAGCCTCGACGGGGGTGAGCCGCAGGCGGTGACGAGCCTGCCCCTCGACGTGGACGCCCTCGAGGTGGCGCCCGGCGGACGGCACCTGGTCTTCTCGATGGCCGTCTTCCCGGGGAAGGCGCCCGCCGAGACCGCGGCGGCGCTCGAGGCGCAGTCCAAGCGCAAGGCCAGCGGCCGCCTCTACGACCGCCTCTTCGTCCGCCACTGGGACGCCTGGGAGAACGGCACCCGCAACCACCTGTTCTCCTACGAGCTGGCCACCGGGAAGCTGGTCGACCTCATGCCCCGGATGGAGGCCGACTCGCCCTCGAAGCCGTTCGGCGGCAGCGAGGAGTACGCCGTTTCTCCCGACGGGCGCACGGTGGTTTTCGCCACGAAGGACGTTGGCCGCGAGGAGGCCTGGTCCACGAACTTCGACCTCTACTCGGTCCCCGTCGACGGATCCTCGGCGCCGCGAAAGCTCACCACGAACCCGGCCACCGACACCCAGCCGCGCTTCTCGCCGGACGGAAGGACGCTCGCCTACCTGGCGATGAGCCGGCCCGGGTTCGAGGCGGACCGCTTCCGGATCGTGCTGCGTGACTGGACGACCGGCGCCGAGCGGGCGCTCGACCTGCGGGCCGACGCCTCGGAGACCGGCGACCGATCGCCGGACAACATCCGCTGGTCGTTCGACGGCCGCGAGCTCTACGCAACCGCCGACCACCTCGGCCAGCACCCGCTGTTCGCGGTCGACGCCGCCACCGGCGCCGCGCGCATCGTCATGGGCGACGGCCACGTCACCGACCCCCAGGCGATGCCCGGGGGCAAGGTGCTCTACGGGCGCGACTCGCACGGCGCCGGTGCGGATCACGGGCCTGAACGACGAGAAGGTCGCCGCGGCGCGCTTCGGAAAGCCGGAGCCGTTCACCTTCGCCGGCTCCGCGGGGGCCACCGTCCACGGCTGGGTCACGCGTCCCGTGGACTTCGACCCCGCGAGGAAATATCCGGTGGCGTTCTTGATCCACGGCGGGCCGCAGGGCTCGTTCGGCAACAACTTCCACTACCGCTGGAACCCCCAGGCCTACGCCGGAGCGGGCTACGCCGCGGTCACCGTGGACTTCACGGGCTCCACCGGCTATGGCCAGGCCTTCACCGACCGCATCCGCAACGACTGGGGCGGGGCGCCCTACGAGGACCTGATGAAGGGGCTGGACTACGCCCTCGGCGCCTACCCGTTCCTCGACCGCGACCGCGTCTGCGCCCTGGGCGCCTCCTACGGCGGCTACATGATCAACTGGATCGCGGGCAAGACCGATCGCTTCAAGTGCCTGGTCACCCACGACGGCAACCTCGACGAGCACTCGGCCTACTACATGACCGAGGAGCTGTGGTTCCCGGAGTGGGAGCACGGCGGGCCGGCCTACGACGACCCCGGGGACTACGTGAAGCACAGCCCGGTGACGCTGGTGAAGAACTGGAAGACGCCGACGCTCGTGATCCACGGCGAGCGGGACTACCGCGTCGTCTTCACCCAGGGCCTGGCCACCTTCACCGCGCTGCAGCGCAAGGGTATCCCCTCCAGGCTGCTCGTCTTCCCCGACGAGAACCACTGGGTGCTGAAGCCGCAGAACTCGATCCTGTGGCACGAGACCGTGCTCGCGTGGCTGGACCAGTGGGTGGGGAAGCGGTAGTCAGCGGCGGGCGGTAGCTTCGACGCTGAGCACGCGCGGGCTTACCAGGCCGTTCACGGACCAGAAGATGAGCCCGGCCAGGGCGCCGCCGGCATGCGCGGCATAGGCCACCTGCGTGCCCGTCTGCCCGATCATGCCGATGAGCTGGATGATCACCCAGAGCACCAGGGCGACCCAGACGTTGACCTCGAAGATGCGGAATTGCAACCCGACCTTGAGCCGGCCTTTCGGGAACAGCAGCCCGTAGTAGACCATGACGCCGGCGATCCCGCCGCTGGCGCCGATGCAGGGAGTCCGCGACAACGGGCTGGCGGCGGCGTAGAGAAGGCTGCCCGCCACGGTGGCCGTGAGCAGGAGGGCCAGATACCGGCTCCGGCCCAGCAGGTCCTCGACGTTGTCGCCGAAGACGAGCAGGAAGTACATGTTTCCGAGCAGGTGCACGAGACCGGCGTGCAGGAAGAAGGGGGTGATCAGGGTCAGGCCTCCATGCCGCCACATCTCGGCCGGCACGAAGCCCCATGCCGACACGGCCTCGGGCAGCCAGGGAAGCGCGCCGATGCTCACCGCCGTGACGAGCCCGATCAGCGTCCACGTGCACCAGGGCGGGGTGTGAAGGGGCGGCGGGTCGACCTCCACCGGCAGGCCAAGCAAACAGATCAGGTACTTCAGCTCGAACTCGTGGTCGCTGGATCCCTCGTGGTCGCCGGTCCCCCCTTCCGGCGGGACGACGTTGGGCGGCGGGTCGGGGGGCAGGCGGGCGAGCGCCGCGCGTGTCTCCGCGGGCAGCCCCGCGTCAGTGGCGGCGAACGACGAGGCGCGGACCCACGCGTCGTGCTCGTTCGGATCGAACCACACGAACTGGCAGGAGAGGCAGAGGTCGAGCCGCAGCGGCTCCCCGGAGCCGGGCACGGCGATCGTCGGCACGGTCGCCATCACGTTGTCGCAGATGGGGCAAGGGCGTTTGTGCTCGGCGGAGGGAACGTTGCGCGCCAGCGCCCACAGCCGGCGGACGAAAGCGCCGGGGGGCGTGCATCGGAGCGACGGCAGATGAACGGCGCGTCCGCCGCAAGCGCCGCAGACCCAGCGGGGACCCTCGGGGGAGGGCTGCTTCGTGAGCCGCGTCTGGCAATTCGGGCAAGCGAACATGACCGCCTCGCCTCGCCCGACGCGGGCCCGCCGACAGATCGACCCGGGACAACAGCGCGGGTCCCAAGAATGTTCGCTGCATGATCGGATTGTGATAATGTCGGTCCGCTCCAAGCGCCATGACGTTGCTGCTGGACAAATCCTCGAAGCCGGGGACGCATGCCGTCGTGATCGGCATCGGCCGATATCCCTGGCTCGTCGGTGGCAAGGCGAAGCCGAGGTTCGCCCAGAACGACGGCATGGCGCAGCTCACGTCGCCCCCGGCCTCGGCCCGCGCCTTCGCGACCTGGCTGCTCGAGACCTACGACAACCCGGAGGCGCCGCTGGCGTCGCTCGACCTGCTTCTCTCCGACGCGAAGGACCAGCGGTTCAAGAACGGGAGCAAGAACGTGGAGGTCCAGCCGGCGACCTTCGCCAACGTCTCAACGGCGATCGACGCCTGGGCCAAGCGGCCCACCCAGGAGAAGGACATGCTGCTGTTCTTCTTCTCGGGGCACGGCATCTCCGCCGCGCTGCAGACGACGCTGCTGTGCGAGGACTACGGGAGCAATGCAGCCGCCCCCCTCAACCAGGCGATCGACTTCACCGGGCTGGTGATCGGGCTCGACTGGATGGTCGCCCGCCGCCAATGCTTCTTCGTGGACGCGTGCCGCGTGGCGACAGCCAGCATCCTCGAAGCCTCACGCTTCTTCGGACAACCGGTCATCCAACCCAAGTCCGACCACAACCCCAAGCCCCGGCAGGCGCCGGTCTTCCAGTCGACGCTCGCCGGACAGCTGGCCTACGGCCGGAAGGGAAAGCCGAGTTATTTCACCGAGGCGTTGCTTCGAGGTTTCGCGGGGCCGGCCAGCGACAACAACCAGGACGGGCTGACCTGGTGGGTGCAGGCCGATGCCCTCCTGAGGGCGCTCCCGCCCCTCCTGCAGCGCGTCGTGGACGAGCCCGGGCAGATCCTGCCCCAGGCGCCGGGCTCGGACATCTCGAACCTCGCGCTACATCGGCTGCAGCAACGGCCGGTCGGGATCCCCGTCGATGTATCGTGCGTTCCCGACAGCCGAACAGCACAGGCAGTCCTCTCCTACACCGGTATGAGTCCGACCGAGAAGCGCCAGCGCAAGCCGCCCTCGGGACAGCCGTGGCAGCTGAACCTGGCCGAGGGCCGCTACACGTTCGAGGCCCAGGTCGCCGCGCCCGCCGCCAAGGGCAAGATCGCCGACGAAGCCATCCGGCCGCCCTACCGGAACATACGGATACAGGTGTAGGCATGCCGCAGGTCACGGTCGGCCTGGAGAAGTGGCTCGAGGGCCAGACCACGCGTCCGAGCATCCTCACGCGGATCCATCCGCTGGACCTGCCGGACAAGCAGCCCGCCCGGCCGCGCACGATGATGATCTCGGCGGGCCACAACCCGGGCGTGTCGGTGGACCTGCCGGTGGGAAGGTACCTCTTCGAGGCCTATCTCCCGAGCGGCGAGATCGCGACGGAGACGGCCACCATCATCGCCGGCGCCAACAAGCCGGTGGTCCTGAGAGCGACCGACTCTCCCCACGAGTGGCTGAGCTGGCAGCATCTGGCGACGCAGGCGCCCGCGCGGCCGCCCGCACCGACGGATATGGTGGCCCAGCCGGTTCCCTTGGACGTCGTGACCGGTGCCGAACCGCCGGCCGCGCTTCCCAAGGCGCTCGTCGGTGTCTGGAAGGGCGCGTCCCCGGAAAAGCTTCTCTGGACGCCGCTGAACGTGCCGGCCCGTCCGGGCTCGGCGCAACCCATGGTCGACGGCCGGCTGAGCGTGACGTCATACCTGTTCGAGCAGGGGCCGTGGCACGACGGTGGCCGCTACTACGGCCTGATGCGCCAAGCGCCCGCGGGCTCGCCATTGCTGGCGGTCCTGCCGCTGCCGTGGCGACAGGCCGACCTTACCGGACCGGGCCTCGTCGACGTCGTCGTCGATGCGCACGAGACGCGGGCGAAAGGGCGCCGGGAATGGCCGGTGAGAATCTCGGTGGTCGTGCGCGACAACGTGATGGCATCGGTCTTCGGCTATCTCGCGGCCGGCGACCTGCCAACCGCCGCGCGCGTGACGGAGACGGCGGTCGACATGCTCTACCAGAAGGTCGAGAACCCGCTCGCCGCGGCCGGAGGGGCGTACGTCCTGGTGCAGCAGCCGATCGACCCGGCCCATCCACCCATCTGGGTGCCCTGGCTCCAGAACCTGCGGAACTGGTTCGAGTGGCTGCCCGACGGCGCGATCCTGGACGGCTGGGCGCACCTGAACGGGATCGGCCGGTCGGCGAACGTGAAGGAGGCGTCGGCGGCGTTCGTGGCGGCGGTGGAACGAGGCGTGCCCTTCTATTCGGCCGGCGCGCGGCTCCTCTTCGAGGGGCTGACGCGGGTGGACGCCGCGGGAGAGGCGGCGCGCCCGCCCGGCTTCGCCGATGCGTTCGATTTCGCCCGCGGCCTCGCGCTCCGCGTCGACGTCCGACAGCCTTTCACCGTCGTCCGGCTGGGCTGAAGCCGGAGGAGGACCGGAGATGCTCCGCATCGAGATGCTGCCCGCGGCCCAGGGCGACTGCCTCTGGATCGAGTACAGCGACAAGAACAAGCCCCGGCGCATCCTCGTCGACGGCGGCACGTCGGGGTCGATCAAGCCGCTCGTCGACAAGGTCAAGTCGCTGCCGGCCGGGAGCCGCCGCCTCGAGCTGCTGGTGGTGACCCATGTCGACGCGGACCACATCGCCGGCGTGCTCAAGTTCCTGGAGACGCCGAGCCTGGGCCTCGAAGTCGCGGAGATATGGTTCAACGCCTACAAGCACCTGCTCGAGAAGGGCGAGACGTTCGGTCCCGCCCAGGGCGAGGACCTGTCGGCCGACATCGTGGCCGGCAAGGTGCCGTGGAACACGAAGTTCAAGGGGGGCGCGGTCAAGGTCCCGGAGACCGGCCCGCTGCCGTCCAAGAAACTCGACGGCGGCCTGGAGCTGGTCGTCCTCGGCCCCACGATGGAGAAGCTCCGCATCCTCAAGCCGGTCTGGATCCAGGCCTGCAAGGATGCGGGGATCAAGCCGGGCAAGCCCAGCCCGCGGCCGCGCCCGCCGGGCCTGGAAGCCTTCGGGCCGCTCAACGTCGACGTGCTCGCAGACGCGGTCTTCAAGGAGGACGCCACGGAGGCCAACGGCAGCAGCATCATCCTGCTCCTGCGGTACGAGGGGACGACTGTCCTGCTCGGCGCCGACGGCCATCCGTCGGTGATCGAGGCCGGTCTCCAGCGGCTGGTACCCGGAAACGGCCGCCTCAAGCTCGACGCCTACAAGGTGGCGCACCACGGCAGCCAGAACAACGTGAACCGCGCGCTGCTGAGCCGCATCGACTGCTCTCGCTACCTCTTCTCATCGAACGGCGCCATCTACCACCACCCGAGCCGGGAGGCGGTCGCGCGGGTGCTGAAATACGGCAAGAGCGGCAACCACCCGGCCGAGCTGGTCTTCAACTACCGCACCAAGTACAACGAGATGTGGGACGCGCCGGCGCTGAGGCAGCGGTGGGACTATAAGACGACGTTTCTGGCCGGCGGCCAGAAGGGCCTGGTCGCGTTCGAAAAGCCGTAGGGCTGGTCGACCCTCATTTGGAAGCTACGGCTGTAGTGGGACAGGCGCTCGGCGAGCGTCTCGCGACGGTGTGGCCGAGCCGGGTGTCGCGGGCCTTGTACACCTCGCCCATGCCCCCCGCGCCCATGCGGCCAGCCCAGACGTCGATGTCCGGGTGAGCACTCGTTCCAGAACGAGTCGAGTGAATAAATGTCAGCGCATTCATGGCGTGTCGATCGGGCGGCCCTTCGTTCGACGTGTCAGTAGAGCTTGACCACCGATGCGCTGGCCGATCGGACCTCATCCTGACGCTTCCTGTGTTAGGTTCATGAACCTGTGCCCATGAGCCGAACCCCGGCGAAGCCCGTGTTCGCTGTACTGGCGGCGGCCCTGGCCGGCCCGGCCTGCCGCGCCAACGATCCGCACGCGCAGGGCCCCCCCGGCATGCCCGTCAAGATCCAGGTGGCGAAATCCGTCGCCGTCGACGACAGCAGCGAGTACGTGGCCACGCTCAAGTCCCGCGGGTCGGCGGCGATCATGCCCCAGGTCGAGGGCCACGTCACGAAGATCTTCGTGCGCTCGGGCGCCCGCGTTCTCGACGGGGCGCCCCTCATGCAGATCGATCCCGAGAAGCAGCAGGCGACGGTGAGCAGCCAGGAAGACACGCGCGCGGCGAAGGTCGCCGCGCTGAAGTACGCCCGCCAGCAGTACGACCGGGTGCAGGGCCTCAAGGCCTCGGGCGTGATCAGCCAGCAGGAGCTGGACCAGGCCAGGACCGCGCTCGACGCGGCCGAGGCCGACCTGCGCTCGGTCGAGGCGCAGGTGCGCGAGCAGCAGGCGCAGCTCCGCTACTACCGCGTGACCGCGCCCGCGGCGGGGATCGTCGGGGACATTCCCGTGCGCGTGGGGGACCGGGTGACCGTCTCCACCCTGCTCACCACCGTGGACAGCCCGGGAATCATGGAGGCCTACGTCTCGGTGCCCGTCGAGCGCGCGCCCCAGCTTCATCTCGCAATGCCGGTCCGGATCGTCGACAGCGCTGGCAGCGTGCTCGCCGAGAGCCGCGTCACCTTCGTCTCCCCCCAGGTCGACGACCAGACGCAGACGGTGCTGGTGAAGGCGGGCATCGAGAACAAGGGCACGCTGCGGCCGGCCCAGTTCATCCGGGCCCGCGTGGTATGGGGCACGCGGCAGACCCCGACGGTCCCGGTGCTGGCGGTCTCCCGCATCAGCGGTCAGTACTTCGTCTTCGTGGCCGAATCGGAGAAGGGCGGCCTGGTGGCGAAGCAGCGGCCGCTGAAGGTTGGCGAGATCGTGGGCAACGACTACGTCGTGCTGGAGGGCGTCAAGGAAGGCGACAAGGTGATCGTCTCCGGCACCCAGTTCCTGCGCGACGGCGTCCCGGTAGCACCGCAGGGTTAACCATGGTCGAGTTCTTCATCCGCCGGCCCATCTTCGCCACCGTCTGCGCGCTGCTGATCATCCTCGCGGGGCTGGTGTCGATCCCGACCCTGCCCATCGCCCAGTTCCCGACCCTCGCCCCGCCGCAGATCACGGTGCTGAGCAACTACATCGGGGCCAGTGCGCAGGTGGTGGAGACGGCGGTCACGATCCCCCTCGAGCAGCAGATCAACGGCGCCCAGGGGCTGAAATACCTCAGCTCCAGCAGCGGCAACGACGGCACCAGCCAGATCATCGCCACCTTCGACCTGAACCGGAACCCGGACCTGGCCGCGGTGGACGTCCAGAACCGCGTCAACATCGCGATGGGACGCCTGCCCGCCGAGGTGAAGCAGACCGGCGTCACCGTCATCAAGAGCGCGGCCAACTTCGTCTTCGGGGCGGCCGTCTACTCCGACAACGGCCGCTACGACACGGCGTTCATCAGCAACTACCTCGACGTGTACGTGCGCGACTCGCTGAAGCGCGTCAAGGGTGTGGCCGACTGCTTCATCTTCGGCGAGCGCCGCTTCGCCATGCGCCTGTGGCTGGACCCGGTCCGCGTCGCGAGCCGCGGCCTGACCGCCTCCGACATCGTGAACGCGCTGCGCGAGCAGAACGTGCAGGTGGCGGCGGGGCAGGTCGGGCAGCAGCCGGCGCCCTCCGGCCAGGCCTTCCAGATCAGCGTGCGCGCGGTGGGCCGGCTGAGCGAGCCCGGCGAGTTCGAGAACATCATCATCAAGGCCACCCCGGACACGGCCGTCCGGCTGAGGGACGTGGGCCGCGTCGAGCTGGGCGCGGAGGATTACGCCTCCTCCATGCAGTTCAACGGCCAGGACGCGGTCGGCATGGGCATCACCCAGCTCTCGGACGCCAACGCGCTGGAGGTGGACCG
>QHVM01000009.1 GCA_003223555.1 Acidobacteriota bacterium | reverse complement strand
CGAAGCGCTTGGTGAACGCGATGCCCACGTCGATGCCATCGGTGGCGCACAGGAAGGAGTCGCGCTGGCACAGCCAGCTCGGCGCCCCCGCCAGGTCGAGCTGGCGGAGCTTGCCGGGATACGGCGCGGCGAAGGCGACCTGGCCCTCGCCCCGCCCGCGGAAGCGCGTCATGAACAGGCTCTCCCCGGCCATGAGGCGGCGCAGGCCGCCCAGCAGGCCGCCGCTCATGCGGCTCTGCATGTCGACCCCGCCCGCCATGTACAGGAGCGCGCCCGGCTCGGCCTGCACCTCCTGGCCGTCGGCCAGGGGGATCACCACCGCCTGCATGACGTCGCCCACGACGTGGAACTCCTTCGGCCGCGCGCCGGTGGTGGCCGCGGCGGGGGCGCCGCACGCGGGGCAGAAACGCGCGCCCTCCGCCAGGACCTGGCCGCACTTCGCACACGACATTCAGCCTCCTTGCGTCCGGCGATTGTAGCCTCGCCGCGCCCCTGCTAGCATGGCCTGCCCAAGAAGTTCCAGCAAGGCTCCGTGCCGGGCCCGCGGACCTTCTACTTCTCGCTCGACGACGACGAGAAGTGGACGGTCGTGCTCGACAAGGACAAGTGCGTCGTGAAGGCGGGCAAGCCGGCGGAGGACGCGGATTGCTTCTTCAAGTCGTCCAAGCAGATGTTCCTGGACGTCTGGAACGGCAAGCACGCCCCCGGGATGAAGGACTTCATGACGGGCGCCATCAAGAGCAACAATCCGCTGATGCTCAAGGAGTTCGTGGGCGCGTTCAAGAAGGACTAGCGCCTTCTAGGGCATCCTCATCGTCAGAGGGTCGCGCAGGGGCAGCACGACCACTTTCCCGCCCGGGGCCAGGGCCGACAGGCTGACCGCGTGCTTGCCGTCCCCGACGTCGATCTCCTTCTGGTCGCCCACGATGAGCATCACCAGCTTCGCCGGGTCGAGGTACTGCCGTGCCACCCGCTGCACGTCGGCGGCCGTGACGGCGCGGATGCGTTCCCGGTAGGTCCGCCAGTAGGAGGGATCGCGTCCGGTGTACTCGTCGGCGGCGAACACCCCAACCGTCTGCGCCTTGGAGGCGAAGGCGCTGGGGAACGTCTCGATGAGGCTCTTCTCGATCGTGTCCAGCTCTTCGGCGCTCACCTCCGACTCCCGCATGCGGCGGATCTCGTCGAGCACGAGCTGCGCGGCGTAGGCGACGGTGCGGCTCTTGGACTGGAACGCGGCCCGGAAGGCGCCCGGATAGTAGACGCCGAAGCGCAGGCCCGAGCCGGCCGAGTAGGCCAGCCCTTCGTTCGAGCGCACGGTCTTCGTAATGCGGGAGGTGAAGCCGCTGCCGCCCAGGATCTCGTTCATCACCTCCAGCGCGTAGACGTCGGGGCTGTCGCGCTTGACCGACGGCAGTCCCATCGACACCCGGCCCTGGTTGACGTCCTTCTGGATCCGATAGAGCGCGGGCGGCGCGGTCGCGATCTCCGCCGGCACCGGCGGCACCACCGGCTTCGTCCCCGGCCAGCCGGCGAAGGCGGCCTCCAGCTGGCGGACCATCTCCGCCCGGTCGAAGGCCCCCGAGACGGCAGCGATCATCCCGGCCGGGTGGAACCACCTCCGATGGAACGCGACGATGTCGTCGCGGGCGATCGAGCCGACCGAGGCTGCGGTCGAGAAACGGTTGGTGAAGTGGCGCTCGCCGTAGAGCAGCACGTTCCATTCCCGGTGCTCGATGTCCCCGGAGTCGTCGTTCCGCTTCTTCATCTGCTGGAGCGCCTGCTCCTTGGCCAGGGCCAGCCGGTCCTCCTGGAAGCGCGGCTCGCGCAGCATCTCGGCGAAGATCCGCAGCGACTCGTCGAGGTTGTCGGCGAGGCAGTTGAGGCTGGCCGAGCCCTGGGTGTCGCCGATCCCGGTCGACACCTGGGCGGCCAGGAAGTCGAGCTTCTCGTCGAGCTGCTCGGCGGTGAGGCTCTTCGTGCCGCCGCGGCGGATCTGGCTGCCGGTGAAGCCGGCCAGGCCTTCCTTGCCCGGCGGCTCCAGGTAGCTGCCGGTGCGGACGAGGATCGACACGTTCACCAGGGGCAGCGTGCGGTCCTCGGCGATGTAGACGACCATGCCGCCCTTCAGCACGACGCGGTAGTCCCGAGCCGCCGGCGGCTCGAAGACGATCGGCTTGAACGTCAGCGTCTCGGGACGGCCGGGGATGGGCTGGGCGGCCGCGGCTCGGACCACCGTCACGACGACGGCCACGGCGAGGACGAGGCGACGGGCGAGGGCGAGGCGGTTCGGGCTCATCGTCACTTCTTCCCGCTCTCGAGGACGGCCAGGCGCTCCTGGGCCCGCTTCAGGATCAGCTCGATGGCCGGCTTCATCTCCGGCGGCGCCTGGGCGGCGGCAGCCTGCATGCGGGCGACGCCTTCCCGCAGCTTCGCGGGATCGGTCTCGGCCTGGATCTGTTGCAGGCTCTGCCTCACCATCGCCTGCGCCGGGGCGGGCAGGGCGGCCACCTCCGGGTCCTCCGGGGGCGCGCCCTCCCTGCGCAGGAACACGCCCACGGTGCGGTTTTCCGGCGTGAGGTGCTCGCGGGCCACCCGCTGCAGATCGGCGGCGGTGGCGCGGTCCACCTCGTCGGCGTAGCTGTTGATGTAGCGCCAGTCGCCGAGCCCCTCGTAGAAGAGGAGCTGGACGGCGATCGAGAAGGGCGACGAGAGCCGGCGGTAGGCGAAGGCCTTGCCCTGGTTCTTGACCTTCTGCAGCTCGTCGGCCGGCACCTCCGCGTCGCGCAGCTTTTCGATCTCCTCGTAGACGGCGGCCTCGACCGCGGCGGGATCCTTGCCTTCCTTGACCACGCACTCGACCTCGAAGACGCCGTCGTACTTCTTGGGGTCGATCGAGGCCGTCGCCTCGTTGGCGATCTGCCGGCCGACCACCAGGCCCTTGTAGAGGCGGCCGGTGCGGCCGGAGAGGACGTCGGAGAGCAGGTCGAGGGCGGTCCGGTCCTGGTGGGCGAAGGGGACCGCGTGCCACCAGATCCTCACCGTGGGCGAGGTCTCGGCCTCGGCGCGATAGCGCTTCTCACCGAGCTGCTTCGGCTCCAGCGTGACCACCGGCGGCGGCTCCTGGCGTCCGCGGGGGATCCGGCCGAAGTAGCGCTCGAGCAGGGGCCGGACCTCGGCGGTCTTGAAGTCGCCCACCAACACGCCGGTCAGGTTGTTGGGGGCGTAGTAGATCGCGAAGTAGTCGTCGGCCTGCGCCTTGCTGATGGAGGGGATGTCGGAGGGCCAGCCGAGCACCGGCCACTTGTACGGATGCGCCTCCCAGAAGAGCGCGTTGAAGGCTTCGTCGTACTTCCCGAGGGGCGTCGACTCGGTGCGCATGCGGCGCTCCTCGAAGACCACGTCGCGCTCCGAGTAGAACTCCCGGAAGACCGGGTTCAGCAGCCGGTCGGACTCCAGCCACGCCCATAGCTCCAGCCGGTTGCTGGGCAGCCGGATGTAGTAGAGCGTGAGGTCTTCGGTGGTGCCCGCGTTGAGGCTCTCCCCCCCGTTCTTCGTGTAGATCTGGTCGAGCTGGTCCTTCACGATGATCTGCCGCTGCCGGGCCACCAGCTCGTCGAAGCGCTTGTCCAGCTCGCGGTAGCGCGGCGTCCAGTTCTCCGGCTTGAGCAGGTCGTCGATCTCGCCCCGCCGCAGGCGGTCCCGCATGAGGCCCATCTCCTGCCGCATCTGCTCCTGCACCTTCTCCTGCTCGTCGATGATGCGCAGGTCGGCCTCGATGTCGCGGGTGCCGATCGTGCGGGTACCCTTGAACATCATGTGCTCGAAGAGGTGGCTGATGCCGGTGACGCCCTCCCGCTCGTTGGCCGAGCCCACCCGGGCCACCCACCCGGCGGCCACCGTCGGCGACTCGTGGCGTTCGAACAGCAGGAACCGCATACCGTTCCCCAGGGTCAGCTCCTGCACCTCGATGCGCGGCTTCTCGACCGCCCCCAGCCGGCCGGGGAGGAGGACCAGGACAAGGAGGACGACCAGGCGCCGGCAGGCATACATGGCGTTGAACCTCTTTTCTCGGAGCAGGGGGCCAGATTAGCAGCAGCCGTGTCGGCGACTCAACCACGGGCCGCCGCCCCGCCCACGGCATTTGACGCGGCCTGGCCGCGGGCATAGTCTTTGGGCTCCGTGGCGATCTGGCGGGTCGCGTTGTCGGCGGGCGCGTTGAGCCTTTCTCTGACGGCCGCCGGGGCGCAGCAGCCTCCCCCTCCCGAGGACGAGCGCCCGGCGGCCGCGGAGCAAGCCGTGGGCCCGGCGCCGGGAGCCGCGACATTGAGCCTGGCCCAGGCGGTCGTCCTGGCGCTCAAGAAGAACTACGGGCTGCTGGCGGCCGCCGACGGCGTGCAGTCGGCCCGCGTCAACTACACCGCCGCCCGCGCGCAGTTCTATCCGCAGCTCACCCCCCGCTACCAGCGCTCGGCCGAGGAGTCGAGCTTCGCCGTGGAGGCGTCCCAGCGGGTCCCCTGGACGGGTGGCTCGCTGAGCGTCTCCGCCCTCATGCGCTCGCTGCCCGGGACGGACCTGGCCCTCACCCGCTCGACCGGAATGCAGCTGCTCCTGAGCCAGCCGCTCCTGCGCGGGTTCGGACCCAACGCCGCGCACTACGCGCTCCGCAACAGCCGGCGCGCGCAGCAGGCGCAGGAGCGGGCCTACGAGCTGGGCCGCCAGCGCCTCGCGGTGGACGTCGCCCGGAGCTTCTACCAGATCGTCCAGCAGCGCCAGCTGCTGGCGGTGGCCCGCCAGAGCCTGCAGCGCAGCCAGAGCCTGGTCAAGGCCTCGGAGGCGCGGCTGCAGGTCGGGCTGGTGAGCAAGCTGGACGTGTTCCGGGCCGAGCTGCAGGCGTCGCAGGCCCAGGACGCCATGGTCCGCTCCCAGGCCGCCCTCGACACCGCGCTCGAGCAGTTCCGGGTGTTGCTCGGGCTGTCGCCCACCGAGCCGCTGGAGCCGGAGGGCGTGGAGCTGGCCGACGAGCTGGCCGGGGACGGCGAGCCGCTCGAGACGCTGCTCGAGCGCGCCCGCGGCCGGCGGCTCGAGCTGCAGGAGAGCCGCGACCAGGTGGACGACGCCCAGCGCTCGGTGTCGCTGGCCCGCCAGAACCTGCTCCCCCAGCTCGACCTGAACCTCGGGCTCACCCAGGGCGGCTTCGGCACCACCTTCACCAACGCCTTCACCACCGACCGCCGGGTCAACCTCTTCTTCAGCGCGTCGTACCCGGTCGAGCGCTCGGCGGAGCGGGCGAGCCGCGCGGTGGCCGAGATCGAGGTCACCGCCCGCGCCCGCGCCGTCCGACAGCAGGAGCTGCAGGTCGAGGGCGAGGTGAGGGCGGCCGTGCGCGAGCTGGAGCGCATCCGCAAGAGCGTCGAGCTGCAGAAGAAGGGCGTGGAGGTCGCGGAGCAGCAGCGGCGGCTGGCGACCCTCCGCTACCAGCGGGGGCTGGCGTCCAACTTCGACGTGGTGGACGCCGAAGGCAGCCTGGTGCTGGCCCGCAGCGCCCTCGTGAACCTCCTCACGAGCTACCAGGTGGCCCGCATCGAGCTGATGCGGGTGACCGGCGGCCTCGACGTCGAGCAGGAGTTCAAGTGAGCACGTTCCCGGGCGTCCTCGGCGGCGACCGCTTCGCGCGGGCGCTGGCGCAGGCCCGGCGGCGCTCGGTGGAGGCGGGGCGGCGGATCGCGACCGGGGCGCGGCGCTGGCTGCGTGGCGACGCATGGACGGCCGAGAACCTGCGCCGGGTCGCGGCCTCGGCTCGCCGCCGTCCCGGCCCCGCGCTGGCCGCCGCGGCGGTGGCGGCGGTCGCGGCCGCTGCGCTCATGAGGGGAGGCGACCCGCCCGGCGTCCTCACCGCCGAGGCCCGCGAAGGCGCGTTCCACGTGTCGATCGTGGAGGCGGGGACGCTGCAGGCGCTGCGCTCGGTCACCTACGCCTCGTCGATCCAGAGCAACCAGGCCAAGATCGTGGCCCTGGCCCCCGAAGGCAAGCTGGTCCAGAAGGGCGACCTGCTCATCCTCTTCGACGCGGCTCCCTTCGAGGAGGAGATCCGGCGCAGCCAGGCCCAGCTCGCCCAGGCCCAGGCCGACCTGGCCAAGGCCAGGGAAGACCTCAAGCTGCAGGTCATCCAGAACCAGGAAGACCTGGCCGCGGCGCGCCAGAAGGTGGAGAGGAGCGACCTGGAGCTGAAGGACGTCCAGGAGGGCAAGGGGAGGCTGCACGAGGAGGAAGCCGCGGCGGCGGTGGCCAACGCCGAGCGCGACCTGCAGAAGGCGATCGGCGCGCTCGAGGACCTGAAGCCGCTCCTCTCCGAGGGCTTCATCACCAAACAGGAGCTGGAGCGGGCCGAGCAGGTGGTGGCCCGGGCGCGCGACGACCTGACCCTCGCCCAGCGCCGCCGCGACTCGCTCGTGAAGTTCGGCCGGCCGCTCGAGCTGTCCCAGGCCCGATCCGAGGCGGTCCTCACCAAGGAGAGCCTGCGCCAGCTCGAGTCGGCGGCCGCCTACCGCCTGGAGCAGAAGCAGGCGGCCATCGCCGCGGCCGAGAGCCGGATCCAGGAGGCGGCGAGCAAGCTCGCCCTGGCCCAGCAGCAGCTCGCGCGCACCGAGGTGCGGGCCGACGTGCCGGGGATCGTCGTCTACCGCGACATCTTCTTCGGCTCCGAGCAGCGCAAGCCGCAGGTGGGCGACCAGGTGTGGGCCAACCAGCCGCTGCTCATCCTGCCCGACATCTCCCGGATGGTGGTGGAGACGCGGGTGCGCGAGACCGACATCCACAAGGTCGAGCGCAACCAGGGGGTGAAGGTCCGCGTCCAGGCGTACCCCGACCTGAAGCTCACCGGTCGGGTCACCCTGGTCGGGACGCTGGCCCAGGAGGAAAAGGAGCGTCGCGGAGCGAAGTTCTTCGGGGTCACGATCCAGCTCGACGGCTCCCAGCCGCGGCTGCGTCCGGGCATGACCGCCCAGGTGGAGATCGCGGTCGAGGAGCGGCCGCGGGCCCTGTTCGTCCCGCTGCAGGCCGTGTTCGAGAGCGAAGGCCGCACCGTCTGCTATGTGGTACGCCGCGGGCGCGTGCAGGTGCAGGACGTCGTCACCGGCCCGTCGAACCAGGACTTCGTCGTCATCGACAAGGGTCTGCGCGAAGGGGACCGGGTCGCCCTGCGCGACCCCGGGGCCCCGCCCACCGATTTCGGCTCGCTCACCTCGCCCTAGGCGTCGGCGCGCTTGTCGAACCTCCCTCTAAGCTGTCCGGTGTGCGGGCAGAAGATCCCTCCGTCGGTCGGGGAGTGCCTCTATTGCCCGCCGCCCGATACGGGGAAGGGCCCGGCTCCGGCCGCCGGGCGGGGAGCCGGCCCCGATGCGTTTTCAACTACCCCGGCCGCGGCCGTGGAGCCGACCGCTGCCCAGCTCCTGCTGGTGGCGGAGGAGTGTCTGGCCCGCGGGCAGCCCGACAAGGCCGCGGAGCTGGGCGCGCAGGCGATCGGCCTCCGCCCCGAGAGCCTCGAAGCGAAGGCGCTCGTGAACCGCGCCCGCCGGCAGCTCGCGCGGCAGCGGCGCCGCGGGAGGCAGGAGGAACGGCTGAAGGAGGCGGCGGGCCTCCTGGAGACGGGGAACGTCGCGGGCGCCGAAGCGCTCGTAGCGTCGGTCCTCAAGCGGATGCCCGGTCATCCCGAGGCCCTGGCGCTCTTCGGCCGGGTCAAGGGGCGGCGCCTGGCCAAGGGCGACGCCGAAGCTCAGGCCGAGCACGAGCTGGCCCAGATGGGCCAGGGGCAGGCGCGCCGCGCGGCGGAGGCGGCGCGCTCGGCGCAGGCGGCGGGCTGGCACCGCAAGGCGCTGCTCGCGCTCCGCCGCGGGCTGCGGCTCGTGCCCGACGACCCGGAGCTGTTGGAGCTGTTGCGCCAGACGCAGCGCTCCCTGGGCGAGCAGGAACGGACCGGATCGCGGCAGCGGGCCGCCGGTGCGCAGGTACGCGAGGCACTCGACCGGTTGAAGGAGGGGCGGCTGAAGGAGAGCCTCCACCTGCTGCGCTCGCTGCTCCGCCAGGACCCCGATCACCAGCGCGCGCAGGCCGCTGTACAGGAAGTGCGCCGCGCCTGGCTGGCCCGGGCTCCGGCTCCCGCCCCGCCTGCGGTCGCGGGTCCTCCCTCCCCGGCCCGCCCCGTGCCGTCCCCGGCTCCGGCCTCTCCAACCGCGCCGGCGCCGTCGGAGGCGGTGCGCAGCCCCCTGGTGCCGGCTCCGTCCCCTCCGGCCGCGGCCTCGCGGCCGTCGCTGCTGGGTCCCGAGGAGGTGAGGCGCCGCCTCGCGGCCGGCGCGGCGATCGTTCCTCCCGCCGCCCCGGTCCCCGCCGCCCCCGCCGTCAGGCGTGAGCCGCCTCCGGAGATCGCGCTGCCGAGGCGCCCCAAGGGGACGCCGCTGCTGCTCGTCTTCGGCTCGGCCGCCCTCGTCATCGCGCTCCTGCTCGTTCTGACTTCTCGTCCGAGCGGACACCCGGCGCCGGTGGCGGCCGCGCCCACCGCGCGGCTGGCCGCCGTCGATCCCGATGTCCGGGCCGCCGTGGAGACCACCCTCGCCGGCTATGCGCGCGCCCTCGAGTCGCAGGACGCCGAGCTGCTCGCCCGCGTCCGGCCCGACCTCAGGGGCGCCGAGCGCGAGCGGCTGCTCGCCCGCTTCCGCGGCGCGATCAACGTCGCCACCGACCTGCGCGTGCTCGACGTGATTCCGGGCAAGGGCGTGGTGGTGGTGCCGGTCCTGCGCACGGACGTCATCGTGGGCGGCCGGGGCGCGCCCACCGCGCCGGTGGAGGAGACCCTGCGCTTCGAGCGGCGCGACGGCGTCTGGCGCCTGGCCGGCGCCGGCCGTTGAGTTGGCCTCCCTCGTCGAGCTGAAGAGCGTCGGCAAGGCCTTCCCGCGGGGGGCGGTGGAGGTGACGGCCCTGCGGGAGGTGAGCCTCTCCATCACGGCCGGCGAGTCGGTCGCGGTGATGGGACCTTCGGGCTCCGGCAAGTCGACGCTGCTCGGCATCCTGGGCTGCCTCGACCGCCCCACCCGCGGCCAGTACCTCCTCGAGGGTCGGGAGGTGTCGAGCCTTCCCGACGCCCAGCTCTCCGCCCTGCGCAACCGGCGGATCGGTTTCGTCTTCCAGTCCTTCCACCTCATCCCGCAGCTCACGGTGGCCGAGAACGTGGAGACGCCGCTGCTCTACGGCGAGGTGCCCGAGCGGGAGTGGGCCGACCGGGTGCGGGCGTGCCTGGAGAAGGTCGGTCTCGACCACCGCTCCAGCCATCGGCCCTCCGAGCTTTCCGGCGGCGAGGCCCAGCGGGCCGCCATCGCCCGCGCGCTCGTCACCGAGCCGCAGATCCTGCTCGCCGACGAGCCCACCGGCAACCTCGACACCGCGACGGGAGAGGAAGTGGCGGACGTGCTGTGGGGCCTCCACCGCGAAGGACGCACGGTCGTGGTGGTGACCCACAACGAGTCGCTGGCCGGGCGGGCGCAGCGGCTCGTACGGCTGCGCGACGGGCGCATCGAATGAGCCCGCGCGCGCTCCTCCGCCTCGGCCTCCGCGGGCTGCTCCTCCACAAGCTGCGCTCCACGCTGTCCATCCTCGGAGTGGTGTTCGGGGTGGCGGCGGTGGTGGCCATGTCGTCGGTCGGCGAGGGCGCGCGACGCGAGGCCCTGGAGCAGCTGGGGGCCCTGGGCGTCGACAGCATCACCGTGCGCGCCCGCCGGTCCGCCGCCGCGCCCGGCGGGGTATCGGCCGAGGGCGGGCTGCGGCTGCGGGACGCGGAGTCGCTGGCCCGGGTGGTGCCGCACGTGGTCGCCACCGCCCCGGTGCGGGAAGCCGACCTCGCCGCCGAGGCCGGCGGGCGGCACGCTGACACGACCGCGGTTGGCACCACGCCCGACTACCTGCGGGCCGCGCGGCTGGGCATCGTGGCCGGGCGCTTCCTCGCCCCGCTCGACGTGTCCGACCACAAGCGGGTGGCGGTGCTGGGGGCGTCGGTCGCCTCGGTCCTCTTCCCCTTCGGCCCCGCCTGCGGGGAGCGGATCCTGCTCGGCGGCGACTGGTTCCAGGTGGTCGGCGTGCTGGAGGGCCGCGCGGCCGCGCGCTCCCGCTCCGCGGCCATCCGCACCCGCGACGTCAACCGTGCGGTGTTCGTGCCGCTGCCCGCCCTCGACCGCGGCGGCGATCGGCGCCCCGACGGCGTCGACGAGATCGTCCTGCGCGTCGACGACCCGCGGCAGGTGGCCTCGGCCGCCGAGGTCGCCAAGGCGCTCGTGGAGCACGGCCGCGGGGCCGCGCCCTTCGACGTCGTGGTGCCGCGCGAGATCCTGCGCGCCAGGGAGCGCACCCAGAGGATCTTCAACGTCGTGACGGGCGCCGTCGCCGCCATCAGCCTGCTGGTGGGCGGGATCGGCATCATGAACATCATGCTGGCCAGCGTGGCCGAGCGGACGCGCGAGGTGGGGATCCGGCGCGCGCTGGGAGCGACCCAGCGCGACGTGGCCGCGCAGTTCCTGGCCGAGTCGTCGCTGCTGACCGCGGCCGGAGGCGTGCTGGGGGCGCTGCTGGGAACGGCCGGGGCCGGCCTCATCCAGCGTCTGGCCGGCTGGCCGACCGCACTCTCGCCCCTGATGCTGCTCCTCGCCCTGCTGACCGCGCTCGCGGTGGGCGTCGGCTTCGGCTCCTACCCGGCCTGGCTCGCCGCCCGGCTGGCTCCGATGGATGCGCTCCGCCACGAGTAGCCGGGCGTTGCCTTCTAACGCAGAGGACGCAGAGGGAACGGAGAGGACGCAGAGAGGAAAAGGACCGCAGAGAACAGAGAGCAACGGAGGGCGCGCGCGTGTCCCGGAGCGCGCGACTGGTTGATGGATCCGATATCGACCGCGCCGCCTTCAGACGCGCGGTCGATCAGGACGGAGCGCGCGGAGTGGACACCGCGCGCCCAGCCTTAGGCTGTCAGCTCTTCGCGGAACCGCTCGCACAGGTCCACGAGGGTCTTGACCCCGAAGCCGAGCGCCCCCGGCTCGTAGTACTTCCACTCCTTGTCCCGGAACATCGGGCCCGCGATGTCGAGGTGCGCCCAGGCGGTGCGGGCGGGGACGAACTCCCGCAGGAACAGGCCGGCGGTGATCGCGCCGGCCAGGCCCGCGGAGGCGATGTTGTTGATGTCGGCGTACGGAGTCTTGAGCGCCTCCCGGTACTCCTCGACGAGGGGCAGCTCCCAGAACGCCTCCCCGTGGTTCTCACCGGAGCGGATGACCCGCTGCACGAGCTCGCGGTCGTTGCCCATGATGCCGGCCACGCTGGGGCCCAGGGCGCGCACGCACGCCCCGGTGAGGGTGGCGATGTCGACGAGGTGGGTCCCCCCTTCTTCTCCGGCGCGGGCGAAGCCGTCGGTGAGGACGAGGCGGCCTTCGGCGTCCGTGTTGTCCACCATGATCGACTTGCCGTTCTTGGCCGTGAAGATGTCGCCCGGGCGCTGCGCGTTGGCGTCGGGGAAGTTCTCCGCGCAACAGAGGATCCCCACCACCTTGACGTCGGGACGGATCCTCCCCAGCGCCCGCATCGTGAACAGCACCGCGGCCGCCCCCGCCATGTCGCCCTTCATCTCCCACATCTTCTCGCCCGGCTTCAGGCTGATGCCCCCCGAATCGAAGGTGATTCCCTTGCCCACCAGCACCAGGGTGTCGGCGGCGGCCTTGGGCGGGCGGTGGCGCAGGATCGCCATCCGGGGCGGATGGGAGCTGCCCGCGCCGACGCGAAGGCAGCCCTCGTAGCCGCGGGCCTTCAGCCCGGCCGGATCGAGGATCTCCACCTCGAGGTCGACCTCCTTGGCCACCTCGTCCGCCCGGGCGGCGAGGTGCTCGGGGGTCACCACCGAGCCGGGCTCGTTGATGAGGTCCCGGGCGCGGTTGACGTTCTCGGAGACCCAGGCGTAGCGCGCCTTGCGGGCCTCCGCGTCGGCCTGGTGGTCGGGATGCACGAGCAGCACGAGCTGCAGCTCGCGGGCGAGGAACTCGTCCTTCTCCTGCTTGTAGCGGTCGAAGGTGTAGGCGCCCAGCACGGCTCCCTCGACCACCTTGCCGACCAGCGGGGCCGCCTCGGCGGCGTCGATGGCCACCCCGACGCGGGCGTAGCGGCAGTCGCGGGCCAGGCGCAGGGCGCGCGCGGTGAAGGTCTTCACGTTCTCCCAGAGGTTCCAGCCCTTGAGGCTGGGGCTCCAATAGGCGACGAGGGCCTTCGGGTTGGCGCCGTCGGGCAGGGTCGCGAAGTATTCCCGCTTGAGGGTCTTCTCGGTGAAGCCGGCCTTCGCGCGCTGGAGGTGGGCCTCGACCACGGGATCGTCGACGCGATGGAGCGTCTTCTCGGCGTCGAGGACCACCACCAGCAGGTCGAGCGGGTTCTGGGCGAGCGGGGAGAAGGACAGCTTGACGTTCATCGGGATCGCGCGGGCCGCCGGCGCAAGGGGGGAGTCTATACTGCGGGAGTGGCGCGCCACAAGGTCGCGGTGCTCGGGGTGCCGACCGCGGCGGGCGCCCGCGGGCCGGGCGTGGAGCGGGCTCCCTTCGCGCTGCGCGAAGCGGGGCTGCTCTTCCGGCTGAAGGCGGACGGGGCGACGGTCGTCAACCTCTCCGACCTCTCCCTCTTCCCCCACCGGGAGGATGCCGCCCATCCCCGAGCCCGCAACGCCGAGGTCGTCGCCTGCGCGCTGCGCGCGACCGCCGACGAGATGACGCGCGCCCTTCCCGAGGGCTTCACCGTCGTCCTGGGGGGCGATTGCACCCTGTCCGCGGCGGTGGCGGCCGGAGCCGGCCGCGCCCTGGGCGAAGCCGTGGGCGTCGTCTACGTCGACGCCAACGCGGACCTCAACACTCCGGAGACCTCACCGTCGGGATACCTCGACGGCATGGCGCTCGCCCTCGCCCTCGGACGGGGCGCGGAGACGGTCGTGGCCGCTCTCGGCCCGGCCCCTGCCGTCCAGCCCGGACACGTTGCGCTCGTCGGCTTCCGGGAGCTCGACCCCGGCGAGCGGGGGGCGCTCGGCGAGCTGGGGCTCGCCCTGCCGGCCTCGGCCGCCCGCAAGCTCGGAATGCGTGTCACCGCCGCCCTGGCGCTGGACGGGGTGGAGAACGGCGACGGCCCGGTGGTGGTACACCTCGACGTCGACGCCATCGACCCGTCCGAGATGCCGGCCAAGCAGGTGTCGACTCCCGGCCCCGCGCTGTCGCTCGCCGAGGTGTCCGACCTGGTGACGGCGCTGGTGGCCTCGCCCCGCGTGGTGGCCTTCGAGGTCGCCGAATACGACCCGCAGCGCGATCCCGACCGAAGCAATGCCGGCAAGCTCGTGGACCTGATCGCGCGGGCGGTGGCCCGCAGGTTGCGTGGCCCGCATCAGCTCTAGCCGTCCCCCCGCCCCTTCCTCCGGACGAAGTACACGACCGTGGCGAGCATGGCGAGGGCGCTCAGGACCGCGCCCGCGAACAGGCCCACCGTCGAGTAGAAGATGCTGCGGCGGTCCATGACCGCACCGAACGCCAGCTCACGGCCGGCGGCGCCCGCGGCGACCTCCTGCCGCCAG
The DNA here is from genome assembly GCA_003223555.1 of Acidobacteriota bacterium. Taxonomy (GTDB): domain Bacteria; phylum Acidobacteriota; class Vicinamibacteria; order Fen-336; family Fen-336; genus AA32. The sequence continues at coordinate 14,334 of QHVM01000009.1, read as the reverse complement.
GAGAGGATGTTGCCCCGCTCGACGCCGCCGGGGGCGTTCTCGTGCCGGTAGATCTTGCTCGGGAGGTGGAAGCGGACCGCCATGAGCCCGTCGGTCCCGGCCGGCGTGGGCGGCCGGGAGGCCGGCCGCCACGCCCCCTCCAGGCGGAGCCGGTCACCGTCGGGCCGCAGGGCGATGCGCAGGTCGGGGAAGGCGGCCGTCCCGCCCAGCCGGTTCACGTCGTCGAAAGCGGCGGCCACGTACAGGTAGGCATGGCCGCCGCGATGGGTGAGGTCGACCCGCCTGACGCGCAGGCCGGAGCGCTCGAACAGCTCGCGGGCTCGGCGCGCCAGCGCCTCTTCGTCGGTATCGGCGGCCAGGCCCTTGAAGCGCGCCCACAGCTCCGGCCGCCCGGTGACGTTCACGCGTCCCGAACCGTCCACGTCGAGCCAGATCTCGTGCTCGTACTCGTAACGGACGCAGGATCCGAGGCCGGCGGCGAGGAGCAGGGCCAGGGCGACGCGCGCCGCCATCGGCGCGCATTCTACCCGAGATAACATGCGGGGATGGCGCGGGAGAAGACGGTCTACTTCATCGACGGCAGCGCGCAGCTGCACCGCGCCTACTTCGCGATCCGCGGTCTGGCCACCACCCGCGGCCTTCCCACCGGGGCGGCCTACGGCTTCACCACCATGCTCCGCAAGCTGTACCAGGACGAGCAGCCGCAGTGGTGCGGCATCTCCTTCGACCTGGCCGGCCCTACCTTTCGCCACCAGGAGTACGGCGAGTACAAGGCGACGCGGCGGCGGATGGAAGACGACCTGGCGGTGCAGCTCCCCTACGTGCGCCGCATCTGCGAAGCGTTCGGGCTGCCGATGCTGGAGGTCCCCGGCTTCGAGGCCGACGACGTCATCGCCACCCTGGCCCGGCAGGCGGTCGAGGCCGGCTACAAGGTGGTGGTGGTGACGGGCGACAAGGACTTCCTGCAGCTCGTCTCCGACGACATCCTCGTCCTCAACCCCGGCCGGGAGGGCTCGGGCGCCACCCTCTACGACCGCCGGACGGTCGAGGAGAAGTTCGGCGTGCCCCCGCCGAAGGTGGTCGACGTCCTGGCCCTGGTCGGCGACGCGGTCGACAACGTGCCCGGGGTGGCGGGGATCGGCGAAAAGGGCGCCCGCGACCTCGTGCGCGAGTACGGCTCGCTCGAGGCGGTGCTCGACAACGCGGACAGCATCAAGCGCCCGGCCTACCGGGAGGGACTGAAGGCGCACCGGGAGGAGGCCGTCCTCTCCAAGCGGCTGGTCACCCTCCGCACCGACGTCCCCATCACCATCGACCTCGCGCGGCTGGAGCGCGGCGAGCCGAACCGGGCCCTGGCCCACTCCCTCTTCACCGAGCTGGAGTTCGTGAACCTCGTCCGCGAGTTCGCGCCGGAGCCCACCGCCACCGGCACCGTGCACGAGCTGATCGTCGAGGAGGCCGACCTGGCCCGCTTCGTGGAGCAGACCCGCGGGACGGGTGCCGTCGGCTTGAGCCTCCTGCGCTCGACGCGCGAGCCGATGCGGGCGCGGGTGGTGGGCCTGGCCCTCTCCCCCGAGGCGGGCCGCGCCGTGTACGTGCCCTTCGATCCGGCGCCGCTCGAGGCGCCCGCCGTGCTGTCCCGGGAGCGCGCGAGGGAGATCCTGCGCCCGCTGCTCGAGGACCCCGGCACGACCCTCCAGAGCGGACGCGCCAAGGTGGACCGCATCCTGCTCGGCCGACTGGGCATCGCGCCGGCGGGGCTGGGGTTCGATGCGCTGGTCGCTTCGTACCTGCTGAACCCGGGACGCCGCACGTCGAGCATGGAGGACCTGGCCCTCGAGTTCCTGGGCGAGCGGCCGAAGCCCATGGCCGGGATCCTGGAGGGAGGCGCGGAAGGCATCTCGCTCTCCGGCGCGGCCCACGCCTCCGCCCAGGAGGCCGACCTGGCCCGGCGGCTTGCCGGGCCGATGACGGCCCGGCTGCGCGAGGAGGGCCTGCTCGAGATCTTCGAGACGATGGAGATGCCGCTCGTCGAGGTGCTGGCCGACATGGAGCGGGCGGGGGTGAAGGTCAACCGCGAGATCCTCTACGAGATGAGCCGGGACATGGAGAAGCAGATCGCGGAACTGACCCGGCAGATCCACTCCCTGGCCGGGGGGGAGTTCAACATCAACTCGCCCCTCCAGCTCCGCGACGTGCTGTTCGCCCGCCTGGGGATGCGCTCGGCCAAGAAGACGGCCAAGACCCGGGCCGCCTCCACGGCGGAAGAGGTGCTCGAGGAGCTGGCCGCCGAGCACGAGCTGCCGCGCAAGATCCTCGACTACCGGGCCGTGCAGAAGCTCAAGAGCACGTACGTCGACGCCCTGCCCGGCCTGGTGAACCCGGAGACGGGCCGCATCCACGCCTCTTTCAACCAGACGGTGGCGGCCACGGGGCGGCTGTCCACCGCCGACCCCAACCTCCAGAACATCCCCATCCGGACTCCCGAGGGGCGCCGCATCCGCGAGGCCTTCGTGGCCGAGCGGGGATGCCTGCTGCTCTCGGCCGACTACAGCCAGATCGAGCTGCGGGTCCTGGCCCATCTCTCGAAGGACCAGACCCTCATCGACACGTTCCGGCGCGGGGAGGACGTCCACGACCGTACGGCGCGGGAGGTCTTCGGGCCGCTGTCGGCCCTGCCGGCCGACGAGCAGCGCCGCGTATCGAAGATGGTCAACTACGCCCTGCTCTACGGGAAGTCGGCCTTCACCCTGGCCAGGGACATCGGGGTCAGCAAGACGCAGGCGGCGGAGTTCATCGAGGCCTACTTCGCCCGCTATCCTTCGGTCCGCCGATTCATCGACGACACTATCGCCCGCGCCCGGGAGACCGGCACCGTTCGCACGCTGCTCGGCCGCCTGCGCCGCCTGCCCGACCTGCGCTCGCCCAACTTCCAGATCCGGGCGGAGGCGGAGCGCCAGGCCATGAACACCCCCGTGCAGGGGTCGGCGGCCGACCTCATCAAGAAGGCCATGATCGACCTCCACCGCGAGATCCGCTCCCGCGGCCTCCGGGCCCGGCTCATCCTGCAGATCCACGACGAGCTGCTCCTCGAGGTGCCGGAGGAGGAGGCGGAGCCGGCGCGGGAGCTGGTGCGCCGCGTCATGGAGGGGGCGCTCGCCCTCGACGTCCCCCTGGTGGCCGACGCTCGCCTCGGCGCCACCTGGGCCGAGGTCCACTGAGCTATGCTGGAAGCCAGGAGGATCGCACCATGACAAAGAGCGTTGCATGGGCGGCCGTCGCCGTGGCCGCTCTTCTGGCCGGGCCGCCCGCCTTCGCCCAGGACCACCTGCTGACGCGCGAGACGGCCCAGGCTCGGCTGATCGCCGCCGCCGCCGAGCGGCGGCAGCAGCTGGAAGCGGTCGATCGCGTCCTCGCCTCGCCGGTGGCGGCCCGGGCGGCATCCTCGATGGGCGTCGACATCGCCGCCGTGCGTTCGACCGTGCCGGCCCTGAGCGACGCCGAGCTGGCCGACCTCTCCGTCCGGGCCGCCGCGCTCGAGGCCGATCCGGTCGCGGGGCTCGACCACGACATCAAGCTGCTGCTGGAGATCTTCCTGATCGTGGCGATCGTGCTGATCGTGATCAAGGCGGTGGACTAGCGCCATTTGGCGGGCCGCGGCGGGCGTGCTACATTCGTCCTCTTGGAGGTGAGCGCGACTTGCCGCTCTACGAGTACCAGTGCGATCGCTGCGGCCGCTTCGAGGTGATCCAGAAGTTCTCCGACTCGCCGCTCACCACGTGCGCGAAGTGCGGGCGGCCCGTCCAGAAGCTTCCTTCCGCCCCGGCGATCCAGTTCAAGGGCACCGGCTGGTACGTCACGGACTACGCGCGCAAGCCGTCCGGGGAGGAAGCGAAGAGCAAGGAAGGCGCCAAGGATACCGCGTCTTCGTCGCCGTCGGGCGACGCGTCCTCGAGCCAGAGCGAGCCGGCGCCCCCCGCCAAGGGCGCCAAGACCGACACGTCCAAGACGGCCGCGGGCTCCGGATCCGGATCGGGGTCGAAGCAGGGCGCCTGAGCCGTCCTACAGCTTGAGGGACTTCAGGTACTCCCGGAAGGGCCCGCCCAGGTCCGGTCGTTTGAGGGCGAACTCGACCGTCGCCTTGAGGAAGCCGAGCTTGTTCCCGGCGTCGTGGCGGAGGCCTTCGAAGCGGTAGCCGTAGAGCTGGCGCCTCTCGCGCAGCGCGCGGAGGCCGTTGGTGAGCTGGATCTCGCCTCCCTCGTCCCGCACCGTGCTCTCGAGGCAGTCGAACACGTCGGGGGTGAGGATGTACCGGCCGATGATCGCAAGGTCGCTCGGTGCCGCCTCCGATCGGGGCTTCTCTACCAGGTCGCGGATGCGGTAGACGCGGCCGTCGTCGGGCTCGGGCACGCCGTCGATCACGCCGTAGGCGGAGATCTCCCGCCGCGGCACCTGGTGGACGGCGATGACCGGCACCTGGTGGCGCTCGAAGACCTCCACCATCTGCTTCATGCACGGCACCTGGCTGTCGATGATGTCGTCGCCGAGCATGACCGCGAACGGCTCGTCGCCCACCAGGTCGCGGGCCATCAGCACCGCGTGGCCCAGGCCCAGGCTCTCGCCCTGCCGGACGTAGGAGACGTTGATCATGTTGGAGACCGCCCGGACCTGCTCGAGCAGGTCGGTCTTGCCCCGGGCCTCCAGCATCTTCTCCAGCTCGTACGAGGTGTCGAAGTGGTCCTCGATCGCGTTCTTGCCCCGGCCGGTGACGATGATGATCTTGGTCAGGCCCGCCGCCACCGCCTCCTCGATGACGTACTGGATGATCGGCTTGTCGACGAGGGGCAGCATCTCCTTCGGCTGGGCCTTGGTCGCGGGGAGGAATCGGGTGCCGAGGCCGGCGGCGGGGAACACGGCCTTGCGGATCTTCATCGAACCCTCCGATGCTAGCACAGCCGTTTCGGAGGCCGGGGGGTCTGGGGGGACCGTCGTCCCCCCAGCTCGAATAGCGAGCGCGGATTCACTCCGCGCGAGCGGGGGGTCTGGGGGGACCGTCGTCGTCCCCCCAGCTCGAATAGCGAGCGCGGATTCACTCCGCGCGAGCGAAAGATCCCGTGTGCTATCCTGCGCGCTCCCGGAAGGAGCGGCCGTGCTCGACCTGAGATTCGTCGTCGAGAACCGCGATCGGGTCGTGGAGATGCTGGGCCGCCGCGGCTTGAGCGTGGACGCGATCCTGGCCGCGGGCGATCCCTGGGCCCTCGACGCCGAGCGCCGCAGCGTGCTCCAGAAGGTGGAGCAGCTCCGCCACCGCCAGCGCCTGGCCGGCGAGGAGATCGCCCGCCGGGGCAAGGCCGGCCAGGACGCCTCCGAACTCAAGGCGGACATGAAGGGCGTGGCCGAGGAGGTCAAGGCCCTGGACGGGCGCCTGCAAGACGCGGAGGCGCGCCTCGGACAGCTCATGCTCGTCCTGCCCAACCTGCCCGACCCGTCGGTTCCCGTCGGGCCCGACGCCTCGGCCAACCAGGAGGTGCGGCGGGTAGGCGAGCCGCCGCAGCTCGGCTTCACCCCGAAGGCCCACTGGGACATCGGGACCCGGCTGGGCATCCTCGATTTCGACCGCGCGGCCAAGATCTCCGGCGCCCGGTTCGCCGTCTACTTCGGGGCCGGGGCGCGGCTCGAGCGGGCCCTCATCCAGTTCATGCTCGACCTGCATACCAAGGAGCGCGGGTACCGGGAGGTCATCCCGCCCTACCTCGTGACCGCCGAGACCCTCCTCGGCACGGGCCAGCTCCCGAAGTTCGAGGCCGACCTGTTCAAGACGCGGGCGGGCGAGAAGGACCTCTACTTGATCCCCACCGCCGAGGTGCCCCTCACCGCGCTCCACCGCGACGAGATCCTGGAGGCGGCCGACCTGCCGCGCCGATACGTCGCCTTCACCCCCTGCTTCCGCTCCGAGGCGGGCTCCTACGGCAAGGACGTGCGGGGCCTCATCCGCCAGCACCAGTTCCACAAGGTGGAGCTGGTGAAGCTCACGACGCCCGAGACCTCGCTGGCGGAGCTGGATTCGATGGTCGCGGACGCCGAGGAGGTGCTGAAGCGGCTCGGGCTGCCGTACCGCGTGGTCGTGCTCTGCACCGGCGACATGGGCTTCTGGTCCGCCAAGACCTACGACATCGAGGTCTGGCTGCCCGGGCAGGCTCTCTACCGCGAGATCTCCTCCTGCTCGAGCTGCACCGACTACCAGGCGCGGCGCTCGAGCATCCGCTACCGCCCGGCTCCCAAGGAGAAGCCGCGCTACGTCCACACCCTGAACGGCAGCGGCCTGGCCGTCGGCCGCACCCTCATCGCGATCCTGGAGAACGGCCAGCAGGCCGACGGCTCGGTGGTGGTGCCGAGCGCGTTGCGCCCGTACATGGACGGCCTCGAGCGGATCGTATGATCCGAATGCGGCGCGCTCCGCTTCGCGCTCCGCTCCGCGCGCCGAACGCTCGCGCCGGAGGAGATTTCCGTGGCTTGCTAGCCCGGAATGATCGCGCCGAGCAGACCGGTCAGCAGCGCAAGGAGCTGGTTCAGCAGGTCCACCAGGCCGATGACGTTGTTGAGGGTGTCGAGGATCGTGCAGACCAGGTGGCCGAGCACGTTGGTGCCGGTCGGATCCGCCGACAGGTCGAGGTCGATCGGGAGGGTCGTGACCTGCAGCCCGAGCAGGTTGATGGAGACCGCGCCGATCTGGATGTGAAGCACGTCGCAGACCTGCGTCGGCTGGGCCGGCGCCGCCGCCGCGCTCTTGGGGGCCGCGGTCGCCGCGGGGCCCGGCCCCACGCTCACCGGGAGCTCGATCGGACCGACGAGCGCGGTCCCGATCGGCGCGCCCGTTGCGCTCGTGACCGATCCGCGGACCATCCCGATCGCCATCACCTGGCCGTCGCGGGCGACGAACGTCTGTATGCTCAGCGTGCCGGCAAAGGTGGCTCCGTCGATGCCGGCGACGACCCCCCGGACCGGAAGCTGGAGCGGGCCCGCTGCCTTCTTGTCGGCCGCGGTCGCCCCCGCCGCCCAGAGCAGCACCGCGATCGAGATCGCCGTCACCGCCCGCGTGTGAATCCTCATGGTCGCATCCTCCCGCGCCTTTCGCGCCGGCGGAGCCGGCGCCTGCGCATACGACCACTATTCGGACGCGTCTCGAGGGCCGTCAAGGCCCCTTCGACGAATCCCGCGGGGGCCGCCTCAGCGGTGATCGAGGTCGGACTGCGTCTCGGTGGGGTTGAAGACGCGGAAGGTCATGGTCGCCGAGCCGAGGCGCAGCCGGTCGCCGTCGACCAGCCGCACCGCGCCCTGGATCTTCTCTTCCCCCACCGACGTGCCGTTGCGGCTGCCCAGGTCCTCGATGACCGCCTCGCCGTCGGTGACCACGATCCGCGCGTGGCGGCGCGACACGGTGGCCGAGTCGATCCACACCACGGCGTCGCGGTCGCGCCCGAGAAGGTTCTCGCCCTCGGAGAGCGTGATCTCGCGGTCGCGCCACACGAGCCGGCACACCCGCCGGCCTTCGGAGGAGCGGACGGGCGGGCCGGGCTCGGCCTCGGCTTCGGCGGTCCCGCAGAAGGCGTATCCGTAGGTATGGACGGTGCGGATGAAGCGCGGCTCGCGGGCGTCGTCGCCGAGCGCGGAGCGCAGCTCGGCCACCAGGCTGGCCAGGCTGGTCTCCGAGACGTAGCTGGCGGGCCAGAGGCGTTCCTTGAGAGCGGCCTTGGGGACCGCGGCCGGCCGCCGCTCGAGCAGCACTTCGAGGAGCAGGAACGCCTTCGGGGAGACGTGGAGCACCTCGCCGTCGCGGAACAGCTCCCGGCGTTCGGTGTCGAGCGTGAACTCCGCGAAGCGGACGCGCACGGGGCCCCCGGGGGAAACTTGGCGGCCCGATGATATCGCAACAGGCTTCAAGGGCGCTGCTTGAACTCCGGGTAGAGCCGGGTCATGCGCGGGTCGCCGGGGATCAGTGGCCGCTGTCGCGGACGGCGTGGGCGTAGGCGGCGGCGGCCCGCGAGGCGTAGGCCTGCATGAGCGTGTCGTCGGCGCCGGCGCCCGCCGGCTCCAGCAGGGCCAGCGTGGCCACGTGCGAATCGCCGCTGGCCAGGGGCACGAGCTGCAGTCCCTGGCCGGAGAGCTTCAGCCCGAGCGCGGAGGCGATCCCCTTCGTCGCGGCCGGCTCCACCCGCCGGCTGTCCCGCGCGGTCAGGTCGTCCGGCGCGCGGCGGCCGAGCAGCGACGCGAAGGCGCCGCTGGCCGCCGCCACCTTGCGCTCCTTGCCGGCGAGCACCAGCGCGCCACCCTGCGCCGCGCCGAGCTTGACCGCTCCTTCCAGGATGAGGCGCGCCACCTCGGCCGGCCCCTTTCCGGCGAAGACGGCCTGGTTCACCTCGACCACCCGCTCCATGAGCGAGGCATAGCGGCGGACGTTCTCCAGCAGCTGCGCCTTGTGGATGGCACCGGCGGCCGAGAAGACCACCGCCTTGGCCCGGTGCAGGTCCTCGTCGTCGAAGGGCTCCACGCGGTGGCGGTCGAGGCTGAGCAGGCCGATGACCTGGCCCTCGACGACCAGCGGCATGCCGGCCCAGGAGCACACCTGCTCGCCGCCCGGCAGGCGCTCGAAGCGATCGTCCTCGCGCACGTCGGGGATGGACAGGGGCCACGGGCTCTCCGCGGTGGCGTCGCGGAGCCGGTTGCGGAAGCTCAGGCCGATGATCTTGCCCGGCTCCGGGAAGCCGCGGGCGGCGATGATGCGGAAGCGGCCGCCGTCGGCGTCGAGCAAGGCCACCGAGCAGGAATCGAAGACGACCACCCGGGCCAGTTGCTTCAAGACCTCGTCGATCGTGTCTTCGAGGCGGGCCTGGCGGCTGATCGCCTCCAGCGCGTCGCGCAGGGTCTCCGCGAGAAGCCGCCGCTCGCGCTCCAGCTCGACGGTGTCCGCCGGGTCGACGCGGCGCCGGTCGCGGCCGATCTCCTCCCGGATCGCGTCCAGGGCCTCCGCCCGGGCCTCCGCCGGCAGGCCGGCCAGTCGCCGTTCGACTTCGCGCAGCAGACGGTCGGTATTCACGCGGGGTTTGGCCGCGATTCTACCAGACTCGACCGGCGGGGCCGGTCCCCGCCTCGGCTAGAATCCGCCAGAGGAGTCTCGCTGTGGCCCGGGAGCGCATCCTGTTCGTGTGCACTGCCAACGTGGACCGGAGCCGGACGGCCGAGGACCTCTACCGCGACGATCCCCGCTACGAGGTGCTCTCGGCCGGCCTCGCTCCCTTCGCGCCCACGCCGGTGACACGTGAGCTGCTGCGGTGGGCGGACCGCGTCTTCGTCATGTGCGAGCGGGAAGAGCATCACCGCACGCTGCTCAAGATGCGCTTCCCTGACGTCGATCGGCCGGTGGTCGACCTCGACATCGAGGACCGCTGGTACCGCGGCGACCCGGAGCTCGTCCGCCGCATGCTGAAGCGGCTCGTCCCCCACCTCGGCCCCCCCCTCGAGCCGGAAGAGCCGTAGGCGGCTACCGCCGTCCCCGCCCGCGAGCTGGCTGGACGCCCTGGCGGAGAGGGCAGGATTCGAACCTGCGGTACCTTGCGGTACTCCGGTTTTCAAGACCGGCGCCATCAACCACTCGGCCACCTCTCCCGGCGGCAATCTTACGTCCGACTGGGGCTAGAATCACCCCACCGAAGGAGGGTCCCATGCGACGTCCGTCTTCGCTTTTCGTCTTCCTTGTCCTCATGCTCGGCGCGGCGGACCGCGGGTGGCCCGGCGAGACCGGCTCCATCTCCGGCGTGGTGAAGGACTCCCAGGGCGGCGTGCTGCCCGGGGCCGCGGTCAGGGTCTCCGGCCCGCAGCTGCCGGCCGGCCGGGAGAGCGTCACCACCGGCAGCGGCGCCTACGTGTTCCAGAGCCTCCTGCCCGGCATCTACAGGGTCGAGGCCACCATGCCCGGGCTGGGGAAGACCGCCCGGGAGATCCGCGTCTCGATCGACGTGGACAGCCAGGTCGACCTCGTCCTGAGCCCGACGGCATCCGAGGAGGTGACGGTCACGGCCGAAGCGCCGGCGGTCGACCTGAAGTCGACCGAGGTCAACTTCAACTACACGTCCGAGCAGATCCGGGACCTGCCGCTGCCCCGGAGCTACCAGGGGCTCTTCCAGCTCATCCCGGGTGTCGCCGAGAACAACAGCTTCGCGCCCGCCGGGGGCGGCAGCCGCCAGGACAACACCTACCTCATCGACGGCGTCAACATCACCAACCCCGGCTTCGGTTATCTCTCGACCGAGGTGAACGAGCTGGACATCGCGGAGTTCAACATCAAGCGGGGGGCGATCACCGCCGAGTTCGGCCGCGCGGCGGGATTCGTCACGAACGCGGTGAGCAAGTCGGGGACGAACAGCGTCGCCGGCGCCGCCCGCATGGAGTACCGGCCGAAGAGCTTCGCGTCCAAGCCCGACGACCCCGCCTTCGGCGCCGCCCAGTCCGAGTACCTGAACCCCGCTCTCAGCCTCGGGGGACCGTTCGTGAAGGACAAGCTCTTCTGGTACGGATCCGCGCGGTACTTCAAGACGAGGGTCCCCGACCGCGTCAACCAGGCCAGGACGCCGCTGCCCGACCGGCTGGAGAAGGGCCACGAGCTGTTCGGCAAGGTGACCGCGACGCCGTCCCAGAAGCACCTGTTCTCCGTCAGCTTCCGCGACCGGCCCTACACCGTCGACGGCGACGTCAGCGCGACCCAGGCGCCGAGTGTGGCCACCACGGACGACAACGGCACGCGCGTGGCGACCGCCGCCTACACTTTCTTCATGACGAACCGCTCCAACGTGGAGGTCAAGTACCTCTACAGCAAGGAGAAGGCTGACTTCGAGCCGGTCACCTCGCTCGGCTACCTGCCGCCCTTCGACGTGTCCAAGCTGGTGGCCATGGGCCAGTACACCGATCCCAACCAGGCCAACCTCTCCGTCGGCGGCTTCCAGTACACGAACACCCAGCACTACCGGCGCCATGAGCTGCGCGGCACGCTCAGCCAGTACTTCGACCTCGGGCGGACCGGTCACCAGCTCAAGGTAGGGGCCGGATACGAATTCGGCGAGGAGGAGCTGCTGCGGCTCACCAACGGCTGGGGAGCGCTGACCAGCCTGACCGTCTCCGGCCAGCCGGTCATCCGCGCCCGCTACTACTTCCAGCAGCCGGCGCAGCTCGGCCAGGGACGGACCTGGTCGCTCTTCGCCCAGGACGCGGTCACGTTTGCCCGGCGCCTGACGCTGAACCTCGGCGTCCTGGCCGACCGCGACGAGTTCGCCCAGGACCTCAAGGGCAGCGGCGGCTGCCCGACGCCGGTCAATACCATCGACAAGACGCCGGGGGGTGCGGCGGTATTCAAGTCCAGCGGCGACCGCTGCACGTTCATCCGGTTCGGCTTCGGCGACGAGATCCAGCCCCGGCTGGGCGCGAACTTCAACGTCCGGGAGGGCAAGGGCGACAAGCTCTATGCGAACTTCGGGCGCTACTACAACATGGACCAGAAATCGAGCGGCCGGTCGCTGGCCCCCCGGCGCATCTACCAGCGCGAGGCGCGCTTCAACGCCGTCACGGGAGCGCTCATCTCCGACGCGCCTCTGGCCTCGACGACCGGGAAGCTCATCGACAAGGACCTGAAGCCCACCTACGACGACGAGTGGCTGGGCGGCTACGCGACGCCGATCGGCAAGGACTGGTCGGTGGACCTCTTCTACCTGCACCGCAACACCAGGAACTTCATCGAGGACGTGCCTTCGAAGCTGCCCGACTCCGGCCCCTACGCGGCCGCCAACCTACCGTGCACGACCTTCGCCGCCTGCGCGGGCGACGTGGCCAAGCGCAAGTACCAGGCCGTCACCGTCGAGATCAACCGGCGCATGGCGGACAAGTGGAGCGCGGACCTCAGCTACACGTGGAGCCGGTTCGAGGGCAACTTCGACCTCGACTACTCGACGGGGGCGGTCTTCAATACCTCGTCCTTCATCCAGGACGGGCCGGGCGTCAATGTCCAGGACCCGAACCGCTACGGGCCGCTCAGCCAGGACCGGCCCCACCTCGTGAAGCTGTTCGTCAACTACATGCCGGTGAGCCGGCTCACCCTCGGCGGCTACCTGCGCGTCCAGAGCGGGGCGCCGTGGAACGCCCGCGCCCGCGACTGGGAAGGCTGCGGCTGCAACTACCTCGAGCCGGCCGGCGCCCACCGCAACCCGACCTGGACGAACCTGGACCTGCTCGCGTCGTACCGCATCAAGCTCGCGGACCGCTCGAGCCTGGGGCTCGAAGGCCGGCTGTTCAACGTGTTCGACAAGCAGACCGTCCTCACCGTGCAGCAGCAGGAGTTCACCGACCTGAACACGATCCCGAACCCGCCGTACTTCGCGCCCTACACGCGGCCGAACCCGCTCTTCGACACGCCCACGAGCTACGCCACGCCGCGGCGCTTCGTGGTGGCCGCCGTCGTGAATTTCTAGCGGCGGCGCAATTCCTCGAGCAGCCCTCGCGCCTGCGGGTAGTCGGGCTGCAGGCGCAGGGCTTGCTCGGCGCGGGCGCGCGCCTCGGCGTAACGCCCGAGCTGGCCGTACACGACCGCCAGGTTCAGCCAGGCGCTGGGGCTCGTGGGCCCGAGTGCCACCGCCCGCTCCAGCTCCGCCGCCCCCTCCGCGTGGCGTCCCGAGAGCGACAGCGCCACACCGTTCTCCTCGAGGACGCGGGCCAGGGCCTGGCGGATCTCGCCTCGCTGCGGCTCGGCGCGAAGGGCCTGCTCGAGTAGGTCCGCGGCCTCTTGCGGCCGCCCGCGCTCGTGGAAGGCGCGGCCCACGCGATAGAGCAGCAGCGCCGGCTCCGGATGCGTGGGCCGCGAGCGGGCGAGCAGAGCGTTCGCCTCGTCGAACCGGCCCTCGTCGACGAGCCAGATGATCATCTCCGTGCGCTCCTCGGCCCGGCCGTCGTCGAGGTGCCAGTTCCAGTTCGCCGCGATGCCGAGGATGGCGAGGGCCGCCGCGCTGGCGAGAAGTCGCCGGGTTCGTTGCGCACGGACGGCCTCGTAGAGCCACACCACCGCGGCGCCGGAGCCGACGCAGAGCGGCACCAGCAGCGGCATCCGGTAGCGGCCGGAGACGAAAAAAGCCGCCACCGACGCGGCGTAGACCGGAACGAACGCGGCCCAGAGCCAGTAGCCTCCCTGCTCCGGCCGTCGCGGAGCGACCGCCAGCCCGAGCAGGCCGAGCGGCACGAGAAGCCACGGGCCCACCGCGAGCACGCGCAGAAGCGTCGGCTCGTCGCGGCTGTAGTAGGCGTAGCTGTAGTTGAGCGACAGGTCGACGGAGTTGAAGCAGTAGGCGAGCTTGCGCAGGAAGAGGCGCCGGGCCGCCGCGGGATGGCCGGCGATCCATTCCCCAGCGCGGCGATAGAAGTAACCGGAGACCCCGGAAGCCGTGAGCGGGCGGCCCTCCGCCGCCTCGGCGACCGTCTTCGCGTCACGGACCTGGCCTTCGATGTCGGGGGCGATGCCCGGCACGCTGCGGTAGGTCCCGTCGGCCTCGGAGCTGTTGCCGACGTAGAAATTCAGCCCGCCGTGGGAGGAGACGAGGATCCATTCTCCGGCCACCGCGCGGTTGCGGAGCGCGACCGGCGCGAGGACGAGGACGAGGCCGCCGCCAAGGGCCGCCGCGCGCCGCACGCTCGTCAGCGAGGGTGGGACGAGGGCGAGGAGGAGGACGGCCCCCGCCGCCCAGGCCAGGGCGTTGGGCCGGTTCATGACCAGAAGCCCCGAGGGCGCGGGCAAGGAGATAGAGAGCGAGCGCGGTCAGGAACGGGTCGACCGCCGACTGAAGCAGCAGGACCTCGTTGAACGTGAAGACGCCGGTCGCCGCGGCCAGCGCCCCCGCGATCCACGCCGCTCTTCGGCCGTACCAGGCGTCGGTCGTGGCCAACACGAGGCCCACCGCGGCCGTGCCGAGGACGATCTGCACGGTCTTGGCGGCCAACAGCGACGAGCCGGTGAGGACGAAGACGGCGGCGAGGAAGTACACGTAGAAGGGCGAGACGAAGTAGGCCTCGTGGCCCAGGAGCCAGTCGCCGCCAGCCGCCTGCCGGGCCAGCCGCACGTAGACGTCGCTGTCGAGCCCGCCCTCGGGCTGGAGCAGCGGATGGGCGTGGAGCTGCGCGAGAACGGTGGCCTTCGCGAGCAGGGCGGCCAGCAGCAGCCCCGCGGCGCCACGCTTCGAGCGAACCCCGGCGGATGACACGGCAACCGCAAGTGTACGGTCGGCCAATCGTTCTGGTATGCCCGCG
>QHVM01000008.1 GCA_003223555.1 Acidobacteriota bacterium | reverse complement strand
CTCGCCCAGGGGTATCGTTACTCCCCACGTGTCGAACAGCGCCCGGAACGTCTCGCCCACCGTGGCGCCGGCCTCGACCGCCACCGCGCCCCTTTCCGCGTCGTAGTAGACGCGCTTCATGGGCGCGACATCGATGATCACCCGCACCTCGGGATCCGATACGAATCCCTCGAGGCAGTGCCCGCCGCTCGTCACGGCGAGACGCCGTCCTTCCCTCACCGCCTCCTCTACCGCCGATACCACCTGATCGGTCGAGCTGACCAGCCGCACGTACTCCGGCCTTGCGCTGAACCGCTTGTTGAAACGCCTCTCGACCACCGCGAGATACCGCGGATCGTCGGGGCCTATCCTGCTCGATTCGATCGGCGTGTCGTCGGTCGTTTGTCGGGTCGCCATCGTGTCCTCTGGATACGAGCCGGGTCTGGGTCCCCACGGCCTGAGCAGGCCAACCACGATCATGCGGGTACAGCAGAAGGGTGAATCCAACCGCGACGGCCCACCAGGGATCAGAGCGGTGGAGAAGTCCTCCCGGGTGAAAAGCAGCGAACCCGCGTTCGTGGCCTACGCGCTGCACTCTCCTTCTTGCGCTTCGACCTTGAACGCCGTGTCCTCCCCGGGGTCGATGAAGTCCTCCGGCACCGCGTCGGCGAGGGTTATCGCTTCGAGACCCGCGAGGGCGGCCTTCACGACGCCAAGGTCCACGCGGCGGAAGAAGGCGGGCGCTTCCTCGCCTGCCTCTCGCTCGGAGACATAGAGCGCGACGAGCCGCTCGACCGCCTCCGGCACGCGGCGGGCGGGCACCTTGGCGGCCAGGCGGCCGAAGCGCGCGCCGCCGGTGTCGATGCCACCTCCCACCATCACGAAATACTGTGGGATGACCTTGTCGCCCAGCTTGCGGACGCTGCCCTGGAAGCCCAGGCCCGCGATGTGGTGCTGGCCGCAGCCGTTGGGGCAGCCGCTGATCTTGATGCCAAGGCCGGGAACGGCGGCCACCAGGTCGGGGCGCCCGCGGAGGCGATCGCCGAGGAGCTTGCCGAGGCCGCGCGACTGGGTGACCGCGAGGCGGCACGCCTCGGCGCCGGGGCAGCTCGTCACGTCCGCCAGCGTCCCCGCGCCGGGCAGGCCGAGCCCGCCGGCTTCCAGACGCCGGTGCAGCTCCCTCACGTCGCGCGTGCGCACCCAGCGCAGGATCAGGTCCTGGTCGTGGGTCACGCGGACGCTGCCGTCGCCGTACGCGAGGGCGAGGTCGGCGAGCAGGCGCATCTGTGCGCCGGTGAGGTCACCGAGGGGAAGGGTCACCGTCACGACCGAGTAGCCCTCCTGCTTCTGGGGCCGGACGTTCGTCCTCAACCACTGCGCGGCGTCCTCGCTGCGCACGGCGAGCGTGCGCGGCGCCGGAGGAACGATGCCGGGCCCGCGGACCTCCGCCGCCGTGGTTCGGGCGGCCGCCTCCGCCACTCCCGGGGCGGAGGGGCGGTCCCCGGCCGGCGGCGCCTCGACCGGCGGCCGCTCGGGATCGAACGGCAGATGCGGAGCGCCCTCGGCGCGGACCTCGGCCAGGGACTTCTCGAACTCCTCGCGCCACTTCTCGAAGCCGAGGTCGCGGATCAGGAACTTCATCCGGTTGCGCTGCTTGTGAGCGTAGTCCCCGAGGCGATGGAATACCCGGATGATGGCCTCCGCCACGCCGAAGATCTCGCCCGCGGGGAGGAACTCGTAGAGCTCGTATCCCGACCGGCACAGGATCGACGTGCCTCCGCCCACCGTCACCCGGAAGCCGCGGCGGCCGGTGCCGTTCGACCCGCGCACCCGCGCGTGCCAGCCGATGTCGTTGATCGCCGCTACCGCGTGGTCCTCGGGGCAGCCCTCGAAGGCGATCTTGAACTTCCGAGGCAGCGACGAGCTCAGGGGATGGCGCAGCAGGTAACGGGTGAGCGCCTCCGCGTAGGGCGTCACGTCGAAGGCCTCGCCCTCCGCGACGCCCGCGTAGGGACACGCGGTGACGTTGCGCACCGAGTTGCCGCAAGCCTCCCGCGTGGTGAGCCCGGACTCGGCGAGGCGTCTCATCGCCGGCTCCACGTCGTGGAGCTTCATGAAGTGGAACTGCACGTTCTGGCGCGTGGTGACGTGGCCGAAGCCGCGGGACCAGCGCTCGGCGACGTCGGCCAGCGCCCCGAGCTGCGCGACGTCCAGCGCTCCCTGGGGAATCTTGACCCGGATCATCTGCGCGTCGCCGGACTGGCGCTGCCCGTAGGTCCCGCGGACGAGGCGGAAGGCGCGCCACTGGTCGGGGGTCAGCTCGCCGCGCTCGTACCGGTCGAGGGTGGCCACGAACTCGTCGATGTCGGCCTCGTCGGCGAACGACAGGCGGGTGCGGCCGAGGGTACGGATGTCGGGCAGAGACGACATGACGGCCTCCTTAACCGGCCCTCCCCGCGGCCGCCGCGGAGTCGCCGGTCTCCGCGGCGCGGCCGAGGACGGCGGCGAGCGACACGACGGCGCCCACGATGATCGTGCCCGGAGCGGACGAAGCGCCGAGGTCGGCGGTGACGAGCGCACCGAGCGTCCCGGTCCACGTGTGCGCGGCCTCCGTCGACGCGCCGACGGCGACGGCCGCGGGGGTGAGCGGCGACCACCCCCGCCCCAGCAGACGGGCCGCGATCGCGGCCCGCGCACCGAGGCCCATGAGGACGACGACGGTGAGGACCTGCGGCGCCAGCGCGTCGAGGACGGGACCGTAGGCGGTCTCCGCGTGGCCGGACACGACCACGAACCCGGCGGCGAGGCCGCGGTGGGTGACGGGGATGCCGGCCAGCGCCGCCGCCGCCACCGCGGAGGTGACGCCGGGAACGACCTCGAAGGCGACGCCGGCGGCGACGAGGGCCAGGGCCTCCTCGCCCCCGCGGCCGAGAACGAACGGGTCGCCGCACTTCAGCCGGACGACGCGCTGGCCGCGCCGGGCGGCGCGGACCATCAGGCGGTTGATCGTCTCCTGGCGGATCGAGGGCCGGCCCGCCCGCTTGCCGACCGGGAAGCGGCGCGCCTGGGGCGCGAGCTCGAGCGCCCGCGGGTCGACCAGGGCGTCGTAGAGGACGAGGTCGGCCGCGCCGAGGACGCGGGCGGCCCGCCTCGTCAGCAGCTCGGGGTCGCCGGGACCGGCGCCGACCAGCCACACGAACCCGGTCATGAGACCGCGCTCTCCTCGCGCTTCTTGTCGTAGAGATCGTTCAGCGCCTCGAGCAGCCGCGGCCGGCGCTCGCCGATCGGCACGCCGTCGGCCCGCTGCCGCTGCTTCAGCCACTCCGCGGCCCGGACCCACGTCTCGATCTCCTCGGGAACGACCGCCTCCAGCCCCTCGCGCAGCAGGCCGGCCAGCGCGGGAGCGCGGCCCTCGGTCGACACCGCGATGGTCACCCCGCCGCGGCGGAGGACGCCCCCGGTGTAGGCGCTCGCGTTCGCCGGGTCGTCCACGGCGTTGACGAAGATCCTCCGCTCCTCGGCGGCCGCGGCCACGTCGCGGTTGACCTCGGGCGTCGCCGCGGCGATCACGACCCAGGCGCCGTCGAGATCAGTGGGGACGAAAGGCCGCCGAAAGACGGCCACGGGCGCGGCGGCGATCGACGGGCTGATGCCGGGCGCGACGACGCTCACCTCGGCTTCCGCGGCCAGGAGCGCCGGCAGCTTGGCGGAGGCGACTCGGCCGGCCCCGACCAGGACCACCTTCCGGCCGGCCAGCTTGAGGAAGACGGGGAGCAGCTCGGCGCTCACGAGGCGCTCGCCTCCTCGGGCGTGCCGAGCACGAGTCCATGGGCGGCCAAGGGCAACCGCGCGTGCAGGCCGCACTCGGTCTTGCCGCGGCCGCGCCATCGTCCCGCCCGCGGCCCCTCCCCGGGGGCGACCGCGGTCGTGCACGGCATGCAGCCGATGCTCGGGTAACCGCGGGCGTGCAGGGGGTTGACGGGCACGCGGTGCACGCGCACGTAGCGCTCAACGTCCTCGCTCGTCCAACCGGCGAGGGGGTTCACCTTCCCGAGGCCGAAGCGCAGATCCCACTCCGCGACCCGCGCCACCGAGCGGTCGCTCGTCTGGTCACGCCGGATCGAGGTGATCCACGCGTCGAAGCCGGACAGCGCGCGGCGCAACGGCGCGACCTTGCGGATCTCGCAGCAGCGGTCGGGCGCCCGCTCCCAGAGCACGGCGCCGTAGACCCCCGCCTGACCCTCGACGCTCAGCTCGGGGTGCACCGCCCGGATGGTCAGGCCGTAGCGCTCCTCCAGCCGCCGCCACAGGGCGTACGTCTCGGGGAAGAGGAGGCCGGTGTCGAGGGTGAACACGTCGATCGGCAGGTGGTGGCGCGCGATGAGGTCGACGAGAACGCAGCCCTCGGCGCCGAAGGCGGTGGCGAAGGTGATGCGGGGTGCGAAGCGGCCGGCCGCCCAGGCCAGCACGTCCGCGGGCGACCGGCCCTCCAGGGTCCCGGCGGCGGCATCGATTTCTACGGTGGTCGCCAAAACGCTCCCTGTCCCCTCTCCCGCGCCCGCGGTGGGGCGCGCGTCTTCCGCAGCGGCGAAATGAATTCGCCGCTGCTTTCGAGCGGGTCCGCTGCGCGGCCCCGGGGCGCCGCCGGCGCGGCGGCGCCAGAAAACCAGAAGGCCCGGGCTCTTGTCCCGGGCCGCCGGTCAGTGGTCTCTGGTTCGGGGTGCTTAGAGCGTGAGGAGCGCGAACGCAGGGCCGCTGTCGGCGCCGGGGACCTCCCGGGCCACCGTACAACAACAACACATCAGCCGCTGCGCCATTACGTGCACGAAGATAGTCCCAATCCGGCCCCGCGTCAAGGGCGGGGCGTGTCATGACAAAGATTCACACGCCTCGCCGGGGTCGGAGCGCCACCCCTGAGCGGCCTCAGTAGTCCGTGAACAGCAGGTGGTTGTTGGCGGTCCTCGAGTTGGCGACGACGCCCATGGTGGTCTTGGCGTACAGCGCGTCGCGCACCTGGGCCGGCGTCGCCCCGGGGTCCGACTGCAGGTAGAGCGCGGCCACCCCGGTCGTGTGGGGCGCGGCCATGGACGTGCCGCTCAGGGTCATCGTCGCCGTGTCGCTCGATTTCCAGGCGGAGGTGACGCCGACCCCGGGCGCGAACCAGTCGACGCAATCGCCGTAGTTGGCCCAGAAGGGCTTCTTGTCGTCCATGTTCGTGGCGCTGACCGTCATCGCTTCCGGCACCCGGGCGGGAGACGTCGTGCAGGCGTCCTTGGGGATCCCGAGCAGGTTGCCGTTGCCGGCGGCGATGGCATAGCTGATCCCGCCGGAGATCGAGCCGGCCACCGCCGCGTCCAGCGCGTCGGACGTCGACGTGCTGCCCAGGCTCATGTTGGCCACCGCGGGCGCGCCGGGCGCATGGTCGCCGGTGACCCAGTCGATGCCCGCGATCACGTGCGCGTTGCTGCCCACCCCGAGGCAATTGATCACGCGCACGGCGACGAGGGTGACCTGCTTGGCCACGCCGTAGGTCGCCCCGCCCACGGTGCCCGACACGTGCGTACCGTGGCCGTTGCAGTCGTCGGCGCTTCCTCCGTTCACCGCGTCGAAGCCGCTCACCGCCCGGCCGCCGAACTCGGAGTGGGTGAAGCGGATGCCGGTGTCGATGATGTAGGCCGTCACGCCGAGGCCGGCGTTCGTGTAGCTGTAGGTCGTCGACAGCGGCAGCGAGCGCTGGTCGATCCGGTCCAGGCCCCAGGTCGCGCCTTCCTCGGTGGTGACCAGGCGCACCACGCCGTCCTCCTCGACGTAGTCGACGCGGGGGTCATCGGCCAGGAGCGCGGCCCGGGCCACCGTCATCCGGGCGCTGAAGCCGAGAAGGGCGTGCTCGAACACGTGCTCGAGCTTCGCGGCATGCCGGCGGGCCAGATCGCGCGCGACCGAGGCGACGCTCGGCCCGGCCGAGGAAGGGCCTCGCCCATGCCGGGCCACGCCGGCCTTGAGGACGACGACGTACTCGTCCCGCACCGGCTCGGCCACGCGGCGGACCGGCCCGGCCGCCCCGGCGGCGACGGCCCCCGAGCTGTATACGACGGCCAGCAGGATGCATCGCTTCATCGGGCACTCCTCCTGTCTGCTCCGTCAGGGGGAGCAGGCGACTCTCACCGTCTGGGCGACCGCCGGGCCGAAGGGACCCGCCCCTGTCCGGGTCATCCGCCACTCGAGACGATAGTCCCCCGCCGCGGTAGGGGCGGTGAGGCGGACCGCGAAGGTGTGCTCGGCGGCCGGCGTCACGGCAGAATTCCCGGGCAGGAGGAGGCGCGCGGCGACGCCGAACGGCTCGCGGTCCTCGCCCGTGCCGAGCGCGT
The DNA here is from genome assembly GCA_003223555.1 of Acidobacteriota bacterium. GTDB lineage: Bacteria > Acidobacteriota > Vicinamibacteria > Fen-336 > Fen-336 > AA32. The sequence continues at coordinate 23,252 of QHVM01000008.1, read as the reverse complement.
ATCCCTCCCGGCTTGTCCAGCGCGTGGTCCCCGCGTTGCGCATCGTGATTCGCGCCGCGTAGCCCTGGCCGCAGGCGAGCGAGACGGGCAGATCGGCCTCGACCAGCTCGGCGTCGTCGATGCGAGGCGGGCACGGCACCTCCACCGCCTGCGAGGCGGTCTCGCCGAACGCCTCGCCGTCCGCGCCCGCCATGCGCCACGCGGTGCGCGCCGAGGGCAGGGGGATCTCGGGCGCGGTGAGGGTGAGGCGGAACGTGTGCGTCTGCCCCGGCTCCACCACGATGCCCTCCGGGATCGAGACCCGGACCGTCTCCGTGAAGGCGTCCGCGCCCCCCCCCGCGGCCAGCGCGTCCGCGCTCGTCCAGCTCCTCGCGCCGGAGTTGAGCATGGTGACGGAGGCGAGGAAAGCGCGGCCGCACTCCAGGCGCGACGGCAGGTGCTCGGCCGCCACCGACGCGTCGGAGGCTTCCTGCGCGCCGGCTTGGCCCGGCAGGACCACCGCGAGCGCCAGGACCGCGGCCTTTACCATCAGTAGTCGGTGAAGAGCAGGTTGTTGTTGGTGGTCCTCGACTTCGTGACGACACCCTTGGTCGTCGCCGCGAAGAGCGCGTCCCGCACCTCGGCCGGCGTCGCCGACGGGTGAGACTGCAGGTAGAGCGCGGCCACGCCGGTCGTGTGGGGCGTCGCCATAGAGGTGCCGCTGATGGTGTTGCTCGCCGTGTCGCTGGTGTTCCAGGCCGACTTGATGCCCACTCCGGGCGCGAACCAGTCGACGCAGTCGCCGTAGTTGGCCCAGATGGGCTTGGTGTCGGTGATGTCCGTGGCGCTCACCGTCATCGCCTCGGGCACGCGGGCGGGCGAGGTCCGGCAGGCGTTCTTGGCGAAGCCGAAGACGTTGCCGTTTCCGGCGGCGATGGCGTAGCTCACGCCGTCGGCGATGGAGTTGCTGACCGCCGTATCGAGGGCGCGGGAGGCTCCGCCGCCGAGGCTCATGTTGGCCACGGCGGGCGTGCCGGGCGCGTGGTCGCCGGCCACCCAGTCGACCCCCGCGATCACCCCCGAGGTGGAACCGCTGCCGTTGCAGTCGAGCACGCGCACCGCGACGAGAGTGACCTGCTTGGCCACGCCGTACGTCGTCCCCCCCACCGTGCCCGACACGTGCGTCCCGTGGCCGTTGCAGTCGTCGGCGCTGCCGCCGTCGACCGCGTCGAAGCCGGTCACCGCCCGGCCGGCGAACTCGGAGTGGCTGAAGCGGATGCCCGTGTCGATGATGTAGGCGGTGACGCCGAGGCCGGTGCTCGTGTAGCTGTAGTTCGTCGACAGCGGCAGCAGGTGCTGGTCGATGCGGTCCAGCCCCCACGGGAGAGGGGCGATCTCGGTGGCCACCAGCCCCATGTGGCCATCCTCTTCGACGTAGTCGACGCGGGGGTCGGCGGCGAGCAGCGCCGCAACCGCGGCTGGCATCCGCGCGCTGAAGCCGAGCAGGACATGGTCGAACAACCGCTCGACGACGCCGCGACCGCGGGCCAGCTCGCCCGCGACCGAGGCGATGCTGGGTGCGTTCCCGGCCGCCGCCCGGCCATTCCGAGCGACACCCGGCTTGAGGACGACCAGGTACCTGTCTCGGATCGGCTCTTCCGCTCGGCGGATGGGCCCCCCGGCCCGGGCGGCGACGGCAGACAAGATGCCACACGCGACCAGGAGGACGAGTCTTTTCAAGGGAGTCTCCTTCGCGGCCGGGTGGAGGGGCCGGCCTGGGCTTGGGGGTCGAAGCGTAGGCCGGCCGGGCCGGCGGCGTCAAGTCAGGCGAATGCGGCGCCCTGATTCCGAAGGCGGCGCGCTCCGCTCCCCGTTGGTCGTCATCGGGTGTCTGGCGGCGGAATGAATCCGCCGCCAGACAAACCGAGGAAACGCTCCGCTACGCGCGCCGGATGCTCTGACCTAGAGGTTCTGCAACCTGCGTTTGGCTTCGGGATAGGCCAGCGGACGCTCGATCCCCGGCCACTGCGAGTCGATGATTCTCTGGTAGGCCTGCCGGGCCTCGTCCTTGTGGCCGAGCTTCTCGTGAGCCCGGGCCAGGAGCAGCGTGTCGAAGGGGTTGTTCATGTCCGCCTGCTTGAGGTGCTCGAGCGCCTCGGCGACCTCGCCGGCCTCGAGCTTCACGTAGCCGGCCAGGTAGTGATAGGCCGGCCAGTACTGCTTGGCCGGCTCGCCGCCCTGCTCGATCATCTTCCGGATGGTCTCCGCCTCGGCCCAGGCCTCCTGGATCTTGCCCATCTTGGCCAGCGTCCGGGCCGTGCCGTGGTGCAGCCGGCCCAGCCAGACCTGCTTCTGGTCGTCGGGCAGGTTGCTGCCGGGCACGCTCTCGTAACCCTTCTGGTAGTCCCTCATCGCCTCCTCGAGGCGCCCGTTCTCGAGGTTGATCCGGGCCATGGCGTTCCAGATGAAGACCTCGGGGAAGCCCTGGTCGAGCCGGCTGGCCTTGTACTCGGCCAGGTATGTGCGCAGCGAGTCGAGCGCGGCATCCACGTCGCCTTCGTAGAGATGGCTGAAGGTCACGCCGAAGCGGATGGCGAAGGGCACCGACCCCTTGGGCAGGCCCTTCTCGACCGCCCGGTACGTGGCGCGGGCCTTCGCGTAGCGGCCGTGGAGGAGGTCGTCGCCGGCCAGGAAGGCCTCCACCCGGGCGGTCCGGGGACCGATGGCCTGCGTCTTCTCGAACGCGATGCGCGCCTTCTCGGCCTGGTTGTCGCCGTTGTAGAGCTGGCCGAGGATCACCTGAACGAGCCGCTCGCCGGGATAGTCCTTCGCCAGCGCCTCCAATGGCTCGATGCACTTCTTGAACTCGAGGCCCTGGTTCACGCGCGCGTAGTACATCCCCTCGATGAAGCGCCGCTCGCCGTCGGAGGCGTTCTTCGCCATCTCCTTCGCCTTCAGGTACTCCTTCTCGGCCTCGGCCGGCGTCGGGCTCACGGCGGACAGGTAGTACTGGCCCATGGCGAAGCCGGGATCGGCGGCCACGATCTTCCTCGCCAGCTCGAGGTTCTCGGGGCCGAGCTGGAAGTTCTCGATGCGCAGTTGCAGCTCGGACAGCAGCTTCCTCGCTTCCGACGACTTCGTCGTCCACTCGAAACGGCCTCCGGCGGACGCTTCGGCGTGGGCCGCCGAGGCGACGAGCGCCGCGGCGACGACGGCACCGGCAACACGGATCTTCCTCATGCGTTCTTGCTCCCTCGTCAAGTTTCTTGGCGGCCCTGCGCCCCCGGGCGGGCCACGGCTTGCCCCACTATACGCGGCGCGGAGCGATTCGGTTCGGCCCCAGTGGCGCGATGTCCGCGATATCCGGCCGGCTGGACTTTCTGGCCGCAGGAGCTCAGCGCGCCGAGGGCGACGGCGGGGAGGCTGGTGAGGGAGACGGTGAAGCCTGGGCGCCGGGGGCCGGAGCGCCGAAGAGTCCCAGCTTGTCCGCGGCTTGGATGACCTCCAAGGCGGCTGGCCCCGCGTTGAGCGCGCCCAGGCCCCCGCGCGGGATCACGACCGCGAAGGCGAGGCGCCGGGCGGCGGTGGGCGCGCAGGGCGCGTTGGACTCCGGCTCGGCCAGGGCCAGGAACCACGAGTGGGGCTTGCCGTACACGCCGACTTCCACTCCCCACGGCTTCTCCTCCTCGATCCCGATCGAATCCGCGGTACCCGTCTTTCCGTAGACGCGGAGGCCGGGGGGCAGGCCGGGCCGGGTCGCCAGGCCGCGGCCGGTCCCGTTCGTCATCACCTTCTCCATGCCCGCAAGCACGGGGGCGATCACGTGCGGGTCCTGGAGGAGCTGCTTCTGCTCGCACTGCGCGCCCAGCTCCATCGAGGGCGGGCACTTGCGATAGGTGCCTCCGGAGCCCACCGTGCCCGCCAGGCGCGCCGCCTGCGACACGCTCATCATGGCCGCGTGCTGCCCGAAGGCGGTGAGCGCCAGATCGCGGCTGCCGGGCTTGCCCGGCTTGTACCACCCGTGGCCCCACCCCATCTCCAGGCCGTCGTCGACCAGCTTCTGGAACGCGTCGGGGCCGAGCTGCAGCCCGAGCTGGCTGAAATAGACGTTGCAGCTCACGGCCAGCCCCTGCTCGAAGTCGATGTGGCCGTGCGGGCTGTCGAGCGCGATGTCGTGCACGGGGGCATACCAGCCGGGCTTGATGAAGTACGGCCCCTGCGCGTCGCGGTTGACGCAGGCGAAGACGGGGCCGGCCTGGGCCGGACAGGCCGAGCCGTGGCCGAGCAGACCGGCCCGCGCGGCGGCCACGGCCGTGAACAGCTTGGCCGCCGACCCGCCCTGATAGATGCCGCGAAGGCCGGTCTTGTCCGGCCACGGCCCGTACATGCCCGTGAACTTCGGGTCGCGGGTCGCGAACTCGGGGTCTTCCAGCCGTTTCAGGAACGCCTCGTCACCGGGGTTGAAGTCGGGCCACTGCGCGCGGGCCAGCACCTGCCCGGTGCTCACGTCCATGACCACCGCGGCCGCCGCCTTCCCCCGGGCCGCGGCGCGGCGCAGTATCCCGGACGCCGCCTGCTGCAAGCGCGCATCGATCGTGATGCGGGCGGTGCGCGAGGCCACGTCGGAGGCGACCCTGGCCAGCGCGGCGTCGCGTGCGGCGCCTCCCGCGCGCAGCAGCGGGACGAGCGGGCGGAAGTCGGGGGACGGCAGGGGCAGCAGGCGCACCGCGTCGCCGCCCGCCATCGACTCCGCCCGGGTGCGGTCCTCCGGCCGCTCCTCTTCTCCGCTGACGATGAGGAGGAGCCGCTCGCCACCTTCCGGCTCCCGGGCCAGCCAGACCGCGTGGCCGTCGGAGCGCTCCGGGTAGCCGCGCACCTTGTAGGCGAGCAGCCGCTCCAGCATCCACAGCGGCCGCAGCACGACTCCCTCCGGAGGGCCGAGCAGCGTGCCCATCGCATCGCCGAGCGGGTAGGTCCTCTTCCCCGCCTCGTCGGAGCCGGCGATGAGCCGCCCGTCCCGGTCCAGTATCGGACCGCGGGGGATCCGGGCCGCGATCGCCTCCAGGCGCGGGTCGTATTTCTCGGTCACCCGGCCGTGGGGATAGCCGGGCTCGGGCGCGAGCAGGGTGATGACGCCGCGGGCGCTCGTCCGCTCGGCGCCCACCACGCCCTCCTCGATCACCACGACGACACCGGCGCCGACGAGGACCAGCACCGCGGTCAGCACGGTCAGGCACGCCCGCCGCAGCTCGGCCAGCTCGCTCGTCACCTCCCGGGCCCGGCCGTCCTCGGCCAGGCGGGCGAGCATCGCCGCCACCAGGACGAAGGTGATCGTGCTCGTCTTGCCGAAGGAGAGGAACGGCACCGGGACGCCGGTGAGGGGCAGGAGCTGGGTGGTGCCCGAGAAGATCACCACCCACTGCGCGGCCAGCAGCGCCGAGAGGCCGGCCGCGGTGACCACCCGCTCCGGCGTCCGGTTGAGCGCGGCCACCACCAGGCCCTGGCCCGCCACGGCGGCCAGGCACAGCAGGTACAGCACGAGGCCCACCGCCCCCAGCTCCTCGGCGACGTGGGCCTGGACGAGGTCGGTGTGCCCGGCGGGCAGGGCGAGGGGGGGCGCGTAGCCCAGCCCCTGACCGTTCACGTAGCCGGCGGCGATCGCCCACCGGGCGAGGGCGATCTGGTCGCCGTTGGGCTGGGCGTTGGTCCATGGGTCGGTCCACATCCGCATCCGGAGGGCGACCTTGGGGGAGCCGGAGATGGCCGGCACGTGCACGGCCAGCACCACGAGCAGGGTCACCACCACCAGCGCCGTGACCACCCATCCTCCGGCCCGGGTCACGACGTAGAAGAGGGCCAGGAACACCAGGGAGAGGATCAGCAGCGGGCCGAGGTCATGGACGAGGATGAAGGAGGCGAAGAGCACGAGCAGCACCAGGACCGCGGGCACGAGCAGGCGCTTGCGCGGGAAGTCGAGGCCGAGGATGCGGTCGCGCTGGTGGCGCAGCTTCTCGGCCCGCCGCCCCAGCGAGTGGCCCAGGAACAGGACGAAGGCCAGCTTGACCAGCTCGAGGGGCTGGAATCCTCCCAGGTTGATGCGGGTGTCCTCGGCCAGCTCGGTGCCGCTGCCGAAGAGTCCCAGGGCCACGAAGGCGGCCACCATGAGCGCGGGCAGGACCGCGTGGAAGGGCCCGGTCAGGGCCACCGGGTCCCACGGGAGAAGGAGCACGACGGCGCCCGCGGCGCCCGCGATGGCGAACCCCTTGGCGAACGCGGGCCCCGGCCACCCGGCGCGGTGCAAAGGGTCCCCGTAGCCCATCTGGATCGAGAACCCGATGGCGACCGCCGCGCACAGGGCGGGCAGGATCAAGGGCGCCGGCACGCTCACCTGTCCCCGCCGCGCGCTGACGAGCCGTCCGACGATGAGGGCCACGATGCCGGCCGCGAAGTAGAGGCTCGCCCGCAGGGCGAGGGCGTGGACGTCGGCCGCGCTGCGCAGGTCCTCGCCCCCCAGCTCGGCGCCCTTGGCCAGCACGTGCTCGACGGCGGCCCGCCCGCCCAGCCAGCCCAGGGCCCCGGCCGCGGCCATGGCCAGCAGCTCGACGAGGAGGGCCACCTCAGGCCTCTTCGGCGCGCCGGCCGGACGGCGCCGGCTCGCCTTCGTGCCGCACGACGACCGCGGTCACGTTGTCGCGGGCGCCGCGCTGGAGCGCCCGCCCGATGAGGTCGTCGGCCAGCTCCTCGGGGGCCGAGCCTGCCCGCCGCGACGCGCGGAGGCGGTCGAACAGCTCGTCGGTTCCGACCGCGCTCGGCAGCCCGTCGCTGCACAGAAGGAAGAGCGCGGACGGCTCCAGCGGAACCTCCAGCTGGTCGATCCAGGCCGCCCCCGGCGCGTGCCGGGCGCCCAGGTCGCGCGTGACCTGGTTGCGGCCCGGCAGCAGCCAGGCCAGCACGTGGCTGAGCCCGAGGCGCTCCTGCTCGGAGGCGGCCACCGTATGGTCGCGGGTGAGCTGCTCGCACCCGGCCGCGCCGGCCAGGTAGACGCGGGTGTCGCCCACGTGCGCGACGCGGGCCACGCCCGCGGCGATGTGGAGCGCGGAAGCCACGCAGCCCATCCCGTGCAGCTCGGGCCGGGTGTCGGCCGCCGCGCAGATGCGCTCGCTGGCGGCCACCAGCCCGCGGGCCGGATCGCCCTCGGCGATCAGGGCCTCCCGGGCCAGCTCGGCCGCCCGGCGGCCGGCCTGTTGTCCGCCCATGCCGTCGATGACGGCGAACAGGCCCAGGTCGGGGCGGCACACGAACGCGTCCTGGTTGTCCGGCCGGACCGCGCCGCGGTGGGTGCGCGCGGCGGCCCGCAGCGCGCCGCCGGAGAGGGGACCCGTCCTCTCCTCGTCCCGGCGACCGGTGTCGGTCCGCTCAATCGCGCTCAACGCGGTCGATCGTGAGCTTCATCTCCCCGTTGGAGAGCGTGACCTCCACCGGGAAGCGGTCGACGGCGATCTGCCCGCCGGGCTGGACCAGCCGGCCCGAGACCTCGACCGGGTTGGCCTCCGAGAAGCGGCCCACGATCACTCCGCCCCCGCCGGGCTCGATCCAGAGCTGCCGCTTGTTGATCTTGGTGCCGGCGCCGGTGAGGGGCACGAAGCCGGGGGAGGACGCCCGGTGCGGCCGGCCGAGCACGACCCTCACGCCGGAGGGGACGCTGGTCGAACCCTTCGGCCATTCGACCTTCAGCCGGGAGCCGTCGGCCATCGGGCCGGGCACGCGCTCGGTCGGCGGGTCGGCTGGCGCCGCGACGCGTGGCCGGCCGACCCTCACCGTCATCTCGCTCGGGTCGGGCGGGGCCAGCCGGTCGGCCGAGGAGAAGTCGACCTTGAGCACGGCCGTGCCCGGCCGTACGTTGCCGCTCTCGTCCCGCAGCAGGCGGACGTTGAGCGGGCCCACCATCTCGGCCTTGAGACGGGCCAGCTCCTTCTCGACCACCCCGCCCAGGTCACGCACCAGCGTGCCCTCCAGCTTCTTCACCCGGGACCAGTCGTCGAGGTCCATGAAGACCGAGTAGTCGTTCCAGACGAGCGGGATGCCGGTGGCCGTGCGGTGGGGGCACAGCTTCATGGCCTCCCGGATCGCCTTGGCGACCAGGAACGGGTCCACCGCGGTCGCCATGCCGCGCTTCCAGGGGTTGCGTCCGGCGTTCACGGAGGCCCAGTCCACCCGGAAGACGTTCGGGTCGTGGTCGTCGCGCGTGAGTCCGGCCACGTCAGGCCTCTTCGAAGAGGACGGTGAGGACGGTCCGGCTGCCGTCGGTGAACTCGATGCGGTCGCCCGGACCCACCGGGACGCGGCCGCTGGCGGCCAGGGCCGGTCGCAGGCGCTCGCCGTCGGCGCGCTCGACCACGAGGGCCTCTCCCTGATCGAGCGACTCCAGCTCCAGGCCCGACGGAGCACGGTGCAGCCGCGCCGCGCGGCGGCTGATCGCTTTCTCGGATTCGCAGAGGACGACGTCGTTGGCCACGTGCTGCTCGTGCCCGTGCCAATCGCCGCGTCCAACGAGGTAGTGCCGCCGCGTCGGGGGCAGCGTGATCGTCGCCCCGTCGCGATCGCCCCCCTGGATGCGCAGCCGGAACCGGCGCTTCGGCGCCTCACGGACCTCGACCGAGGTGCGCTCGGCCGCCTCCACGACGTAGCGGCGCACCGGCAGCCCCTCCGGCCGCAGCCGCACCAGCTCGTTCAGCACCCGCGCCTCCACCTCGCGATCGAAGGCGGGGTCCTGGACGAACTGCTCGATGACCTGCACGCTGCCCCCCCCGACCTTGATGTGGACCTCCACTTCGGGCGGCAGCACCGGGAGGCCCCGGCCGGAGTGGCGGGCCAGCGCCGTGATCCCCTCGGTCACGCGGCGCAGGAGGTCCGGCTGCCCCAGCTCGCCTTCCAGGACGCCGCCGATCAGCTCTTTCACTCCCATGGATCCAGCCTAGCGCAGCGCGCGGGTCGGCGCGGCCATGGGAAGCAAAAGGGCTACGGCGGCCGCCGAGCGCCTACGGCAGCCGGCGCGCGATCGAGGCCCCGCGGCTGCCGGCGGCGTCGCTCTCGAAGCGGCCGCGCATCGTGGACCCGTCGGGGGCCAAGGCCCATCGGAGCGTGCCGCGGCTGACCCGTTCCCGGCCGAACTCGGTGAAGCTCAGCACGAGCTGGCCCTCCACGATGCGGCCGACCACCTCGATGGACGTGCGCTGCGAAGGCAGGAGCAGCACGCCGTTCTCGGAGAACTTCTGGCCCCGGCCGCGCACGCGGTCGCCGTCCTGGAAGAGCGTCAGCCGATAGCCGACCTTGAGGCCGGCGAAGCCCGCGTAGCTCGTCGACTCCACCTCGTCGACGACCTCCCAGCGGCCGTCCACGTGGCCGGGCGCCGGGTTGTCCGTCTCGTCGTCCGACAGGTCCTCCGCCTCCGCCGGCGGCTCCGGCGCCACCGTGCGGACCCGCTCGACCGGCGGCGCCGGCTTCGGCGCCGGCGGCGTGGGACTCACCTCCGCCCGTGCCGACGGAGACGGCTTGGGCTCGCCCTTCGCTTCGGCCGCGGCGCGCTCGGCCGCGGCCCCCGGAATCGGCGCGGAGGAGGGGACCGCGGACGGCGAAAGCCGCGTCCGGGTCGGGGGCCTCACCGCATGGCCGGCGAGCGCCGCCGGCGCGGAGGCGGACGCCAGGGGGCGCCCGGCGGCCGGCCGCCGGGGGACGAGGACGACGGCCAGGGCCAGGCCCGCGACCGCCAATGCCACGGCGGTGATGAGCGGCAGGCGCAGGCGGTCGCCCCGCCGCCGTCCCCGGCCGGCGGTCGAGGGGCCTTCCGTGGCCGCCGCCCCGAGGGGGGGAGTCGGATCCGGCACGCGCGTAGTGACGTCCTCGTCGAAGAAAGGCCCCGCCGGCGCCGACGCCACCAGCCGGGAGGCATCGCTCGCCGCCGTCCGGCGCTCCACCAGCGACTCGAGGGTCGCGCGCACCTCTCGCATCGTCGGACGGAGCTTCGGGTCCGGCTCGGTCGCGCGGCGCACCAGGTCGCGCAGCCGCCCCGGCATCTGCGGGGGCAGCTCGAGCGCCGCGGCCTGGAGCTTGCGCACGCCGACCGACGCCGAGGCGGCGGCCGGCGTGAGCCCGGAATCCACCGGGAACGGACGCTCGCCCGTGAGGGCCTCGTGCATCAGGAGGCCGAAGGCATAGACGTCGATGGCGGCCGGCTCGGCGCGCTCGCCCCGGAACGCCTCGGGCGGCAGGTAGGCCAGCGTGCCGAGCTGCCCGTTCCTGGTCAGCGTCTCCGTTTGCTGGGCGGCCGCGATGCCGAAGTCCACGAGGCGCGGCGTGCCGTCCCGCGACAGGATGACGTTGGAGGGCTTCAGGTCGCGGTGGAAGACGCCCGTCGAGTGGGCGTGGTCCAGTCCCTGGGCCAGGGGCACGAAGGTGGCCAGCGCTTCCGGCACCTCCATCGGCCCGCGCTGGAGGCGCGCCCGCAGCGTCTCGCCGACCGCCAGCTCCATGACGATGTACAGCAGGTCGCGCTCGGGGTCCTCGCTGAAGCCCATCACCCGCACGATGGCCGGGTGGCGGAGGGCGGACAGCGCCTCGGCTTCGCGCACGAAGCGCGCGCGGGCGTCGGCCTCCGCCGACGGCTTCATGGCCTTGAGGGCGGCCATGAGGCGGCGGGTCAGGGCGGAGTGGACGCGGTACACGGCCCCCATGCCGCCTTCGCCGAGCGGCGCTTCCACGATCCAGTCGCCGACGCGCTCGCCCTTCCTCAGCACACTTCCATCATAGGCACAGAGGCGGGCCAGTGGGTGGGCCGCGCCTCGTGCGCGGCCGCCGCCGACGGCTGCGGGCCCCCCCGAGACACGGTAACCTACGTCGGTGAGGATCGCGACCTGGAACGTCAACTCGCTCAAGGCCCGCTTCGACAAGGTCGCCTGGTGGCTGGAGCGGGGCCGCCCGGACGTCGGCGACGACGAGCCGTTCGCCGAGGCGCGGATGCTGTCGGCGGTCTGCGGCGGCATCCGTGTCGTCTGCCTGTACGCGCCCAACGGCCGGATCGTCGGCTCGTCCTTCTACCAGGCCAAGCTGCAGTGGTTCGAGCGGCTGGAGCGGTGGCTGGCCGAGGCGGCCGATCCGGGTGAGCCCATCGTCCTCGGCGGGGACCTGAACGTCGCGCCCCAGGACATCGACGTCTGGGACGCCCGGGCCTGCCACGGCGGCACCCACGTCTCGCCCCCCGAGCGCGAGGCCTTCGCGCGGTTGTGCCGCTGGGGCCTGGTGGACGCCTACCGCCTGCACCACCCGGAGCCCGGCCGCTACACCTGGTGGGACTACCGGGCCGGGAACTTCCACAAGAACTTCGGCATGCGCATCGACCACCTGCTCGTGAGCCGCGCGCTCCGGCCGCGCGCGGTCTGGGCGGAGATCGACCGCGAGGCGCGCAAGGGCAAGCCCCTGCCCTCCGACCACGCGCCGCTGGTCGTCGACATCGACGGTCCGGGGTGCCCCTTCGACGCCGGCTGGGCCTCCGCCGAAGAGCGCATCGCCGCCCGCCGCGCCCGGCCCGGCTGATGGACCGGCCGGCGCCGCCCGAGGGGTTCCCGATCGAGCCGCCCATCGAGCCGATGCTGGCCCGGCTCGCCACCGCGCTGCCCGAGGGGGACGGCTGGCTCTTCGAGCCCAAGTGGGACGGGTTCCGGGCCATCGTGTTCCGCGACCGTGATCGCCTCTACCTGCAGAGCCGCGACCTGCGGCCCCTCGACCGCTACTTCCCGGAGTTGCGGGCGGCCCTGCTGCCCGCGCTCCCGGCGCGCTGCGTGGTGGACGGCGAGATCGTGATCGCGGGCCAGCAGGGGCTCGACTTCGAGGCGCTGCAATTGCGCCTGCACCCGGCCGCCTCCCGGGTCGCGAAGCTCGCCGCCGCGATGCCCGCCTCCTTCGTCGCCTTCGACCTGCTCGCCGAAGACCGCCGCGACCTGCGCGAGAGCCCCCAGACCGAGCGCCGCCGTCGGCTGGAGGAGGTCCTGACGCGCGCCTTCCCCACGGTGCACCTCACCCCGTGCAGCCGCGACCGGGCGATGGCCGAGGAATGGTTCCATCGCTTCGAGGGCGCCGGCCTCGACGGGGTGGTGGCCAAGCACGAGAGCACGACCTACCAGCCCGGCAAGCGGGCGATGATCAAGGTCAAGCACGTGCGCACCGCCGACTGCGTCGTGGCCGGCTTCCGCTGGTACAAGCGCGGGGACCGCCAGCTCGTCGGATCGCTCCTCCTCGGCCTCTACGACGCGAAAGGAGCGCTCCACCACGTCGGCGTGACGTCGTCGTTCACGGCCGCTCGCCGGCGCCAGCTCGCCCAGGAGCTGGCGCCGCTGCGCAAGGACGCGCTCGCTTCCCATCCCTGGCGGGCCTGGGCCGATGCGGGGGAGGGATCGACCCGCATGCCCGGCGGCCAGAGCCGCTGGAGCCAGGGCAAGGACCTGTCCTGGGAGCCGCTGCGGATCGAGCGCGTCTGCGAGGTGAAGTACGACCACCTCCAGGGCGACCGCCTCCGGCACGCCGCCATCTTCCTGCGCCCTCCCGCCGAGCTGGCCCGGATCTTCGGCTGACCGGCGGCCTATCGCAACCAGCCGGTTGCATATGACCGGACGGCCGGGATACCATGCAACCTGGAGGTTGCCTATGAGCCTGACCAGCACCGACCGCATCGAGAAGAAGATCGTCCTCCGCGCCCCCCGCGCCCGCGTCTGGCGCGCCCTGGCCGACGCCGAGCAGTTCGGTGCCTGGTTCGGGGTCGACCTGAAGGGGGCCTCCTTCCGCCCCGGGTCGCGGGTCCGGGGCCGGATCACGGCTCCCGGGTACGAGCACCTCAGCCTGGAGGTCGTCGTCGAGCGCATGGAGCCGGAGCGCCGGCTCTCGTGGCGCTGGCATCCCTACGCCGTCGACCCGAAGGTGGACTACTCGAGCGAGCCCACGACGCTGGTGGAGTTCGAGCTGCAGGACGCGCCCGAGGGCACGCTGCTGACCGTGGTCGAGTCGGGCTTCGACCGGATCCCGGCCGCCCGGCGCGCCGAGGCCTGGCGGATGAACGACCAGGGCTGGTCGGCCCAGATGCAGAACATCGAGCGGCATGTCGCCCGCTCGGCTTGATGCCCCCGCGCCGGGCGCTCGCTGGCCTCCCTCCGCCCCCCTCTTCGCGGCGCTCGGCGACGAGACACGGCTGCGCCTCGTGACTCGCCTGTGCGCGGGCGGGCCCATGTCCATCGCCCGCCTTACCGACGGCTCGGACGTGACGCGGCAGGCGGTCACGAAGCACCTGCACGTGCTGGCCGGGGCCGGCCTCGTGCGCCGCCGCCGCCGCGGGCGGCGGAGCCTGTGGGAGCTCGAGCCCCGGCAGCTCGAGGCCGCCCGCCGGTATCTCGACGCGATCTCGAGGCGCTGGGACGAGACGCTCGGCCGGCTCAAGGCGGCCGTCGAGGACTGAGCCGGCGCGGCGGGTCGCGGGTTACTTCATGAACCCGCTGCGGCCGGCTTCGGCGCCCATCGCGTCGTTGGCGGGGTCGTCGAGGGCGAGCAGGGCCCGGGCCGCCGCGGGGAGGGCGGCCTGCACCTCCGGCCGGAGCAGGGCCTTCTGGTACTGCTGCTGCGGCTTGTCCCACCGGCAGTAGAAGGCGTGGAGGGCGAGACGGGGGCGGTCGGTCCGGTTCGCCGCGCCGCCGTGCCAGAGGTGGGAGTTCATGACCACGACGTCCCCCGCGCGGCCGGTGACCAGCTCCTCCTCGGGGTGCGGGTGCCGCGGGTCGGCGAGCGCGTCCTGCGGCCGCCGGTGCCAGTGGTGGGAGCCCGGAACCACGCGCAGCGCTCCGTTGGCGGGGGTGAAGTCGTCCAGCATCCAGACCGAGTTGCACACCCAGTAGCCGCGCTCGTCGGGCAGCGCGCCGGCGTCGACGTGGAGAGCCTGGGCGTCCTCGGTTCGCGCGTTGGCCGAGCGCGCATTGAGGCTGCTCAGCTTGAAGCGGGGTCCCAGCACCACCGCGACGTGCTCCAGGACCCGCGGCTCCAGGATGCACTCCACGAACAGCTCTCCCTTGTCGACGAGGTTGGCCAGCCGCCGCGCGCCGGGCTCTTGCCTGAACTCGGCCCCCGCATCCCTCCCCTCGGCGGTGAAGAGGGCCTCCAGTCGGTCGGCGAGGCGCCGGCGCCGCTCCGGCACGATGAGCCCTTCCAGCTTCACGTAGCCCCGCTCGTCGAGGAGGCGGCGGTGAGGGTCGGGGACTGGCATCGGCAATCGATCCTAGCTCGTCCAGCCGCGCGGACCATCGTCGGGATCGAGCGCTTCCTGGGCGGGCCGCAGCGGCTCCGGCACGTGCTCGAGGTTCAGGCGCACGCGGGTCCAGGTCGAGGACCGTCCGCGCATCGAATCGACCAGCACGTCGGCCGGCCGGAGGTGGGCGGCCGCCTCCGGGTGGCGCGCCTTCCAGCGGTCCAGCCCGGCCAGCGCGTCTTGCCTCTGGCGGGCGCGGCCGATCTCCACCAGCGGCTTCGTCGAGACGCGGCGCCCGGTCGGCGGGTGACTCGACACCTTCTTTCGCGAAGGCGCGACACGCGGCGGCTCGCCGGGCTGCTTGGCGTAGTGGGGGGGCCAGGGCGCGTCGCCCAGTCCCTCCGCCTCCTGCCGGGCCGACAGCTCCAGCAGCCGCTCGAGCGAGCAGGGGTGCTCGTCGATGGCCGCGTGCCGGTCCCCGACCGCGGCGAAGCGCGCCGGCATGGTGCGCAGCGTGAAGTCCTCGGGGCGGCACTGGCCGAGCTCGTCCCAGCTCACCGGCGCCGACACGCGTGCCTCCCCGTTGGGGCGCACCGAATACGCGCTGGCGACCGTGCGGTCCTTGGCGTTCTGGTTGTAGTCGAGGAAGACGCCGTGGCGCTCCTCCTTCCACCACTTGCTGGTGGCGAGGGCAGGGGCCCGCCGCTCGACCTCGCGGGCCAGCGCGAGGGCGGCGCGCCGCACCTCGGCGAACGACCAGCGGCGGTGGAGGCGCACGTTGACGTGGATGCCGCGCGAGCCGGAGGTCTTCGGCCAGCCCACCAGGGCGGACTCGGCCAGCGTCTCCCGCACCACGCGGGCGACGGACAGGAGCTGGGACCACCCGACGCCCGGCACCGGGTCGAGGTCGATCCGCAGCTCGTCGGGATGGTCGAGGTCCTCGGCCCGCACGGGATGGGGATGCAGCTCCAGGCATCCGAGGTTGGCCATCCAGGCCAGGTCCGCCGCGTCGCGCGGCACGACCTCTTCGGCCGCGCGGCCCGAAGGGAAGCGCAACGGCACGACCTCGATCCACGGCGGCCGCGAGGCGGGGGCGCGCTTCTGGTAGAAGAACTCGCCGTGGATCCCGTCCGCGTAGCGCACGAGCACGTTCGGCCGCCCGCCCGCCCCGCGCAGCGCACCCTCGGCGACCGCGAGGTAGTAGCGGACCACGTCGAGCTTGGTGATCCCGGCCTCCGGGAAGTAGACCTTGGCCGGGTTGGTGATCGCCACCTCCCGGCCGGCGGCCTCGACGACCGCCCGCTCGATCCTGCTCGGCGCCACGGCATGAGGATAAGGCTCTCCGGCCGGCGCTGGATCGCGGCCGAGGCATGGTGATAAATTACCAACATGAGACCTATACAGGTCATGTTCGACGAGGAGCTGCTGAGGCGGCTCGACGCCGATGCGGAGGTGCGCCGGGTGGGACGTTCCGCCGTCCTGCGCCGGGCGGCCTTCGAATACCTGCGCCGCTCGCGGGCGAAGCGGGTGAGCGAGGCCTATCGTCGGGCGTACCAGGGCTCGGGGAGCCTCGGGGACGAGTTCGGCGGCTGGGAGAGCGAGGGCTCGTGGCCCGAGAAGTGAACCGGGGCGAGGTCCGGTGGTACCGTTTCCGCTCTCCCGAGAAGCGACGCCCGGTGCTCGTCCTCAGCCGCCAGGAGGTGATCGAACTGCTCCCCACCGTGATGGTGGCGCCCATCACCTCGACCATCCGCGGGGCTCCGAGCGAGGTCGGGGTGGGCGCCGCGGAAGGCCTCCGCCATCCCTCGGCCGTGAACCTGGACCACGTGCAGACGGTGGAGCGAGCCCGGCTCGAGGGATATGTGGGGAGCCTCGGCCTGGAGAAGATGCGCGACGTCTGCCGAGCCCTCTCGATCGCGCTCGGCTGCGACGGCTGACCCCGCCGCCGTGCCGGACCATCGAGGCTCCGACGCGCGATCACCGCTGACGCGGCTGGGCGCGGCCCTGACCGACCTCTGCGAGCGCTACTTCCCGGACGCCTTCGTGTTCGCCCTCGCCGGGGTGGTCCTCGTCTTCCTCGCCGGCCTGGCCGTGGGCGAACGGCCGGCCCGGCTGGTGGCCGAGTTCGGCAACGGCTTCTGGGCCCTGGTGCCGTTCACGATGCAGATGGCGCTCGTCATCGTAGGCGGGTTCGTGGTCGCCACCTCACCGGCGGTCAGCGGGCTGATCCGGCGGCTGGCCGCGATCCCGCGGACGCCGCGCGCCGCGGTCGCCTTCGTCGCCTTCTTCGGCATGGCCAGCTCGCTCGTCTCCTGGGGCCTCTCGCTGATCTTCACCGGCCTGCTGGTCCGCGAGGTCACCCGGCGGGTCCAGAGGGTGGATTACCGGGCCATCGGCGCCGCGGCCTACCTCGGCCTCGGCAGCGTGTGGGCGCTCGGCCTGTCTTCTTCGGCCGCGCTGCTCCAGGCCACGAGGTCGGCGATCCCGCCCGCCCTGCTCCCCGTCACGGGCGTGATCCCGCTCAGCCAGACGATCTTCCTCTGGCAGAGCCTCGTCTTGGCGGCGGTCCTGATCGTGGTCTCGGTGGTCGTGGCCTACGTGTCCTGCCCGCCGCCCGAGCGGGCGCGGACGGCGGAGGAGATGGGCGTCCGGTTCGAGCCGCCGGAGGTCGGGCCGGAGGGACCGAAGACGCCGGGAGAGAAGCTCGAAGCAAGCCCGATCCTCGCGGTGGCCGTCGGCCTGTTGATGCTGGCCTACCTCGGCCAGCAGGTCCGCGACAAGGGACCCGTGGCCGCCGCCGACCTCAACAACTTCAACTTCGCCTTCCTCACCCTCGGCCTGCTGCTCCACTGGCGCCCGCGCTCCTTCCTCCGGGCGGTGGCGCGCTCGGTCCCGGCCACGGCGGGCGTGCTCATCCAGTACCCGTTCTACGCGGGCATCCTCGGCCTCATCTCGAAGACCTCCCTCGCCGCCACCCTGGCCGAGCTGTTCGTCCGGGTCACGACCCCCGGGACGTTCCCGGTCGTGGTGGCGCTCTACTCCGCGGGGCTCGGCCTCTTCGTCCCCTCCGGGGGCGGCAAGTGGATCGTGGAGGCGCCCTACGTGATGGCGGCCGCCCGGACCTGGAGCGTCCACCTCGGCTGGACCGTGCAGATCTACAATGCCGCCGAGGCGCTGCCGAACCTGGTCAACCCGTTCTGGATGCTGCCCCTGATGGGGATCCTGAACCTGCGCGCCCGCGACCTGGCCGGCTACTCGATCCTCCAGCTCCTCTTCCACGCCCCGGTCGTGGTGTTCCTCGGCTGGCTCTTCGCGCGGACGCTGCCCTACCTGCCGCCCGCCCTCTAGAAGCTGCGCTCCAGCTCCACCAGTATGATGGAGCTGGCTTCGCCGAAGACCTCCTCGTGGACGTCGACCAGCACCTTGTCCCCCGCCGCGTTGATCGAGCTGTCGGCGATCAGCGTCCGGCTGCCGACGTACTCCGGACAGCCGGACTGGTTCAGGAAGGTCAGCCTCTCCTTCCCGCTCCCGTCCGCGTTCATGATCCACAGGTCCGTCCCGCGGTTGGCGTTGTCGCGGTTGCTCATCCAGGCGATCTTCCGGCCGTCGGGGAAGTACTGCGCGTGCTCGTTGTAGCCCTCGTCGGTCAGGCGGGTCACGGCCAGGGTGCCGAGGTCCAGGAGGAAGATGTCGTTGTTGAGCGCCGGCAGCGATGCCGGCTGGGCGGCGTTGCTGGAGAAGACCAGGCGGGAGCCGTCGGGGGAGAAGCCGTGGTTCTCGTAGAAGCCGGGAACGCCGGGCTCGAACTTCCGCACGTTGCGCAGCCCCGGCCGGCCGTCGGGGCCCACGACGAAGTCGGCGACCACCAGGCGCCAGTGGCCGAAGAAAGCCCCCGTCTGCAGCTCGGCGCCCTCGTACATCTCGCTCCAGGACAGCCGGCTCCCGTCGGCCGAGAAGTGGGGATGCAGGACGCCGCGGTCGGGGTCCGAGGTGGACAGCGCGGTGAGCTGGGTGAACTCGCGGCCGGCGGGGTCGGTGATCCAGAGGACGTTGTCGACGCCCTTGCCGGGGTCCGAGGCGAAGGGCGTGGCCCGGCTGCCCGCCACCTCCGACTGGAACACGATGTAGTTGCCCGAGGGATGCCAGGCGGGGTTGCCGTTGTTCTTCTGGGGAACGAGCCCCGCCTTCCCGCACGTCAGGCACATGTCCCGGGTCCCGTCGGGCGCCATCACGTACACGTCGAAGTAGCCGTCGTCTCCCATGCGGTCGTAGGCGACGAGGCCGTTCGTCCGGGACCAGTCGACCCGCGCGCCCTGGGGCTTCACCGTCGAGAGGCGGTGCCCGTAGCTGCCGCAGTGCGGCGGCGGGCTGGGCGCCGGCTCGCGGTTGCGCGCTCCGCAGGCGGGCAGGGCGGCGGCGAGGGCGGCGGCGAGGATCGCGCGCGTCGATCGCATGCCGGCCAGTGTCGGGCACGTCTCGCGGGGCAGTCAAGGGGAGCCGACGCGCTACACTGCGGGAGCGTGAGCGAAGTCGAGGACCACCCCGCTTCCGACGACGATCCGCTCGTCCGCGAGCGGGAGCGGGTCATGTACGCCCTGTCCATCCTCGCCGTCGTGTTCCTGCTTCCCTTCGCCGTCCACGATTTCCTGCGGGGCCGGAACGCGCTGGCGTCGGCGATCGTCTGCGTGGTGGTCTCCTTCGCCGTCGACGGCGGGGCCATCCGCCTGCGCCGAAAGCCGCCCATCCCCTACGCCCTGCTCCTCGTGCCCATCACGGGAGCGATCACGGTGTCGCTGGCCACCCAGGGCGTCATCGGCGCCTTCTGGTGCTACCCGACGGTGCTCTTCTTCTTCTTCGTCCTCGCCCGGCCGGTGGCCAACCTGTGCAGCCTCGCCCTCCTCCTGGTCGCCACGGTGATCGTCCAGCGCTTCCTCGGCGCCCACGTCACCATCCGCTTCTCGGTCTCGCTCCTCCTGACCATCCTCATCGTGAACGTCATCCAGAACATCATCCGGGAGCTGCAGCGGCGGCTCGTCGATCAGGCGATCACGGACCCCCTCACCGGCGCGTTCAACCGGCGCCACATGGAGGCTCGGCTGGCCGACGCCCTGGAGCTGGGGCGGCGGGGGACGCCCGCCTCGCTCCTGCTCATCGACATCGACCACTTCAAGCGCATCAACGACGAGCGGGGCCACGAGGCGGGCGACAAGGTGCTGCAGGGGGTGGTGGCCGTGGTGCGGAAGCGCGCCCGCAAGGTCGACGTGCTGTTCCGGATGGGCGGCGAGGAGTTCGTGCTCCTGCTGCCCGGTACCGTCGAGAGCGCGGGGGTCGGGATGGCGGAGGCCATCCGGCAGTCGATCGCGGAAACGGCCCTGCTCGACGGCGCCGCCGTGACGGTCAGCATCGGCATCGGCGGCCTGCAGGCGGACGACTCCGTGGAGCAGTGGATCAAGGAGACCGACGCCGCGATGTACGCGGCCAAGCAGGCCGGTCGCAACCGGGTGGCCCCCCGCTCCCGCGACGCTGGCTGAGCCGTCCGGACGCGGGCACTCGCCGTCCCGCAAACGAACACCGGCCTCGCCGGCGGAGCCGGGTCTCGCAGATCGCGAGCGGATTTCCGCGGCGCGGGGCGTGGCACGCCGCTTGCTCGTCGACGCGCCGGTGCGGTCCGACATCCGGCTCGCCTTCCGGTCCGGGGTGAAGTCCCCGGGCTTCGTGCTGACCGCGGTCGCTTCGATCGGCCTCGGCATCGGCGCCAGCACCGCGATGTTCACCCTGGTCGACCAGGTCCTGCTGCGCGCGCTTCCCGTCCGGAACCCGCGCGAGCTGGTGCAGGTGACCTTCGCAGGCCCGCGCCCCGGCTCGAACCGCGGCGACGATACCGAGCTGTCCTACCCGATGTACGCCGCGCTGCGCGACGGGAACGAGGTGTTCTCCGGCATGTTCAGCCGCTGCGGCTATGCCTTCCAGGTGGGCGAGAGCGTGCAGCCGGAGCGCGTGGCCGGGGAGCTGGTCTCCGGCACGTACTTTCCCGTCCTCGGCGTGCGGCCGGCGGCGGGGAGACTGCTGAGCGAGGACGACGACCGCGACCCGGGCGGGCACGCGGTGGCGGTGCTGAGTCACGCGTTCTGGACGAGTCGCTTCGGAGCCGACTCCGGCGCCGTCGGCCGGTCGATGGCCATCAACGGCCATCCCTACACTTCGTCCCCATGATGATGAAGGCGCAGGTCACGCCCGGGTGGAATGCGCTGGACGAGCGGCTGTACCGGTGGGTGCGGGTGTTCGGCCGGCTGCGCCCCGGCGTGACCTCGGAACAGGCCCGGAACGCCCTCGAGCCGCTCTTCCGGTCTCAGCTCCAGCTCGACCTCGACGATCGCGGCTTTGCCGGCTTCCCGGCGGGCGTCCGGCAACGCTACGCGCGGAACGAGCTGGTGATGCTGCCGGCCGCGCATGGCCGCTCTTCCTTCCGCCGTTCGCTGACGACGCCGCTGTGGGTGCTGATGGGCGCCGCGGCCGGCGTGCTCCTCATCGCGTGCGGCAACGTGGCCAACCTTCTCCTGGCCCGCGGCGCCGCCCGCGGCCGGGAGATGGCGGTGCGCCTCGCCCTCGGCGCCACGCGCCGGCGGCTGGTGCAGCAGCTGCTCGCCGAGAGCCTGCTGCTCGCACTGGCCGGGGGCCTGGCCGGCCTCGCCCTCGCCGCCTTCGCGGCCCCCCTCGGGCTGAGCTTCTTCGGCGACCCCGAGACGCCCGCGCCCGTGTCGACCTCGCCCGACCTGCGTGTCCTCGCCTTCGCCCTCGCGGTCTCGACGCTGACGGCGCTCGGCTTCGGTCTCGCTCCGGCGCTCCACTCCACCCGGCCCGACGTGGCGCCCACGCTCAAGGACGAGACGCGCAGCGTGCTGGGCGGACGGGCGCGCCTCCGCAAGGCGCTCGTCGCCTCGCAGGTGGCCGTCTCGCTCCTGCTGCTGATCGGCGCCGGGCTCTTCCTGCGCACGGTCCGCAACCTGCTCGCCGTCGACGTCGGGTTCGAAGCGCGCCGCCTCATCTCCTTCACGGTCGACCCGTCGCTCAACGGTTATCCGCCCCCGGCGACCAAGCAGTTCGCGAAGGCCCTCCTCGAGCGCTTGAGCGCGGCGCCCGGAGTCGCATCGGCCAGCCTGGCCTCGGTGCGGCTCCTGGAGGGGAACCAGCAGACGGTCGACGTCAGGATCGAAGGGCACCCGGCCATCGGCGACGAGGACATGGAGCAGCTCTGGAATCCCGTCGGACCCGGCTACTTCCGCACGATGGGCATTCCCGTCGTCCGGGGACGCGAGTTCGACGAGCGCGACGAGAGCACCGGGGCCGACGGCCCCGCGGGCGGGCCTCCATTCCGGGTGGTCGTCGTCAACGAGCGCTTCGCGAAGCGGTACTTTGGCGCCGCGGATCCGATCGGCCGGAGGATCGGGTTCGG
Organism: Acidobacteriota bacterium; assembly: GCA_003223555.1. Lineage (GTDB taxonomy): Bacteria > Acidobacteriota > Vicinamibacteria > Fen-336 > Fen-336 > AA32. Next base: position 1,542 of record QHVM01000008.1, on the reverse strand, counting down.
CGCCGACCCGAACCGGCCGATGCCGATCGAGATCGTCGGCGTCGTCCGGGACTCGAAGTACACGGGCGTGCGCGACGACACGCAGCGGCAGCTCTTCTTCCCGTACCTGGAGGAAGCGAGCCCGCGGAGCTTCACGGTGTACGTCCGGACGTCCCGGCCGCCCGAGGCGGCGTTCGCCACGGTGCGGCAGGTCGTTCGGCAGCTCGATCCCAACCTGCCCGTCGCGGCCCCCCGGACCCTCGAGCAGCAGGTGGCGCGGTCGCTCGGCCGCGAGCGGCTGGTGGCCACGATGTCCGCCGTCTTCGGCGCTCTGGCCACGTTGCTGGCCGTGGTGGGTCTCTATGGCGTCATGGCCTGTGGCGTGGCCCGGCGCACGCGCGAGATCGGCGTCCGCATGGCCCTGGGCGCGCAGGCGGCCGACATCCGCTGGATGGTCATCCGCGAATCGCTGGCCCTGGCCGCGGCCGGGATCGCGCTGGCGGTGCCGGCCGCCGCGGGGCTGGGCCGGCTGGTCGCCAGCCAGCTCTACGGGGTGGCCGCGAACGATCCGCTGACCGTGGCGGCCGCGGTCGCGCTGCTCGGCGCGGTGTCGCTCCTGGCCGGCCTCCCGCCCTCCGCGCGCGCCGCCCGGGTCGAGCCGACGACCGCGCTGCGGTACGAGTGAAGCGGACTTCCCAAGGGCACTGACCGGGCGCGATGAACGCGCCCGCCGCTGGCGCTTCGCGAAGGGGGGCCTGACCCGTGGGCCCGGCGATGCTATAGTCAGCGGAAGGTCATCCCCATGCCGCGCGCGATTCCGGCCGGTGTTCAAGCCGGCCTGCTCTGTGCCGCCGCGACCTCGGTCGCCGCCCTCGCCGCTCCACCGTCGTCGATGGATGCCGCCGACGACTCGAAGCTCCCTGCGCGCATCGAAAGGCTCGTCGTGCGCGACGTCCTCCAGGCGGATGGAAGCACGTCGCGTTCTCTCGAAGGCCTCGTATCGGTGCGTGACGCCGTCGGCGTCTCCGAGTTCGGCCAGATCGGCATGCCGTACATCGAGGGCTACGGCGACGTCTCGTTCGAGGAGGTCGCGATCGAGAAGCCCGACGGCCGCCGGATCGAGGTCAAGGATGGGACCACCGAGGACCTCAATCCGCTCGGGATGTCATCCGCGCCCATCCCGTCGGACTTCCGCATCCGGAGGCTCACCGTGCCCGGCCTGTCCCCCGGCGACCACCTCAGCTATCGCGTGATCACGCGCCACCGGCCGCTCTTTCCCAATGTCGTCTTCGGTGAGTTCAAGTTCGCGCTCGAGCCCGCGGTCGCCGAACAGGTCTACGAGCTCGACACGCCGGCGGGACTGGATCTCTCGGTCCGGCGCCGGCCCGAGATCGGCGTGGAGTGGGAGGATCGTCCATCCCCGCCCGGCCGCCGCGTGCGTCGACTCGCCATGCGGGCACCCATCGCCGTTCCCGACGGTGCCTCGGCCGCGGATGCGGAGGCCCTCGCAGAGCCCGACGTCCTGTACACGTCCTTCCGGTCCTGGGACCAGCTCGCCCGCTG
>QHVM01000007.1 GCA_003223555.1 Acidobacteriota bacterium | reverse complement strand
GCACCGCCCAGTCCATCTACGCCGCCGACGGGACGCCGATCAAGCTCGACGTCCATGTCTTCGACATCGACATGTCGCTGTGCTGCTACTGCAACCTGTGCACGTATCCCTGCCCGACCAATTGCATCTACATGACGCCGGAGTACGAGTTCGCCAGCACGCAGCTCACCAACCACCTCTACCACTTCGCCAAGCCCAACGCGAAGTTCCTGACCGTGAATCCCAAGGCCGCGGCGAAGCCCGCCCCGCCGGCGGCGGCCAGGCCGGCGGCCCCCGCCGCAGCCGTCCAGCCGGCTCCTCCCGCCGTGGCCGCCCCGCCCCGGCCGGTCGTCAACACGCCCGCCTCCGCTGCTCCCGGCGCGCCCGCGCCGGCCGCCCCTTCGCCCGGCACCGCGCGCGAGCAGGACCCGCCGGGGCCTCCGGTCGGCGCGGCCAACAACCCGGAGCCGAAGCTGCCGCCCCAGCCGCCCAAGGCCGGCCCGTTGCCCGAGCCCGGGGCCGGTCCGCTGCCGGAGCCGCCGGTCGAGCCGGGCAAGGCGTGAGCCGATGAGCGCAGAAGCGGCCGTCTTCTATCTCTTCGCGGCCGTCACCGTGGCGTCGGGGGCGGTGGTCGTGCTCGCCCGCAGCCTCATCTACAGCGCCTTCGCGCTGCTGTTCACCTTCTTCGGCGTGGCCGGGCTCTACGTGCTTCTCGGGGCCGACTTCCTGGCCGCCACCCAGCTCCTCATCTACGTGGGCGGCATCCTCGTCCTGCTGCTCTTCGGCGTGATGCTCACCCACAAGCTCTACGACCTGGATCTGCGCAGCGAGGTGACCCAGTTCCTGCCCGGGATCATCGTCGCCACGGGCCTCATCCTGATCCTGGCCTCGCCGGTGAGGTGGCCGCTCGACCTGAGGGGGCTGATGTTCCGGACGCAGTGGGCGGTCGGCGCCGGCCGCCCGCCCGCCGCCACCACGGCCGAGATCGGGCAGCTCTTCATGGGCCGCTACCTGCTGCCCTTCGAGGCCGCATCGATCCTGCTCCTGGTGGCGCTGATGGGAGCCGCGATGATCGTCAGACGCAGGAAGGACGCATGATCGCGCTGCAGCACTACCTGGCGGTGTCCGCGGTGCTGTTCTCCCTCGGCATGCTCGGCATCCTGACCCGGCGCAACGCGGTGAACGTGCTGATGGGCGTGGAGCTGGTCCTGAACTCGGCCAACCTCAACCTGGTCGCCTTCTCCCGCTTCGGCCCGGGGAACCTCCAGGGCCAGCTCTTCGCGGTGTTCGTGATCGTGATCGCGGCCGCCGAGGTCGCGGTGGCCCTGGCGATCGTCCTCACCCTCTACCGCCTGCGCCGCACGCCCAACCTCGACGAGGCGGACATCCTGCGAGGCTAGACCGGCTCTAAAACGCAGAGGACGCGGAGAACGAACGAAGAGGACGCAGAGATGAATCAGGCAGACAGGGAATACGTTCATCACTCCGCGACCTCTCCGTTTCCTCTGCGGCCTCTGCGTTGAAAGGCTAGCCAGGAATGCAAGACGTCCTCACCAGCGTGAAGTGGTTCGAGCCGGAGCTGATCCTCACCGGCGTCCTCCTCCTGGTGGTCCTGGTGGACTCGACCCTGGCCGCCTGGCGCAACGTCGCCGCCCGCGTCCTCACCGTGGGCGGGCTGCTGCTGGCCCTGGTGCGCGTGGTGGAGCTGCGCGGCGTGTCGGGCGAGATCTTCTCCGGCATGGCCGTCGTCGACCCGCTGGCCTCCTTCTTCAAGGCGCTGCTGATCGGGGCCTCCCTGCTCGTCATCCTGGCCTTCACCTTCCGCAACTCCCGCGAGCTGCACGGGCTCGGCCAGGGCGAGTTCTACGCCCTCATGCTCGCGGTGACCATCTCGAACGTGCTCATGGCCACCGCCAACGACCTGGCCATGCTCTACCTGGCCCTGGAGATGGTCTCCATCACCTCGTACGTGATGGTGGCGTACATGAAGGGCGACCGGATGTCGAACGAAGCCTCGCTGAAGTACATCCTCTTCGGCGCCGTCTCGACGGGGACGATGCTCTACGGGCTGTCCCTGCTCTACGGCCTGACCGGGAACACCAGCCTGCCCGCGATCCGCGATTTCCTGGCCGCCGGTCTCACCGACGCCAACCGCCTCGCCGTCTATGCCATCGCGCTGCTCGTGTTCGCCGGCTTCGGCTTCAAGACCGCCGCGGTGCCCTTCCACTTCTGGTGCCCCGACGTGTACCAGGGCGCCCCGACCCCGGTCACCGCCTTCCTCTCCGTCGCCCCCAAGGCGGCTGGCTTCGCGATCATGATGCGCTTCTTCTACCAGGGCCTGGCCACGCCCCGCGCGGGCCCGTGGGACCTGGTCGGCACCATCGACTGGGCGCGGGTGCTGATCCTCGTCTCGGTGCTGACCATGACGGTGGGCAACGTGGCCGCCCTCACCCAGACGAACATGAAGCGGCTGCTCGCCTATTCCTCGATCGCCCACGCCGGCTACATCATGATGGGCGTCGTGGCCCTATCGCAGAACGGGGCCCGGGCGCTCATGATCTACCTCCTCGCCTACCTGGTCATGAACCTGGGCGCGTTCCTGGTCGTCACCCTCGTCCACCTCCACGAGGGGACGTTCGACCTGCGGGACTATCCGGGCCTGTACCGCCGCTCGCCCTTCCTCACCCTGGCCATGGCCGTGTTCCTGCTCTCGCTGATGGGCATCCCGCCCCTCGTCGGCTTCATGGGCAAGCTCTACGTGTTCGCCGCGATCGTGGAGCGGGGACCTTCGTATTTCTGGTACGCGGCGGTCGGCGCGGTGAACGCGGCGATCGCCGCCTACTACTACGCCCGCATCCTGAAGACGATGATCATCGACACGCCGCCGGCCGAGAAGCCGCCCCTGCGGCTGGCCTTCGCGGACGCGACGTGGGTCTCGCTGCTGCTCGCCGCCAACGTCCTCCCCCTCCTCTGGTGGGCGCGGATCGAGGCCTCGCTGAGCCTCTACGCGGGACGGTAGTGTTCCGGGCCTCGCCAAGAGAGACTGCCCCCGCCCGCCCGCCTCCCTGACCTCTCGTGCACTTCGGCGCGCTCGACTGGGCGATCACCGTGCTCTCGCTGCTGGTGACGGTCGGGCTGGGCCTGCGCACGCGACGCCTCGTGGGACGCATCGAGGACTACCTGGTGGCCAACCGGGGGATGGGCGTCTACGTCGGCACGGCCTCGCTCGTCTCCACCGAGATCGGCATCATCACCTACATGTACCAGGCGCAGTTCGGCTTCCTGGCCGGCTTCTCCGCCTTCGTGGTGGGACTCATCACGATCGCCGTCTGCTTCTTCGTGGGCAAGACGGGCTTCGTGATGACGCGGCTGCGCGAGATGGAAGTGATGACGGTGCCGGAATACCTCGAGCGGCGCTACAGCCGGAGCGTGCGCGTCCTGGCCGGATCGATGATGGCCCTCGGCGGCTCCCTGAACCTCGGCATCTTCCCGCTCATCGAGGCCCGCTTCCTGACCATCACCACCGGCATCCCCCCGCGGTACGTCACGTGGACGATGGCGGTCCTGCTCCTGACCGCGCTCCTCTACACCGCCCTGGGCGGCATGCTCTCCTTGATGGTCACCAACTACCTCCAGTACGTCCTGCTGGCCGCCGGCACGGTCGTCATAACGAGCGCCTGCCTGTACCGCATCGGCTGGACGGCGATGACGCGCGCGGTCGCCACCAGCCTGCACGGCCGCGGCTTCGACCCCTTCGCCGACCTCGGCGTGGGTCCGGCCTTCATCCTGTGGCAGGTGCTCCTCTGGACCGCGCTCATGACCGTGTGGCAGTCCGTGGCGATGCGGTCTTTCTCGGCCCGCGACACCGCCACCGGCCGCAAGCTCTTCATGCTCACGAGCGGCCTCTTCCTGGGCCGGGCCGTGCTGCCGATGGCCTGGGGCATCGCCGCCCTGGCCTTCTTCACCGCGAGGGCGTCCCCGGTCGCGCCGCTCCCGGGCGAGACGCCGCGGGCAGAGATGGCGCGCATGGACGAGAGCCTCGCCCGCGGCTTCACGCGGCAGCTCGAGGAGGGCCGGGTGGCGTCCCTGCTGCCCCAGGTGGAACGGCTGGACGTCCTGGCGCAGGGCGAGCTGCGGGCGCGGCGGCCCGCGGGCCCCGTCTCGGCCGAGCAGGCGGCGGCCGCGGAGGGCCCGGCGCGGCGCGCGCAATCGATGCGGGAGGAGCTGGGCATGGTCGCGATGCCGTGGATGGTGGCGGCCCTCATCCCCACCGGCTGGCTGGGCCTGGTGATGGCGGGCATGCTGGCCGCTTCCGTCTCGACCTACGCCGGCTACTTCCTCGGCTGGAGCGCGGTCATCTCCCAGGACGTGGTGAGCCCGCTGCTCGGCCGGGAGCTGTCCACCGCCGGCAAGCTGCGCCTCACGCGCGCCACGATCGTGGCCCTCACCGCGTTCATCATGGTCTGGAGCCTCGTCTACCACGTGCCGGGACCCGCGTTCTTCTACCTGCAGGTCACCGCGAACCTGTTCATGGCTCCCACGCTGGTCACGATCGCGGCCGGCCTCTACTGGCGCCGCTCGTCCTCGACGGGCGCCGGGCTGGCCTACGTGCTGGGCGCCGCGGCTTCCCTCGGGTACCTGGTGCCCGCCTTCGGCCTCGACGTCGCCACCGCGGGGAACCTGAGCTGGGGGCTGGCCCTGTTGGGCCTGGTGGCGGGATCGCTGGTCCGGCCCGACCGCCAAGGCCACGAGCGGAGCGGGATTCACTCCCGCGCAGCGAGGGGGGGTCTGGGGGCGCGTCGCTAGCGCCCCCCAGCTCAAGAAGATGAGCTGGCTGCACCTCTGGACGATCGTCTTCTTCGGCGCCTTCGGGGCGTTCGTGGTGATCTCGGCCCTGGTGGCGGTGCGCGGCTACGGAGAGGTCCGCGCGCTCTTCCAGGCGCCCGTCCCGCCGCCCGCGGACGAGGGCGGCCGGGCTCGCCGTCCCGGCGACGAGGGCGATTGAAACCTCGGCCCGCCGCTCGACCGTCCGGCGCCGCGCGGGACGCGCGGCGGCTGCTGCGTCCCCTCGAGGCCGAGATCGTCCGCCTGGCCCGGGCTCTCGTCCGGGTGGACAGCGTCGCCGTACCGCCCGGCGGCCACGAGACGGCGGCCCAGCTCGTGCTGCGGGGGCTCCTCAAACCCTACCGGCTCGACGTCGAGATGTACGACACCGGCTTCCTGGAGCGCTCGCGGCATCCCTACGTGCGCCGCGACCGCCGCTACGCCGGCCGCCACAACCTGATCGCGCGGCTGCCGGGACAAGGCCGCGGGCGCAGCCTGCTCCTGAGCGGCCACGTCGACACCGTTCCCGTGGGACGCGACCCCTGGCGGATCAGCCCCTGGTCGGGTGCCGTGCGCAAGGGCCGGCTGCATGGCCGGGGAAGCTGGGACATGAAGGGCGGCCTGGCCGCCCAGTTCGCGGTGGCCATGGCCCTGGCCAGGGCCGGAGTCCGGCTGGGCGGCGACGTGCTCTGCGAGTCCGTCGTCGACGAGGAGTTCGCGGGGTGCGGAGGGACGCTGGCCGGACGGCTGCGGGGCGACAACGCCGACGCCTGCGCCATCGCCGAGGGGACCAACCACGAGGTCGTCCGCGCCACCCGCGGCGGGCACTTCTTCGATGTGACGTGCCGGGCCGGCGACCCGATGGCCTACTTCTCCAAGAAGGAGGTGGTCAGTCCGGCCGTCCCGGCCGGCCGGCTGCTGGGGTGGGTCGACGGCTGGGCGCGGCGCCGGCAGAAGGTGCGTCGCGGCGGCACCTACCGCGACTTCCCCGATCCGGCGCCCGTCCAGGTGCTGGCGGTGGAGGCCAACCGCTTCGATCGCGACGTGCCCTGGAGCGTGCCCCTGGTGGCCCGGCTGCGCGTCTACTTCCAGTTCCTGCCCCACGAGGACGTGGGCGCCCGGGTGCGCGACATCGAGGCCTCCCTGCGCGCCTTCTGCCGGAAGGACCCGTTCTTCCGCCGCCACCCGGTGAAGATCGAACCGCTCGTGCACCCTCCGCTGCTGGGCCACGAGCTGCCGGCCGACCATCCCTGGACGAGGTGCCTGCACGGGGCGGCCGCCCGGGTGCTGGGCGCGCGGACCCGCCTCTCCGCCTCCGAGTGGCCCTGCGACGCGTTCCTCGTGCAGCGCGAGTTCGGCATCCCCACGCTCCTCTTCGGTCCGCGCGGGGCGGGCAGCCACAACGCCAACGAGTACGTCTACGTGGACTCGATCCTCCGGACGGCCGAGGTCTACCTGGCCGCGGCCCTGGAGTGGTGCGGCTGAATCGTCGCCGGCCCCCTGCGCGCCTTCCGAGGCCAGAGTACGATGGGAGCGATGTCCCGCGTCCCGCGAACCGCGCTCCTTGTCGCCGGCCTGTGCGTCGGCGCCGCCGGGCCGGGCCGGGGAGCGGACGCGCCGCCGCCGCCGGGCTGGTACTCGACGAGCGGCTTGAGCTTCGTCATGGCCGCGGGCAACTCACGGGCCTCGACGCTGGGGTTCAAGGCGGAGCTGAAGCGGCTGTGGCCGCGGGCCACGTTCAGCCTGGCCGGCTCCGGCGTCCGCGCCGACGCCAACGATCCGGCTCGGCTCGCGGTCGGCACTCCCACCGACTTCCGGATCGAGACCGGGTCCCGCGTCCTGAAGGCGGCGAAATACAACGCGGCGGCCGTCTTCGACCGCCGGCTGACCGACCGCTTCGGTTGGGAGGTGGGAGCGGAGTTCGACCGCGACCGGTTCTCCGGGATCGAGGGTCGCACGCTCGGCCTGGCCGGCGTCAGCTATCTCTTCGCCAACCGCAAGGAGTTCACGTTCAAGTCGGGGCTGGCCGCGACCATCACCCATCAGACGGAGGTGGTGGAGGACCCCGCCGCCAAGGACACGTTCGCGGGCCTGCGCCTCAGCGCGGACGCCGAGCGCAAGTTCGGCGCGAACAGCTCCTACGTGGGCGGGCTGGTCGTGGACGAGAACCTGCAGGACACCGCCGACCTGCGCGTGCGCTTCGGCAACGCCCTCGCGGTGTCCATGAACCGGCGGCTGGCCCTGCAGGTCGGCCTCCTGCTCCTCTACGACCACCAGCCTTCGCTGGTCGAGCTGCCGCTGTTCGCCGAGGCCGGCGTCCCGACCGGGCTGAACGTCGCCGCCCGCGCGGCCACCGTCGACACGACCTTCAACGTGTCGCTCGTGGTGAGCTTCGCCCCGCGCACCGCCACGCCCTGATTGAGCAAGAGCAGCAAAGCAGTGAGCGGCGGATTCACTCCGCCGCGAGCGACCTGGGGGGGAGCGCGTATGCGCGCGGGGGGGTGCTGTCGTTGGGTGCCCCCCGAACTGCCTAATATATGCGGCGGATTCACTCCGCCGCGAGCGACCTGGGGGGGAGCGCGCATGCGCGCGGGGGGGTGCTGTCGTTGGTTGTACCCCCCCGAACTCTCTAGGTTATGATCGGACTTCGCCCATGGGAATCCTCGACATCTTCCGCGGCAAGCTGACCGACCCCACTGCCTGCGCGGGCGTCCACGCGGGGGGCGACATCGTCACCACCACGGTCGACGCGGTCGTGCGGTGGGGGCGCAAGTCCTCCATCTGGCCGATGCCGTTCGGCACCGCCTGCTGCGCCATCGAGTTCATGGCCATGACCGCGTCCCACTACGACATCGCCCGCTTCGGAGCGGAGGTGCTCCGCTTCTCGCCCCGCCAGGCCGACCTCATGTTCGTCGCGGGGACGATCGTGGACAAGGAAGGCCCAGTCCTGAAGACGATCTACGACCAGATGCCCGACCCCAAGTGGGTCGTCTCGATGGGGGTGTGCGCGTCCTCGGGAGGCTTCTACCGCTCCTACCACGTCATGCAGGGCATCGACGAGATCATCCCGGTCGACGTCTACGTGCCGGGTTGCCCGCCGTCGCCCGAGTCGCTCATTGCCGCGGTGATGAAGATCCAGGAGCGCATCACGAAGGGTGAGCAGGCCAAGCGGCCCCAGGGCGAGCACCGGCTGGGCGCCCCCGGCGACGGCGCCATCGACCGCCGCTATCGCCGCGCCTTCTGGGCGAAGGACGACGCCGAGCGGGCTCGCCAGGGCCTGCCTCCCCGCGGCGTCGTGCCCCTGCGCGTCCTCCCGACCGGCCCGGATTCCGAATCCCATCATGGCTAGCGCCACCCAGACGCCTCCCGCCCCCGCGGAGGCGACGAGCCCGATCGCCCGCGCGCTGAAGGACGAGCTGGGCGAGGGGGTGCTCAAGGTGGAGGAGTTCCGGGGCGACCTCGCAGTCACGGTGTCCCCGCAGGGCTGGGTGCGCGCCGCCACCGCCCTCAAGACGCTGCCCGAGCTGGACTTCAAGCTCTTCCTGGACCTGTGCGCCGTCGATCACCTGGACGACGAAGGACGTCCGGAGCGGTTCGAGGTCGTGCTCCACGTCTACTCGCTCTCCGGCAAGCACCACGTCCGCCTGAAGGCCGCGCTTCCCGAGCGCGAGCCCAGGCTGCCGACGCTCACCGGCGTGTACCGCGGCGCCAACTGGTTCGAGCGGGAGGCGTGGGACCTCTACGGCATCGTCTTCGAGGGCCACCCGAACCTCACCCGCATCCTCACCCATCAGGATTTCGTCGGCCACCCGATGCGCAAGGACTACCCGACCGCCCAGCGCCACGTGCTGCACGAGCCCCAGCGGTGGCTGCTGCCCGTGCCCGCCGGCTCCGAGCACGTCGTGGTCAACATCGGCCCCTCGCATCCGGCCATGCACGGGACCTTCCGGGTCCAGGCGCTGATGGACGGGGAGACGATCGTCGACGCTGCAGCCGAGATCGGCTACATGCACCGGAACTTCGAGAAGATGTCGGAGGTGAGGAGCTACTGGCAGATCATCCCCTACACCGACCGGCTGAACTACTGCTCCTCCTTCATGAACGGCCACGGCTGGGCCCTGGCGGTGGAGAAGCTCATGGGGATCCACGCCCCGCCCCGGGCGGAAGCGGTGCGGGTGATCCTCTCCGAGTTCTCGCGGATCATGGACCACTTCGTCTGCATCGGCACCAACGTCGTGGACCTGGGCGCGATCACGCCGTTCTTCTATCTCTTCCGGGTGCGGGAGGAGATCTACGACCTGCTCGAAGCGTGCTGCGGCGCGCGGCTCACGGTCTCCTACGTCCGCATCGGGGGCCTGGCCCAGGACGTGCCCCCGGACTTCTCCGACCGCTGCCGCCGCCTCGTCGAGAGCGTCCGGAAATACACCGACGAGACGGACCGGCTCCTCACGCGCAACGTCATCTTCGCCCGGCGCTTCAAGGACGTGGGCGCGTTGGGCGCCGACGAGGCCCTCGACTGGGGCTGGGTGGGTCCGTGCCTCCGCGGCTCGGGCGTGCCCTATGACATCCGCAAGGACCATCCCTACTCCGGCTACGACCAGTACGACTTCGACGTGCCGGTCGGCACGGTGGGCGACTGCTACGACCGCTACCTCGTCCGCCTGGAGGAGATCCGGCAGAGCCTGCGCATTGTCGAGCAGGCGGTGGCCAGGCTCCCCGGCGGGCCGGTGATCGTGGACGACAAGCGGGTGGCCCTGCCGCCCAAGGCGCAGGTCTACTCGAACATCGAAGCCCTGATGAACCACTTCAAGCTCGTCTACGAGGGCATCCTGGCCCCGGCCGGCGAGGTCTACGGCTACACCGAGGCCGCCAACCGCGAGCTGGGCTACTACATCGTGAGCGACGGAAGGAAGTACCCGCGCCGGGTGAAGGTGCGGCCGCCGTCCTTCAACATCTACCAGCCGTACCCGGAGATGATCAAGGGCCACCTGCTGGCCGACGCGGTGGCCATCATCGGCGGCCTCAACATCATCGCCGGCGAGCTGGACCGATAGAGCATGCCCAAGTGCACGATCGACGGGAGGGAACTTGAGGTCCCGGCGGGAACCACCGTCATCCAGGCCGGCCTCATGGTCGGCATCGAGATCCCGCACTTCTGCTGGCACCCCGACCTGCCGGTGGACGGCAACTGCCGGATGTGCCTGGTCGAGATCGAGAAGATGCCCAAGCTGCAGATCGCCTGCAACACGGTGGTCAGCGACGGCATGGTGGTGCGCACGAACAGCGAGAAGGCGGTCCAGGCCCACCGCACCACGCTGGAGTTCCTGCTCGTGAACCACCCCATCGACTGCCCGGTGTGCGACCAGGCCGGCGAGTGCTACCTGCAGGACCAGTACATGGAGCACGGGCTCCACGACTCCAAGGTGGAGCCCGAGGAGAAGGTCAGGAAGCGCAAGGTCGTCGACCTCGGCCCCATCATGCTCGACGCCGAGCGGTGCGTGCTCTGCTCGCGCTGCCTCCGGTACGAAGCCCACGTCACCGGCACCAACAGCTTCGAGTTCGTCAACCGCGGCGACCACACGCAGATCGCCACCTTCCAGAACCGGCCCATCGAGCACAACTACGCCGGCAACCTGGCCGACGTCTGCCCGGTGGGGGCGCTCCTCTCCCACGACTTCCGCTTCAAGATGCGGGTGTGGTTCCTGGAGGCGACCGAGTCCGTCTGCCCCGGGTGCTCCACCGGCTGCAACGTCTTCATCGACCACCGCGACGGCGAGGCCCAGCGCCTGCGCCCGCGCCGGAACGTGGAGGTGAACAAGTCCTGGATGTGCGACATCGGCCGGCGGCAGTACAAGGAGGTCGCCCTCGACACCCGCGTCACGGGCGCGCGCCGGAGGAGCGCGTCGGGCTGGGAGGGCACGAGCAACGCCACCGCGCTCGACCTCCTCGCCGACCGCCTGCGCGAAGCGGGCCCCGCTTCCGCGTTCCTGGCCACGCCCCAGGCCACCAACGAGGACCTGCTCGCCTTCCGCGCGCTGGCCGAGCGCGTGGGCGGGATGCTCGACTTCCGGGTGGGCGATCCCCAGGACAAGGTCCAGGTCCGCGAGGACAACGTGCTCCTCCGGGCCGACCGCAACCCGAACACCCAGGGGTGCCTCGTCCAGGGCCTGGGCCGGGCGGGGGTGGCCGAGATCGTGAACGCGTGCGCGGCGGGAGGGGTCAAGGCCCTGGTATTGGAGGGACCGGAGCTGCTGCGGCGGCCGGAGGTGGCCGACGCCCTCGGCAAGGTCCCCTTCGTGGCCGTGATGGCCACCCACGAAGAGCCCGCGCTGGACCGCGCGCACCTGGTGCTTCCCGCGGCGATGTGGGCCGAGGTGGACGGGACGTTCACGAACTACCAGCGCCGCGTGCAGCGGATACGGCGCGCGTTCCGGGCGCCGGGCGCCGCGGTCCCCCGCTGGGAGCTGGCGGCCGGCGTGTTGAAGCGGCTACAGTCGCCGCTGGCGGCCAGCTCGGCGCGGGAGGTCTTCACGCTCCTGGCCGGGACGGTCCCCGATTTCGCCGGCCTGGACCACCAGGCCGTCGGCCCGACCGGCCGCGTGCTGCCCCGGCGTCCGGACGAGGTGGCGACACAGGAGGCTCGGGCCTGATGGCCGCCCGCGTCGTCACGGTCAACCGGGACACGAAGCCGGGCGTCTACCCGATCCTCGTCGGCATGGGGATCACGCTCAAGAACATGGTCAAGACCATGTTCGGCAGGAGCGCGGCCACCATCCAGTTCCCCGAGCAGAAGCGCAACACCTCCGGCCGCTACCGCGGCATCCACATCCTCACCCAGCGCGAGGACGGCACGCCCAAGTGCGTGGCCTGTTACATGTGCGCCACGGCCTGCCCGGCCGAGTGCATCTACATCGAGGCCGGCGAGCGGCCCGAGGCGACGATCGAGAAGTACCCCACGCGCTTCGAGATCGACCTCCTGCGCTGCGTCTACTGTGGCTTCTGCGTCGACGCCTGCCCGGAAGAAGCGATCTTCATGAGCCGGGAGAACGACCTCGTGGGCACGAGCCGGGCGGAGCTGATCATCGACCGCGACCGCCTCATGGAGCGGGCCAAGCTCGGCGAGTACGGGCCCGGCTACCGACCGACCGATCACGACGTGCGCCGTCCCGTGCGCATCGCCGCCCTGGAGCGGCTGAAGCAGGAGCACGGGATAGTGCCCGGCCCGCCGTCGCGCTGACCGGCCGGACGCGCCCACCGGCGATCGATCCTTGACGCGAGCGCAGGCGGGGGCGTAGGCTCGCCTCGATCCAAACCCACAAGGAGGCGCTTATGTTGCGCGGGGCTCTATGGGTGCCGGCCGCTTGCGCACTCTTCGCGGCGCCGGCCGCCGCACAAATGGAGAACGACCTTCTGGACGTGTTCACCGTACAGGTCAAGCCGGACAAGATGGCGCAGTTCGATGCCCTGAGCAAGAAGATCGTCACCGCCAATCGGCAGAACAAGGGCAGCGACTGGATCGCGCTCGCGCAGGAGTACGGCCAAGGCTACACGGTGCGCTTCGTCAGCACGCGCCCGACCTTTGCCGCCATTGAAGAGTCCGGCCAGGCGTTCATGGCCGCGATGAACAAGGCCTACGGCAAGGCGGCGGCCGAGCAGATCTTCCACGACGTCGACAGTTGCTTGGTGAGCACGCAGAGCGAGATCCGGCGGAGGCGCTGGGAGCTGAGCTCCAACGTGCCGGCCAATGCCGGGGCGATGGCCACGATGATCGGCGAGGCGCGCTGGGTCCAGACCACCATCGTGCACGCGCGTCCGGGGCAGGGGCAGAAGGTCGAGGAGCAGATGCGGGCCGTCAAGGCCGCCAACGAGAAGGCGGCCACGAAGGTGACGGTCCTGGTGTCGCAAGCGGTCGCCGGCCAGACCGGCACCGTCTATTACGTCACCACGTTCCGGAAATCGCTCGGCGAGATCGACACCGCCACGCCCCTGGCCAAGCTGCTGGGTGAAGAGGGCTACGCGACGTTCCTCAAGGCTTCCTCGGAAGCCGTGTTGACCACCGAGTCGACCCTCAGCCGCTTGCGGCCAGATTGGAGCAACCCCGCGGAGCCGATCGTCGCCGCCGCGCCCGACTTCTGGCGGCCCAAGCCGGTGGCGGCCAGCAGGACGGCAAAGGAGGAAGCCCCGAAGGGCGCCGCGAAGAAGCAGTAGTAGGAGCAGCTCGACCCTTCCCTCCAGGTTGGGCACCTGCCCCTCGGGGACGAAATCGCTCAGGCTCGCGTACCGCCAGGAGCTATGGGCGCCAGCCGCGTAGCAGTCGAGCCGCACGCCAGAGAGCATGCGATTCCCGGCGGCACCGTCCTCGGTGTAACGCAGCGGGTAGCGCCGGCAGCGCTGGCTCGGAGCCGTCGGCGAGGAGTGACAGGCGGCGAGCGCCCGGAGAAGCGGAATCGCGGCGAGCCTGGTGGGCTGCGTTCGACAATCGAACGAGCCGGAGGGCCCTCATGCGACCCTCACCCGTCGCTCATCTCTCCCGCATTTCAAACGCGGTCTCGGACGCTACCTTCCCGAACCAGCGGGAGGAAGCATGGCCACGAGGCTGTTCCGGCGGGAAGAGCAGCGGGCAACGGCTGCGAGCGGAGCGGGATTCACTCCCGCGCAGCGAGCGGGGGGTCTGGGGGGCGCGCCGCTAGCGCCCCCCAGCCCAATGACTGTCTTCAGCGACCTCGTCGAGCTGAGGACGCAGGAGCGGGTCCAGTTCGTCGACGTGACCGAGCTGGTTGCGGAGCGGGTCCGGCGCTCGGGCGTCGGCCACGGTCTGGTCTGCGTGCAGAGCCGGCACACGACGACCGCGGTGATCGTGAACGAGAACGAGCCGCTCCTCATCGAAGACGCCAAGCGCATGCTCGAGCGGCTGGCGCCGCGGAACGCCCTCTACGGCCACAACGAGCTGCATCGGCGGCGGGACGCCGCGCCGGACGAGAGCCGGAACGGAGACGCCCATTGCCGGGCCCTGCTGCTCGGCAGCTCGGAGACGCTGGCGGTCGTGGGCGGCGCCCTCCAGCTCGGCCGGTGGCAGCGGGTGCTCCTCGTGGAGCTGGACGGCCCGCGGCCGCGCACGGTCTCGGTCGTGGTGATAGGACTCCCACGATGAGGGTCAAGATGGTCCTGCCCGCGCTCACCGAGGCCCTGAGCCCGTACTTCCGCCCGATCAAGTACTCGCTGTTCCCGCCCCTCGGCCTCGCCACCCTGGCCGGCTATCTCGGCCCCGACGATCAGGTGGAGCTGCAGGACGAGCACGTCGAGAAGCTCATCCTGGACGACACGCCCGATCTCGTCGTCATCCAGGTGTACATCACATCGGCGTCGCGCGCCTACCGCCTGGCCGATCACTACCGGAAGCGAGGGGCCCACGTGTGCCTGGGCGGGCTCCACGTGACTTCCCTCCCCGAGGAGGCGGCGCGGCACGCCGACACGATCTTCCGGGGACCGGGCGAGGACACGTGGCCCGCGTTCCTGGCCGACCTGCGCGCCGGACGGCCGCGGGCGCGATACGAGTCGCGCGTGCGCACCCTGGAGGGGCTTCCGCCCGTCCGGCGCGACCTGATCAAGCGTCACCTGTACCTGGTGCCCAACTCGATCGTGGTCTCCCGCGGCTGCCCGCACGTCTGCGACTTCTGCTACAAGGTCGCCTTCTTCGACGGCGGGCGCGGCTTCTACACCCAGAAGGTCGACGCCGCGCTGGCGGAGATCGAGCGCCTGCCCGGGCGGCATCTCTACTTCCTCGACGACCACCTCCTCGGCGACGCCCGCTTCGCGGCGGCCCTCTTCGCCGGCATGCGCGGCATGGGGCGGTTGTGGCAGGCCGCGGGAACCGTCTCTTCCGTTCTCCGGCCTCGTCTGCTGGAAAGCGCCGCGGCCTGCGGGCTCCGCAGCCTGTTCGTGGGGTTCGAGACGCTGAACCCCGAGGCCCTGCGCGCCCAGCGCAAGGCCCAGAACCTGCATCGCGACTACGGGGCCGCGATCCGCCGCCTGCACGACCTCGGCGTGATGGTCAACGGCAGCTTCGTCTTCGGCATGGACGAGGACGACGACTCCGTCTTCGATCGCACGGTGGAGTGGGCGATCGAGAACGGCGTCGAGACCGCGACGTTCCATGTCCTGACGCCCTATCCGGGGACGGCCCTCTTCCAGAGGATGGAGGCCGAAGGCCGGATCCTGCATCGCAACTGGGACCTCTACGACACCCGCCACGTCGTCTTCCGCACCCGGCGGATGACGGCCGAGACCCTCGAGTCGGGATACCGGCGCGCCTATCGCGATTTCTACCGCTGGCGCGCCATCTTCCGCGGGGCCCGGACCAAGGACACCGCCGGCGGGCGGCTGCGCCACGTGGCCTATGCCGGCGGATGGAGGAAATTCGAGCCGCTCTGGGACCTCGTCATCAAGAGCCGCCGCGTGTGCCGGCTGCGGCCGGTGCTCGAGAGCGTCCTGTCCGGGTTCGGCCGGCATCCCGCGGATGAGCGGGGATCCGCGAAGACCGGGCGAGGTGAAGGAACCGAGCGGGACGTGGCATAGCGCGCGGCACCCCTTCGGCCATTTGGTGATCGCGGTGGCTTTCGTGGGGGCATGGCGCGATCCGTTCGCTACCCGTGGGTCGTCGACGTCGGCATCACCGCGTGCGGGCTCGTCGTCCCGTTCGCCCTGGTGGCGGGAACGGTCCGGGGAATCCCCGGCTCCGGGCGGCTGATCGATTGCGCTTTCGGCGTGATCGGCTGCGTCCCGCTGCTTGTCTGCCGTCGACTGATCGCGCAGCTCGAGAGAGCGCGGCCCGAACGGCGCCAGACGGGTCTCCCGCGTTATCATCAGATCCGTGGACGACGACCCGGAGTACGACGAGCTGGTCCGCATCCTGGAGCCCTACCGGCGCATGCGGATCGAGACGGGGCCGGTGCCGCTCAGCGACGAGTACCTGCGCATGGTCGAGGAGGTCGAGTCCGCGCCCGAGAACCAGTCCGGGGCGGACAAGACGTGGGTGGAAACCGTGTTGCGCGAGTCTCGGGAGTATTTCGCCCGCGTCCGACGGTCGCGTTGAAGCGCCGGAAACCCTTCGCCGCGCTCATGGCGGCGCTGAACCGCGAGCGGGTCCGGTTCGTCGTGATCGGCGTCTGGGGCGTGAACTACTACGGCTCCGGCTCCACCCACTTCAACACCGAGGACCGTGACCTCTTCCTTCCTGCCGATCCCGCCAACGAGCTGAAGGCCTGGCTCGCCTGCGAGGCGCAGGGCTTCCGGCTCTGGTGCGCCGATGAGCCGCTCGGCAAGCCCCTCGACGAACTCCTCGCGCGGGAGGTCGTGGCGCGCCGGGCGCTCGTGCGCGCCGACGGCCACGGACTGCTGATCGACCTCACGCCGGTCATGGCCGGCTTCACCTTCGACGAGGTCTGGTCGCGACGGCGGGTCTTCTCGATCGAGGGCATCGACGTTCCCGTGGCGAGCCTCAAGGACATTGTCGCCTCCAAGGCCGCCGTGGGCCGCCCCAAGGACCAGCTCTTCCTGGCCACGCACGAAGAGGCGCTGCGCGAGCTGGGACGGCGGCGGCGCGGCCGCCTTCCCCAGCCCTGAAGCGAAGCCTCACCGGCGCGCCTCGGCGATCTCCACCTGGTGCCGGACGAGCAGCTCGCCCGTGGCGCGCTGGAGCCCGGTCACCGCGCGCTGGTAGCCGATCTCGGCCTGGAGCAGGCTGACCTCCGACTGGGCGAGCTGCGTCTGGGCCTCGAGCACGAAGAAGATCGTCTGCGCGCCCAGCTCGTACTTGCGCTGCTCCGCCTCCAGGTTCTTCTGGCCCAGGTCGCGGGCGAGGCGGGCGGCCCCCATCGACTCCTTGGCCTGCTCGAGCTGCTGGACGGCGCTTCGCACTTGAAGCGTGATCTCCTGGACCTGCTGCCGGAGCGCATAGAGGCCCTCCTGCCGGACCACCTGCGCGATCGCCAGCTGCGCTTCCGCCCCCCGGTTGCGCAGGGGCAGGCGCAGCTGCAGGGCCAGGCCGTAGGTCGGAAAGTCGCGCCCGCGCACCTGGTCGAGCGCGTCGCCCAGGCCTCCCCGCGAGATGACGGCCGGCGGACTCACGCCGGGATCGAGCTGGGTGCCGCCGAGCCCGCCGTAGGAATAGAACCCGGTGAGGCCGAGGTCGGGACGGAGGTCGTTCCGGGCCAGCCGGATGTTGGCGTCGTCGATGGCCAGCCGCTGCCGCACCGCCTCCAGCTCCGGCCGCGCGTCGAGCGCCTTCCGCAACGCGTCCTGCTCGTCCACCGCCAGCAGGTCACCGGAGGGTGAGGGCGCGTCGGTGAGGTCGAGCGCGAGGCCGTGGACCGCCGGGTCCAGGTCGGCGCCGATCGTGCGGCGGAGCTGGTCCTCCAGCCGCCTCAGGTCGTACTCGGCCTGGATGGCCTGCACGCGGCGGCTCGCCACCTGCTGCTGGGAGCGGTAGATGTCGAGGGGCGGCAGCGCTCCCAGCTCCAGGGCGCGCTTGTTCTGCTGGTAGGTGGCCTCGGCCAGGTCGAGCGACTTCCGCAGCACCCCGAGGCTCTCCCGCGCCTGGACGACGTCCCAGTACTGGTTCACCGCCCGGGCGACGGCGTCGCTGAGCTCGGCCTCGAGGTTGGCCCGCGACTGGGCGAGCCCGCGCTCGGCGATCAGGATCGGCGCGCGGTTGGGGAAGCGCCCGAAGTTGCGGAGCAGCGGCTGGGTCAGGGAGAGGCCGAGGCTCGAGGAGAAGGAGGGGTTGAAGGTGGCGAACACGCTGTTGGTCCGGCTCTTGCCCGCGGTGAAGGACATCGCGTACCGGGTGCCCGTCCCCAGGGTCTGGTCGAGGCTCAGGCGGCCCTGCTGGTTGAGGTCGCTCAGGGTCGGGGCCCCCTGGAGCTGGGAGGCGGTGGGCGAGGTCGAACGGGTGGAGTTGACGCTGGCGGAGACCACCGGGTCGAAGGGCTGGTGGGCGCGCTTGACGGCGTGCTCGTTCTCCTCGTGGCGCAGCCGGTCGATGCTCACCGTCGCGTCGTTGAGCAGGGTGAGGCGGACCACGTCGGGGACGGCGAGCCTCAGCTTTCCCTCGCGGGCGTGCTCGGCCAGGCCTTCCGGGGGCGGGAGGTCGTACTGCGCCCGGGCGGCGGCGGGAAGGAAGGCCAGCACGCAGCCGGCCAGCAGCGCACTCGTGGCTCTCATGGCTTCACCTCGGATGAGCAGCGAGCCGCCACCTCGGTCGGGCCGGGGCTGAGCTACTCGTAGCGGATGGCCTCGATGGGGTCGAGGCGTGCGGCCTGGAGGGCCGGATAAAGACCCGAGGCGAGCCCCACCGACACCGAGACCAGGAAGGCCAGCAGGATCGAGGCCAGGGTCACGATCGTGGACCATCCGGCCAGCCACGCGATGAGGCGGGAGATCCCGGAGCCGAAGCCGATCCCGATGACGCCTCCCACCAGCGAGATCAGCATGGCCTCGATCAGGAACTGCCGCATGATGTCGGCCCGGCGGGCGCCCACCGCCCGCCGGACGCCGATCTCCCGCGTCCGCTCCAGGATGCTCGCGAGCATGATGTTCATGATCCCGATGCCGCCCACCAGCAGGGAGATCGAAGCGATCGCCACCATCACCGCGTCGAAGATGCGCTGCGTGCGCCGCTGCTCCGCGAGCAGCTCGTAAGGGACGACCACGCTGAAGTCGCCCGCCTTGCGGTGAGTGGCGTTCAGGACGCCGCGGACGACCTCGGCCGTGGGCACCGTGTCGCCGGGGGTCTCGAGCTGCAGGTAGACCCCGTCGATCTCGTCCCTCATCTCGCTGTAGGTGTCCTCGAGGCGGAAGATCGCCGCGGAGAGGGGCACGTAGATCAGGTTGTTGCGGTCGAGGGCGGGGATGCCCGCCAGCTCCGTCTGCGGGCTGAGCTGCGGGCCGACCACCCCGATGACGCGGAACCACTGCTCGTTGACCTTGACGTACTCGCCGAGGGCGTCGTTGCCGGCGAACAGGCTGGCCCGGGTCCCTTCACCCAGGACGCACACCGGGGCGGCGCGCTCGTTCTCGCTCTCGTCGAAGAAGCGCCCTCCGGTGATCCTCAGGCCCCCGATCCGCTCGTAGCTCGGACTGACTCCGTACACGGTCGGCATCTCCCGCTGCGGCCTGGGGATCATCTTCGAGGGGGCGAAGCGCTTCCGGGCCGTGGATTCCACGACCGCGCCCACGTTGGCCTGGATGATGCGCATGTCCTGGAAGGTGAGCCCGGGGGAGAGCTGGCGGACCTTGCGGTTCTGCTGCCAGTCGGTGGCCTCCTTGGCCTCGACGATCAGGTTGCGCACGCCGAGCTGCTCGATGAAGGCCATCACCTGCTGCTGCGCCCCCGCGCCGATCGACAGCATCGACACGACGGCCGCCACGCCGAAGATCATCCCCATCATGGTCAGAAGCGAGCGCAGCCGGTGCTGCTTCAGGTTGTCGAGCCCCAGCCAGAGGTCGGGGACGTACTGCACCCACGCGCGGCGGCTGCCCAGCCTCACCGCGCGCCCCCCATCGCCGGGCCGGGCGGGCCGGAAGTCGCCGCCGGCTTCTTCTCCGCCTCCTCGGGGCTGACGAGGGCGACTTCGGTCCCCTCGCGGAGGCCATCCACGACGGCGTGGCTCTCGGTGCGGTGGACGATCTTGACCTCCCGGGGCTGGAACGCCGCGCCCTCCCGGACGTAGACGATCGGCTTGCCCTCCTTCTCGAACAGCGCCTGTCTCGGCACGTACAGGGCGTCCTTGACCGCCTGGCCCGCGATCGTGACCTGGGCGGTGGCGCCGGGCCGGATGGCCGAGTCGGGCCGGTCGATCGAGAAGGTCACGTCGAACTTCTTGGCCCCGTCCCCGCCCCAGAACCGCCGGGCGGCCAGGCCGGCCACGGTCTTGATCTTGCCGGTGAAGCGCTTGCCGGGGACTGCGTCCACCTGCACCTCGACCGGCTGCCCAGGGTCCAGGTTCGCGCGGTCGTTCTCGTTGATCTTGGCCAGGATCTCCATGTCCTCGGTGGCCAGGACCTCGGCCACCATCCGGCCGGGCTGGACCAGGTCGCCCTCCCGGTACTCGGGCAGCACCATCCCCGTGGTGAAGAAGCCGCCCGTCGAGTCCATGTTCTCCTTGAGCGACACCAGGCCGCCGATGGGCGCGCGGAGCGTCATGTTCTCGATGTTCTGCTGGGCCTGCTGCAGGCCGAGGCGGGCCCGCTTGCGCTTCTCGTCCGCCACCGCCAGCGAGGCCACGCTGCTGGCCTGCCGCGAGCGCACGTCCTGCCCGAGCTGCTCCAGGCGCCGCTTCGCCTCCTCCAGCGAGAGCAGGTTCTTCTGCGCGTCGATGGCGCTCACCAGCTCGTTTCGGCTGACCTCCAGCTCGGCCCGGCGCAGGGCGAACCGGGCGGCGAGCAGCGCCACCTGGTCCTGCGCCGCCTGCACGGCGGCGTCGGCCTTGATCTTGACGCCCTCCTGCTCGGCCTGGAGCAGCTCGGAACGGCTCTGCTCGAGGTTGTACTCCTGCTCGGAGGGGTCGAACTCGCAGACCACCTCCCCCGGCTGGACGCGGGTCCCGGTCTGGGCCAGCCGGACGATCTGCAGCGTGCCGGCCACCGACGGGGCCACCAGCATCCCCGACCGGCTGGGGCGCAGCTCGCCCGTGGCGTACGCGTGCAGCTCCAGGCGGCCGCGCCTGACGTGGGTGGTCGGAACCTCGCGGGGCCCCGCGCGGCCGGCCTGCCGGGCGGCCGTCACGGCGCCCGCCGCGAGAGCCAGCGCCAGGGCGGCGGCCACGGTCAGCTTCCGGCGTCCCTTCAGCGTCGTGACGCCTCCTCGGTCGGGTCCCGGAGGGCGACCTTCTCCCCGGCGCGGAGCCCCCTGGCCACCGCGATCTGCTCCCGGTTGCGCCGCGCGATCTCGATCGTCCGTTCCTCGAACCGCGCGCCGCGCAGGACGTAGGACACGGTGCGGCCTCCCTTCTGGAAGGAAGCCGCGACCGGGATCAGGAGGGCTCCCGGCACGCGATCGATGGCCACCCGCGCGGTCGCGCTCATCCCCGGCCGCAGGCGGGGATCGCTCTGGGCGACCCGGAGCGCGAGGTCGAAGTTCTTGGGCGGCGGCCAGGTCGAGAAGTCGATCTTGGCCAGGGCGCTGATGTCGCTCACCGTGCCCGTGAACTCCTTGTCGGGCACGGCGTCCACCCGCACGACCGCGGTCTGGCCGAGGCTCAGCTGCCCGCGCTCGGCCTCGTCCACGCGCGCGGCCACCCGCACGGCGCTGAGGTCGGGCAGCTCGACCAGGGGGGCGCCCGGCCAGACGCGGTCGCCCTCCTTGAACTCGGGGGCGTTGGCTCCGAAGAAGCGCCCGCGCCAGTTGGGGAGGATCGTCACCATGCCGTCCACCGGCGCCTTGAGCGTCATCGACTCGATGCCGCGCTGCGCCCTCTGGACCTCGAAGAGCGCCTTGGCCCGCTTCTGCTTCTTGCTCTCGATGTCCGCGGCGGCGGCCGCGCGCCCCGCGCGGAGCTTCTGCTCGGCCTCCCGCGCGCGCTGCTCGGCGGTGGCCAGGCGCAGCTTCGTCTTCCCGGCCTCGATGGCAGACAGGATCTCCTGCTTCTGGACGTCGAGCCGCGCCCGCTCCACGTCGTAGCGGGCCTGCATCAGCTCGGTGCGGTTCTGCTCCTCCTGGAGGCGGGCCTGCGCCTGCGCGCCCTCGATCTCGGCCTCGGCGCGCTTGAGGTCCGACTGCTGCTGCTCGCGGGTGCGCTGCAGCTTCACCGTGTCCAGCTGCACCACGTTCTCCCCGGTCTTGACCCCCGTCCCGTTCTTGAGGATCGAGATGATCTGGAGGTCCCCGTCGGTCGAGGAGGGGGCGTTCAGGGTCACCGACTTGACGGCCTTCACCTCGCCCCTCAGCTCGACGAAGTCCACCAGCTCGCCGGTCTTGACCTCGGCCGTCGGCAGCGCGGGCGCCGCCCGGCCGTGCCACAGGACGCCGATCCCGACGACGGCGGCGAGACCGATCGTGGGCCACCGTAGCCGGCCGCCGCGGTGAAGCCTCACGCCCCCGCCCCCCCGGCGCGTGCGCGCCGCAGCACGACGTTCCCGGCCGCCAGGCCCGACTGGAGAACCCGCCGCCGCTCCTCACCTGGACGTAGGCCTGCCCGGCCTCGAACATCAGCGCGTCACGCGGGATCACCAGGGCGTCGGGGAGCCGGAGCAGCTCCACGTCCACCGCCGCCGACAGGTCGGGCATGAGCTTGGCGTCGCCGCCCTCGATGGAGAACGTGGCGGCGAAGGTCCGCACCTTCTGCGAGAGCCCGCTGGTCACCCCGATGGCGGCCACCTGCTTCAGCCGTCCGGCGAACACGGCCTGGGGATAGGCGTCGAGCCGGACCGTCACCTTCTGGCCCTGGACGAGGTGCGGCACGTCGGCCTGGTTCACGCGGGCCCGGACCTGCATGGCCTCGGGGTTGACCACCTGGAGGAAAGGGACGCCGGCCCGCACCTCGTCGCCCTCGTTGACCTCGCCCATCTGCCCGCCCTTCCAGATCGTGTTCAGGACCACGAGGCCGTCGATGGGCGACCGGATCGACATCTTGCCGGCGTTCTCGTCCGCGTGCCGCATCGCGCCGGAGGCCCGGTCGCGCTGGATCTGCAGGATGCGGACCTCGGCCTCCGCGGCGCGGCGCTTCAGGGCGAACGTCTCCCGGAGCTGGGCCAGCCGCGCTTCCGCCTCCTCGAGGGCCTGGGCGTTCTTCTCGGCGTCGATGCGCGAGAGCACCTCGTTCTTGCGCATCTCGAGGCGGGCGGCCTCCATGTCGTTCTCGGCCTGCTGCAGCTCGGTCTCGTCGCGCGCGCGGGCGGCGCCCTGCTCGGCCTCCTTCTTCCGGATCTGCTCGAGGAGGTCCCGATACTCCGCCTGCCGGTCGAGGGAGGTCTTGATCTGGGCCTGGCGGTCGAACTCGACGAGCAGATCGCCCTTCTTGACCTGGGATCCCGACGGCACGAGCTTCGTGATGACCAGCGAGTTCAGGCCCGGGCCGGCCAGCCGGGGGGCGGCCACGGTGTAGGACCGGATCGCTTCGACGATCCCGTGAAGCCTCAAGCTGCGCGTGAAGGTCCGGCGCTCGGTGGTCGCGGTGCCCGCGGTCTCCGTCGGTGCCGCGCCGTTTCCGCGGCCGCGAGCGGCGGCTCCCCAACCCAGCACGAGAAGAGCGCCGACGACCGCGAGCCGCCGCGCCGGCGTGGCGGCGAGGGTTCGAGCCGCTCCGCGCCCGACGTCCAGCCATCTGTTCGAGAAGGGCAGGCTCCCGGTCACGATGGACCTGTAACCGTATTAGACGCCGCGGAAGCGGATCTGGCTACCGGTTATCGCGACTCGGCAACAAGTGCCGGCTCGGCTCTCGCCGCCGCCGGCACGGGCGCGCACTTTCCCTCGGGCCGGCGATGGGACTCGGCGTTGGGCTTGGCCTCGATCGAGGCGCCTTGCCGCCGCGTCCAGACTTGCGTCAGCTCGGCGCCCAGCAGCAGGATCTGCGCCGAGTAGTAGACCCACAGCAGCACGATCGCCAGCGAGCCCGCGGCTCCGAAGGCCGAGCCCACGGCCGCCCGTCCCAGGTAGGCGCCGATCGCGAGCTTCCCCACCGCGAAGAGCAGCGACGTCACCGCGGCGCCGGGAAGGACGTGCCGCCAGCGCAGTCGGACGTCGGGCAGGTACTTCAGGAGGAGGCCGATGAGCAGCGTGGTAAGAGCGAAGTCGGCGACCAAGCCCAGCGTCGTGAGGACGAAGGCCGCCCCGCCGAGGCGGGCATCGACGAAGCCCCGCAGGCCGGCCAGGGCGGCGCTCACGACCAGGGTGACGAGGAGGAAGAAGCCCACGGCGAGGACCATGGCGAACGAGACGCCGCGGTCCTTCAGCATGCCCCACACGCCACGGCCGGGCCGCGGCTTCACCTCCCAGACGGTGTTGAGGGCGTCCTGGAGCTGCGCGAACAGGCCCGAGGCGCCGAGCAGCACCGCCCCGAGGCCCAGGAGCATGGCGAGGCGGCTGTCCCGCGGGCGCAGGGCGCTTGCGATCATCGTGCCCACCAGGCTCGCCCCCTGCTCCCCGAGCAGGCCGCGCAGCTGGTCGATGATCGCGGTCTGGACCTTGGCCGCCCCGAAGGCCAGGCCGGCCACCGCGATGACGACCACGAGGACGGGGGCGATGGAGAAGGCGGTGTAATAGGCCAGGGCCGCGGCCAGCCGCGGGATCTGGTCGTGGCTCCACTCCTCGTAGGTCTGCTTCAAGAGCGAGCGGACCGAGCCGCAGCGCATGATCCCAGGCTAGCATCCGGCGAGCGGCCGGCGCGGCTCTTGAAATAGAATCGGATCCCGATGTCTCGCAGCTTGCGCGCCGCCGTTGGCCTCGTGCTCGCGGCATCGCTCGCCGCACGTCTCGGCGCCGCGACCCGGCCCGCTCCGGCCGGCCGGCGCCTGCCGGCGCTCAAGCGCGAGGCCGCGGCCGAGGTCGAGAAGATGCAGGGATTCAGCCAGCGCATGGTCGACTCCCTCTTCAGCTTCGGCGAGCTGGGCTTCCAGGAGGTCGAGACCTCGCGCTACCTCGTGGCCGCCCTGCGTGACAACGGCTTCCAGGTCCGGGAAGGCTACGCCGGCGTCCCGACGGCGTGGGTCGCCGCCTGGGGCAGCGGCAAGCCCGTCATCTCCCTCGGCAGCGATCTCGACGGCATCCCGAAGGCGTCCCAGAAGCCGGGCGTCGCGTGGCACGCGCCGCTCGTAGAGGGGGCGCCCGGGCACGGCGAGGGCCACAACTCCGGCCAGGCCGTCAACATCACCGCCGCCATCGCCGTGAAGAAGATCATGGAGCGCGAGCACCTGTCCGGCACGCTCGTGCTGTGGCCGGGCGTGGCCGAGGAGCTGCTCGGCACCAAGGCCTACTTCGTCCGCGAGGGCCTCTTCAAGGACGCCGACGTCGTGCTCTTCTCTCACGTCGACAGCGACATGAAGGTGACCTGGGGCCAGGGCGACGGGAGCGGCCTGGTCTCGGTGGAGTACACCTTCCACGGCGAGCCCGCCCACGCCGGTGTCGCGCCCTGGCGCGGCCGATCCGCCCTCGACGCGGTGGAGCTGATGGACGCGGGCTGGAACTACCGGCGCGAGCACCTCCGCCCCGAGCAGCGCTCCCACTATGTCATCACCCGGGGAGGCGACCAGCCCAACGTCGTGCCCTCGCTCGCCTCGGTCTGGTACTACTTCCGCGAGCTGGACTATCCGCACATCCAGTCCATGTTCGAGGCCGGCAACGCAATCGCCAAGGCCGCCGCGGCCATGACCGAGACCACCGTCGAGTGGCACATCCAGGGCGCGGCCTGGCCCCAGCACTTCAACCGGCCGGTGGCGGAGGCCATGCACGAGAACATGGCGGCGGTGGGCATGCCGGCCTGGAGCGACGCCGACCAGACGCTGGCCAAGGGCCTGCAGCGGGAGCTGAAGGGCGAGGAGAAGGGCCTGGAGACGCAGGTGGCCAAGCTCGAGCCCCCGCCCGGGCAGCCCAAGGGCGGCGGCTCGGACGACATCGGCGACGTGAGCTGGAACGTGCCGACGGTGACGCTGCTCTATCCCGCGAACATCCCCGGCCTCCCCGGCCATCACTGGGCCAACGCGGTGGCCATGGCCACGCCCATCGCCCACCAGGGCGTGACAGCGGGGGCGAAGGTCCAGGCCATGACCGTCCTCGACCTGCTGCTGCGGCCGGAGCTGGTGGCGCAGGCGTGGACCTACTTCCGCGACGTCCAGACCCGGCAGACGAAGTACACGCCGCTCATCGGCCCCGGCGACGCTCCCGCCATCGAGAGGAACCGAGAGACCATGGACCGCTACCGGCCGGAGATGCGGAAGTACTATTTCGACCCTGCGCGCTACCGCACCTACCTCGAGCAGCTCGGCATCGCCTACCCGACGGTCCAGCGGCACCCCTGACGGTCGCAAGAGCACCCCCAGCGCCGCCGACGGTCGCGCTCCCCGCCAGTGGCCCGCCGAGAGCCGGATCCCATCGCCTCGCGAGCGACGCCAGCATCAGCGAGCTGGCGCGTCTCATGGCCCGCCGGCCCCAACCGCTGGTGGCGTACGTGCTCTTCCTGCGGCCCCACGACGTGTCGCCGGACTGGGACGGAACGGATCTGTGGGCCAGCGCGGCGGCGATCCCGGGCACGACCGTCCTTCGCGATGACGAGGGTGTCGAGGCGGAGCGCTTCCATGCGCTGACCTCCGGCCTGACCCTGGTCTATGACCCCCGAGGCCGGCTGCTGTTCCAGGGCGGCCTCACCTCTTCCCGCGGGCACGAAGGGGACAGCTTCGGCCGCCGGCGGATCATCTCCCTGCTGACCACGGGGACCGCCGATCGTACCGACAGCCCGGTGTTCGGGTGCGCGCTCGGCCACTCGGATCGGCCGCGCGCGGCAGACCTGGAGGACCAGTGATGAAGATGGCAGAGCGAGACGCTCAGGACGCCGCCACGGCGATCGTCCGGCGGGCGCACGACCGGTTCAACGCCCGCCGGGACGAGGTCCTGAAGTCGACCGACCGCATGTTCGCCTGGCTCATGATCGGACAATGGATCTTCGGGATCGTCATCGCCCTCACCTTCTCGCCCTACGGATGGGAGGGGAAGACACAGGTCGTGCACATGCACGTCTGGATCGCGATCTTCCTCGGGGCCGCGATCAGCAGCCTGCCGGTGGCCCTCGCGTTCCTGCGCCCGGGCTGGGTGGTCACGCGGCACGTCATCGCCGGCGCCCAGATGCTGTGGTCGGCCCTGCTCATCCATCTCACCGGCGGCCGCATCGAGACCCATTTCCACGTGTTCGGCTCGCTGGGCTTCCTGGCCGCCTACCGCGACTGGCCCGTGCTCGTGACGGCCACGGTGGTGGTGGCCGGCGATCACCTGGTCCGCGGGCTCCTCTGGCCGGAGTCGGTCTACGGGATCGTCAACCCGGAGTGGTGGCGCTTCCTGGAGCACGCCTTCTGGGTGGTCTTCAGCGTCGCGGTCCTGATCCGGTCCTGCCTGGCGAGCCTGAAGGACATGCGGGTGGCGGCCGAGCGGGGAGCGGAGCTGGAGGCCCTGTCCGAGGGTGAATGGCGGAACTCTTCGGTGCTCGAGCGCGCGGCCGAAGAGGCGGCGGTCTCCTGACCGCGGGTCGAGGGAGACCGCCATGGCCGTGTTCGCCAAGTCGATCGGACTGACCGAGAGCCCGCCGGGCTTGACTTCGGCAGGGGGGCCGGCGCCCGCGGCGCCGACGGCGCCGGCGCCGGCAGGATACGACGAGATCCGCGTCCCCCTCCCCGATGGGGGCGTGCGCCATCTGACGCTGGCGGACTTCGAAGCCCTGCCCCTGCCGGAGAGGGTCGCGCTTCTCATGAAGGGGAAGATGCAGTTCTTCCGGCAGGGCCGGGCGATCACGGCCCGGGAGGCGCTCCGGGGCCGCTAGGACGCGCGGTCAGGGCCGCTTCATTCGACGATGGCCAGCACCTTGACCGATGCCGGAAGCGACGCGGCCGCGGAGACGTACCCGACCGCCCCCTTGTTCTTCTCCGCGTGGGCGATGACCTCGTCGTCCGAGGACTTCACCGGCGGAGGGATCTCGCGGTCCGTGCGGATCCGGTTCTGCCAGTAGCTCTGCACGCCGGAGCTCGAGAGGCGCAGAACCTCCTTGCAGAAGGCGGTGCGGACCGGCGAGTTCAGGGACTGGTCGACGGGTGCGGCGGCGGGGCCGTGGCTCCATCGGCTGCTGCGGTTCAGGAACAGCGTCGCCAACTGCTCTCGCTTGATCTCGCTCACCGGGTTGGTGGCGTTCACGACGACCTTGTAGACGCGCTCCTCGCCCGAGGCCGCGACGGCCCACCCGAGCAGCGCCAGCAGGATGCCGGCCCGACCACGACGCGCCGCACCCGCCGCCGACGTCATGCCGCGCAATCCCCGGGCGATTGTATCGCCGGTGGAGGGTGCGCCTCGTCACAGGCGGAGTCCGCTCCCGCGACCGACCTCTATCGTGAGACCATGGAGGCCACATGAGACGTGCGCTGGCGGCCCTCCTCGGCCTCTTGCTCCTGGCCGCGACCCCCCTGGCGCCTCCGCAGGATGTGGCCAAGCGCAGCCCGGCCCTGGCCGAAGCCCTGGCGGCAGCGCCGGCCGGAGGAAGGCTCGTCGCGTGGGTGTTCTTCACGGACAAGGGCGTCTCGGCCGAGGCGCGGGCGGTCCAGGCCCGGGGCCTCATGACGCCGCGTGCCGCTTCGCGGCGCCAGGTACGCGGCCGCGTCGCCTCGGCCACGGTCGAAGACCTGCCCGTGGTCGCCGCCTACGTCGATCGGGTCGCGGCCATGGTCGGGCGTGTCCGCCAGCGCTCGCGGTGGCTGAACGCCGTGAGCGTCGAGGCGACTGCCGTCCAGCTCGAGGCGGTGGAGACGCTGCCCTTCGTGGCGCGGCTCGACCTCGTCCGCCGCTACCGGCGGCGCGCGAGTGAGCCGGTACAGGCCGAGCCGGAGCGAGCCGCTCGCGGGTCGTCCCCGGCCTCGGCCGCCCGGGCGAGGTCCACTTTCGCGCTCGACTACGGCACCTCGCTCGGCCAGTTGGCGCAGATCGGCGTGCCCGCCGTACACGACCTGGGCTTCCACGGCGAGGGCGTGGTGGTGGCGGTCTTCGACGCCGGCTTCAGCAACCTGAACCACGAGGTGTTCTCGTCCCTGCGCATCGTGGCCGCCCACGACTTCGTCAACGGCGACGACGACGTCGCCGATGGCGCCGACCAGGGCGAGGGCGGCCACGGCACGATGACCCTGTCCGTGCTCGGGGGCCTGCAGGAAGGCCAGCTCGTCGGCCCCGCCTTCGCCGCCGACTTCATCCTCGCCAAGACCGAGAACACCGACAGCGAGACGCCGGTGGAGGAGGACAACTGGGCGGCGGCGGCGGAGTGGGCCGAGTCGCTGGGCGCCGACGTCATCAGCAGCTCGCTCGGCTACCTCGACTTCGACAGCCCCTTCCCGAGCTACAGCTTCCGCGACATGAACGGCCAGACCGCGATCAGCACCCGGGCGGCGGAGATGGCCGCCGATCGCGGGGTGGCGGTCGTGAACTCGGCCGGCAACTCCGGCTTCGACGCGACCCACAACACGCTGGGCGCGCCCGCCGATGGCCCGCACGTGCTGGCCGTCGCCGCCGTCGGGCCCAGCGGGACGCGGGCGTCCTTCAGCTCGGTGGGCCCCAGCGCCGACGAAGGTCGCCTTTCCGGGCACCGTGAACCGCTACGGGACGGCCAGCGGGACGTCGTTCTCGTGTCCGCTCACCGCCGGCGTGGTGGCGCTGCTGATCGAGATCAACCCGGGCGCCGGCGTCGACGACGTGGCCGGCGTGCTGCGCGCGACGGCCAGCCAGGCCTCCGCCCCCGACAACCTGCTGGGGTGGGGCCTCGTCAACGCCCGCGCCGCCGCCCTCGGCTGGCTCCCGGCCGCCGCATCGCGCTAGATTCCGATCGTCCGGCCCGCCCCGCGACGCGCCGCCTCCGCCACGACGACGTTGGCGACCGCCGCGTCCTGGATCCCGACGCCGGTGAGGTCGGCGACGGTGATCTCGTCCTCCGACTCCCGCCCCGGCTTCATTCCCGCGGCCAGCTCCCCCAGCTCCGCCCACACGTCGGCGGGAGCGAGCACGCCCGCTTCGACGGCATGATGCAGCTCGCCGAGGCGGAGGCACTGCTCGAGGCGGTCGACCACGACCTTGTCGGCTCGGCGCAGCACGGCCGACTCCAGCTCCTGCTTGTCCGGTCCGTCGGCCCCGACCGCGGTCACGTGGGTGCCCTCGCCCAGCCACTCCGCCTTCACGATCGGCGCGCGCGCCGGCGTGGCCGTGATCACGACGTCCGAGCCCTCGACGGCTTCGCGGGCCGACGCCACCGGCGCCACCGGCACTCCGAACCGGGCCTGCATCTCGGCGGCGCAGGCCGCCGCGCGGGCGGGGGTACGGCCGAAGACGGCCACCGCCTCCGGCCGACGGACGAGGCAGAGCGACTCGAGCTGGAACCGGGCCTGGCTGCCCGCCCCCACCATCCCAACCCGCCGGAGGCGCGGGCGGGCCAGGAGGTCGGCGGCCAGCGCCCCCGCCGCGCCGGTGCGCAGCTCGGTCAGGTACCCGTTGTCGAACAGGACCGCGGCGGGTGCTCCGGTCGTGGCGTCGAACACGAGGACCAGGCCGCTGCCGATCGGCAGCCCCTTCTCCGCGTTGGCGTAGAAGCCGGCCGCCTCCTTGACCGAGAAGAACGGCTGAGCGTGCAGGTACGCGCCCTTGACGTGGACCTCCCCGCGGTGGTCGGGGACGTCGAAGCCGATCACGCCCGGCAGGGTGGCCTCTCCCCGGGCCAGCGCGGCGAAGGCGTCCCGGACCGCGGACAGCGCGGCCGACGGGCCGATGAGCCCGCGTATCTCCTGCTCAATAAGGATGCGGACCTGCATCGGAGGCGGAGCCGGGCCCGGTGGGAATGGCTCCTGCATCGCGCTCTTGTCGGCCGACAGCATACACTCGTCTCCTGGCCGGCCCGGTGAATCGCGACCGGCGCGGGCGAAGGGCGTAGAATCGGGAGCCGTCAGGAGGCCCCAGCCAGCAATGTGGCCCGCTCCGGCGTGGCTCGCCGTCGCCGCCCTCGCCGTCCCGGGCGGTGCGTACCAGGGACGTCCGGCCCGCGATCCGTTCGGCAGCCACAAGGCCCGCCCGACGCGTCCCAGCTACTGCATCGGCTACCGCGGCGGCCTGCGGTTGAGCGACGTGGTGCTCCGGGGGATCGTGAAATCGCCGCGCGGCTACGTGGCCCTGTTCGAGGAGACGGCCTGCAAGACGACCTACCAGGTGCCGGCCACCTACAGATGGTTCCTCGACGGCGAGATCGTATCCATCGACGGCGGCGGCGTGACGTTCCGCAAGACGATGGAAGACGACGCGAAGCTCAAGGAGCCGCGCCTGCTCCGGCTGGAGGTCGGCGGGGCCGTCAAGGAGCTTCCCCGCGAGCGCTGAAGCCCTACGTCGCCGGGCGGGGGGCGGGGCGGAAGCCGGGCGCGTAGGGGTCCTGGGGGCGGCCGAAGAAGTAGCCCTGGCCCCAGCGCACGCCCAGGCCCACCAGCGCCTCGGACTCCTCCTGCGTCTCGATGCCTTCCGCGATGACGACGGCGTCGGCGCCGGCGCCCATGTCGAGGATCGCCTTCACGACCTGCTGGCTCACCCGCTTGTGGTGGACGTCGCGCACGAGCGCCATGTCGATCTTCAAATAGGCCGCCCCGAGAGTGGCCATCGTCTCCAGGCCCGAGTAGCCGGCGCCGACGTCGTCGATGGCGAAGGAGAAGCCGAGGTCCATGAACGAATGCATCGCCTCCCGGTACAGGTTGAGGTTCTCGATGACGCGCTGCTCGGTGATCTCCAGGGTCACGTCGCGGGGGGAGAGCCGCGGCCCCAGGTAGTCGAGGACGCCCCGGCCGAGGAAGCTCGTGTCCCGCACGGTGGCGGGCACGGTGTTGATGAACAGCCGCCCGGCGGCGCCGAAGACCTCCCAGTCCACGAAGGCCTGCCGCCGGCAGGCGCGCTCCAGCTCCTCGGTCAGGCTGTGCCGGCCGGCCGCCCCGAACAAGGCGCCCGGCGACTCCAGCTCCGTCCCGCGGGGACCGCGGGAGAGTCCCTCGTGGCCGACCACCCGCCGGGTCTCCAGCTCCACGATCGGCTGGAACGCGGTCCATAGCTGCCGGTTGTGGATGATCTCGATGAGGCC
Source organism: Acidobacteriota bacterium (assembly GCA_003223555.1). Lineage (GTDB taxonomy): Bacteria > Acidobacteriota > Vicinamibacteria > Fen-336 > Fen-336 > AA32. The sequence goes on along the minus strand of QHVM01000007.1, from coordinate 8,426 downwards.
CTCGTGCTCGTCGCGCTCCCGGATCTGCCGCCGCAGCTCGGCGGAGGCCCGGCATTCCTCGATCACCCGCTGGACCTGGCGGTCGTCGCTCTCGAGCGGGCTGTGGATGACGAAGCCGTAGCCGACGTCCACCGCGGGCCGCTCGCGCAGGTACGGCATCGTGAGCCGGGCCACCCGCGGCCGGAGGTGGTCCTCGACCCGGTCGGCCAGCTTCTGGAGGTCCTTCGCCGACAGCGCGTTCCTTCCGTCGCGCCGGCGGCTGAGGAAGAGCACGAACCGGTCGCCGTCGGGGTCGCGGACGAGCAGGTCGCCCTCCCGGACCCGGTCCTTGACCTCGGTCAGGACCGGCTCGATCTGCTCCCGCAGCGCCTGGTACGCCTTCTCGCCGAAGCTGCGCTCGATGCGCGCCAGCGAGCCGAGGTCGATGAGGACGGCGCCGATGCCGCTCTGCTCCCGCAGGATCGCGCCGACGCCGGATTCCACCTCTCGATAGGTGGGGAGCTTCATGGGGCGGGGAACATTTTGAGGCCGGCCCCGCCGAAGTCAAACCGTCCCCGCGGCTTCGCGAGGGCGACCCGCGGACCACCACAGCAGGACGCCGATCGCGATCATCGCCAGGAGGACCCAGGCCTGGGTGAAGGTCCGCGTGCTGAGGAGCCACAGGCAGAAGCCGATGGCCGCGGGGGCGATGAGGCCGGCGAGCGGCAGACGAAAGCCCGGCGGCTCGGCCTTCCGCCGCCGGAACACGAGCAGGGCCGCCGCCACCAGGCCGTAGGTCACCAGCCTCACGATGGCGCCCAGGGTCGCGTTGGCGGCGAAGCCTCCGTAGGCGGCGAAGGCCAGCCCGGCCGCGGCGTAGACGACGATGGCGACGTACGGCGTGCGGAAGCGGGGATGGACGCGAGCGAGGACGGGGGGCAGCTCGCTCCTCTCGCCCATGGAATAGAGGATGCGCGGCGAGTTCAGCACGGAGCCGACCGCCCATCCGTAGGTCGACACCATCGCGGCGACGCTGGCCAGCGTCACCCCGGGCGTGCCGAGCAGCACGCGGTAGGCCGCGGCTACCGGCGCCCGGGTGCCCGCCGCGTGGGGCAGGACGCCCACGACCGCGATCTGCACGAGCATGTAGACGGCCGCCACCACGCCGATGCCGGCCAGGAGGGCGAAGGCGGTGTCGCGCCGGGGGTCCTTCATCTCGCCCGCCGGAATGAGCGCCGCCTCGAAGCCGCCGTAGGCGAAGACGAGCAGGAGGATGGCCTGCGTCCAGTTCGCCTCGGCCACGCGCTGCGACGCGACGACCCCGGAGCTGAGGCGCGGCAGGCCCAGGACGGCGAGGAGCGCCAGCGGCAGCACCTTGGCCACCACGAAAAGGTCGACGGTGCGGGCGCCGGTGCGCACGCCGAAGACGTTGATCGCCGTGACGAGGGCGGCCACCGCGAGGAGCGTGAGCATCCGTCCCCCGCCCCGCTCCACGCCGGGCAGGATCTGCGCCAAATAGTCGGCGAAGATGCTGAGGTTCGCTCCCATCGAGGTCACGCGGATGCAGAAGCTCAGCCAGCCCGCCTGCACGCCCAGGAAGGACCCGAACGCCTCGCGGGTGTAGAGGTACGGACCACCGGGCTCCGTGAACCGGCTGGCCACCTCGGCGTGGCACAGGACGATGGCCAGGATGCCGGTGCCGGCCAGGAGGTAGGCCACCGGGCTCCAGGCGCCGGTGAGCCCGGCCAGGACGGCGGGCAAGCCGAAGATCGCGCTGCCGATGACGCTGTTGACGACCGACGCGGCCAGGTCCCAGCGGCCGATGGCGCGGACGAGCCGGGACGGGTTCGGCGCGGAACCGTGGAGGGAGGCCGGTCCGGTCATGCGGCGCGCGGCGATCATACGGCCGGAGTCGCGCGAGAGTCCCATGCTACGGTGTCGCCGTCATGAGGCATGAGGGCGGCGGACTCGGGGCCTGGTCCTGGGCGGTGGCGCTCGCCGCCCTGCCGGCGCTGGAGACGAGCGTGCTGCTGGCCGCCTTCTTCGGACGGACGCTGCTCGACCACACGCCGGCCATCGTCAACGATGCCGTCGATTACTGGCTGGAGGCGCGGGCCTTCACCCGCGCCGGATTCGAGGGCGGCTACTTCACGATCGACGAGAGGCCGGCCCCCGTGTCGTTCGTGCACTTCGGCTCGCACGGGCCTTTGTTCCCGATGCTCCACGGCGCGCTGGGTCGCGTCCTCGGCTGGCATCCCTGCTCCATCCCCGTCTTTCACGTCGGGTTCGTGACCGCGGCCCTCCTGTTCTTCGCCCGGCGCACGCCCCTCGATCGCCGCGGCCGCGCCTTGACCGTTCTCTGCCTGGGGAGCTTCTGGCCCCTGCTGTTCCTCTTGCCGACCAGCCTGCAAGAGGGGCTTCACATGGCCCTGGCCATCCTGCTGGCGCCGGCATTTCGCGCGCTGCTCGACGGCGATCCGCTCCCGAGGGCCATGCGCGCCTGCGTCCTGGCGATCCTCGTCCTGGCCAGCCTCATTCGACCGAGCTGGGCGCTGCTGTTACCGGCTGCCTTCGGGTTGCTCTCCGGCGCCACGTCCTGGCGCCGGGGCGTCGTCCCCGCGACGGCGGGCCTGCTCGTGGGCGCGGGCCTGGTCGCCCTTTTCGCCGGCACGGCCGCTCCCTTCGGGCGCGAGGAGTTCTTCTTCGTGAAGGCGGCACGATTGCAGGAGACCGTCTCGGCCCTGGCCGCCCGGGCGGCCCTGAACGCCAGGCGCTTCATCCAGGCCGGGATGGCCCTCGAGATCCGCAGCCGGTTCCTCGCGCTCGCCCTCGCGCTCTCGAGCGCCGGGCTCGCCCTTCGCGCGCGGCCGCGGCGCGAGCTGGCCTTCCAGGCCTACAACCTGGGCAGCATCCTCCTCGCCACGCTCTTCACGTACTCCTTCGGGCGGTGGGCCGATTACCGCGTCCTGAGCGCGCCGCTGCTGCTCACGACCCTGCTCCTGGCCGGCTCACGGGCCACCGTGCCCCGCCGGCTCGCGGTGCTCGTCCTGCTCGCGCAGCTCGCCAGCCTCGGCAGCTTCATCGCGGGCTTCCCGGGTCTGCGCGGGTCCTTCCGCTACGACGCGGGACGCATCGACGTGTTCGGCCAGGCCGCGCGGGGGGCCGTCGTCTTCGATGCGGGCCAGGATCCCTGGTGCAACACGCTGGTGTCCGTGAACCCTCCCTACTTCCATCCCGAGATGGTCGGCCTTCCGCCGGGGATCGGAGTCACGATGCTCTTCGGGCCCCCGGCCGTCTCGCCGCCCCGGCTTCGCTCCCAGTACGTGCTCCTCGACGCCGAGCACCCCGAGCGCTGGTCTCTCGGCCAGCCGACCCTCACGCGGATCACGCCCGGCCGCGTCCGCATCACCGTCGCGGACTGGCTGTCCCTGGACCTGGCCCCGCTCGCTTCGACGCCCATCGGCACGCTCTACCGGAACCTCGACGCGAGCTGTCCCGGCCGCTGAGCAGGGACGGCGGAGGGCCGTGCTAAGGTAGCGCCCCGTGAGCCGCGCGCGGAGCGCCGTCGCCAACGCCGGCCTCGCGTCGGTCTCGCTCCTGGCCGGAGCGCTCGCCATCGAAGGCGCCGCCCGGGCGTGGGTCCACGCCAGCCTGGCCCGCGCCCAGCGCGAGGCTGCGGCCCGGCCACTCAGCCGATACCACGACGTCCTCGGCTGGGAGAAGACGCCGGGGGCCGAGCAGACCGTGCGCCGCCCCGAGTTCCAGATCACGCTGAAGTTCAACTCCAAGGGCCTGCGGGGACCGGAGCGCGACTACGCGCGGCCCCGGGGGACGCACCGCGTCCTGCTGCTGGGTGACTCGTTCGCCGAGGGGTACTACGTCCAGGAGGAGCAGACGGTGCGCGCCGTCCTCGAGGACCTGCTCGATCGGGACGGCTGCGGGCGCTGGGAGGTCATCAACGGAGGCACGATCGCCTACAGCACCGACCAGGAATACCTCTTCTATCGCGCCGAGGGCCAGCGCTACGGCGCCGAAGCGGTGGTGCTGCTCTTCTATTACAACGACCTCTACTACAACGCGAGCCCCCTCGGGCCCGGTGGCGAGGCCAAGCCGTACTTCGAGGTGGAGGACGGACGGCTGGCCCTCCGCAACTCGCCGGTGCCGGCTCCGACCAGGGGGCTCCTGAACCGCCAGGAGCCCGGGATCCCGCCGCCCCGGCCCTGGCACGGCTCGGTCGCGCTGCGGCTGCTGTCCAACCGGACGGTGGACTCGAGCCCGGGGCTGCACCGGCTGCTCGCGCGGCTCGGCCTCGTCGAGCCGGTCTCGCCCGAAGCGCCGAGGGAGTACTGGCCGTTCGGCCGCGACCACCCGCGTGAGGTGAACGACATGTGGGAGCGGACGCGGTCGATCCTCGCCGCGCTGAAGGCCGAGGCCGAGTCTCACGCGGCTCGCCTGGCGGTGCTCTACGTGCCAGTGCGCTTCGAGGTGAACGACGCGGTGTGGGACCTGAGCCGCCAGCGCTACCGCATGGGGCGGCGCTGGGACCGCGATGCGGTCGCCTTGCGGCTGGCCTCGGTCTGCCAGGAGCTGGGGATCCCCTTCGCCGACCCGCGGGCCGAGCTGCGCCGGCAGGAGTCCGCCGGCGCCCCCGCCTATTACACGCGCGACGTGCACTGGACGGCGTCGGGCAACGCGGTGGCCGCCCGGACCATCGCGCCCGTGGTGAGGTCCTGGCTCCCCTGCCGTGGCTGAGCCCTGGCCGCTCGTCGCCGGCCTGCTGATCGGGCTGGCCCCCCGCCTGGTATTCGACGCGAAGGGCGAGCGCCGCCCGGTGGTCGCCGTGGTGGCCTGGGCGCTGGCCGGGGCCGCGCTGCTGCTCGAGGCGTTCCGGACGTCGTTGAACGACGACGAGGTCTTCTACCTCGCCGACAGCTGGGCCGCGCGAAGCGGCGAGACCTCCGGCGCGCTGCCGATGAGGTACCTCGTCCTCCGGCCCTTCCTCCTCCCCCCGTGGCCGCCGTCGGCCACGCTCGTGGCGGGCCGCGTCGCCATGGCGATCGTCGCCCTCGTCGGCGCGATCGTCGCCGTCTGCCTCGCGCGCAGGCAGTCCGCCTCCGCCTTCGACTCGCCACCGGGGCCGAAGCGGCCCTGCTTCGCCCCGAGCAGCTCGCGGGCGCTGCCGTGCTGCTCGGGATCGCGCTGCTCGTCGCGCCGCCTTCCCGGTGGTCCCGCGGATCGACGGTCGGCGGCGCCTTCGTCTTGCTCACCCTCGCGGCCTCGATCAGCCATCGGCGGCTCCTCCTGCTGCCCGCGGCGATGGCCATCCTCGTCTGGCTCGCGCCGCGCTCCTGCCGCCGGGCCGACCTCGCGCGCGCGGGGGCCGGTATGGCCCTGGGGTCGCTCCCCAGCCTCCTCTACGTGGCCACGCGCGACTCGCTCGGTGCGATCTGGTACTGGAACTGGACGTTCGTCGTGCGCGAGAGCTGGATCCCGGCCGAGGGCCTGGGGGTGCCGTTCCCGAGGTTGCTGCTCCTGCTCGGGGTGGCCGGAGCCGCGTTCGCGCTGCGCCGGCCGAGGTCCCCGGGAGCGGCAGGCCTGTCGGCATTCTGGGCCGCGTCGACCGCCCTCGCCGTCCTCGTTCCCTTCACGCTGAACTACGCTCTCGGCCCCTGGCTCGCCCTCTCCCTCGTCCTGGCCGCCGCGCTCGCCTCGCACGCCACGCCGTCGCCGGCCTCACCGGTCTCCCAGCGGTTGTACGCGGTCGCGCTCGGCCTGCTGGGCGTGGCTCCGCTGCTGGGCGCCGGTGTCGTGCGTACCGTGCCGTCGACGCTCGGCTCGGAGCTGGCCCTGGTCGACTGGCTGAAGGACGCGGCGGGTGGCGGCCCCGTGGCCTGCGTCGCGCCCTTCCATCCCATCAAGGCCGCCAACGCATGGCGGCTCTGGAACGCTTGGTGGTACTGCTATCTGCGCGAGCCCGCCTTCAACCGCTGGCTGAACCCCGACCTCGCGCAGATGCTCCGGTCCGCGGAGGCCCGAGTGATCGAGTGGGATCCCTGGCCCCAAGCTTCCGGCCACCGGAACGTGATCGCCTATGCGGTAGCCAACGGGTTCCTCACCCCCGAGCAGGCGCGGGCGGTCGCCGTGAGCTTGCGGAGCCACTACCGCCTGGTCCGCTGGGCGCGCCCGCTTCCCGCGGCTCACGGCGGCGGCCGCTTCCTCGTCCCCCGCACGCTGGCCCTCGACTCCCGCGTGGTCGTCCTCGCCGACCAGCGCATCGCTCCCTAGCCTCACCTCGTAGACGGCCATGTCTCCGTCGCGAAAGGCCTCCCCCAAGAAGGCGGAGCGGGCGGGATCATAGCCGCCGAGCTGGCGCTCCTCGGAGCCGTGGACCACGTAACGCACGCCGAGCTGGGCGAGCAGGCGCTCCCGGAAGGCGTCCGCGGTCGAGGCGCGGAAGAACCGCTGGACCCGCTCCAGCTTCTCCGCGAAGCGCACCGTGGAGAACTCGTACCCCGCCACCACCGCGTCGTCCGTGTAGCGAGGCACCCGGTTCGACGTGCGGCGCCCCGCCAGCACCACGTCCCGCGCGCGCGAGTGGGCCCGGAGCCAGGCCAGGGCCGCCCGCTCGCTGCCCGCGATCCGGAACTCGGCCCCCTGCGCCTCGGCCAGCTTGATCGCCCACAGCGCGGCCGAGCTGAGCGCGTTCATGGCGAGGACGAGCGCAGCCAGGACCGCGCCGCGGCGGGTGGCCCCGAGCGGGAGGAGGTCGACCTCCAGGCGCGACAGGGCGAGGAGCAGGGCGGGGACGACGAGAGTCGTGACGAACTGGAAGCTGAAGCTCAGCCACGGGTACGAATAGACGAGGAGCAGGCTCGTCGCGACGGCGCACGCCATCAGGGTCTCGCCCCGCGTCCAGGGCCGGCGCCGCGACGCGACGAGAGCCGCCGCGAGGAGTACGGGCAGCAGGCCGAGGCCGGCCAGCATCGACCGGGCGGGCGGGGGGCCGTTCACGCCCTGGCGTCCCCACCAGCGGAAGACGGGGTCGAAACGGAAGAGCCACAACGAGTAGGCGAGGACCGGTAGCGGCATCACCGCCGGCAGCAAGCGACGTGCGGCCGGCGCCTTCTCGGCTCGTCGCTCCTGGAGGGCGACGGCGGCCGCGTACAGCACGGCCGTGACCTGCAGGAACAGCATGTCGTAGGGACGCACGAGGCCGACAAGCGCGGCCAGCGTCCCGGCCGCCAAGTGGAACGCCCCACGCCCCGTGCGCTCGCCGGCCAGCAGCGCACCGAGCGCAAGCACGACCATCGCCTCCCCGGCCACGAAGTGGGGATGCAGGAAGAGCCAGAAGAACGGATGTACGCCGGCGTAGAGGTCGACGGGCCGCATGCGCTCGACGGCGCGCCCGAGCCCGGGCAGGACCCGCATCCACCCGAACCCGCCTCCGGTGAGCGCCGCGATGAAGAAGACTCGCCGCAGGGTCGGCGCGGCGATGAGCTGCGCGCCGAGGCCCCAGAGCCCGAACGCGAGGAGAGTCCCCGCGGCGACGCGTTGGATCTGCAACGCCCGCCCGGCTTCCAGCCGCAGCAGCCCGGCCAGCCGGCCGGTGACGAGGAACTCCAGGTTCAGGAACGAGGCTCGGTGGGGCTCGGGGGTGAACGGGTTGTCGAAGAGCCAGGCCCCTTCCGCGGACTGGCGCACGAAGGCGCAGTACGAGTTGAAGTCCTGCTCGAAGACCAGCGTGTCCAGGAACCGGGAGTCACGGTCGTCGAGCGCGTGGGCGGCGACGTAGGGGACGCTGGTCAGGATCGCCAGGGCGGCCGCGGAGGCGGCCACGAACCGCAGGTCCCGCGCGCGCCGGGTCATCTCGGACGCTCCTCGGGCGGCCTCCGGCGCGCCCACTCGCCGCGGCAGTATAGCGGACGCTCCGCCGGCGCGTCCGCGCGCGCATGAAACGTTCGGCATGAGCGTTCGGCGCGCGCAGCGGAGCGTTTCCCCTGTTGCACACGGACGGGTTCATCCCGGCCGTGTGCGTTTGATGACGGTCTACCGCGGAGCGGAGCGCGCCGCATTCGGATGGTTCGGCATGAGCGTTCGGCGCGCGCAGCGGAGCCGTTTCCCCTGCCGCCCACGGACGGGTTCATCCCGGCCGTGGGCGTTTGACGACGTCTACCGCGGAGCGGAGCGCGCCGCATTCGGAGCGTTCGGCGCGCGCAGCGGAGCCGTTTCCCCTGCCGCACACGGACGGGTTCACCCCGGCCGTGGGCGTTTGACGACGTCTACCGCGGAGCGGAGCGCGCCGCATTCGGACGGTTCGGCATGAGCGTTCGGCGCGCGCAGCGGAGCGTTTCCCCTATCGCACACGGATGGGTTCACCCCGGCCGTGTGCGTTTGACGACGTCTACCGCGGAGCGGAGCGCGCCGCATTCGGAGCGTTCGGCGCGCGC
>QHVM01000006.1 GCA_003223555.1 Acidobacteriota bacterium | reverse complement strand
GCCGTGGGCGTTTGACGACGTCTACCGCGCAGCGGAGCGCGCCGCATTCGGACGGTTCGGCATGAGCGTTCGGCGCGCGCAGCGGAGCGTTTCCCCTATCGCACACGGACGGGTTCACCCCGGCCGTGTGCGTTTGACGACGTCTACCGCGGAGCGGAGCGCGCCGCATTCGGATGGTTCGGCATGAGCGTTCGGCGCGCGCAGCGGAGCGTTTCACCTGCCGCACACGGACGGGTTCACCCCGGCCGTGTGCGTTTGACGACGTCTACCGCGGAGCGGAGCGCGCCGCATTCGGAGCGTTCGGCGCGCGCAGCGGAGCGTTTCCCCTATCGCACACGGACGGGTTCACCCCGGCCGTGTGCGTTTGACGACGTCTACCGCGGAGCGGAGCGCGCCGCATTCGGACGTAAGATGCGCATCGTGCGTGCGGCGGGGCTCGCCGGGGGAATCATCGCGGCCGCGCTGCTGGCCTGGAACACGGCCGCGTCACTGCCGGGCGCCGACTTCCGGGACTTGACGCCCCGCGGCCGCCGCTACCGCCTCCCCATCGCCGCCGCCATCGCCCACTACCTCGACGCCGAGTACCCCACCGCGACGCCCCCGGCGGCGGCCTCCTCGGAAATGGTGGACCTCTATCGAAAGCGGGTGGCGCGGGCGGCCGAGGCCGCCGGCATCCGGCCGTGGCAGTTCTGGCGGACGATCGACGCCGGGCCCTTCCTCGCCGATCGCCTCTCCTTCCCGTTCCGTCCTTTCGACGATACCGGCCGCGTCCTCCTCCTCTCGGCGGCCTTCCGCGCCCGCCACGGCATCGCTCCCTACCTCGACTTCTGGCTGGGGGCGGTCCTGTGCGCTCCCCTCCTCGCGTGGACGGCCGTCGAGCTGGGCGAGGCCGGCCTGCCCACCGCGGCTCTCGTCTTTCCGGCCCTCTTTGCCGCCTCCGCCTACGCCGTGGGCGCCCTCGCGCTGACCTACTCCACCGCCGGCTTCTACGTGGCCGGCTTCCTCGCCCTGGTGCCGTGGACCATCTACGCGCTGCTCGGGAGCCGCTCTCGTCTCGGCTTCGCCGGCAAGCTCGCGCTGGCCGCGTTGCTGTTCGCCACCTGCGCGCTCTGCCGGAGCAGCTGCCTCTTCCTGCTGCCCGGGTTCCTGGTCGCCCTTGTCATCGCGTCGCGGCGCGTCTTCGAGGGCGGCCAGCTCGCGCGGTACGGCATGACGTGCCTGGCGGCGGCCGCGCTCGTCGCACCCTACCTCCTGCTTCGCCCGCCACAGCACCACGACGTCTGGCTGTCCCTCTGGGAAGGGCTGGGGGACTTCGACCGGACGAAGGGCCACTACTGGTCCGACCACGAGGCCCTGAAGGTGCTGGCCGCGCATGGCGAGCCGCGCAACGGCCCGCACAGCGAGCAGATGTTCCGCGACCTCTCTCTGGCCCACGTCCGCGAGGATCCCCCGTGGTACGCGGGCATCCACGCCCGACGGGCCTGGGTCACCCTCAGCCAGCGAAAGCTGTGGCCGTGGGGCCCGCGCGACGGCGTCTCGATGGAGCCGCACGTCCGGGCCAACGAGGGCGCGATCGACGACTACTACCGGCTGACCCCCACCGCGGACCAGTTCCAGCTCGGTGCTCGTCGGGTCGAGGCGCCGGTATGGCTCCTGCTCCTGCCGACGTGGCTGCTGCCCATCGGGCTCGTCGGCCGGGCGAGGGCGACGAGCGAGACGCGCCGGCGCCGGACAAGAGGCCTCGCGGCGCTCGCCCTGCTCGGCGTCTCGGCGCTCGGCGTGCCGGTGCTGATCACGACGGCGGGCGCCATCGAGACCGAGACCTTCGTCCTCGTCTACCTGCTCGGCTCCGCGCTGGCGATCGAGGAGATGGTCCGCGCCGCCGCGGCGTATAATGCACGTCTTCCTCACGCAAAGGAGTCCGTCCATGCCTCGCGTCGTCCGTTGCGGTCTCATCCAGGCCAGTAACGTGAAGCCGCCGGAGGCCGGCCTGCCGGCGATCAAGAAGTCGATGCTCGACAAGCACCGCAAGCTCATCGAGCAGGCCGCCAAGGAGAAGGTGAGGATCCTGTGCCTGCAGGAGCTCTTCTACGGCCCGTATTTCTGCGCGGAGCAGGAGACGCGGTGGTACGCGCTGACCGAGAAGATCCCCGACGGTCCCACCGTGGCCGAGATGCAGAAGCTGGCCCGCAAGCACAAGATGGCCATCGTGGTCCCGATCTACGAGGAGGACCAGCCGGGCATCTACTACAACACCGCGGCGATGATCGACGCCGACGGCCGTTACCTCGGCAAGTACCGCAAGACCCACATCCCGCACTGCAAGCCGGGCTTCTGGGAGAAGTTCTACTTCCGGCCCGGTAACCTCG
>QHVM01000005.1:24423-28688 GCA_003223555.1 Acidobacteriota bacterium | reverse complement strand
CCTGCGGCGGGCGGGGTTCAAGGGCGGCTGGCTGTAGGCCCGGCGTTCTTCGCCTGAAGCGCCGCCCACACGCGCTCCGGCGTGGCGGGGATCTCGTCGAGCCGGATGCCGGCGGCGTGATGGATGGCGGCGGTCACGGCTGGCGCCACGGCGATGACGGGCGTCTCGCCGAGCCCCTTCGCGCCGTACGGGCCCCACGCGTAGGGATGCTCGACGAGGATGGGGCGGATCTCCGGGACATCGAGCGGCGTGGGGATGATGTAGGTCGAGAACTGGTCGTTGAGGATCCGTCCGTCCTTCAGCGCGTGCTCTTCCACGAGGGCGTAGCCGAGGCCCTGGACCACCCCGCCCTCCACCTGCCCCTCGCCCGTGGTGGGGTTGATGACCTTCCCCGTGTCGTGGCCGGAGTGGACGGCGAGGGCGCGCGTCTCACCCGTCTCGGTGTCCACCTCCACCTCCACGACGTTGGCCGAGAACGTATAGTACATGTAGGCCTCGCCCTGGCCGGTCTCGAGGTCGAAGGTGATGGCGGGAGGCACCGCCCAGCCGTGGGCGGCCAGGCCCACCTGCTTCTGCGCGCAGAGGGCCACCGCCTCGCGCCAGCTCAGACCGCTGTCGGCGATGACCGGCTCCATGGCCGCACGGATCTTCGCCGCCGCATCGCGGATCGCGTTTCCGCTCATCACCGTGGTGCGGCTGGCCACCGTGGGGCCGCTGTCGGGTACGCGGGAGGTGTCCGGCTCTACGACGTGGACCAGCTCGACCGGGCAGCCCAGCGCCTCGGCCGCGATCTGTGAGAGCACCGTGATCATGCCCTGGCCGATCTCCGTCGTCCCCACCGCCACCGTGACGCTGCCGTCGCCGGCTACTACCAGGCTGGCCCCCGCGGGATTCAGGTGCTTGCCCAGCGCGCCGAGCCCGACCCCGTAGTAACAGGCGGCCAACCCGATCCCCCTCCGCACCGGGCCCGCATCGCGTGCGTACTCGGCGCGCTTGCGTGACCAGTCCGAGGAGGCCGCTACCCTGTCCAGCACGTCGCGGAAGCCGACGCTGGAGGTCAGCTTGTGCCCGGTGATCGTCTCGTCGCCCTCTCCGAGGGCGTTCTTCAGCCGCAGCATGAGGGGGTCCATGCCGAGGCGCTCGGCGAGCCGGTCCATCTGGCTCTCGCAGGCGAAGACCACCTGCGGCTCGCCGAAGCCCCGGAAGGCGCCGCAGGGTACCTTGTGCGTGCGCACGACCCGCGACTCGACCCGGGCGTTGGGGATGCGGTAGGGCCCGCACGCGTGCACGGTGCCGCGGAAGAGCACGACCGGAGACAGCGTCGCGTAGGCGCCGCCGTCGAGGAGGTAGTCCACCTCCACCGCCACCAGCTCTCCGTCGCGCGTCGCGGCCGTGCGCATGCGGACGCGGCCCGGGTGGCGCTTGGACATGACCGCCATGTCCTCCTCGCGGGAGAGGATGAGGCGGACGGGGCGGCCGGTCGCGTGGGCCAGCAGCGCGACCTGGGCCCCCGGCGCCGAGGGGGCGTCCTCCTTGCCGCCGAATCCCCCGCCGGTCACGGTCTGCACGACGCGGGCCCGGGCCAGGTCGCAGCCCAGGGCCGACGCGACGGCCTTCTGCACGTAGAACGGACACTGCATCGAGCCGTAGACGATCACGCCCCCCCGGCCGTCGGGGACGCCGATCATGCCGTTGGGCTCGATGTAGGCGTGCTCCTGGTAGGGCGTGCGGTAGGTCCCTTCCACCACGACGAGGTCACCGCGCCCCAGCGCCGACTGCACGTCGCCGCGCCGCACCTTCCAGTGCGCCATCACCTCGCCCGCCCTGAGCGCCTCCTCCATGTCGAGAAGCGCGGGCAGCCGCTCGTACTCCACCGCGATCGTACGCAGCGCCTCCGCCGCCAGGTCGCGGCTCTCGGCCGCGACCAGCGCGACGGCCTCGCCGACGTGGCGCACGAACTCGGCGGCCAGCACGGGCCAGTCGGACTGGATCATCGGGATGAGGTTGCGGCCCGGGATGTCCCGGGCGGTCAGCACCGCGCGGACGCCGGGAATGGTGCGGGCCCGGGCCACGTCGAGGCGGGTGATGCGGGCGTGGGCATGGGGCGAGCGCAGCACCGCTCCCCACAACGATCCCGACAACGCCAGGTCGTCGATGTAGAGCGCGGTGCCCTTGACCTTGTCCGGCGCGTCGGGACGGCGGACCCTTTCCCCGACGACTGTCGTCCCCGTGTCCTCCATCTCGGCGCTCCAGCATGGAACAGCGTGAGCGGACATTCAAGCGTGGCACCCCTTTTGCATTTTGCGTGCTTGCGAACCGGAGCCACGTCGAAGGGAGCGCTCGAGGATGAACGTGAGTGTTCGACACATGGCCGCGGCCGGCGCGCTGACGTTGCTGGCGGCGGGAGCGTCCTGCTCGTCGCGATCGGAGCCGCCGGCGCCGGGCGCCACGCCGCCGCCGGGCACCACGGTGGCGTCGGTTGCGCCGACGACGCTCACCGAGGCGTCGCCCGCCGCATCGCCGAGCCTGGGACCGACATCGCAAGCGACGCCCACACCGCCCTCAGCGTCTCCGCCTCCTTCCGCGAGCCCTCCCCCGCCTTCGGCCAGCCCATCGCCGGCCTCCCCTGCGCCCTCGGCCGGCCCGTCCCCGGCGTCCTCGGCGCCCTCCGCGAGATCTCCCCTCCGCTTGCAGGTCCTGCTGGATCGCGCCCACTTCTCGCCGGCCGAGATCGACGGCACGCTCGGCGGCAACACGCTGCGCGCGCTCGACGCCTTCCGCCGCGAGCGTGGAGTTCGGGCCAGCGGGCCACCGACGGAAGAGGACTGGCGTGCGCTCGAAGCGGACGGAGCGCCCGCCCTCGCCGACTACACGCTCACCGCCGAGGACGTGAAGGGGCCCTTCCAGCCCAGGATCCCGCAAGACATGATGGAGAAGGCCAAGCTCGAGGCGCTCTCCTACACGTCGCCCCTGGAAGCGCTGGGAGAGAAGTTCCACGCCAGCCCGCGGCTGCTGCGCGCCCTCAACCCGGGGCAGGGTTTCGCGCGGGCCGGGACGGTCGTCCGGGTGCCCAACGTGCATGACCAGGCGCCGGGCAAGGCGGCCAAGGTGGTCGTCGCCGAGTCGGACCAGTCCGTCGTCGCGCTCGACGCGGCCGGCCGCGTCCTCGCCCGCTACCCGGCCACGATGGGCAGCGAGCACGACCCGCTGCCGATCGGCACCTGGAAGATCAACGGGGTCTCGAAGGAGCCGCCGTTCTTCTACAACCCCAACCTCTTCTGGGACGCGAAGGGCGACCAGTCAAAGGCGAAGATCGCCCCTGGTCCCAACAACCCCGTGGGTGTCGTCTGGATCGACCTCTCGAAGGAACACTATGGGATCCACGGCACGCCGGAGCCGTCGAAGATCGGCAAGACGGAGTCCCACGGCTGCATCCGGCTCACCAACTGGGACGCCGCCGAGCTGTCGCGCATGGTGAGCCCGGGCATTCCGGCGATCCTGCAGCGGTGAGCGGGCTCCGGCAGGCCGTCGCCTTCCTGGCCGGCTTCCTCGCCGGCGTCGTCGTTCTGTACGTGCTCCTGCTCTGGAAGGGTCTCCTCGTGCGCGGCCCATCATTCATGTCCGCGCCTGCGCCGCCCCCCTCCACCACTCTCGCGGCGGTCCCCCCGTCGCCGATCGCGTCCGGTCTTACCGCGCCCCTGACGCTTCCGTCCGGCTCTTTCGCGACTCCCTCTCCCCTGTTCTCTGGGTCCTCTGCGTCCCCTGCGCTTGAAGCCACGCCGGGCTTCGCCACGCCCGCCCCCTGGGCCCCCCAGGCGGAGATGCCCCTCTCCGTGCCCGACGTGCCGATCCCGCCTCGCGAGCTGCCGGCCCCGCCGGCCGACCTGAGCGATTTCGCCCGCCTCAAGGCGCGCAACCTGGCGATCCCGGTCCGGGGAGTGGACGCGAGCCAGCTCCGCGACAACTTCTCCGAGATGCGCGGCGGCCACGTCCACGAGGCGATCGACATCCTCGCCGGGCGCGGCACGCCGGTCCTGGCCGTGGACGACGGCCACATCAAGAAGCTGTTCGCCAGCGCGCAGGGCGGGCTCACCGTCTACGAGTTCGACCCCGGCGACGCCTACTGTTACTACTATGCGCACCTCGACCGGTACGTGGAGGGGCTGAGGGAGGGGCTGGCGGTCAAGAAGGGCGACGTGATCGGGTACGTGGGCACGACCGGCAACGCCCCGCCCGACACCCCGCACCTCCACTTCACGATCTTC
>QHVM01000005.1:0-24390 GCA_003223555.1 Acidobacteriota bacterium | reverse complement strand
GCTTCAACGCGGATGCGGCGCGCTTCGCTGCGCACGAAGCCTCCTTCATGCGCGCTCGCGGGCGTCAAGCCCGCTTCGCGCGGCGGAGGAAATGCTCCGCTTCGCGCGCCGAACGCTTCAACGCGGATGCGGCGCGCTTCGCTGCGCACGAAGCCTCCTTCATGCGCGCTCGCGGGCGTCAAGCCCGCTTCGCGCGGCGGAGGAAATGCTCCGCTTCGCGCGCCGAACGCTTCAACAGCAGCGGCTGAGGCTGGAGTACCTCCGCCGCAGCCGCTCCAGGTAGAACTGCTCGCGGGTGGGCGCCGCGCCCGGAACCGAGCGCCGGGACAGGTAGGCCTCGTAGGCGTCGTCGCCGCTCACCGCCCGGATCCCGGCCCAGACCCCGGCCGCCGCCCTCGCCACCGCCCGCGTCCACGCGCTCATCCGGCCGCTTCCGCCCACTGCGTCGGCACGTAGGGCGTCTCCTGCAGCGCCGGGGCCTTGCGCCCACTGAGGATGCGGTACCACTCGTAGAGCGCCTCCGCGATCAGGAAGAGGATCAGGCCGGCGAAGAGCGCGGTCACCGCCGCGTCGAGCCGGTTGTTGAAGATCAGGCGCTCGGTCTGGACGACCCGGTCCGGCGCCACCGCCCCCCGCGCGAGCAGGTCGCCGAGCGCGCGCGCCTGGGCCAGGAAGCCGATGCGCGGGTCGGGATGGAAGATCTTCTGGTAGCTGGCCGTCATCGTCACCGCCACCAGCCACGCCATCGGCGCCAGGGTGACCCACGACCACCGCCCGTGCCCCATCTTGATGAGGATGGTCGTGGCCACCACCAGGGCCACCGAGGCCAGGAGCTGGTTGGAGATCCCGAAGAGGGGCCACAGCGAGTTGATCCCACCGAGCGGATCGCGCACGCCCTGGTAGAGGAAGTAGCCCCAGGCGCCCACGATGAGCCCGCTCGTCAGCACGATGCTCGGGTACCAGCTCGTGCGCCCGAGCGGCGCGTAGACGTGGCCGAACAGCTCCTGGACCATGAAGCGCCCGACGCGCGTCCCCGCGTCGAGGACGGTGAGGATGAACAGCGCCTCGAACATGATCGCGAAGTGGTACCAGATGCCGAGCAGGCGCTCGCCGCCGATGGTGCCGCTGAAGATCTGGGCCATGCCCACCGCCAGCGACGGGGCGCCACCCGTGCGGTTGAGCAGCGTCTGCTCCCCGACCCGCGCGGCCAGCGCCTGCAGCGTGGCCGCCTCCACCGGATAGCCCCACGCGCTGATCGTCGCCGCGGCCTTGTCGGGCGTCGCGCCCACGATGCCGGCCGGGGCGTTGATCGCGAAGTACACGCCCGGGTGCAGCGCGCAGGCCGCCACCATGGCCATCACCCCCACGAAAGACTCCATCAGCATCGCGCCGTAGCCGATGAGACGCGCGTGGCCCTCTCGCATGAGCAGCTTCGGAGTCGTTCCCGAGGCGATGAGGGCGTGGAAGCCGGAGACCGCCCCGCAAGCGATGGTGATGAAGCAGAAGGGGAACACCTTGCCCGCGAAGACCGGGCCCGTCCCGTCCACGAAGCGGGTGAGGGGCGGCATGAGGATGGCCGGGCGGACGAGCAGGATGCCGGAGGCGAGGGCCAGGATCGCGCCGACCTTGATGAACGCGCTCAGGTAGTCCCGGGGGGCCAGCAGCAGCCATACCGGCAGCGCCGAGGCGGCGAAGCCGTAGACGATGATGGCGACGGCCAGGGCCGGCCCGGAGAGCGTGAATACGCGAGCCCACTGCGGCGAGCCCGCCACCCACTGCCCCGCCACCACGGCCAGGAGCACGAGGGCGAAGCCGAGCACCGAGGCCTCCAGCACCCGTCCCGGCCGCCAGAAGCGCATGTAGAGGCCCATCAGCATGGCGATGGGGATCGTCATGGCCAGGGTGGAGGCGGCCCACGGCGACTCCTTGATCGCGTTGACGACGACGAGCGCCACCACCGCGAGGAGGATGATCATGATCGCCAGCACGGAGACGAGGGCGATCATCCCTCCCCGCCGGCTGACCTCCTCGCGCGCCATCTGGCCGAGAGACTTTCCGTTGCGGCGCAGCGAGCAGAACAGGATCACGAAGTCCTGGACGCAGCCGCCGAGGACGGCGCCCAGGATGAGCCACAGCGTCCCGGGCAGGTAGCCGAACTGGGCGGCCAGCGTCGGGCCGACGAGAGGTCCGGGGCCCGCGATGGCCGCGAAGTGGTGGCCGATCACGATCCACTTGTTGGTGGGGCAGAAGTCCCGGCCGTCGTCGAGGCGTTCGGCCGGAGTCGCGCGCGTGTCGTCGAGCCCGAGGACCCGCGCGGCCAGGAACGCGGAATAGAAGCGATAGGCCACGAGGTATGTGCACGCCGCGGCGAGGACGAACCACATCGCGCTCACGCTCTCCCCCCGCGTGAAGGCGATGGCGGAGAGTGCTCCGGCGCCCAGGAGGGCGACCGCCGACCAGGCAAGCGCGCTCAACAGCTTGCGCATCTCGAAGCCCCTCGCCAACTTAACCCACCCCCTGCCGACCAGCAAGGACCCCAAATTTCGAGAAACCTTTGCCAGCCGGCCAACGTCTAATCCGTGGTCAGGCTTCGCCCCGGGGGCGGAGGCCGGCACCCTGAGGAAAGGCACGGATGCACGAGCACGAGACGAGCGACGCGTCGACGAGCTTGAAGTCCATGGTGGACGCCTATGAGCGCCAGTTGATCCAGTCCGCGCTGGCTGCCGCGGCTGGGAACCAGCGGCGGGCGGCGGCCGCCCTGGGCCTCCTCCCCACCACGCTGCACGAGAAGATGAAGCGCCTGGGGCTGCTGCGCCGTCCGGTCCCGCGCCCCGCGGAGCTGGCCAGCTAGGGCTGTTCCCGGCCGGAGGCGGTGCTTCCGCGCTTCTCGTCGAGGCGCCGGCACCCCTCGAGGATCATCTGGTTGAAGCTCTCGCCGAGGGGGACCCCCTCTCCGGGGTCGCCCGGGTGGAAGTGGAAGCGTCCCTGGCTCCAGGCCAGGAACGCGAAGACCGCGTCCTCGCCCCACATGTCTTCGCACTGCGCGTCCACGATCTCGCCTTCGCGGAAGCGCACGTCTGCCCTCCGCCCGGCATCGACCGCCGACAGCCTGCCGGTGAGCCGCGTGAGGTGGCAGACCTGCAGCACGCCCGGCGCGCCGACGACCTCGATCTGCCCCTCCATTCCCGCCCCTTTGCGCGCGCGCACGCCCAGGTCGGCGTAGCGCCGCATCAGGAGCTGGACCCGGATGAGCAGCTCCCGGATCGGCGTCTCCTTGGAGAGGAAGTCGTCGGCCCCCAGCTCCAGCCCCTGGTAGCGCTGCTTGTAGTCGTCCCAGCCAGAGAGGAACAAGAGCGGCGTCTGGCGGATGAGGCTGTGGCCGCGGACGCGGCGGCAGAACTCGAACCCGTCCATGCCGGGCATGCGCACGTCGGTGAGGATGAGCCACGGGCGGCGCTCGAGGGCGAGGCGCAGCCCCTCTTCCCCGTCGGCGGCCTCGTGGACGGTGAACCCCTGTCCCTCCAACAGACCGGCAAGGAACTTGCGGAACGCCTTGTTGTCGTCGACGACCAGGACGTCCCGCACGACCTCGGGCAGCGTGTCGAAGCTCAAGTCGGGCGGCGGGCCCGGGAGACGGGGCGGGTCGTGGGAGGCGATGTCCTCGTGCTCGGCGTCGATCTCCTCGAAGCGCGCCCGCGCGGTGGGGTCGTCGGTCGCGGGCACCCCCGTCGCCTCTACCACCTCGCCCGCCCGCATCACGACCTTCGCCTCGCCCTCCACACCCTCGACGGTCAACAGGCCGCTGCGCGCCTCGCGCTGCACGCCCTCCAGCAGCTCGCTCGAAGGAGCGGCGCCCTCGCCCTCCACCACCCCCGAGCGCCGCGCCCGCTCCTGCAGGATCTTCTCGACCTTGCGCAGCAGCAGCTCCCGGGTGAACGGCTTGGCGACGTAGTCGACGACGCCGTAGCGGAAGGCCTGCACCCGCTCGGTGAACTCGCGTTGGGCAGTCAGGAAGACCACCGGGTAGCGGGCGGTCGCGGGGTCGGACTGCAGCTCGCGCAGCACGCCGTAGCCGTCCACGCCCGGCATGGCGATGTCGCACAGCACCAGGGCCGGATCGTGCTGGCGCACGAAGGCGGCCGCGCTGGCTGAATCGCCGGTGTCCGCCACGCGATAGCCGCCCGATTCCAGGAAGTGTCGGACGAGGCCCCGCATCTCGTCGTCGTCGTCGATCACGACGATCCGGCGGCGGTCCCTTCCGGCCATGGCGGCTCAAGGATATGCTACCTTCGCCCTCCATGCCCGCCCGCGCGGCGGCCTCTGCCCGCCGCATCGACATCCTGAAGAGCGCGGCCGCGGCCTTCCGCCGCCGCGGCTACCACGGAGCCAGCGTGGGCGAGATCGCCGACGCCCTCCATATGACGAAGGGCAGCCTCTACTACTACTTCCGCAACAAGGAGGAGATCCTCTATTTCTGCCACGACTACTCGCTCGACATCCTGCTCGACCTCCTGGGGAAGGTGGAGGCGGAGGGACGCCCGCCCGAGGAGAAGCTGCGCCGCCTGGTCGTGGCCTTCGTCCACATGATCATCGACGAGCTGCACGGCACCGCCCTCACCATGGACCTCCAGGCCCTCTCGCCCCGCGCCCTGCGGCGCATCATCGCCAAGCGCGACCGCTTCGACCGCGGCGTCCGGCGCGTCCTGCAGGAGGGGATGGATGCCGGAGCGTTCGCGCCCGGCGACCCCAAGCTGCTGGCCTTCGCCATCCTGGGCGCGGTCAACTGGATCCCGCGCTGGTTCGACCCGCGGGGCACGGCCAGCTCGGACGAGATCGGACAGGCCTTCGCCGACTACCTGCTGCGGGGCCTGCTCGTCAACCGGCGCGGATCACCCGGTAGCGAGCGCTGAAGATCTGGAACAGGCCGTAGGCGGCGAAGCCCAGGGCCACCGCCGCCAGCAGCCAGGGACCGTAGGAGCGGTCGAGGGCCCGAAGCGCCCGGGCCGCCGATGACCAGCAGCACGACCGCGCGGGCGGCAACGCCCACCCGGCCCAAGCCTACCGCCCATCGCGCCATGCTTCGGCCCGCGCGATCGAGGGCCAGCCCCGAGACCACGTCGGCGATCCACGCCTGTCGGAGCTGGTCGAGGCCAGCCACGGTGACCCCGGCCCCGACCATGGCCACCAGCCATGTGCCGTGGGGCGCGGAAAGGGCGCGGACCGTCCAGTAATGGACGGGGTCGATCGACCGGCCGGGCCGCGTCGCGACCACGAGGCGGAGGGCGTCGACCCCGAGGGCGAGGTGGACGAAGGCGCTGACCGCGTAACCCACCCGCGCCAGCCAGCCGCTGAAGCGGGCGCCCTGGCGCTCCAGGTCGAAGACGGCGGCCGCCGCCTGCCAGGCCGCGAAGCCGAGCAGCCCCGCCGCCACCACGACGAGAAGGACGCGGCCGAACGGCTCCGCCAGCAGCACGCGCAGCACCCCGCCCGCGTCGGCGTAGCGACGGCCGAGCCCGAAGGCGACGCGGATGGCCAGGACCCCGATGAGGACGTACACGAGGCCCCGGGCCAGGAAGCCGAGCCGCGCCAGGCGTTCGATCCAGGGCGCCAGGCCGCTCAGGGCCCGGCGCATGACGAGGTGGGACCGGCGGTCGGAGGTGGCCGCGTGCGCCATCCGGCTACGGGTTGATCCGGCCGGCCCAGGTCCGGCCGCCCAGGTCGAGCACCAGCCGCGCCCGCGGGCCGAGGGCGAGGTGGGCGGCGGGCAGGACGATCTCGACGAACCGGCCGTCGACGCTCACGCCGCCCGCTCCCGAGTCGTCGCCCCGCCACAGCACGCGGCGGCGGCCCTCTCGGGTGAGCGAGCGCAGGGTAGCGGCCACCACGGCCCGGCCCGGCCGCTTCTCTTCGGCATCCGCTCCCACCGAGATCACCTCCACGTCCAGCCGACGCTCGGCGCCGGTTCGCAGGTCGCGCGGGCCCTCGTCGAGGCCGGTCGTCCGGTCGTCGTCGGTGTCGAGGTAGACCGCGGCCCGCAAGCGGCCCGAGACCGGCGTGCCGTCCCGCAGGTAGAGCGCCTCGGCCGCCGGACGGTCGAAGGTGAGCCGCAGCCGGAGGCCTCTCGCGTCGGCGGCCGTGTGGACCTCCACCACCCACGCCTCGGGCCCGCCCCGCGCGGGAGCCTCGGCCACGATCGTGGGCAGCCGCCGACCCCAGTCGAAGCCTCCTTCG
Organism: Acidobacteriota bacterium; assembly: GCA_003223555.1. GTDB lineage: Bacteria > Acidobacteriota > Vicinamibacteria > Fen-336 > Fen-336 > AA32. The sequence continues at coordinate 18,159 of QHVM01000005.1, read as the reverse complement.
GCGGCGGGGAGGGCGGCCAGCAGCATCAGCGCGACCACCTTCCCAGGCTAGCACGAGGCGGAATGCTATCCTGGCGCGACGAAATGCAGGTCACCGACGTCCACATCCACGTGCAGCCCTGGTGGGAGCTGAAGCCGGACGTGCTCGCGGCGATGACGCGCGGGCGCTCCGACCTCGACGAGCTGCAGAAGATCATGAAGAGCCCGGCCGCGCTGCTGCGGCGCCTGGACGCGGACGGGATCGCCCGGGCCGTGCTCGTCAACTACCCGAGCCCCCAGCACATGGGGTTCACCGACCGCGCCAACGAGTACGTGGCCCAGTACTGCCGCGAGGCGCCCGACCGGCTCATCCCCATGGGCGGCGTCGATCCGCGGTTCGCGGAAGACCCGGCCGAGGATGTGCGGCGCGCCGCGACGGCCGGCGTGCGCGCGCTGAAGGTGCATCCTCCCCACATGGGCTTCGCGGCCAACGCCTACCTCGACGGCCTCGACGGCCTGCGAGCGGTCTACGAGGAGGCGCAGCGCCTGCGGCTGCCGGTCATGATCCACACCGGCACGTCCGTCTTCCCCGGAGCGCGCAGCCGCCTCGGCGAGCCGATCGCGGTGGACGACGTGGCGGTGGACTTCCCGGAGCTGCGCATCGTGCTGGCCCACGGCGGGCGCCCGCTGTGGATGGAGCAGGCCTTCTTCCTCGTGCGACGTTTTCCGCACGTGCTCATGGACGTGTCGAGCATCCCGCCCCGCTCGGTGCTGCGCTATTTCCCCCGCCTGGCGGAGGTGGCGCACAAGGTCCTTTACGGGAGCGACTGGCCCTCCCCCGGCGTGAAGAGCATGGCCGACAACCTGCGCGACTTCCAGACGCTGCCGCTGCCGGAGGAGGCCATGACCCGGATCCTGGAGACGAACGCCCGGGCGCTCTTTCCATGACCGGGGATGAGGAGGGCCGACCGGCCCGGCTCAAACCCCTCAGGTCCCGCCGAACCCGATCGTCACGCGGCCGTCCTCCACGATCACGGGAACCTGCCGGGCGCCCTTGGAGTGGACGAGCATCTCGGCGAGGTCGGGGGCCGACTTCTTCACGTTGCGATAGTCGACGCGATAGCCCTTCTTGGAGTAGGCCTCACGGGCCTCGGACGTGTAGGGTCAGCCTTCCTTGCCGTAGATGACGACGGCCCGCGCGGTCATGGGCCGGATTATAGCTTCACCGGTCGGGGCGGCCGTCACTCCTCGGACAGCGCGCGCACGGGGTCGATGCGCGTCGCCCGGCGCGCGGGCAGGTACCCGGCCAGCGTCCCGACCGCGGCCAGCACCACCGCCGCAGCCAGGAACGTCGCCGGGTCGGCCGGATGCACGCCGAACAGCAGGCCGCCGAGCAGGCGGGCCAGCGCGGCCGCTCCCACGGCGCCGAGCAGGATGGCCAGCCCGGTGAGGGCCAGCGCGCGCCCGACGACCAGCCTCGTCACGCGTCCCGAGGCCGCGCCCAGCGCCATGCGGATGCCGATCTCGCGGGTGCGCTGGGAGACCGAGTACGACATGACCCCGTAGATCCCCACCGCCGCGAGGGCCAGCGCGACCGCAGCAAAGAGGCCCACGAGGAGGCCCATGGCGCGCGACTGGCCCCGCGAACCGGCGACCAGCTGCTCCATCGACCGCACCTTCCACACCGGCTGGTCCTTGTCGACGGACCAGATGGCCGCCCGCACCGGCGCCGCCATCGCCAGGGGGTCGCCGGCGGTGCGCGCGACCACGCAGGCGAAGATCCGGGCGTCCTGCTCGTGCGTCGTGTAGAGCTGGGGCTGGGGCGGCTCCGCCGGTCCCGAGTGCCGGACGTCCCCGACCACGCCGACGACGGTGGCCCACCCGGCGTCGCGAAGACGCAGCCTCCGTCCTAGAGGATCCGTGCCCGGCCAGAGCTGGCGGCCCATCGTCTCGTTGACCACCGCCACCGCCGGCTTGTCGGCGGTGTCGTTGTCGTCGAAGTCGCGCCCCGCGCGCTGGGGAATGCCCATGGTCCGGAAGTAGCCGGGGCTGACGATGTTGAGCTGGGTGACGGGCTCGCGGCCGCGCGGCGGCTCGGGCTGGCCCTCCACCTGGTACGTGGTCTGGCCGCCGTTGCCGCTGAAAGGCACCGCGCGGACGAGGGCCGCCGACTCGATCCCCGGCACCGCCCGCAGCCGGTCCAGGGTCTCCCGGAAGAAGGCCGCGATGGCGCGGGGCTGCGGATACCTCGACGGGGGCAGACGGAACTCCAGGGTCAGCAGATGGTCGGGGCGGAAGCCCAGCGGGGCGCTCTGCAGCGCCAGCGCGCTGCGCACCAGCAGGCCGGCGCCGACGAGCAGGACGAGGGAGAGCGTCACCTCGCAGACCACGAGAGCATCCCGCAAGCGATGGCCGACCGCCCCGCTGTCGCCGCGTCCCGCTTGCTTCAGCACACCCTGCAGGTCCGGCCGCGAGGCCTGGACCGCGGGCACCAGGCCGAAGAAGAGCCCGGTCGCCGCGGTGAGCGCGAGCGCGAAGGCCAGTACCCGGCCGTCGATGGACAGGGCGGCGGCCGGCACCGTGCCCGGCGGGGACAAGGCGAGCAGGAGCGGCAGGGCCCAGTGGCCCGACAGCACGCCCAGCAGTCCCCCCAGGGCGGCCAGGAGCGCGCTTTCGGTCAGGAGCTGACGGAGGAGGCGGCCCCGTCCGGCACCGAGCGCCGCCCGCACCGCCAGCTCGCGCCGGCGGTGGCTGGCCCGGGCCAGGAGCAGGTTGGCCACGTTGGCGCAGGCGATGAGCAGCACCAGGCCCACCGCTCCCAGGAGCACCACGAGGGCGGGCTTCATCGGCCCCACGATCTGCTCGTGCAGCGGCACGATCTCGACGCCGCGTCCGGCGTGTGTCTCCGGATACGCCTGCTCCAGGCGCCGAGCGACGAGCGACAGGTCCGTGCGGGCCTGCTCCAGTCTGACCCCCGGGCGCAGGCGGCCGATCACGAGCATCTCGGTCTCGCCTCGCGCCAGCCCCTTGCGGTTGGGGAAATAGGGCGCGGGCAGGAGCACGTCGCTGCCCATGAACCAGCCGTTGGCGGGGACCTCGTCGCCGTCGAACTCCGGACCGAGGACGCCCACGACCGTGTGCGGCTGTCCGTTGAAGACGAGGCTGCGGCCCAGGACCGCCGGATCGGCGCCGAAGCGGCGTTGCCAGAACGCGTGGCCCAGCACCGCGACCGGGCTGGCCGTCGCCGGGTCGGTCTCCGCGGGCCCGAAAGCGCGTCCGAGCGCGGGACGGGCGCCCAGGATCGGGAAGAAGCGGTCGGAGACGAACGCGCCCACCAGCCGCTCGGGCTCGCCGGCGCCGGTCAGGTTCACGCTCTGTCCGCGCCACACCGCCATGTCCGAGAAGGAACGGCTCTGCTCGCGCCAGTCCACGAACTCGGGCCACGAGGCGGCCATCTGCGGTGAGCCGGGCATCCGGGCCCACACCATGACCAGCCGCTCCGGATCGGTGTACGGAAGCGGGCGCAGGAGGACCGCGTCCACGACGCTGAAGATGGCGGCGCTGCCGCCCACGCCGAGGGCGAGCGTCAAGGCGGCGACGGCCGTGAAGCCGGGGCGGTCGACCAGCGTGCGCACCGCGTAGCGCAAGTCCTGGCGGAGCCTGTCCATGACGATGAGCCTCCCTCACCCCTGCTCAAGGACCGTGCCAGGCATGGGCGGCGTCCAAGTTGGCGGCAGATCGGACCTTCCCGCGTTAAAGGCCACCGGGCCGGATCGCGGATCGTCCGCTCGTGGGACGCGGACGTCCCGGAAGCGGTGCGCTACGGCTCTACGCCGTGGATCCGCATCTCCACCAGGCGTTCCACCGGGACCGTTCCCCGGCGGGCCTGGACCCGGCGGACGAACTCGCGATCAGCAGGGGCACGGAGGACGTCGACGCTCGCCAGCAGTGCGGCGACGAGGGCGAGCTGCCACGAGGAGTGGATGAGGGCCACCGGCCGGGCTGTCCGAGCAGGTCGTGGATGCTCACCGCTGTCCTGCCTCGATCTCGTCGAGCAGGCGTCGGATGCGGGCGATCTCCTCCGGCGACGACTTCCGCGCGGCCAGCGCGTGCATCACGAGCTTCATCGCCGAGCCGTCGAAGGCGCGATCGAGAAGGTCCCGCACGAGCTGCCGCTGCGTCTGCGCCTCCGCCAGGCGCGCCGCGTAGACGTGCGCCCGCTGGCGCTCGTCGCGGCCGACGAGCCCCTTGTCGGTCATGATCTGGAGCATCTTCAGGACCGTGGTGTAGCCGGTGGGCCGGGTGCCGCTGAGGGTGCCGTGTACTTCACGGACCGTGCTGGGACCGCGCTGCCAGAGGACCCGCAGGATCTCCAGCTCGGCCGGGGTGGGACGAGGCACGGGCGAGGGGCTCATGGTGGCAGCTTAGTACGAAGACCTTCGTCATGTCAACGAAAATCTTCGTAGGACGCGAACCCTATCGCTTTCCGGTGAGCTGCCGGATCAATTCCACTTCCACCTGCCGAATCGAAGAGCACGAATAGCGGACGGATGCGATGCCGCGACGCGATCGTCAGGAAGCGGTCGATGCGCTCCTGAAAGCCGGCGGCATCCTGCTGCCAGAGGAGGTCGTGGAGAAAGACGCGCATGGTGTTCATTCCCATCGCCTCGGCCCAGGCCAGCTCCTTGTCGATCTGGACCGGATCGAAGGTGGCCTCCTGCCACATCTCCAGCTGGTTGATCGACGACCTGGGGATGTAATTGCTGCCGACGAGCCACGGCTGTGTCGCATACCAGGCGTTCGCCTTCGCCTCCGGCCAGCGCGTCTGCGCCCACGCCGCACCCGGGCCGATGCCGACCGCCAGCACTGCAGCCATCAAGAGGGATTCGAGTCTCTTCACCATGTCAACTCCGCTGGCACTCGTGCCGCTAGCATCCCCCAACTTACAGCCGCGAGCGCAGCGGGATTCACTCCCGCGAAGCGAGCGGGGGGTCTGGGGGGTGCGCCGCTAGCACCCCCCAGCTCACCACGACGGATTCCGGACGATCAGCGCCTCGGCGTCCCCCGGGGTCAGCGGCCGCGAGAAGTGGAACCCCTGGCCGTACTCGCACCGCAACGAGCGGAGCAGCGAGAGCTGGGCCGCGGTCTCGATGCCTTCGGCGATCACCTGGCGGTCGAGGCTGTGGGCCAGTTCCACGATGGTGCGGACGATGGCGGCTTCCCCGGGGGACTCGGAGCGGCCGACGAACGAGCGGTCGACCTTGAGGGCGTCGGTGGGCAGCCGGTGCAGGTAGCTGAGCGACGAATAGCCGGTGCCGAAGTCGTCGATGTCGATCCCGATGCCGAGGTCCTTGAGGGCCAGGAGCAGCGGGATCACGCCTTCGAGGTCCTTCATGATCGTGCTCTCGGTGATCTCGAGCCGAAGATGGCGTCCGGCCAGGCCCGACGCGGACAGCGCCTCCCAGACCGCCTCGACCACCTCGGGCTGCGCGACGTCCGGGCTGGCCAGGTTGACGCTGATGCTGAGCGAGGCGCCGCCGGGCAGCGCCTGCCAGGCCCGGATCTGGGAGCAGGCCTCCTTCAAGATCCACGACGTCATGGGAACCACCACTCCCGTCTCCTCGGCCACGGAGAGGAAGTCGGCCGGGAGCAGCAGCCCGCGCTCGGGATGGTTCCAGCGCACGAGCGCCTCGAACCCCCCGATCCGCCCGGTGCGGAGCGACACGACGGGCTGGTAGCGGAGGCAGAACTCCCGCCGCTCCAGGGCCCGGCGCAGATCGGTCTCAAGCATGAAGCGGGCCAGGGCGCGGGTGTGCATCTCCTGGTCGAAGATCTGCGTCCGGCCGCTGCCCAGGCTCTTCGCGCGGTACATGGCCGTGTCCGCGTCGCGGAGAAGGTCCTCGGGACGCTCGTAGCCGCTGGCGCTGAACGCCACGCCGATGCTGGCGGAGGCGAAGACTTCCTGCCCGCCCACCTTGAAGGGCGCGGTGAGGGCCTTCTGCACGCGCTCGGCCACATGGCTGGCGTCGAACGGACTCTGGAGGTGGTCGACCAGCAGCCCGAACTCGTCGCCCCCCAGGTGGGCCACCAGGTCGCCGGGACGCAGGCAATCGGTGAGCCGCGCGGCCAGCGAGATCAGGAGCTGGTCGCCCGTGACGTGGCCCAGGCTGTCGTTCACGAGCTTGAAGCGGTCGAGGTCCAGGAAGAGGATCGCGAACTGGTAGCCGCCCGCGCGCTGGGCCCGGCGCAGCGATCGGAAGAGCCGGTCGAGGAAGGCCTTCCGGTTGGGCAGCCCGGTGAGGGCGTCGTGCACGGCCAGGTGCTGCAGGAGCTGCTCGGCCGCCTTGCGCTCGGTGATGTCGGTGGTCGTCCCGGTCAGTCGCCGGGCCTGGCCCTGCTCGTCCCGTATGGCGGCGCCGCGGCTCAGCACCCAGACGTGGCTGCCATCACGGCCGAGCAGACGGTGCTCGTTGTGGAAGCGCGTGCTCTCCCCCTGCAGATGGGCGGCGATGTCGGCGCGGAGGGCATCGAGGTCCTCCGGGTGCACGCGGTCGAACCACTCCGAGGGACGGTCGCTGATCTGGTCTTCTTCCGCGCCGACCATCGCCTTCCAGCGGGGGGAATACTCGATGCGGTCGGCGGCGAGGTCCCAGTCCCAGATACCGTCGTCGGCGCCGCGCGTGGCCAGGGCGTAACGCTCCTCGCTGCGGCGCAACGCAGCGTCCTCCCGGCGCCGCTCGGTCACGTCGCGCGCCTCGGCGATCACCGCCACGGGGTCTCCGGGAACGACCAGCGGCGCGGCGGCCAGCTCCAGGTTTCGCCAGGAGCCGTCCCCCGCGGTCACGCGGAAGGCCGCCTCCGCGCGCGTGTCGACAGCGACGCGCAGGCAATCGGCCAGGGCGCCGGCGTCCTCGGGGTGGGCCATCTCGATGAGCTTGCGGCCGACGAGAGAGCCCGCGCTACCGCCCACGACCGCCGCGAAAGCGGCGTTGGCATGGACGACCAATCCGTCCGCATCCAGCAGCGCCGCCATCCCGGGCAGGCGGTCGCACAGGTGACGCAGCACCGACGGCTCCTCCGGGCCAGGTGCGATGTCTTTCTTCCGGAAGGACTTGGTCATTCGCGGCCTCTGGCCGCAGGCAGAATACTACGAACGCGACGGCGCATCGCTGTGACGGGGGCGCGAGGGCTACCAGCGCGGCGCGGTCAGGAGCAGCGCCTCCGCGGCGTCCTTCTCCAGGGGCCGCGAGAAGAAGAAGCCCTGCCCGAACTCGCAATCGAGGGCGCGGAGCTGCGCGAGCTGGGCCGCCGTCTCCACTCCCTCCGCCACCACCTGCCGGTCGAGGTTGTGGGCCAGCTCCACGATGCTGCGGACGATCACGTTGTCGCCGGCGCGCTCCTCCATCCCGCCGACGAACGAGCGGTCGACCTTGAGCGTGTCGGTGGGCAGGCTGTGCAGGTAGCTGAGCGAGGAATAGCCGGTCCCGAAGTCGTCGATATGGAGGCCGATCTCCATCTTCTTGAGGGCGAGCAGGACCCGGACGACCGCTTCCAGGTCCTTCATGATCGCGCTCTCGGTCAGCTCCAGCTTGAGGAGGCGCCCCGGAAACCCGGTATGGAGCAGGGCCTGCTCCACGGCCTGGATGACGTCCGACTGGGAGAAGTTCGTGCTGGCCAGGTTGGCGCTCATGGTGAGCGTGTCGGGGCCGAACCGGCTCTGCCAGGCCCGGGCCTGGGCGCAGGCCTCGTGCAGCACCCAGGAGCCGATGGGCACGATGAGCCCGGTGTCCTCGGCCACCGCGAGGAACTCCGCCGGCGGCAGGAGGCCGCGCTCGGGGTGCTGCCAGCGCAGCAGGGCCTCGAACCCCGCGATCCGGCCGCCGCGCAGGGCGATGATGGGCTGGTAATGGAGACGCAGCTCCCGGCGGTCCATGGCCCGCCGCAGGTCGGTTTCCAGCTGCAGCCGGGCCAGGGAGCGGGCGTGCATCGCCCGGTCGAACATCTCGAAGCGTCCCGTCCCCCGCGACTTGGCCCGGTACATGGCGCTGTCGGCGTCGTGCAGCAAGTCATCGGGGCGCAGGTATCCGGCGGTGCTGAGGGCGATGCCGATGCTCGCGCTGATGAACACCTCCCGCGTGCCGAGGTCGAACGGCTGGGCGAGGTCCTTCTGGATGCGGCGGGCGACCTGGGTGGACGCCAGGTCGGCGTTGATCCGGTCCACCAGGATCGCGAACTCGTCCCCGCCAAGGTGGGCCACCATGTCTCCCGGCCGCAGCGAGGCGGTGAGGCGCCGGGAGACCGCGACCAGCAGCTGGTCTCCGCTCATGTGGCCGAGGCTCTCGTTGACGAGCTTGAAGCGGTCGATGTCGACGAACAGCACGGCGAAGGCGTAGTCCCGGGCCCGGCGGCTCCGCTCCAGCGAGCGTTCGACGCGCTCCATGAACGCCAACCGGTTGGGCAGGCCGGTGAGGGCGTCGTGGATGGCCTGGTGGACCAGCCGGGCCTCCGCCTCCTTGCGGCGGGTGACGTCGGCGTGGGTGCCCACCAGGCGCACGGCCCGGCCCTCGTCGTCGCGGATCGCGAGCGCGCGCACGTGCACCGCCCGCCAGTCGCCGTCCCGGGCCTTGATGCGGTGCTCGCTCTCGAACCGCGGGGTGCGGCCCTCGAGGTGGTCGTCCAGCTCGGCCCTGACGCGCGCGGCGTCGTCGGCGTGGACCCGGCCCAGCCACTCCCCCGGCGCCTCGCCCACCTCGCGGTCCTGGTGGCCGAGGATCGACTTCCAGCGGGACGAGTAATGGATGCGGTCCGTCCGCAGGTCCCAGTCGAACAGTCCCTCGGCCGCGCCGGCCAGGGCCAGCGTGTGGCGCTCCTCGCTGAGGCGGATCGCCTCGGCCGCCCGGCGGCGCTCGGTCGCCTCCCGCCCCACGAGCAGCACGGTCTCCGGCTCGGCCCCGAAGTGGGCCGCCTCCGACTCCAGGACCCGCGCGGAGCCGTCGCGATGGCGGAAGCGCAGCTCGACCGGCCGCGAGGGACCCGGTGCCTGTCGCGCGCCGCAAATGGCCGCGCGCGCGGCATCGACGTCCTCGGCTTCGAGGAAGCCGGCCAGGTCGCGTCCCTCCAGCTCGTCGGGACGATAGCCGAGGACGACGGCCACCGCGGGGCTGGCATAGCTCACGGTCCCGTCCCCCGCCAGGAGCAGGGTGACGTCCGGAGAGCGCTCGACGAGGGCGCGGAAGCGTTCGCCGGCCGCGTCCTCCTGCCGTTGCCCGGCCAGGAGCTGCTCCAGCATCCCCGCGATGCGGTCGAGCTGGGCGCGCGAGTCGGCGGGGTCGGCCATGGCGAGGCAGCCTGCGGAGGGCGGACGCCGACAAAGGTTACGCCCCTGCCGGCAGACCGTCAACGCGCGAGCCGCACGCGCGAGGCGAGCCGGGCCGCGTGCTACCATCGCGGCAGCGGACCAGCGGGTACGGGTAACACACGTGCGCGTGGAGACCGTCGCCGTCATCGGCTCCGGCGTCTACGACTACCGGAGCGAGGACTAGGATGCGGACCTTCGGCCTGATCCTGCTCTTCGGCGGGATCATCGCGTTCCTGTACTGCACCTCGCGGCTGTCCCAGCTTTCTCCGGTGCCCGCCGAGGTCGCCCTCGGCGACTACCTGCGTTACGAGGCCGGCAAGTGGGAGCTGGGCCGCTTCCTGAGCGCGGGGCTGGCGGGCGTGGGCTTCCTCCTCAGCCTGTTCCCGAAGGGGCGCTGACGCCGATGAAGGTCCTCCTCGTGGAGGACGATCCCGTCTACGCGGCGGTGCTGCGCTCGACGCTCGCCTTCGCCTCGGGCGGCCCGTGGGCGGTGGAGTCGGTGGAGTCGTTCGCTGCCGCCCGCGAGCGGCTGGCCCGGGGCGGCATCGACGCCGTCTTGCTGGACCTGCGGCTGCCCGACGCCCACGGTATCGACGCGGTCAGCCGGCTGTGCGGCGAGTTCCCCACCCTGCCCGTGCTCGTGCTGACCGCCCTCGACGACGAGTCGCTGGGAGTGGAGGCGGTCCAGCTCGGCGCCCAGGACTACCTCGTGAAGGGACAGGTCGAGGAGCAGGTGCTCCCCCGGTCCATCCGCTACGCCATCGAGCGCAAGCGCAACACCGACGCCCTGCGCCAGCTCGACAAGGCGGTCAGCACCATGCAGCTCGGGGTGACGGTGACCGACCTGCAGGGCCGCATCGTCTACGTCAACAGCGCCGAGGCCGAGATGCACGGGTACGCGGTGGAAGAGATGCTCGGCCAGGACGCCCGCCGGCTCTCGCCTCCGGACGACTGGAAGCCGCTCACCCCCGGGCAGCTCGGCCACTTCCGGAAGTGGAAGCGCGAGCGGGTGCGCATCCGCAAGGACGGGACCACCTTCCCGGTCCAGCTCATGTCCGACGTGGTCACCGATGCCGCCGGGCAGCCCATCGGGGTGGTCACCACCTGCGAGGACATCAGCGAGCGCAAGCGCGCGGAGGCGGAGCTGCGGAGCAGCGAAGAGCGCTACGCCCTCGCCGCGCGCGGGACCAACGACGGGCTGTGGGACTGGAATCTCGCGACCGACCGCGTCTACTTCTCGCCGCGCTGGAAGGCCATGCTCGGCTACGACGAGGAGGAGGTCGGGGAGCAGCCAAGCCAGTGGCTGGAGCGCGTCCACCCCGACGACCGCCCGCGCCTGCAGGCCAAGATGGCCTCCCACCTCGAGGGGGTCTCTCCCCAGTTCGAGGACGAGCACCGGATGCGGCACAAGGACGGCAGCTACCGGTGGTTCCTGAGCCGCGGCTTCGCCGTCCGCGACGCCGCCGGCCGCGCCTACCGCATGGCGGGGGCCCAGACCGACGTCACCGACCGCCGCTCGTACGATCCCCTCACCGGGCTGCCCAACCGCGCGCTCTTCGCCGAGCGGCTGGGCTACGCCTTCGCGCGGTTCCGGCGCCGGGACGATTACCTCTTCGCGGTCGCCTTCGTCGACCTCGATCGCTTCAAGGAGATGAACGACACGCTCGGCCATCTCGTGGGAGACCAGGTCCTCATCGCGGTCGCCAAGCGGCTGGAGAGCTGCCTCCGTCCCGGGGACACCGTGGGCCGCTTCGCCGGCGACGAGTTCGCGATCCTGGTCGAGCGCATCGCCGCCCGCGCCGACGCCCTGGGCGTGGCGGACCGGGTCCAGGCCGAGCTGGCCGCGCCCCTGCGCCTGCGCGGCCACGACCTGCGCCTCACCGCGAGCATGGGCCTGGCGTTCATGGGTCAGGGCTACGAGCGCCCGGAAGACCTCATCCGCGACGCCGACCTCGCGATGTACCGGGCCAAGGCCGCCGGGCGGAGCCGCTACGAGGTGTTCGACGGGTCCATGCGGGCCGCCGGGCCACGGATCGATCTCGAGCGCGGCCTCTCCGTCGCCATCGATCGGGGCGAGCTGCGGCTCGTCTATCAGCCCATCGTCGATCTGGCGCGGGACGAGCTGACGGGCTTCGAAGCCCTGCTGCGCTGGCACGACCGCGGGCGGCTGGTGCTACCGGGCGAGTTCCTGCCCGCGGCGGGGGAGAGCGGTTAGGTGCTGGCCCTCGGGTCCTGGGTGATCCGGGAGGGCTGCCGGCAGCTGGCGGCCTGGCGCGCGCAGGCGCCCGAGGCCGGCCGGCTGGGGCTGAGCCTGAACCTCTCGCCCGCCGAGTGGGCGAAGGCGGGCCTCATGGAGGAGATCCAGACCGGCCTGGAAGCGGCCGGCCTTTCCCCGGCCGACCTCGCCCTCGACCTCACGGAGGGGTTGCTGCTCGGCGAGCGGGTCGGGCTGGCGGACGTGCTCGACCGGCTGAGCGCCCTGGGAGTGCGCCTGCACCTCGACGACTTCGGCCGCGGACCGGCTTCGCTGAGCTGCCTCCAGCGCTTCCCCCTCCACGCGGTGAAGCTCGATCCCTCACTGCTGTCCGGGGGCGCGTCCGAGCCGATCTCGGCCCTCGCCCTGGGCATCCTCGCGCTGGCTCCGCGGCTCGGGCTGAGCGTGGTCGCGGAGGGGGTCGAGACCGCGGCCCAACGCGACGCTCTCCGCGCGGCGGGGTGTGCCTACGCCCAGGGTCGTTACTTCTCCGCGCCGCTCGAGCCGGACGAGGCCGCCGCGCTGATCGCGAAGTCACGGATCGTGGAAAGGAGCCCCTCATGAGACCGACCCGTACCCTCGGCTTCCAGCTCCTGGGCGTATGGCTCGTCGTCAACGGCATCGTCGGCCTCGGCCCCGGCCTGGCCATCCCGGGCGTGGGCTTCGTGGCGGCGGTGCTCGCCATCGCGGCCGGCCTGCTGATCCTCCTCGGCCGGGGCTAGGCGGCGGGCCAGCGTTGCCTCTTAACGCAGAGGACGCAGAGGGAAACGAAGAGGACGCGGAGGAGTCAGGGACCACCGAGAGCCTTTCCCGTACTCCCTTAGTGATCCTTATGTCTCTGCGTCCTCTCCGTTCGTTTTCCGCGCCCTCTGCGTTGAAGAGCCATTCGGCTACCTTTGTTCGGGTCGGAGGCCGAACGTTATCGGCGGCGGGGCGTCGTGGCGGACGAGGGCGGCCAGCAGCCGGTCGACCGTCGGCGCCACCTGGAAGAGCCCGCGGTAGGGCGGCCGGATGAAGCCCGCTTCGACGGCGCCGTCGACGAAGATCACGCGGGAAGTGGCGGCAGTATAGGCCCCGCCGCCGGAGAGCCGGCTCTGCTAAGCTTCCGCCTCCGACCACTTCCGGGAGCGAGCATGATCCGATCCTCGTCCCTCCTCCGCCGTGCCGCCAGGGCGGCGCTGGCTCTGGCCGTATTCGGACCGGCGGCCGCCTTCACCCAGCAGAGGGACCTGACCCTCGACGACCTCTACGATCCCGAGAAGAAAGTCGACTTCGAGGGCAATCCGCCGCGGGGTCTGGTCTGGATCGACGACCGGCACTATCTCTGGCCCAAGACCGATCCCCGGGAGCACACGACCGAGCTGCTCGAGGTCGAGGCCGTCACCGGCCGGTCGGAGCCCCTCTTCGACGTGGCGAAGGTGGAGTCGACCCTGGCCGGCCTGGAAGGGGTCACGGCGGACGAGGCCAAGCGGATCGCTCGCCAGCGCTCGTTCACCTTCAACGAGAAGCGGACGGCGCTGCTCCTCACGATCAAGGACGACCTCTATCACTATGACCTGCTCACCCATCGCGCCGTGCGCCTGACGCGCAGCCCCGGGGCCGAAGAGGAGGCGAGCCTCAGCCCGGACGGATCGCTCGCCGCCTTCGTCCGCGAAGGCAACCTCTACGTGGTGGACGTGGCCACCCAGCGCGAGCGCGCCCTCACCGGCGACGGCTCGCCGAACGTGCTCAACGCCAAGCTGGACTGGGTCTACCAGGAGGAGATCTACGGCCGCGGCACGTTCCGCGCCTACTGGTGGAGCCCGGACTCTTCTCGCATCGCGTTCCTGCAGCTCGACGAGAAGCGGGTGCCCCGCTACACCCTGGTCGACGACATCCCCTACCGGCCGGAGCCCGAGACCTACCCGTACCCGAAGGCGGGCGACCCCAATCCCGCGGTGCGGCTCGGCGTCGTCCCGTCCTCGGGCGGGCCCGTCCGCTGGATCGACACCGGGAGCTACGCCGGCGGCGACCCCCTGATCTGCGACGTGAGCTGGACACCCGACTCCCGGCAGGTCGTGTTCCAGGTCCAGGACCGTGAGCAGACGTGGCTGGACCTGGACTTCGCGGACGCCGGGGGCGCGGCGCCGCTCCGGACCGTCATCCGGGAGACGAGCAGGGCCTGGGTGGACGATCCGGGCAGCCCGCGCTGGCTGAAGGACGGCACGTTCCTGTGGTCGAGCGAGCGTAGCGGCTTCAAGCACATCTACCACTACCGCCCCGACGGCAGCCTCATCCGCCAGGTGACGAGCGGCCGGTGGGAGGCGCGCACCGTGCATGGGGTGGACGAGGCGGGAGGCTGGATCTACTTCTCGGGCACCGAGCGCAGCCCCATCGGCGGCGACGTGTACCGCATCCATCTCGACGCGAGCGGTCTCCAGCGGCTCTCCTCGGCGCCCGGAACGCACACGGCGATCTTCAACCCGTCCCTCACGTACTTCATCGACACCTGGAGCGATGCCGTCACGCCGGCGCAGGTGCGCCTCCACCGCACGGACGGGACGGAGGCCAGGGTCATCGACCCTAACCCGGTCAAGGCCGTCGGCGATTACCGGCTCTCGAGGCCCGAGTTCGTGCAGGTGAAAGCGCGCGACGGGTTCGTGATGGAGGCGCTCATCCTGAAGCCGCCCGGCTTCGACCCCGCGAAGAGGTATCCCGTCTACCAGCCGACCTATGCCGGCCCGCACTCGCAATCGGTGAGGAACGCGTGGGGCGGCACCGGCTCCATGTACAACCAGCTGCTGGCCGAGAAGGGGATCGTCGTCTGGCTCTGCGACAACCGCACCGCGAGCGGCAAGGGCGTGGAGTCCACGTGGCCCGCCTATCTGCGGCTGGGCGAGACCGAGCTGCAGGACATCGAGGACGGCCTGGCCTGGCTCAAGTCACAGCCCTGGGTCGACGCCTCGCGCATCGGGATCAGCGGCTGGAGCTACGGCGGGTTCATGGTGAGCTACGCCCTCACCCACAGCAAGAGCTTCGCCATGGGCATCGCGGGCGGCACCGTGTCCGACTGGCGCGACTACGACTCGATCTACACCGAGCGCTACATGAAGACGCCGGAGCACAACCCCGAAGGCTACAAGCGCACCGCCCCGCGCTTCGCGGCCAAGGACCTCCACGGGCAGCTCCTGCTGCTGCACGGAGCCATCGACGACAACGTGCATCCCCAGAACACGATGCAGCTCGCCTACGAGCTGCAGAAGGCGGGCAAGCCGTTCCGCTTGATGCTCTATCCGAAGAGCCGGCACGGGGTCAGCGACCCGGTGCTCGTCAAGCACCTGCGCGAGACCATGCTGAGCTTCATCGAGCAGACCCTGCTCCGCTGACGACGGCGCCCGGCTCCACGCGCACGTACCACAGCAGGAAAGGAGCGGGGCCCAGCTCGAGCCGGTTTCGTCCCGGCGTGACGAGCCGCCGCGGAAGCTCCACCTCGTAGGAGCCGATCCGCTTCTCGTCCAGCTCCAGCGCCAGCGCGGCCACCGGCGCGCCGTTGAGGGCGACGTTCAGCGGGGCGGCGGTCGCGGGCGGCGCCGGGTCCACCCGCAGCGTCAGGCGGCAGTCGTCCCGGGGCGCCAGGGGAACCCAGACGGTGGCCGGCGCGCGACCGGCGCGCCGCACGGTCACGAAGCCGCGGCGCATCGGGCGGTCCCAGCCGGGTCCGAAGAAGAGCCCGTCCCGCGCCCCCGCCGCGATGACCGCCGGCTCCCCGGCCTGGAGGGACTCTCGCACGCGGAGGTAGCTGAGCGCGCAAAGCCCGGCCCAGACGGTCAGGGCGGCCAGCGCGGCCGCGCCGGCGGCCATCGCGATGAGGCGCCGGCGCCGCCGGAGCCGTCGCGCCAGCTCCCGGCGCGGCTCGGCCCGCAGCAGGCGGACCGCGCGCGTCAGGGCCAGCGACGCCGCGATCAGGTAGAAGGGCAAGGCGTGCATGGTGAAGCGCCACTCCGACCCGCCGGGGACCTCCCACGTGAACGCGTAGGGCAGGAGCGAGGTGAAGAGCACGATCAGCAGCAGCCGGCCCGCCGGCGAGCCGAGGAAGAGCGCCAGGCCGGCGACGGCCGCGGCGGAAACGAGGCGGTCCACCCGGGGGGAGACGTAGTCGAGCCCCTCCCATTTGTTCGCGAAGGGGTAGGTCGTCAGGCCCGTGAGGCCGGTGTCAGCGAGATGGAAGGGCCGGAAGCCGGCCCGAAGGTAGCCCAGCCAGCTCATGGCGTTGTCGTAGGGCATCCCGGAGCGCGAGCGGTAGAACTTCGTGTGGAAGTTGACCGCGTAGAGCGGATCGCCATAGGCGAGCGCGCAGCTCAGCAGGTACGGCCCGGCCGCGGCCAGCAGCGCCACGACGCCGATGGCGAGAGCCCTCCTCCTCGCGGCGGCCTCCGGGCCTCGGCCGAGAGCCAGCCAGGCGAAAGCGGGGACGAGGAAGGAGAACGACGTGACCCGGGCCAGCACCGCGCCTCCCGCGGCCAGACCCGCCACGGCGCCCCGGCGCGCGGTCGGCCGCCGGCGCAGGCGGACGAGAGCCGCCGTCGTCAGGAGCACGAAGAGGGTGAACGCGTCGTCACGGAAGCCCTCCACGCCGAACCAGAGCACGTCCCGGTGCATGGCCATGCCGAGCGCCGCCGCCGCGCCGACCGCGGGCGAGAACGCGCAAGCGCCGAGCACGTAGGTTGCGAGCACGGCCAGCGTCGAGAAAACCGCCGACGCGGCGTTGACGGCCAGGTTACGATCGCCAAGCAGCCGCAGCAGTTGCCGGGTGACGAAGGGGAAGAGCGGCTCGCGGACGTTGGGCTCGTAGAAGCCGCGCATCTCGCGGGCCCGCACCAGGTAGTTGTAGGGGTCGCCGCTGTAGCCCTCGAGCGCCGGCTGCCACCGGAGCCCGGCCGGATGGAGGACCCGCAGTGCGCGTTCGGCCTCGAGCGCCCACGGCGGCCCTTGCCAGGAGTACCGTCCGACCAGCGCCTCGAACCGCAGCGCCGCTGCGTAGAGTACGACGAGGGCCGGCAGCGCCACGCGCAAGAGGGCTCGCGCCCGCGCTCGCTCGGCCGCCGTCGGGCGGACCAGGAATGGCAGGACCAGGAGCGGCCCGAGCCACGCGGCGATGGCGAGACGGCCCAGGATCGTCGCCGCCCGGCCGAAGCCTTGCTGACGGGAGGAGGGTGGGTCGGCGAAGAGGGAGCCGGGATCCAGCTCGCGCACGGGCCCCCCCGGCCTCGCCCATACCAGGCGCAGCTCGCCGGGGACGCTCGCCTCGTAGGTGACCGACAGCTCGTGGAAGCCCGACGCCAGATCGACACGGGCCGCCACGCCGCGCGAGCGTGATCCGGGACGGCGCGAGAGCAGCTCGCGGCCGTCCAGGCCGACCGAGACGGCATCCTCGCTCCGCGCCTCCAGCTCGTAGGGGCCCGGCTCGGGCACGCGCCAGAAGCCGTGCCACCGCGCGCGCAGCGGCCTTGGCCCGGCCGCGGCCCACAGGTCCCGTGTGTCCACCGTCGTCACCCGACGTGGCGGCACGGACATGGCGAGGTCGGGTCCCGCGCTGACGGTGAAGGTGAGCCCGGTCTGACCGGCTCTCTGGCGGCAGATCGAGGCCCCGCCGGCGAGGCTGCCTGCCACCAGCAGCCAGACGGACAGGGGGATGCGGAGAGGCAGGGCCGGATCATAACCCAGGGGGCCGACTCGGCAGTGGCGGCCCGATCCGCGATCAAGGCCAGGGCCGAGGCCCGTAACTCCTAGAGCAGACGTCGATCACGGCGCCCCGCGACGCGGCGCCCATGCTACGGCACGGCACGGGTTTTGCTCACTCAAATCATGGAGACGGCGAGAGTTCAACCGACGTCATGACCCACCGATCAAGGAGGGCCTGAAAACAATGAGGATATCCGCTGTCGTAGGCGTAGCTCTGCTGGGAGGCTGCGCGGCCATCGTGTTCGCCCAGCCCAAAACGTACAATCAATCGACCACGACTGAGGTCCGGCCAATCATCATCACCGGGGAAGTCGTCCGCTACGAGCCGGGCCATGTCATCGTGATCCGCTCCACCGACCGGGGAGAGGTCTCGTACAACCTGATGCCGAGCATCGAAGTCCCCTCCGACGTCCAGGTCGGCCGCACCGTAAGCATCTACACGGAGCCGGGGGAAGGCGGCTCCACGGTCGTAAAGCGCGTCACGACAACGAGCGTGACCCCGAGCGGCAACGTCCGGCGGACCACCGAGGAGACCCGTACGAATCCGGCCGGTGAGACGACGACCACCCGCTGGACCCGCGTCAACGGCGAGGTCGTCCGCTACGAAGCCGGGCGCACGATCGTGCTCCGGATGCCGGATGCCCGCGAGATGACCTACACGTTCGCGCCGAACGTCACCGTTCCCGCGGGGGTGGAGGTCGGCCGCCACGTGACCCTCTATACCGAGCCGGGCAGCGAAGGCTCCGTGCTCGTCCACCGGGTGGTGACAACCAACGTCACGCCGGAAGGACGGGTGGAGCGCACGACCCGGGAGACCCGCACCCAGCCGTCCGGCGAGTCGACGACCA
>QHVM01000004.1 GCA_003223555.1 Acidobacteriota bacterium | reverse complement strand
CTACCGGCTGGCCTCGGTGTTCGCGTTCCCGTCGCTCTACGAGGGGTTCGGCCTGCCTCCGCTCGAGGCCATGGCCTGCGGCACGCCGGTGGTGACCTCCAGCCTGTCGTCGCTGCCCGAAGTGGTGGGCGACGCCGCCGTGCTGGTGGATCCCTACGACCCGGCGGACATCGGCGGCGGCCTGGAGCGCGTGCTGGCCGACGACGCCCTGCGGGCCGAGCTGTCGGCGCGGGGCCGCGCGCGGGCGCAGGAGTTCAGCTGGGAGCGCTCGGTGCGGGCCATCCATGCCGGCTACCTGAAGGCCCTCGGCGTGACCGTGCCCGCGGTGGCGGCCGAGGAAACGCGCTGAGGCCACGCCGGGTCGCCCTCGTCCACGACTGGCTGACCGGCATGCGGGGAGGCGAGAAGGTCCTGCTCGCCCTCGCCCGCCTGTTCCCCGACGCGCCCATCTTCACGCTGCTGCACGTGAAGGGGTCGCTCTGCCCCGAGCTGGAGGCGCGAGAGCTCCACACCACGTTCGTGCAGCGCCTCCCGGGCGTAGCGACGCGCTACCGCGAGTACCTGCCTCTCTTCCCCGCCGCCGCGGCGTCGATCGACCTGTCCGGTTTCGACCTCGTGATCTCCAGCTCCCACTGTGTGGCCAAGGGGGTGAGAGTCCCGCCGGGGGCGGTCCACCTCTGCTACTGCCACACGCCCATGCGCTACGTCTGGGACCGCTACCACGACTACTTCGGTCCCGGGCGCGTGGGCGGGCCGGCCCGCTTCGTCCTCCCGCTCGTCGCGCAGAGCCTCCGGGCGTGGGATGTCGCGACCGCCCGCGGCGTCCATGCTTTCGCCACCAACAGCCGCCACGTGGCCGGGCGCATCCAGCGCTACTACGGTCGGCCGGCGGTGGTGATCCCGCCCCCCGTCGACGTCGACTTCTTCACGCCGGGGCCGGGGGACCCCGGCCCCGGGACCTACGACCTCGTGGTCTCCGCCCTCGTGCCGTACAAGCGCGTCCAGCTGGTGCTTGACGCGTACCGGGACACCGGCTGGCCGCTCAAGATCGTCGGCACCGGCCCGCCCGGAGAGGAGACGCGGCTCCGCGCCCGGCTGCCCGCGGAAGCCTCGTTGCTTGGGCGGGTCGACGACGAGACCTTGCGCGAGCTGTACCGGGGCTGCCGCGCGGTCCTCATGGCCGGGGTGGAGGACTTCGGCATCGTGCCCCTGGAGGCGATGGCCTGCGGCCGGCCGGCGGTGGTCTTCGCCGAGGGGGGAGGGCCGGAGTCGGTCGTGCCCGGCGAGAGCGGCGTCCTCTTCCACGAGCCCACCGCCCCCGCGCTGCGCGCCGCCGTTGACTCCCTGCAGGCCATGCGCTTTAATATCGCGGCATTACGGGCCCGAGCCGAGACGCATCGCCGCGAGGTCTTCGAGGCGCGCGTCCGCGACTTCGTGGAGCAGGCGTCCGCCGACTCCCCAATAAGATGAAGCATCGATGTTGAAGCACCAGACCCGCGTGATGGTGGCCGTCTTCGTCCTGACGGACGTGCTGGCCACCGACCTGGCCTGGGTCCTCGCCTACTACCTGCGGTTCTATTCGGGGCTCGTCACCGCCTACCTCCCGGTCACCAAGGGCGTCCCGCCCCTCACGCGCTACCTGATCCTGCTGCCGCTCATCACCCTGCTGTGGCCGGCTGTCCTGTACTTCTACGGGCTCTACCGGGTGAAGCGCGAGCGGAGCCGCATCGACGAGTTCTTCGGCATCCTGTTCAGCGTCCTCATCGGCGCCGCCCTCACACTGGGCCTCACGCTCTACGTCCGCGTCTACTACCGCTACCAGCCCGAGGTGGCCCCCCTCTGGGAGTACAGCCAGGGCGTGATCGCGATCTTCGTGGTCCTCGACGTGCTGGCCCTGAACGCCGGCCGGGCCGCCCTGCGCGGGTACCTGCAGCGCATGTGGGCGGCCGGCTACAACGTCAAGCGGGTGCTGGTGGCGGGAGCGGGCGAGCTGGGCCAGACGGTGGCGGAGACGATCCTCGCCCATCGGGAGCTGGGCTACCAGGTGGTGGGGTTCGTCGACGACGACCCCGCCCGGCGGAGCCGGGCCGGCTTGAGCGTGCTGGGCCGGCTGGACGAGACGATGTCCGTCGCCAACTCCCACGGGGTGGACCAGCTCTACATCGCGCTGCCCCTCGACGAGCACGCCAAGCTGCTGCGGCTCATCAAGAGCGTCAGCAACGAGTGCCTGGACCTCAAGGTCGTGCCCGACCTGGTGCAGTACGCGACCATCAAGGCCGCCCTCGAGGACCTCGACGGCATCCCCATCATCAGCCTCAACGAGGTCCCGCTGCGCGGCTGGAACAGCATGCTCAAGCGGGTGATGGACGCCGTGCTGGGCTCGGCGCTGCTCGCCTTCTTCGCGCCCCTCTTCGCGCTCATCGCCTTCCTCATCAGGTCGAAGGGAGGCCGGGGGCCGGTCTTCCTCCGCCAGGAGCGGATGACGCTGGACGGGAAGACGTTCCAGATCTTCAAGTTCAGGACCATGGTCGACGAGGCCGAGAGGGACACCGGGCCGGTGTGGGCGAAGCCCGAGGACCCGCGCCGTACGCCGGTCGGTATCTGGCTGCGCCGCTTCAACCTCGACGAGCTGCCCCAGCTCATCAACGTCGTCCTCGGCGACATGAGCCTGGTGGGCCCGCGCCCCGAGCGGCCTCCCTTCGTCCAGCAGTTCAAGGAGCGCATCCCGCAGTACATGCTGCGCCACCGGGTGAAGAGCGGCATCACCGGCTGGGCCCAGATCAACGGCTGGCGCGGCAACACGTCGATCGAGAAGCGGATCGAGTACGACCTGTACTACATCGAGAACTGGTCGTTGCTGCTCGACGTGAAGATCCTGATCCTGACCCTCTTCCGCGGCTTCGGCCAGAAGCATGCGTACTGAAGCCCACGAGCGCCCTGGGCGCGCGGTGCTCGCTCCGCGCGCTCCGGCCTGATCGACCGCCGGACATGGACGGGCGCGGTCGATATCGGCGTTCATCAACGAGTCGCGCGCTCCGCGAGACGCGCGCGCCCTTGACCGCTCCTTGCAAGGCCTGATGCCTAGAGCCCTGGTCACTGGCGCGGCCGGGTTCATCGGTTCCCACCTCTGCCAGTACCTGCTCGACCGCGGCTTCTCCGTGGTAGGGATGGACAACCTCATCACCGGAGACACCGCGAACCTTCAGCACCTGACCGGGAGCGACTTCGTCTTCGTCCGCCACGACGTCACCAACTACATCAACCTCGAGGGCCCGCTGGACTGGATCTTCCACTTCGCCAGCCCCGCCTCCCCCATCGACTACCTCCGCGTACCCATCCAGACCCTCAAGGTGGGCAGCCTTGGCACCCATAACTCGCTGGGGCTGGCCAAGGCGAAGAGGGCGCGGTTCCTGCTCGCCTCCACGTCGGAGATCTACGGCGACCCCCTCGTCCACCCGCAGCGCGAGGATTACTGGGGCAACGTCAATCCGGTCGGGCCGCGAGGCGTGTACGACGAGGCCAAGCGCTTCGCCGAAGCGATGACGATGGCGTATCACCGCGTGCACGGCGTCGAGACGCGGATCATTCGCATATTCAATACCTTCGGCCCCCGGATGAGGCTCGAGGACGGCCGGGCCATCCCCGCCTTCTTCACCCAGGCCCTGCGCGGCGAGGACGTGACCGTCTTCGGCGACGGCAGCCAGACCCGCAGCCTGTGCTACATCTCCGACCTCGTCGACGGCATCTTCCGCCTGATGAGCTCCGACCTCACGGACCCGGTGAACGTCGGCAACCCCCAGGAGCTGACGATCCGGCAGCTGGCGGAGAAGATCGTCGCCCTCACCGGCTCGCGGAGCCGGATCGTGAACCGGCCCCTGCCGGTGGACGACCCCAAGGTCCGCCAGCCCGACATCACGCGGGCCCGGGCTCTCCTGGGCTGGGAGCCTCGGGTGAGCCTCGACGAGGGGCTGCCGCCGACGCTGGAGTACTTCAGGAAGCGGCTCGGCCTGTAGCCGCTACTTCTTTCGCGTCTCGCGGGCGGACGAGCTGTACAGGTAGTGCAGGGCCGATCCCACGCTCATCACCAACGTCAGCCGGAACAGCCATCCCAGCCACGGAAGCGCCACGGTGAAGGCGTTGAGCAGGAGCACCACGCCCACCGTGACGAGCTGGCTGGCCGTGCTGAGCTTGCCCAGGAACGACGGATAGAACACCCGGCGCCCGATGGTGAGGTTCACGATGGCCACGCTGGCCAGGATGATGGCGTCACGGGAGAGGATGACGATCGTCAGCCAGGGCGGGATGGACACGCGGAGGTGAGAGCTCCAGGTGAGGGCCACGAAGGCCGAGGTGAGCAGGACCTTGTCCGCCACCGGGTCGAGCATCGCTCCCAGCGTCGTCTGCTGGTGGCCCAGGCGGGCGATGAGCCCGTCGAGCAGGTCGGTGACCCCCGCCACCACGAAGACGGCCAGGGCCCAGCGCAGCTCGCGCGAGAGCACGAGGATCACCAGCAGCGGCGCGAGCCCCATGCGGAGCAGCGTGAGCTGGTTGGCCAGGTTGAGGACGGGAGCGGCCATTCGGGTCACCGGGGCCGCCGCGGCCGGGCAGAAAAAAGGGGGTCGCCACGGCGACCCCCTGGTCACGTCCGGCCGGGCGACGCTTAGTTCAGCCGGTCCTTCTTCGCGACGATCTTCTGGGCGAGATCGTTGGCGGCCATCTCCTGGGCCTCCCCGATCGCGCTGGCCTTGAAGTCGCTCTGGCTCTGGCCGTACCCGGTGCCGCCCCTCGAGAAGGCGAACTTGCCGCCCTTCTTGGACTCGCCGTGTCCCTTGGCCGCCGCGAGGACCTCACCGGTCGTGGTGTCGACGAGACGAGCGCTCACTTCCACCTCGGTCTTGTGCTTGCCGAGGCCCAGGTGGATGCCCTTCAGGCTGCCGCCCTTGTCGTTCTCTTCGCCGCCGAACTTGGTGATCGACCCGGTGATGATGTAGTGGACGCCGAGCGCCTTGCCGAGCTTGGCGATCTTCGCCTGGCTGGGATCGGCCCGGTCGCTGTGGGTGAAATCCTGCTCGGCGAGCACGGTGTCGAGCTTCTTGCGCTCGATCACGCGGAAAGACCCGTCCTCGACGAGCGCGTTCATGACCTGGTCGGCCATGCCCTTGCCGATGTCGGCGTCGCCCCACCAGTGGTAGCCGACGGTGCCGTAGTCGAAGTCGGTGACCGCCACCTGCGGACGCTTGGTCTGGGCATGGGCGGGAAGCGCCAGCGCGCCGAGCGCGGCGGCGGCCGCCAGACCCAGGAACAGCTTGCCTCTCATCTCTTTGCCCCTCCTCCTCGGGAAACCTCGCAGACTATAGCTGACAGGGTGAGAAACGGTCAAGCCTTCGGCGGGCGCCGTGCGCCAGGTCACGAACCTCAGCGACCAAGGCGCTTCAGCTCCTCGAAGATCTCCTTCTCCCGGGCGGTGAGGTCGCGCGGCACGTCCACGCCCAGGACCGCGAGCAGGTCGCCCCGGCCCGGGGCGTCCAGCCGCGGCAGGCCGTGGCCACGCAGGCGGAAGGTGCGGCCGGCCGGGGAGCCGGCCGGGACCTTGATGCCCACCGGGCCCTCCAGCGTCGGCACCTGCACCTCGCCGCCCAGGACGGCGGCCGTGAGAGGGACGGTCACCGTCGTCTGGAGGTCGTCGCCCTTTCGCTCGAGGAACGCGTGGGGGCGGATGCGGACGCGCAGGTAGAGATCGCCGCGCTGGCCTTCGGCGGCGCCCCCGCCCTCCCCGGCGGCGCGGACGCGCGAGCCCTCGCGCACGCCGGCCGGGATCTTGACCTCGACCGTGCGGGCGGAGGCTCCCTCCCCCACCCTGACCGCGCGGGTCGTTCCCTTGAGCACCTCCTCCAGCGCGAGGTCGACCGTCGTCTCGAGGTCCTGGCCGGGCGGCTCGCGGGCCGCGCGGCCGAAGATCTCGTCGAACCCGCCGCTGCCGGTACGGAAGCCGCCGAAGCCCTCCTCGCGCGGGACGCCGAAGCCGCCGCCGAAGATCGTCCGGAAGAAGTCCGAGAAGCCACCCATGTCCTCGCTGTACTCGACGTGGACGTTCCCCCCCCGGCCCCCGGCGGCCCCCGCTCGCGGACGGAACTGCGAGGCCCAGTCCGGCCCCAGCGAGTCGTACCGCTGGCGCTTCTCGGGGTCGGAGAGGACCTCGTTGGCCTCGTTGATCTCCTTGAAGCGCGCCTCGGCCTTCGCGTCGCCCTTGTTCACGTCCGGGTGGTGCTTGCGGGCCAGCTTGCGGTAGGCGGCCTTGATGTCCTTCGCGGAGGCGCTCTTCGGGACGCCGAGGATCTTGTAGTAGTCCTTGTACTCCATCTCGCCGCCTCTAGGCCCCACCCCGATTCATGAACCCAATATCTTACAGATTACCCTCTCGATGGTGGGCGCCCGCTGCGAGCAGCGTCGGAGACCGTCAGGACGGGTATACTCCGGAAATGGAGCTGCGCGGAGCCTCCGCGCTCGTCACCGGCGCGGGCCGCGGCATCGGACGCGCGATCGCGCGCGGCCTGGCCGCCGCCGGAGCGAGCGTGACCGCGGTGTCGCGCACGGCCGCGGAGCTCGAAGCGCTGGCCGGGGAGATCACCGGGCAGGGAGGCCGCGCGACGGCCTTCCCCGGCGACGTGCGCGACCCTGGCGTATGCGCGGCGGCGGTGGCCCGGGCGGTGGAAGCCCACGGCGGCCTCCAGATCCTCGTGAACAACGCCGGGGTCGGCAGCCATGCGCCGGTCATCGAGACGAGCGACGAGGAGTGGGACCGCGTCTTCGACACCAACCTCACCGCGGTCTTCCGGCTCACTCGCGCCGCGCTTCCCTACCTCACGCGCGGGGGCGGTCACATCTTCATGATCTCTTCGCTGGCGGGGACGAACCCCATCGCCGGCATGGCGGCCTACTGCGCGAGCAAGGCCGCCCTGGACCACTTCGCCCACTGCCTGATGCTCGAAGTGCGCCAGCAGGGAGTGAAGGTCACGACGATCGCTCCCGGCTCGGTGGCGACGGGCTTCGGCGGCGAAGGCGACAAGGCCGAGTCCTGGAAGCTCCAGCCCGGGGACGTCGCCGACACCATCGTCGACCTCCTCCGCACGCGGGACGCCGCGCACCTGAGCCGCGTCGAGATGCGGCCCCTCCGGCCCCCGAAGCGGGCGTGATCCGTCCGCTCCGCTCCCTCCGCGCCGCTGGCCGGATCGCGTGGCGCGCCTTCATGCGCTTCCAGGACCACAACGGACCCGACCGCGCGGCGGCCGTCGCGTACTACACGCTGCTCTCGCTCCTCCCCCTCCTCATCTTCCTGATCTCGCTCGGAGTCGCGGTCGCCGGCTCGTTCGAGGCCGCCTACGAGGGCAGCCTGCTCCTCGTCCGCGGCGTCGTCGTCCACCTGGATACGCCGTCGCTGGAGGCGCTGCGCTCGTTCATCGAGCACGCCAAGAAGTTCCGCGGCCCGGGGTTGATCCTGCTCGTGTGGACCTCGCGGCGCATCTTCGCCTCGCTCTTCTCCGCCCTCGAGAAGGTCTTCGGCGTGCCGGGGCGCAGCTTCGCCAAGCACAACCTGGTCGCGCTGTCGATGGTCCTCCTGACCGGCGTCGCCCTGCTCCTGACGATGGCCTTCACGCTGGTGGCGGCGACCTCCGAGGGACTGATCCTCCGCTTCCGGACCTCGGGCGAGCTGACCGCCCTCGGGTTCTTCCTCGGCACCTTCCTCCCGATCGCCATCACGTTCGGGTTCTTCTTCCTCGTCTACCGCTTCGTCCCCCGCCGGGTGACGACGAGCGGCAACGCGGCCCTCGGGGCGCTCCTCGCCACGGTGCTGTGGGAGGCGGCCAAGGCCGCCTTCGCCTGGTACGTCCGCAACGTGGCCCGCTTCGGCGGCATGTACGGGGCGCTGGAAGGGATCATCGTCCTTGCGATCTGGCTCGAGCTGTCGGTCTCGATCATCCTCTACTGCGGAGAGATCGTCGCCCTGCTCATCCAGCAGAAGGCCCCCGCCGCGTCGGCCGCCGCCTGAGCATCGCTTGGCGGCCGGGCGACGTTTTCCGCGGCCGTTTTCCGTTGACAGCCCCCAAGGGGCGGAGTAGCCTCCCCTCACCTTAACCGGGCCACAAGGAAGGCCGTCCCATGGCGAACACGAAGCTGTTCGTGGGGAACATTCCCTACTCAACTACCGAGCAGGACCTGAAGGCGCTCTTCGAGCGCTCCGGAGGCAAGGTGGCGAGCGTCCGGGTGATCACCGACTTCGACACCGGACGCTCGAAAGGCTATGCCTTCGTGGAGATGGCGACTGGCGAGGAGGCCGAGCGGGCGATCAAGGACCTCAACAACTACAACCTCAACGGCCGCAGCATCGTCGTCAACGAGGCAAGGCCGCGCGCCGGCGGCGGTGGAGGCGGGGTCGGGGATTCCCGCCGGCGGTAGCGCTCACCGCAGGCGAAAATAAAGCGAAATCCCGGACCTGTCCTGGCCCGGCTTCCTCCTATCCTCGTGCGTGGAGGCCACCGCCGTGCTCCTGCTCGAGGCCGTCGCCGCCCTGCTCCTGACCCTGGCCAGCGCGCTCGTGATCCTGGCCGTAATCACCGCCGACCGCTGGGACGAGCCGGAACAGCAAAACGAACGGGCGAAGTCGGCGCCGTGGCGCAAGGTGGCCTGAAACGCTGTCCCCGATGTGGCCAGCAGACGCCCTTGGCCGCTTTCGGCGTCCGCAGAAGAAGTCCCTCCGGACGGAAGTCATGGTGCCGCAAGTGCGAGGCGCTTCGACAGCAGCAGCTGTACCGGGAGCGGCGATCTTTTGGGCTCTGCATCGACTGCGGTCGTCACGCGGTCACAGGGTCCCATAGCGTCTGTAGCGCCTGTCGGGCGTGGCGAGCAACCAGGCGCGCAGCCCGACGCGCCTCGGGCAGATGCGTCAGCTGCGGTGGAGAGTCGCTGAACGGGCGTTCGAGGTGTGCCGACTGCATCGCTCGCGAGCAACTTCGCCATCTCATACGGCGACGGCACGTCACCGAGCTGGAATACGCGGCAATGCTGGTCGACCAGAAGGAGCGATGTGCCATCTGCCGCAAGGCATGCGGGACAGGCCGCCGCCTTGCCGTGGACCACGATCACCAGACTGGGCGCGTGCGCGGGCTTCTTTGTTTCCGGTGCAATACCGCCTTGGCCCGTTACGAGGAATACTCCGCACGATTCGTGGATTACCTCGCCGGTGCTAGGATGGAACCCTGACCCTGTAGTGTAGAGGCCTAACACGTCGCCCTTTCACGGCGAAGAACGAGGGTTCGAATCCCTCCAGGGTCGCCACCGACTACAGCAAGCTCAAGCGCACACGTCATCGATCGGGACGCCAGACCGATAACGCGCGAACCTGGTTCGCTGACCGCCGAGGGCGGATGGCCTCAGCGCGCGGAGAGGCTTACTTCTTCACCGGTGGCCACGGGTTGCCGCCGTCCATCACGCTGACCTGCGGCGAGGTGACCGCGCCGCTGGAAGGCGCGGAGGCCGTATTGTCCCGCTGCTCGCGCTGCCGCTCGAAGCCGTCGAACGCGACAAACGCGAGCATTGCGAACAGCAGGAATGCCAGGAACCGCTGCGGCATGGTTTCCTCCTTGAATTGGGCGTGTAGGGAGTGTATATCCGATTAGCGGGATTGCAACATATTTGATATAGTCCCCCGGAGAGCCCCCCATGGCTTATGTCCCTTCCGGCCCTCGAAATCGGCCCAGCCTGGACCCGACCCTCGCGCTGCTGGTGGCCGACGACCCCCGGGGACAGGCTCGAAAGCTGCTGGACCATGTGGCCACGCGCTGCCGGGCAAGGGGGGCCGCGGTCGTGACCGTCGTGGCCGACGACCTGTCGACCTTCGCCGGGGAGGTGCCTCTCTCTCGACTGGGCGTGCTGCAACGGCGCTGGAAGGTCGAAGCGAAGGAGCTGCGCGCCGGCCGCCCGCTGACGGCTGACGACTGCAGCCTGCTGCCCCTGATGGACGGTAAGGAACTGACTGGTCTGCTCTTAGTCGATGGCGGGACCGGCATCGACATGAAGAACCCGGCCGTTATCGCCCTCGCGGCGGCGGTAAAGGCGGCCCGAGAGCACCCGGGCCGCGAAGACGCCCAGGAGGAGAGCGTCGCCGGCGCCGAGATCGAGCGGCAGCGGCTCATGGCCGCCCTGGAGCGCCACGAGTGGAACATCGCGCGCGTCGCCCGGCTCATCGGGGTGACCCGCCGCACCATCTACTTGCGGCTGAAGAGGTATAAGATCCACCGCCAGCGGGTGCCCAAGACCCTCAAGCCCTGTCCGCCACTCGAGGAGGCGTGATGCCGAGCGCGTTGCAGCTCGCCATGGCGGTGGCCACGAAGATCGGCGTGGCCATCGTCCTCATCGGCGTGCTGCGCCGGGGCCTCCACCGGCGATGCTGGTCGTTCCTCGTGTATCTGCTGGCCATCCTCATCTACAGCTCGGCCGAGATGGCCGGGGTCATGCTCTACGGCGTCCCGGGCCTCGAATGGCCCCAGTGGTTCTGGAGCTGGGATTTCTGGCACTTCCAGCAGACGGCCTTCGAGCTGGTGAAGCTGGCCGTCGCCGTCGAGCTGGGTCTTCGGGTCGTGGCCGCCTTCCCCGGCACCTGGCGGCTGGCCCGCGGGCTGCTCGGCGCCGCGCTGCTCACGACGACGGCGGCGGTCATGCTGGGCCGGGCGCCCCAGCATCCCCTCCTCGCCACGGGCACGATCTGGCTCTTCGGGGCGGTCAGCCTGGTGGTCGTCCTCTTCAACCTGCCGCTCCACGCGTGGTACCGGGCCCTGCTCCTCAGCTTCGTTCCCTACCTGTTCGTCTTCTCGACCGTGACGGGAATCCTCACCCGGCGCGGTGATGCGCTGGCCACCACCCTCGGCAGCATCGACCAGGTGGCCTATCTCGTGCTCGTCGGCTGGTGGGCCTACGCCGCCTGGCGCGCCGAGGAGAGCGTCGGCGACGTCTCGCCGGCGGTGCTCCGGCGTCTCGGTCTCGCGCGAGCCTGAGGAGCGACAGTGCTCTGGGTCCTCGGCGCGGCCGGTTTCGCCTGCGTGGCCCTGGTGATCGCGCAGGCGTCACGCTACCGGCACGAGCGCACGGTCAAGCAGTGGGACCGGCTGCTGTCCCCGGGCATGCGGTTCGCCGTGCAGTCGCTGGAGCTCGAGGTCCAGACCGACGCCGCAATAGCCGACAGCGGCCTGCATGCGGCGCAGAGGGCCCGGGATCGCCAGGACCTGGCGGAAGCGATCCGGCTGCTGGAGCTGTCCTGCGCCGCGGTCGAGCGGGCCACTCCTGAGCGCCTGAAGCGGCTGCGGGCCATGGCGGTGCTCATCCGGATGGCCGCCGCGCTCGTGCCCGTCCGTCCCCTCCGCATCCGCGACTACCATCTGCGCGAGCTCGTCGCGCTGGTGGGAGTGGGGGCGGCCCTGCACCACGTCCTCGTCAGCGCTCTCGAGCGGTTCCTCCTCAGGCTGCAGGTCCTCGGCATAGGCTTCCGGCTCGCGCTCCGCGTACTGCTCGGCGCCCGGCGCCAGGCCGCCGCGTCGCCGGCGGCGCCAAGGCCCTGGGGAGACTTCGAGCGAGCCCTCGCGGACTGGAAGGCGCTCGACCGGGAGCACCTGGAGACGTTCAAGGCGCTGGCCCGGTCGCTCGAGAGCGAAGGCTAGCGACAGCCCTCGGGCGTCCGACGCGAGCGCCCGCGCTCCCCCTGCCGTCGCTGACCGTCGTATGACGCTCACTGCTTCCTCCTGCCGTCAGGGGCTGCCTGCCCTCGCCTCGGCTCCCCGGACTGCGAGCTGCCCACCGACTGCGCGGCATCGCCTCGCCACTGGGCGACCGGGCAGCGGGAGCGGTTCCGCGAGGCTTACAATGACCGCGCTCGATTCGGGCGGCACGGGGAGGAAGACGTGACGAACGGCGCCGCTCTGCAGCTCCACTACCGGCTGCGCGGCGAGGTGGCAGGCGCCTCGCGCGCATACACCATCCGCGCCGGCGAGAACTGGATCGGCAGCGTGGCCGGCAACAGTATCGTGCTGCCCGTGCGCGGCGTCTCGCGGCGCCACGCCCTGCTCACGCTCGAGCCCGACGGGCTCACCCTCGAGGACATGGGCTCCCGGAACGGAACGCTGGTGAAGGGCGTGCGCATCCAGCGCACGCGACTTCGCGCGGGCGACGAGATCCGGATCGGGCCGGTGAGGCTCCGGCTCGAAGAGGTCGAGCCGGAGGACGTCTCGATCGCGATCACGGTGCGCACCGACGATCCGCCGGTTGCGGGGTTGCCCGACGACGACACCACGGCGACTCCGATCGAGGAGACCGGCCGCGTCGGCCTCGGCCTGCTCGAGGCCCTGATCGCGCGCGTCTGCACCCGGCCCGAGCCCGACCTCGGCGGCCTGGTCGCCCTCATGTGCCGCGAGCTCGGGGCCTCGAGCGCGTGCATCTTCGAGGTCCAGGAGGGAGAGGCCGTGGCGCTCTCCGCCTGCGGCGTCTTGCCCGACCTTGCCCGGCACCGCCGCTTCGTGGAGCTCGTGCGCGGCGCCGCCGCGTCCGGCCACGCCATTCGGGCCACTTCCCTCGAGGGCGACGTGCCGCTCACGTGCGCCCTGGGGGCCGGCTCCGGCCCGAACCGGCTCGGCATCCTGGTGGCGGGCGACCTGCGGGGCCACGCCCGGGAAGTGCAAGCGGCCCTTCGCATGCTGGTCGCTCTCTGCCAGCGGCTCCGCACCGACACGCCGCCCCCCGGCCCGGCGCCCCCGGCCGCGGACGCCGGCCTGGCCTTCCCGGAAGGCTACGTGGCCGGGAATTCAGCGTCCATGAGGTCGCTCTACGCCCAGCTTCGACCGCTCGTGGAGGGCGACCTTCCGGTGCTGCTCCTGGGCGAGACGGGAGTGGGCAAGGAGTTCCTGGCCCGGACACTCCACGACTCGTCGCCCCGCCGCAGGGGGCCGTTCGTGGCGATCAACTGCGCCGCCATCCCCGCCGAGCTGCTGGAAGCCGAGATGTTCGGCATCGGCAAGGGCATCGCGACCGGGGTGGCGGAGCGCCGCGGCAAGTTCCAGATGGCCGAGGGAGGCACGCTGCTGCTGGACGAGATCGGCGACATGCCGCTCGAGCTGCAGGCGAAGCTACTGCGCGCGCTCCAGGAGAAGGAGGTCCAGCCCGTCGGTGGGGTGCCCGTGCCCGTGAACATCCGGATCGTCGCCGCCACCAATTCCGACCTTCACCGCCGCATGGAGGAGGGCCGCTTCCGCCGGGACCTCTACTTCCGCGTCGCGGGCTTCGCCCTCCACGTGCCCCCGTTGCGGGAGAGGCCCGAGGACGTTCCGGTGCTGGTCGAGAGATTCTTGCGCGCCTTCGCTCGCGAGGGCCGCCGGGCCGTTCGCGGCATCACGGTGAAGGCGTTGCGCGCGCTCACGGAGTACGCCTGGCCGGGCAATGTCCGCGAGCTGGAGCACGAAGTGCGGCGGCTCGTGTACCTCTGCCCGGAGGGACAGGCGATCGACTCCAGCATGATCTCACTTCACATCCTGGCCGAGCCCCCCGAGGGCGGGACGGAGCCCGCCCTCGACACGCTGGAGCTGGCGATGCACGTGCAGTCACTCGAGAAGAGCCTCATCCGGGAGGCCCTGGGCCAGGCGGGCGGCAACCGGACCCGCGCCGCCAAGCTCCTGGGCATCTCACGCAACGGCCTCTGCATCAAGATGGAGCGGCTGGGCCTGCGCGATTGAACGCCGCCCCTCTCCCCACCGCTCAATGCGCCGCCACTGAGCCGGCGTAGGGGCGAACATCCTCCCGCCGCCCGGCGTTGGTCCCGACGTCAGAGCTGGCCGTACCACCCGTCGTCAGACCGACCTGGACCGAGACCGACTCGGTCCTGGGGCCGCGGTTGCCGACGTAAAGCTGGTAGGTTCCGGCGGCCACGCCCTTTGCCGTGAGAACCCGTGGTTTCGGCGTGGTGGACGCCGGCGTCGTAGCGATGTAGCTGCACTGGTTGCCGTTGATCTGGTCGAGCGTGCAGGTACCGCTCGAGACCAAGGCCTGGATGCTGTCTTCAGGGAAGGTCCAGTCCACGGTGACGTCCAGGTCTCCTTTCTGAGTGGTCGTGAACGGATTGAAGAAGCAGAGGGTGTCGACGCCGATGTCATTGCAGCTTCCTGTCTTGATGATCGTCCGGACCGGTGGCGGCGTCGGACTGGGGGTGGCCGGGCAACCGGGACCGGTGGGGTTCGCCGAGCACCCGCCCTTTGTGTCCGACCCGCCACAGGCCCCGAGTGTCATCGCGAGGGCCAGCCCGGACGCGATTGTCAACGTTCCGCGAGCTCCGTTCATTCTTTTTCTCCCTTGCGCCGTCGCGGACCGTCGAGCCTCGGCCGGCGCGACGTCCCGCTCTGCAGAGGAAGTGCCAGCCCGGCCGCGCGACGCGACGCGGTGGCAACCATACGTGGCGGCGGCCTTTACGAAGACGGAAACGCGGAGGCATATCGGCTCGCATCGCGCAGTGACTGAGCGCTCTGCCCAGCGCCTGCGCTCAAACGGCGCCTAGCTGTCGAGCGACCCGCGGCTCCAAGTGCACCTGCGCCGCACGTTTGAGCGGCAGGAACCACCGGCATGCCGGTTGGCATCGCGTTCGCACCCGCGCTCGCAAAGACCGGATCCCGGAATGCAAAGGAGGATTCATGCGCGGTCGATGGCTGGTCGTGTGCTCGCTGGCTGC
The DNA here is from genome assembly GCA_003223555.1 of Acidobacteriota bacterium. Classification (GTDB taxonomy): domain Bacteria; phylum Acidobacteriota; class Vicinamibacteria; order Fen-336; family Fen-336; genus AA32. Next base: position 7,421 of record QHVM01000004.1, on the reverse strand, counting down.
TGCGTCGTACCTGGCGTCCGTTTCGGTCGCTTCGCCGGCCTCCAATCCTCCGGCGCGGCGTGGTTTCTGGATCGGCTTCGGCGGCGGATATGGGTCCGCGCGCGCAACGTGCGATGCCTGCGGCGCCGGCAAGCGTGAGAACGGCGGCCTCGGATACCTCAATCTCGGCGGTACGCTGGGTGATCGCCTGCTGGTCGGCGGCGAGATCAACGGGTGGTCGAAGGAGCAGGAAGGCGTCACCCTCAACCTGTACAACGTCCTGGCGACGCTGACGATCTATCCACGACCCTCGTCGAATTTCTTCCTGAAGGTCGGGGGCGGAGGCGCCTTCCTCGACACCGACATCCATGAAGGTTCGAAGACGACCACCGTCGATCTGGGCAACGGGGTCGGGCTGCTCGCCGGGGCCGGCTACGACTTCCGGGTGTGGACGAAGGCCTCCCTCACCCTCGGGGTCAACTTCTGGTACGGTCGAAAATTCGAAAGCGACGCGTTCGCGGGCACTTGGAACCAGAACGTCGTCGCTGTCACCCTCGGGATCACCTTCCACTGAGCCTTACCGGCGGACCGCCCAATACCGGTGCGCCGTCCGCCCAAACTTTTGGCGATCGCGGCCGCCGAGCGGCGCGCGAGCCGCCGCCCCGGACCACGAGTCCCCGCAGGATCAGCGCTTTGGGTCGCTCAGTGGCCGCCCGTGCGTCGCCCGGCATGCGCGTTGCTCTCCGGGTCCCGGCATGACGACCTGCAGCCGACCCGGCGCGATCGGCCCGACACCCTGGCTCCTGCCCGCCGAGCACGCCGACCTCGACCTGCCGTATCATCGGCCCGACCGAATACCGCCCCACAGGCGCCGCCCGACCATGGCCCTCGGGAGCCTCATGACCCGCGAGGAGCTGTTCCTCTCCGAACTCGCGCTCATCGAGCGGGTCATCGCGTGGGTCTGCGCGCGGCGTTGCCTCCGGGGATCCGACGCCGAGGACTTCGCATCGACTGTCAAGCTCCGGTTCATCGAGAACGACTACGAGATCCTCGGCCGGTTCGAGGGCCGCAGCTCGCTCAAGACCTACATCACGGCGGTGGTCAACCATCTCTATCTCGACTTCCAGACGCAGCGCTTCGGGAAGTGGCGGCCTTCCGCCGAGGCCCGGAGGCTGGGTCCGGTGGCGCTGCGCCTCGAGTCGCTCCTGTACCGGGACGGGCTGACGTTCGAGGAAGCCTGCGGCGTGCTGCAGACGGGCCTCGGCGTCGCCGAGGGCCGTGACGCGCTGCGCGACATGAGCCACAAGCTGCCGCGCCGGAGCGACCGCCGGCCAGGCGGCCTCGACGGCCACGAGTCCCCCGAGCCGAGCGGCCCTTCCGCTCTCGATCTGGCCGAGCGGCAGGTCCTGGCCGAGAGGGCTTTCCTCGCCCTCCGGCGCGCGCTGGGCAGCCTGTCCGCCCGCGACCGGATCATGCTCCGCCTGCACGTCGAAGACGGGCTCAGCGTGGCCGAGGTCGCCCGGTCGCTCGGCGAGGAGCAGAAGGCCCTCTATCGCAAACGGGACGCGCTCTACAAGAAGCTGCGTCTCGACCTCGAGGCCGAAGGGATCCGGCAGGGAGACGCGCACGAGCTGCTCTCGACGCTGGACTGGGAGTCGGCGCTCACGGTCGACGTGGCGGCAAGAGGTGAGTCGTGACAGGACAATCGCACCCCGACCCGGGGCTGATCGCGGCCCACGCGGAGCGCCGGCTCACCGGCGACGAGGCCGCGCGGATGGACGAGCACGTGGCCGGCTGCCAGCACTGCTACGAAGTGTTCTCGGAGACGGTCCAGCTCGGCCTGGCCGAGGCGGAGGAAGCCGGGGTCAAGCCGGCGGGCGCCCCGGTCGCGGCGCCCGCGACGTTCGCTCGCCGGCTGGGCGTCAAGACGGCAGTGCCGCTGGCGGCGGCCGCCGTGCTCCTCCTCGCCGTCGGTCTCTGGTCCCAGCGCGCACGCTTCTATCGCGCCCCCGCGCCGCTCGTCGCGCAGCTCGCCGAGGCCATGGGCGACCGGCGTTTCGTCGAGCCGCGGCTGACCGGCGGGTTCCATCACGCCCGGCTCACCGTCCTGCGGTCAGGCGAGACGCCGCATGGGCTCGATGCAGAGTCGCCAGCCGTACTCGGCGCCGTCGCGCGAATCCGGGAGCGGGCCCAGGGCGATACGTCGCCCGAGGCCCTGGGCGCGCTCGGCGTGACCTATCTCGTGTCCGGAGACACGGGCGCGGCCGTCAAGGCGCTCGAGTCCGCCTCGGCCCAGAAGCCCGATGACGCGCGTCTGCTGAGCGACCTCTCCGCGGCATATCTCGTGCGGGCCGCGCAGTTGGACGAGCCCGCGGACATCCCGAAGGCGCTCGAATCCGCGGAGCGAGCCATCGTCCTGAAGGATGCGCCGCCGGAGGCCTGGTTCAATCGCGCCCTCGCCCTGGAGGGCCTGCACCTCGTCGACGCCGCCCGGAAGGCCTGGGGCGACTACCTTCAGCGGGACTCTTCCTCGGGCTGGGCTGATGAGGCGCGGCAGCATCTCGAGGTGTTGTCGAAGGTGCACCAGTCGTCGGCCGAAGACGACAAGGCCCGCGTGCGAGCTGCGATCGAAGGCGGTCAGCAGGCGATCGATCGCTTGGCCGACGAGTCGCCGTCGGTGCTGCGGGACTACTTCGAGGACGAGCTGCTGCCGGCGTGGGCCGACGCTTATCTCGTCGGCCGGCCCGAGGCCAGCCTTCATCGCGAGCACGCGCGACTCGTGGGCGAAGCGCTCCTGCGCTCGACCAGCGACGCCATGCCGCGCGACGCAGCGCGTGCCCTCGCCGAGCCCGCGGCAACCGCGGTTTCGCGAGATCCGCTCCGCTCGCAGGCCCTTGGCTACCAAGCTCTTCGCGACGCTAAACACCTCTACGACTTCCAGGCGCCTTCTTGCTCCTCGTTCCGCGCGGCGGTTCGTGATCTCGAGGCAGGTAGCAGCCCGTATGCGACCTGGGCCCGGCTGCAGATCGTTGGCGCCTGCCTCTATCCCGCGGAACAACAGGTGGCCCTGGCCGAACTCAGGCGTCTGGAGACGATCGCAGAGCCGCACGGCTACGCTCAGCTTCTCGGCCGAGTCTGCTGGCTTCAAGGGCTCATTCACGGGGATAGGGGCGAGCTGACGGCCTCGCTGGAGCGATATCGCTCAGCAAGAGCCAGCTTCCACACCAGCCACGATGTGGAGAGCGAAGCCTGGATCTTTGGGTCGCTTGCGGAGAACCTGCACCTCTTGGGAGAGAGCGGAGGCGCCTGGCGTGATCGGCAGCGAGGCCTCGCGCTGATCAGCGACGTGCGGAATCCCCGCCGCCGTCAAGGGGTGCTCGGCGAGGCTGTCTTCGCCTGCCTGGACGAACGGATGCCAAGGAGCGCGCTACATTTTGGGACCGCCCTCGTGGAGGTGGCCTTGGGCTGGTCGCGTGCCGCGGCTGTCGGCGAGGCCCTGGTGAGGCGCGCCGCCATCCAGCACATGCTCGGCGCCAATGGTCTCGCTGCCGCGGACTTGCGCCAGACTCGCCTGTGGATCCCCCGGGTTCCTGACACATCGTGGGCAGAACGGCTGCAGGCCGAAGCTGATGCTGCAGAGGGTCAACTTCTGGTTGGTCAGCAGCCTGAGGAAGCGGCCCGTTTGCTCGGACAGTCGCTCGCCTACTTCCGAGCGTCTGCCCCCGCGCGGCTTCCGGCGCTCCACCTCCTACTCGCTCGCGCCCAGGTCGCGCGCGGTCTCGACGATGCCGCCGAAAGTGAGCTGTTGGCCGGCGTCGACACGCTGGAGCACCAGCGGATCTCCCTTCGCGACGCCGCCCTCCAAGCTTCCTTCTTCGACCAGGGCTTTCCCTTGTTCGATGACATGGTGCGTCTCCAGGTCGTGAAGCGCCACGATCCGGAGCGTGGCCTGGCGTTCGTCGAACGTGGCCATGCAAGACAACTCGTGGATTCGCTGCTTGGCACTGCCGTCACTCCTCTCGAGCCTGAGGCACTGCGACGAGACTTGCCCGAGGGGCTGGCGCTCGTCTATTACGTTCCCCTCGACGACCGCGTCTTCGCGTGGGCGCTGTCTCGCGAGGGATCCCAATTCATCGAGTGCCTGCTGCCGGCAGCCGAGCTGTCGCGGCTGGTTGCGGCGCACCAGGCGGCGATAGAGCGACGGGCCTCCCTGGACGTCGTGCGCCGTACGGCGTCGCGCCTGTACGACGAGCTCGTGCGTCCTTTTATTCCATTCTTCGCCTCGCAGCGGGCGCTCGTTTTCATTGCGGATGGCGTTCTGCAATCCGTGGCCTTCGCCGCCCTCTGGAACCGAGAGACCGGTCGCTACCTCGTCGAAGACTACTTGCTGGGCGTGGCCCCGAGTGGAACCGTCTTCGTGCGGGTCTCGACTGGCGCTGGGGCCCCGCACGACGCCGCGCCCCGGGCACTCGTCGTCGGGAACCCGCAGTTCGATCGGCACCTGTGGGCCGACCTATCCAATCTCCCTGGAGCCGAAATGGAGGCAGCCGAGATCGCCCGCCTCTATGCCCGTTCCGAATTGCTCACCGGAAGCGCGGCCACGAAGACAGCCTTCCTGGACAGTGTCCGCCGCAGCCAGGTCGTTCATTACGCCGGCCATGCCGCCTCTAGCGCCGACGCCCCGTCAGCCGCGCGCCTTCTCTTCGCCCCCGATCCGCGGAAGGGTGATTCCGGGGCTTTGTACCTTCATGAGCTGGGGCGTAGCGGTCTTCCACGCACGCGCGTGGTGGTCCTCGCGGCCTGCCGTACGGCTGCCGGACCGGTTTCTCGTGTCGAAGGCGCGCTCAGCCTCGGCCGGCCGTTCCTCGCGGCGGGAGTGCCCGACGTCGTTGCGAGCCTATGGGATATCGACGACTCGGTGAGCCGCCGTTTCTTTGTTGCCTTCCATCGGGCACTGTTGGTAGAGGGAGACCCTCTTCTGGCGTTGCGGAAGGCCCAGATCACGCTCTTGCGCGGCGACGACGTGTCGCTGGCTCATCCGGCGAGCTGGGCTGCGTTCATATGCATGGGTGGTCTTGATCGTCATTCATTTTCGAAGGGAGACGTATCATGAGCATTGCTTTGTCGATCGCATTTACCGGACTCTGCGCACTCATTGGCGACGTGGATGGGAAACCCGCCGAGATCCTGCTCCTGGATACCAGGGGCATTGGTCAGGTCGGCGGCGTCACGCTACCCGTGCACGCGCCGACCCTCGTCGTGAGCCTGGACGATCTCGCGAACCCCGACAGCAGTCGGCCCACCCGGGTCATCGCCGGCACGCCGGGCCAATCGCTCCGGCTACAGCAACTCGGCGTCTGGGACCTCACGGGATCCGAGGTCCGGATACGGGCGCAGGGGGGAGGGAGCACAGGCCTGCAGTTCTTCCGGCCTTCCAAGGACGAGACGTCGTGGCCCGAGCCTCCCCGCAACGTCCACGACCCCGCTTCATGGCGTGACCTTCGATACGTAGCGAATATGAAAGCTCTCGTCGGGGACGATCGCATCGATCCTGCTCTTACAAGCAACGGCGATCCCGGTTTGACGCCGCTGCCTCGTTCCGTGGCCGCCCGCGTCCATCTCGATGCTGGACTCCTCGAGGGCGGCATTCCGAGCCAGGAGACCTACCGTGACGATGTGTTTGAGTTCAGGAGCAACCGATCGGGGCATACCCTGCGCCAGCCACTGACGGACACGGTCCAGTGGACGCTGCAGACCGAGGCCGCCGCCGTTGTCATCGACATCACGCCGGTGGAAGGCGGACAGGCCAAGCGCCTTCTCCTTGCCCCTAGCGCGACGCCCCACCGAATCTTCGTCAGCAACCTGCCGGCAGAGAACGTGTCCCACGCCAGCGCTCATCAGGCGATGAGCGACGAGGAGATGAGCGCTCTACACTTCGGTGCGTTCTACACGCTGCTGCTGAATGAGCCGGTGGACAAGCTCCTGCCGGAGCTTTGGCGCGCGCCAAGTGGCCGAAGGGGCGCAGGCATGATCCGGCCGATGTTCTGCCCACCCGCGATGTTCAGCCGTCAGTAGCGCAATCCACTAGACACTCTCGTCGTTCCAAAAAAGGAGGCTCTCATGTCGCCCTGGACTCGGTGTGTGCTCATCGGGATGACGGTTCTGGCAACCGCCGCCTCTGCACCCGCCCAGCAGGCGTGCCAGGAGCGAGTGCTGAGCCTCCGGTTCTCGCCGCCGGCGGGCCGGGCCAACAACTGGTGCTGGGCGGCGAGCGGCCAGATGATCATGGAGCTTCTCGGCGAGGCGCCGAGGAAGGCCTGCCAGTGCCGCCAGGCCGAGCAGGTTCTGGGCGTGACCGGCTGTTGTGTCACGCCCAGCTCCTGCCTCCCCGCCGACGACCTCCCGGCTCGCTGCGACCGGCCCCGCTGGCCGGCCTTTGTGGAGAAGCCGGACCGGTACAACTTCTCTTACGCGACGACCTGCGACGCGTTGCCGGGCCGCCAGAACGACGACGCCTGCGACGCGCAGCCCATGAGCTGGACGGCGCTCACCGCCGAGATCTGCGCCGGCCGGCCTGTGATCGCATCGCTGCGTTCCCGCGGATCGGCCAGCGGCCACACGGTCGTCGTCAAGGGTTTCTCGAGCCGGCCCGACCGGCGGGTCCTTGTCGTGGATCCGGCCAAGCTCTGCCCGGCGGGGCGCGACTGCGAAGGCGAGCTGGACGAAGGCTTCTGGCTCTCCTACGACGAGTACGTCGCCGGCTGGGACGGAATGGTCCACTGGGTGGACTTCTACGGAATAAAGAGGAAGCAGGCGCGGGAAAACTGACCGGAGCGTCCGTCCAATGGGTCAAAGCAGGTGAGCAATGGCGGCAACAGCAACAATAGGGTTCGGGCGCACCGTTCCGTTCAACGTTCTCCCGTCGAGGTGGGCGGGCGCTGAGGCAGACACCCTCGCCTTTCCCGAGGGCTACATCCCCGGCCACGCCCCCGCGATGCAGGAGCTGTACGAGCAGATGCGGGCGCTGCTCCGGGGCGACGTGCCGGTGCTCTTCCTGGGCGAGACCGGCGTTGGCAAGGAGCAGCTCGCGCGCGCCCTGCACGCGTCGTCGGCACGGGGCGGGGGCCCGTTCCTGGCGGTCAACTGCACGGCGATACCCGCCGACCTCCTGGAAGCCGAGATGTTCGGGATCGGCAAGGGCGTGGCCACCGGCGTCAACGAGCGTCCGGGCATGTTCCAGCTCGCGAAGGGGGGCACGCTCTTCCTGGACGAGATCGGCGACATGCCGCTCGCGCTGCAGGCCAAGCTGCTGCGGGCCCTCCAGGGCCAGGAGATCCAGCCGGTCGGCGGCGCGCCGGTGCGCCTCGACGTCCGCGTGATCACCGCGACGAACTCGGACCTGGACCAGAAGATCGAGCAGGGCCAGTTCCGCCGCGACCTCT
>QHVM01000049.1:52366-57627 GCA_003223555.1 Acidobacteriota bacterium | reverse complement strand
CGAAATAGATGACGGCGTCGCCGTCGGTGTGGGCGGGCGGCGTATGCCAGACCTGGACGCGCTCGTCGCCGACGTGGATGCGCAGCTCGGAGTCGAAGGTGAGGACGGGAGCGGGGATCTCCTCGACCTTGACGCTCTTCGCCCAGTCGATCTGCTCCGAGAGCTGCTTGGCCTGCTGATCGTTGCCGGCCTTGCGCGCGGCGTCGACCCGCGCCGGGAAGTCGCGCAGGATCTCGGCCGGCGAGGCCAGCATCCGCGTGCGGACGTTGTCGTGCGCGATGATCACCGCGAAGTGCCGGAAGACCTCGTTGCCGCCCACGTGGTCGCCGTGGTGGTGCGTGTTGACGAGATACTTGATCGGCTTGTCCGTCACTGACTTGATCTTCTCCACGATGCCGGGGGCGAGGTCCTTGAACTGGGAGTCGACGACGACGACCGCGTCGGGCCCCACGTGAAGGGATCGTTCGGCGCCCGGTCGTGGTGCTCCTGCGCGGCCCCGACGGCGGGAAGGATGAGACAGAGGGCCCTCAGGACGGCTTTGCGCATGGTGGCGTACGCTATCACAGGATGAACGGCGTCGGCTTCTCGCTGTGGCTGGTGCCCGCGGGGCAGGTGCGCCGACGCCTGGCCGCGCTCATCGAGTCGCTCGCCCGCCGGTTCGGCGGGCCCGTCTTCGCGCCCCACGTGACGGTGCTGGCGGGTGTGCGCGAAACGGAACGCGACGTCGCCGCGCGCGCCGAGCAGATCCTGGGCGGCTCTTCGCCGTTGCCGCTCCGCTTCACCGGGCTGGAGAGCGCCGACACGTATTTCCGCGCGCTCCATCTTCGCGTGGAGACGACCGACGCGCTCCTGGCCCTGCACCGGGCGGCCCGCGACGCGTTCGCGCGCCGCGACGACCCGCCCTACGTGCCCCACCTGAGCCTCGTCTACGGCGCGCCGCCGCCGGCGGCGGTGGTCGAAGAGCTCCGGCCCTCGACCCCGGACGGCTTCGAGGCGCGGGCGCTCGACGTCTACTCGACGGAAGGGCCGGTGGAACGCTGGCACCGCGTGCGCCGGCTCCGCCTTCGGTAGAATGTTTTCTTTCCAGAACGGGGGAATCATCATGCCGAACGCTCGCGCCGCTGCCCGGACTCTCGCCGCCGCCCTCCTCGCGCTCGCCGCCTTTTCCACCGCGCACGCGCAGGAGACGAAGCGGCCCTCGAAGCAGTACACGATCGAGCAGTTCATGGCCACCACCAGCTTGTCGGGCGCGTCGTTCTCGGCGGACGAGACGCGCATCCTCTTCTCCTCGAACGAGAGCGGCATCTACAACGTGTTCAGCGTGCCCGTCGCCGGGGGGCCGGCCACCCAGATCACCCGCTCCACCACCGACAACACGACGGCCGTTTCCTACTTTCCCGCCGACGACCGCGTCCTCTTCACGCGCGACCAGGCCGGCAACGAGCTGAACCATCTCTACGTCCGCGAGACCGGCGGCGCCGAGAAGGACCTCACGCCGGGCGAGAAGCTCAAGGCGATCTTCGCGGGCTGGACGCCTGGCGGTGACGCGTTCTACGTCCTCAGCAACGAGCGCGACGCCCGTTTCTTCGACCTCTACCGCTACGACGCGAAAGGCTACGAGCGGAAGCTCTTCTACAAGGACGAGACCGGCTACCAGGTCGGCGCGATATCCGACGACGCCAGGTGGGTGGCCTTCGACAAGCCGAAGACGACCGCCGACACCGACATCTACCTCTGGAACGCCGCCACCGGTGAGACGAAGCACATCACGCCCCACCAGGGCGAGGCGGCCTACACCTCCGAGGACTTCGATGCCGAATGCCGTTACCTCTACTACACGACCAACGACGGCGGCGAGTTCGCGCGCGTCCGCCGCTACGAGCTGGCGACGGGCAAGCACGAGGAGGTGGAAAAGGCCGACTGGGACGTAGCGTTCACCCGCTTCTCGCACCGCGGCCGGTACCGCGTCACCGCCGTCAACGAGGACGGCCGCACCGCGATCCGCATCGTGGAGACGAAGACCGGCCGTCCGCTCGCGCTGCCTCGCCTGCCCGCGGGCGACATCACCTCGGTGACGATCGCGCGCGGCGAGGGCAAGCTCGCCTTCTACGTCAACGGCGACCGCGCGCCGAGCAACCTCTACGTATGGACGATCGGGGAAGGGGAGCCGCGGCGGCTGACCGACACGCTCAGCAAGGAGATCGATCCGGCCGACCTGGTCGACTCCGAGGTCGTGCGCTTCAAATCCTTCGACGGAACGACAATTCCCTCGATCTTCTTCAAGCCCCTCCAGGCCACCGCGGCGAGCAAGGCGCCGGCCCTCGTCTGGGTGCACGGGGGGCCCGGCGGCCAGACGCGCAAGGGCTACAGCGCCCTCATCCAGTACCTCGTGAACCACGGCTACGTGGTGCTCGGCATCAACAACCGCGGCAGCTCGGGCTACGGGCGGACGTTCTACTCCGCCGACGACCAGAAGCACGGCCACGAGCCGCTGTGGGATTGCGTGGAGGGCAAGAAGTACCTCGCGATGCTGCCCTACGTGGACAAGGAACGCATCGGCATCATCGGCGGCAGCTACGGCGGCTACATGACGCTGGCCGCGTTGTCGCTGCAGCCGGACGCGTTCGCGGTCGGCGTGGACCTGTTCGGCATCTCGAACTGGGTGCGGACGCTGGAAAGCATCCCGGCCTGGTGGGAGTCGCAACGGCTCGCCCTCTACAAGGAGATCGGCGACCCGGTGAAGCAGCGCGCGATGCTCATGGAGGTCTCGCCCCTCTTCCACGCCGACAAGATCAAGCGGCCGCTCATGGTCCTGCAGGGCGCCAACGACCCCCGGGTGATCAAGCCCGAGTCCGACGACATCGTGGCCGCGGTGAAGAAGAATGGAATCCCGGTCGAGTACGTGGTCTTCCCCGACGAGGGCCACGGCTTCGCCAAGAAGAAGAACCAGATCGAGGGCTACCGCAGGATCCTGGATTTCCTGGACCGGTACCTGAAGGCGTCCTAACCCCCCTCGCGTCACGGGGGCAGCGGCACCGGCGGCGGCGCGAACTCTTCCCGGGAAGAGTTCGCGCTTGAGGGACGCCCACGACCGTAGAAGCGTTCGCTCTCGAACGCGTTGTGCGCCCGACAAAGGAGCCGGATGTTCTCCACGGTGCCCTCGCCGCCCACGCCATACGGCTCGACGTGATCGAACTCGATGAAGGCCCTCGCGTTGCACCGCCGGCCACTCTTGCTCACGAAACTGCACCGACCGTCATCGCGGCTCCAAGCCATGCGGCGGACATTGGCGGCGACGTCGCGGCTGCCCGGCGCCGTGCCGCGACTGGTCCGCGGCCGGTCGGTCGCCCCGATTTTCTTCCGGGCCAGATCCTTGAGCAGCGCGGTGAGCGCGCGATCGATCACCTGCGCCACGTCGCCGTTGGGGACGGCGTGCCGGAGCAGGTCCTGGGCAAGGCGTAGCTTCTCGCGGGTGTCGGCGGTGGCGGTGAACCGGATCTCGTAACGATCCGCGGCGAGCGGTTTGAGGACCGGCCGGCTCGTCTGGACGGGCAGGGGCGGCGGCGAGGGACTGGCCACCGGCAGACTCGATACAGCGACTATTGCCGCTGCCTCAGAGGGAACCGGCGGCGTGGGGAGCGAAGGGGCCGCCGGCAGCTTTCGGATGAGTGTCGGCACGTCCGGCCTGGGGAAGAGTCCGGCGAGCATCTGCTCGACCTCTCGCTTGCTCCTGCCCGCGGCCGCAGCGAGGAGCTCCTGATGATTGTCGTCGGTGAGGTGCGGAGCGAGCAGCCGGACCGTGGCCAGGCTGAGCGAGCCTTCGCCGAGCATCCGGAGAATGTCGGGCAACTTCCTCACCGTCCGCGCCACGTCGATCCGGTTGTAGGCCGCCGGCTCCGATAGATGCAGGACCTCGCAGCAGTAGGTGAAAAGGGATGAGAAGCCGGCGCCGAGGTAGAGGCGTCGGGCGTCGAACTCGGCCAAGTGCGAAATGAGACGGGCCGTGGCCTCCTGCTCGCCGCGAGCGAGCGATTTCAACTGCGCCTCGAGCTCCTCGTCTGAGAGGTGATGTGGGATGTCGATGTTCATGATTGACTGAGTACCATGCGACAGGGTCAGATAAGGACCGATCCGTAGCATGGACACACGGCTCTAACACAAATATGAATGATCGACGCTAGCCGAGGATCGTTGGCGTCAAGACCAGCGCGACATGCTGTTCGGCCAGGGCCCTGAACGTATCCGGTTCGTTGACGTGATCGTGGATGGCATTCGGCGCGGGCAGCTCGAGCTTAAGAGTCTCGCTTGGCATGGCGCGGAAGCTCTTCGAGCCGTGGGCCGCGCTGTACCAGCTTCCTTCGCTCGCGTGCGCTCCGCGATTCGCGGCCAGGAGGATCTCCATCGAGCCGTCTGGCTGGATGCGGGTGCGGATGCTGCCGGTCACCGTCATTTCCACGATGTAGGCATCCTTCCCGGGTAAGGGGGCGACCGGCAGCTTCGCGCGGAACGTGCCATAGTCGAACGCGACCTTTTCCCCCTGCTTGCCGATGAGCTGCAGCCGCCGCGTCTGGCGGCTCCCGTGACCTTCGCTGACCAGCCACAGGTCGTAGCCGATCCGGTGGTCCTTGAACGCGGGGTCCTCCAGGATCGAGGCGGACAGCTCGAGGGCGAGGTTGTGCCAGCAACCGGAAGAGGCCTCGAACGCTGGCACGAAATCCAGCAGCGCGCGTCCGCCCTCGGTGAGGTGCGCGTCGCCCCGCGATATGCGGCCTCGGGCGCCGATTCCACCCTCGCCGCGATCTGGCGCTTCCACGCATACTCGACCTCGATGTCATCCATCCCGGCTCGTCGCACTTTGCCTTCGACCTGCCACAACGGCAGAGGCCCAGCGGGTGTCTCAGGAAACACCGACATGTTCACGTCGCTGTGGCACGGGAATCCGTCCTCCGCCGGGGAAGTGCCGACCTGCATGCTTCCGGACATGGATTCCCCTTCTCCCAGAGGACCCGATCCGAAGGTACCGATCTCGTGGGTCTCTCCGCGTGTCCAGCTCGCGAGCACGCGGAACTCCAACATGGCCTTCCGCCCAGTCGCCGCCTCGTCTCCGGCCACCCCCCCACCGACCATCGCCATCAGTGCCGCCAGCGCGGTGCCCGCCTTCGCAGCAGCCTTCATCGTCATCTCGGAGCTCCTTCGTGCCAGTCCACGCCGGGCGTGAAATGGATGACGCGGGTGGCTCGGGGCGGCTCGTCGGCGGCATT
>QHVM01000049.1:20018-52324 GCA_003223555.1 Acidobacteriota bacterium | reverse complement strand
CGAGGGCGAGAACCACGACCGCCGCCACGCGCCGCAGCAATTGCCACACCGGCCGGGCGCGCCAGCCGAGGGTCCGGTCCATCGCGCGATAGAAGACGGGCGACGGACGCGAGTGGTCGTCGGCGAGCCTGGCCTTCAACGTGACGAAATCGACGAGCGCTTCCCGCGCGCCGGGCGCGAGGAGAGCCGCCGCCAGGACGTCGGGCGCGACCGGCTCGCAGTCGAGTAGAGCGGACATGACCTCGAGCGAATCCTGACTCACTTGGAAACCTCCTTCGGGCTTCTCGCGACCGCGGCCCGCGACGGCGCGAGCGCGTCCCGCAGCGCGAGACGCGCGCGGTAGATGCGCATGCGTGCGTCGTCCGGCGTCGAGTCCGTCGCCTCCGCGATCTCCCGGTACCCGAGCCCCCCGACCTCGCGCATGAGGAACGCCTCGCGCTCCTCGTCGGCCAGCCGCAGGAGAGCCTGGTCGAGCGCCGAAGCCAGCGCCTGCACGGCCGGCCGCGCCAGCGCGCGCGCCTCGTGAACGGGAGCATCGATCGGCGTTCGGGCCTGGGAGCGGAGCCGATCCGAGAGGACGTTGCGCGCGATTCGGAAGATCCACGAGACCTCGCGCGAGCGCTCCTCGTAGGAAGACTTCCTGGGTCAGGTCCTCGGCCAGGCTGGAGCTTCCGGTCATGCGCCTCAGGAAGCGGAAGACCGCCAGGTGGTGGCGGTCGAACAGCCCGGCGGCGTCGGGGGCGCTCATCGGAGGACGCTCTTATGTCCTTCTAACGACGGCCGGAGGCAGGACTCTCGGGCAGATGCGGCGCTTCAGCCGAGCGGCTTGGCCATGACGATGAACCGGCAGGGCAGCTTGACGCGCTCGCCGTTCGGGAACGGCGCCGTCCCGACCTCGACGTGGCCGAGCCGCCGGTAGAACGTCCCGGTCTCGAGAAGGCGCGAGACCGCGGCCGGGTTCGTCCGGTCGCCGTCGACGAAGAAGCGCTCGACGAGGAAGGCGTGGTTGACGAGCTCGGCGATGGCCTCGGCGTCTGCGGCGGTCGCGTTGCGGACCTGGAGGGCGCCCATGGAACGGGTCACCTCAAGCGGTGCCCCGTGCTCTTACCGAGGCCGGCCACGATCACGCCCGCGGCGCGCTCGGCGGCCAGCGCCTGCTGCTCGGAGGGCTCTTCGGGACCGTAGCGGGCCTCCACGAACAGGTCAGTGAGAGCCGCGGTCGGTCCGGCCGGCGCGGGCAGGGCGGCGGCGATCTCGCGCGGAGTCTGGCTCGGCCGCCAGACGAACCCCGCCGACCGCGCCCGGGCCAGCACGCCCACGTAGGCGCGCACGATCCGCCCCCGCCGGCCGGCGTACTCGCGACGTCTCGGCGAAGGCGGCGGCGAAAGGACCTCCTCGGCCCCGCGCTCCACCGGCAGCACTTCTTCGAACGGGGCCCGTTCGGCCTGGCCGCGCCGAAGCAGACGCACAACGCCGAAGACCACCGCGCTGCCGACCGCGGCGAGCCCGACGAGGCGGCGATAGGCCGCCGCCACGTCTTCGTCGCGCGGCCCGCCCGCGCCCATCCGGAAACGGATGCCGGCATACGGCGGCGGGGGCCGCAGGACGAAGAAGAGGGCCAGTCCCAGCACGATCGGCGCGAGCGCAGCCGACGCGCGGCGGAGGGTCGGACCCAGCAGCTCGGCTCGGCCGGCCGGGTAGGCCTGGAGCACGCGCGCGGCGTGATCGAAGGCGAGGAAGAAGCCGAGCAGCGCGAGGCCGCCGGTGACGCCCGCCGCCGCCGCCAGCCCTCCGCGAAGCGAGGCCAGGACCACCAGGACGAAGGCGTTGGCGACCGGACCGAGATGCGTGCGGCCGAGGTCGCTCAGCAGGAGGAACACGGCCTGGAACACCGAGAAGAGCACGGCTTCCTGTCCGAGGAGCCGCGGGTCCCCACTGCCCACGGCCAGCGTGAGGGCGAGGACCGCCAGGCCCGCGTAGCCGGCCCCGGCGGTGACGCGTAGGCGGAGCCGGCGGGCGCCCTCCAGGCCGGCGCTCGCGGCCCCGCCCGCGGACTCGCCGAGGATGAGGGCCAGGGCCAGGCCCGCGGCGGCCAGGAACAGCCGCGCCGGGCCGGGCTCGGTCCACGCCCCGAGCGCGCTGGCCACCGTGTGCAGGGAAAGGGCGTAGAGGGTCACGGACCGGACGGCGATCAGGGCGGTCGCGTCTCCCCGCCGCGATTCGCTCATGACGGATCGCCGAGGAGGTCGGGCCGGGCCAGCTCCGCTTCCAGGTCCTGTTCCGCCGCGAGGATCGTCCCCGGGATGTCCCGCGCCCGGAGCAGCGCGACGACCGCATGCGCCTGCTCGGCGGCTTCCTCCCGGGGGGCCGCTCGCCGGTCGATGGGGAGGAAAGAGTCCTTGTTGACGAGGAGGACCGCCGGCCGCACACCCCGCGCCTGGAGCGCGGCCAGGGTGTCCTCGAGCTGGGCGAGGTCGAGGAAGATCGTCCCCGCGAGGAGGGCGGCCGTGGAGCCTCCGGGAAGATGCATCCGGTGCTGCTCGACCAGCTCCAGCAAAGGCACCCGCCCGTCCTGCTGGACGCGGATCAGCTCGTAGAGCGCGAGGGTGGCGTGGAGCGTCCCTGCGCCCGGGGCCACCACCAGGCTGCGAGCGCCCTCGCCCATCACCTGCACGAGGTCGCCCCGGCGGGCCGCCGTCCACACGACGCACGCCGCCGTCCGCACCAGGTACTCGAGGGTGGACTTGAGGCCCGTCCCCGCGCGGTGGGCGCGGTCGAGGTCGACGAACAGCGTGAAGTACGGCACGAGGTCCACCTCGTGTTCCTTCACGGTGGGCGTACCCCGGCGGGCGGTGGCCGGCCAGTGGATGCGGCGCAGGTCGTCGCCGGACCGGTAGTCGCGCACGCCGAGGTACGCGAGGCTCTGGCCCGGCCGCGGCGAGGTCGCCTCCCGGGGCGAAAGGCTCGGCCGCGCGCCCAGCTTCTCGAGGCCTGAGACCGTCCACACCCGCGGGAAGACCGCGAAGGCCGCGACGTCAGGCAGGCTGCGCTCGGCGTGGAAGAGGCCGAAGGCGTCCGATGCGGCCAGGGTCAGCGGCCCCACCGCGTGGATGCCCCAGGGACGGGAGCAGGTGGTGCGATAGGTGAGGCGCCGCCGCCGGGAGCCGCGGAGCGGACCCGGCTCGAGCATGGCCTGCCGGTCGGCCACCGCGGGGCCGAAGCAGTCGCCGATCTCCACCAGCCACGCCGGACGCCGGGAGCGGTTGTCGAGAGCAAGGGACACGGCGACGGTGTCGTCTTCGAAGGCGCTCGGATACAGCTCGCGGGCCACGGTCAGGCCGTCCAGTTGCGCGCGAGCCTGCCGCCACGCGACGAGGAGCAAGGCGAAGCCGCCGAGGGCCAGCCCGGCCAGCGCCTCGACGCGCAGCGCGACGCCGAGCAGGCCGACGAAGCCGAGCGACGCGTAGAGGAAGCGCCGGTACGTGGAGGTGCGCGAGGGGACCATGGAGCGGGCTCAGGCCGGGCCGTAGTCGATCGGCACCTCGACGCGCTCGAGCGACTCGGCCACGATGCGCGCGCCGTCGACGCCCTGCACCCGGGAGCGCGGCTTGACCACGATGCGGTGGGCGAGGACGGCCTCGGCCAGCCGCTTGACGTGGTCGGGGGTCACGAAGCGCTCGCCCCGGAGGGCGGCCAGCGACTGGCCCAGGCGCATCAGGCCCAGCGCTCCGCGCGGGCTCGCTCCCCACGCGGCGTGGGCATGGCGCCGCGTCTCGGCCACCAGCCGCTGGACGTAGCGGACGAGCGCGTCATGGACGAACACGCGCGCCACCGCTTCCTGGGCGGCCGCGACGTGGGCCACTTCGGCGACCGGCGACAGCGCGTCTATGGGATGCGACTCCCGCTGGGCCTTCATGACGCGGGCCTCGGTCGCGTCGTCGGGATAGCCGAGGGAGACCCGGACGAGGAAGCGGTCGAGCTGCGCCTCGGGCAGGGGGAAGGTACCGGCCAGCTCGATGGGGTTCTGGGTCGCGATCAGGAAGAAGGGAGCGGGCAGGGGATGCGTCGCCCCGTCCAGCGACACCTGACGCTCTTCCATCGCTTCGAGGAAGGCCGACTGCGTGCGCGGGGTGGCCCGGTTGATCTCGTCGGCGAGGAGCACGTGCGTGAAGACGGGGCCGCGGCGGAACTCGAAGGAGAGCTCCTTGGGGTTGTAGAGCGAGACGCCGGTGACGTCGCTGGGCAGCAGGTCGGGCGTGCACCGCACGCGGCGGAACGCGGCCCGGATCGACCGCGCGAGCGCCCGCGCCAGCATGGTCTTGCCCACCCCGGGGACGTCCTCGACCAGCACGTGGCCGCGGGCGAGCAGCGCCGCCACCACCGTCTCCACCACCGTGCGCTTGCCGAGGACGACGCGCTCGACGCTCTCCACCAGCCGGGCGGCCAGCGGGGTCTCCGCCATGCGGCCTCAGCGCCTCCGGACCCGCTCGACGGCCCCGGCGAGGGATTCCCTCACCGCGTCGGGCGCCGTCCCGCCCCGGGCGGCCTTGGCCCTCACGGCCTGCTCGGCGTCCAGGACCGAGTCCAGCCGCGCGGCCACGCCAGGGGATTGGACGGCGAGCGCGCGGCCGGCGACCTCGCGCAGCGAGGCCCCGGTCTGGCGGGCCTCGGCGACCAGCGAGCCGACGAGCGCGTGCGCCTGGCGGAACGGCATCCCGTCGCGGGCCAGGGCCACGGCCAGGCCGGCCGCCATCAGCTCCTCGCGCCCGGCCGCGCGTCTCATGGCCTCCCGGTTCAAGCCGAGGCCGGCGACCACCCCCGTCATCACCACGACCGAGGCGGAGGCCGCGTCGGCCGCGTCGAAGACCGCTTCCTTGTCCTCCTGCAGGTCCTTCTGGTAACCGGCGGGCAGCCCCTTCATGAGGGCCAGCAGCCGGACGAGGTCGCCGTCGACGCGGGCCGCCTTGCCCCGCACCAGCTCCAGCGCGTCCGGGTTCTTCTTCTGCGGCATCAGGCTCGAGCCGGTGGTGAAGCTCTCGGGCAGCTCGAAGAAACCATACTCGGGCCCCGAGAGCCAGATGAGGTCCTCGGCCAGGCGCGCCAGATGCGTCTGGAGCTGGGCGCAGGCGAACACGAACTCGGCCGCGAAATCGCGGTCCATGACCGCGTCCAGCGCGTTGGGGCTCACCGAGTCGAAGCCGAGGTCGCGCCCGAGCGCCTCGCGGTCGATGGGCAACGCGGTCCCGGCCAGCGCGCCCGACCCGAGGGGCAGCACGTTCGCGCGCCGGCGCGCGTCGGCCAGCCGCTCGTGGTCGCGCACGAGGGCCCAGGCGTGGGCGGCGGCCAGGTGGCCGAACGTGATCGGCTCGGCCGCCCGCGTGTGCGTGTAGCCGGGCATGACCGCCTCGGCTCCCGCGCGGCCCTGCTCGGCCAGCGCCTCGACGAGCCGCGCCACGCCCTCGCGCAGCCGGTCGGCGGCCCCGCGGATCCAGAGGCGCAGCGCGGTGACCGCCTGCTCGTTGCGGCTCCGCCCCAGGTGGGCCTGCCCCGCGAGGTGGCCCAGCGCCTCCGTGAGCCGCGTCTCGACGAAGCTGTGCACGTCCTCGGCGTCCAGGTCGAGACAGGCGGGGTCGGCCTGCACCTGCTGCGCCAGCCGCTCCAGCGCGCCGTCGAGGCGGTCGGCCTCATCCGCGGTCACCGCCTGGCAGCGGGCCAGGGCCCGGACCCAGGCCCGCGAGGCGGCGATCTCCTCCGTCACCAGCCGCCGGTCGAACGGGAACGACCGGTTGAACTCCCAGAAGTCCCGGTCCGGATCACCGGAGTAATTCCCGCCCCATAGCCTCATGAGACATTGCCCTTTAACGCAGAGGTCGCAGAGGACCGCAGAGGCCGCGGAGAATCAGGATAGGAGTTGACCACACGTCGGATACCCCAGTTCAGTGCGGTCACATCAAAGTTGATGAGCAGCCCGACGTGCAAGCCGGAGAGCCTCAGGTACGCGGCCTCTGCGCGTTCCTCGGCGGCCTCTGCGTTCAAGAAGCCTTCTAGCTCCGGTAGTGCGCGTTGATGTCCACGTAGCCGTGGCTGAAGTCGCAGGTCCAGATCCAGCCCGCGGCCCGGCCCTGGTTGAGCCGCACGAGGATGCGGACCGGGTCTTCGAGCATCGCGCGGCGCGCGGCCGTCTCGTCGTAGCCGCGGGCCTGGCCGCTCTCGGCCACCCAGACGTCGCCCAGGAACAGGTCCACGCGGTCGATGTCCACCGCCACGCCGGACCGGCCCACCGCGGCCAGGATGCGACCCCAGTTCGGGTCGCCGCCGTGGAGCGCGGTCTTGACGAGGGGCGAGTCCGCCACCGTGCGCGCCACGCGGTCGGCCTCCGCCTCCTCCCGGGCCCCTTCCACGCGAACCTCGGCCATGCGGGTCGCCCCCTCGCCGTCGCGCACGATCAGGCCGGCGATGCGGCGCGCCGCCTCCGACAGCGCCTCGCGGAAGCCGTCGTAGTCCGCGCCCTCCGTCTGGACGGGGCGGGCGCGCGCGCCGCTGGCTAGCACCACCGCCATGTCGTTGGTCGAGGTGTCGCCGTCCACCGTCACCCGGTTCAGGCTCGCGCCGACCGCGTCGCGCAAGGCCCGTCGCAGCAGCCCCGGCTCGATGGCGGCATCGGTGGTGAAGAAGGCGAGCAGGGTGGCCATGCGGGGCGCGATCATACCCGCGCCCTTGGCCATCGCGCCGACGGTGAGCGTTTCCCCGCCGAGGGAGAAGCGCACCTGGGCCTCCTTGGGCCGCGTGTCGGTGGTGAGGATGGCGCGGGCAGCCTCCGCTCCGGCCTCACGGCTGAGCCGGTCCGCCGCCCGGGCGATCCCGGAGCGCAGCTCCTTCATGGGCAGCCGGGTGCCGATGACGCCGGTGGAGGCCACGACCACCTCCGGGGGAAGGCACCCGACGGCCTGGGCGGTCACGACGGCCATCTCCCGCGCGTCGGCCACGCCCTCCTCGCCGGTGGCCGCGTTGGCGCAGCCGGCGTTGACGACCACCGCGCGCGCGCGGCCGGAAGCGAGGTGCTCACGCGATACCACCACCGGCGCGGCCTGGGCCCGGTTCGTCGTGAAGACGGCCGCCGCGGCGCAGGTCCGGTCGGCGACCAGCAGCGCGAGGTCGGCCCCTTCGGGCTTGATGCCAGCCGCCACCGCGGCGGCGCGGAAACCGGCCGGAGCCGTGATGGCTCCCTTCGCCTCGGGATCCTCCCGGGCCATCGCCGGCAGCCGACACTCGGACATGCTCATCCGCGGGTCACAGCCTTCTCTGCGCGCCGGCGAGCGTTCCCGGCGGACTTTTCGTTGTTCTCCCGATGCTCTCCGTTCCCCTCTGCACCCTCGTCGTTCCGCGTCAGCGCCCGTACGCGCTCCGGAAGCCCGAAGAGCCGGATGAAGCCGCCGGCGTCCTTGTGGTCGTAGGCCATGCCCTGGCCGAAGGTGGCCAGGTCCTGGCGATAGAGGCTGCGCGGCGACCGGCGCCCGACCGCTTCCGCCCGCCCCTTGAACAGGCGGACCCTGACCTCCCCGGTGACCTCCCGCTCGGTGTAGTCGACGAAGGCGGCCAGGGCCTGGCGCAGGGTCGAGAACCACAGCCCGTCGTAGATGAGCTCCGCGTAACGGACCGAGATGGACTGCTTGAAGTGAAGCGTATCCCGGTCGAGCACCAGCCGCTCCAGCTCGCGGTGCGCGTGGTGCAGCACCGTCCCCGCCGGTGTCTCGTACACGCCGCGGGACTTGATCCCCACCAGCCGGTTCTCGACGAGGTCCAGGCGGCCGATCCCGTGCGCCCCCGCCACCCGGTTCAGCGTCTCGACCATCTCCACCGGCCCCCGCCGCTCGCCGTTGAGGATCACGGGCACGCCGCCCTCGTGCGACAAGTGCCAGAGGTTGCCGTCGCGGCTGAAGATGTCGCGGGGGGACTGGTCGACCGGGACGCCGTGGGCGGCCGCGTAGGCGAGGGCGTCCTCCCGGGAGCGGATGTTCCACTCCCGCCACGGCGCGATCACGCGCATGTGGGGGGCGAACGCGCCGTACGTCACCTCGAAGCGGACCTGGTCGTTGCCCTTGCCAGTCGCGCCATGGGCGAGGGCGTCCGCCCCTTCGCGCAGCGCGCACTGGACCTGGCGGTAGGCGAGGAGCGGCCGGGCCAGCGCGGTGCCGAGGAGGTAGTTGTCCTCGTAGACGGCGCCGGCCGCCAGGGCCTTGTAGGCGTAGTCGCGGACGAACTCCTCCCGCAGGTCCTCCACCACGCACTTGCTGGCCCCGGTGGCGACCGCCTTGCCGCGCACGGCCTCCAGGTCGTCGCCCTGGCCGACGTCCCCGCAGTAGGCGACGATCTCGGCTCCCCCGTAGTTCTCCTTGATCCAGGGGATGATGATCGACGTATCGAGCCCCCCCGAGTACGCCAGCACGACCTTCTTCACACCGCTCATTGCCAGGACTCTCCTTTTAACGCACAGGATCGCAGAGAACGGCCGTTGATGAGGGCGAGCAGCGAGGACACGTCGGCCGCGGCCGCCTTACGCAACCGCACCGCCGCCTCCTTCCAGCATCACGGCCGGCGGGGCCGGGGGGGCGCAAGCTCCGCTGGCAAGGACCGCGTCGAGGGCGCCGAGGAACTCGCGGATGTCCTTCCGCTTGACGACCAGTGGCGGCAGCAGACGCACCACGTTGTCCCCGGCCCGGGTGACCAGGATGCCCTTCTCGCGCAGCCCCTTGACGACGGGAATGGCGCTGGAGACCAGCTCGATCCCCACCATCAGGCCCTGGCTGCGCACCTGCGAGATCGCCGGGTAGCTGCGCGCGATCCGGTTCAGGCCCTTGCGCAGGAAGACGCCCTTCTGGTCCACCTTGTCCAGGAACTTCGGCGAGGTGAGCCGATCGAGGACGGCCAGGGCCGCCGCCGCCGCCACCGGGTTGCCGCCGAACGTGCTGCCGTGGTCGCCGACGGCGATGGCAGGCGCGAGCTCCTCCTTGATCAGGACCGCGCCCAGGGGCAGGCCGCCGCCGAGCGGCTTGGCCAGGGTGAGGATGTCCGGCCGGATGCCGGCGTGCTGGTAGGCGAAGAGCTTGCCCGTGCGGCCGAGGCCGCACTGGACCTCCTCCGAGACCAGCAGCGCGCCGCGGTCGCGGCAGATGTCGGCCAGGCCCTGCAGGAACTCGCGAGGGGCCACCCGCACTCCGCCCTCCCCCTGCACCGGCTCCACGAATACCGCCGCCGTCTTGGGCCCGATGGCGGCCGCGGCGGCCTTCAGGTCGTCCCAGGGGCAGAAGTGCACGCCGGGCAGCAGCGGCTCGAAGGGCGTCCGGTACTTCTCGGTCCACGTCATGGACAACGCGCCGAGCGTGCGGCCGTGGAAGGCATGCTCGAAGGCCACGAAGTCGGTGCGTCCGGCGGGACCCCCGATACGCCGGGCGAACTTCATCGCCGCCTCGACCGCCTCGGTTCCCGAGTTGCAGAAGAAGACCTTGGCCGGAAAGGCCAGCGTGACCAGGCGGTCGGCCAGGTCCCGGACGGGCTGGCTGTAGTAGAGGTTGCTGGCATGCAGGAGCCTCGCGGCCTGCTTTCGGATGGCCGCGACGACCTCCCGGTCGCCGTAGCCGAGTCCGTTGACGCCGATCCCGGCCGCGAAGTCCAGGTAGGTCTTTCCCTCGGCGTCGGTGACGCGCGCGCCCTTGCCCGAGACGACCACCAGGTCGCGGTCGTAGACCGGCAGCAGCGCGCTCACCGCCCCCCCCGCCGGATCCGGGTCCGGGCCGCCTCCACCCCCGCGGTGATCCGGGTGCCCGGGAAGCCTCCGCTGAGGCGGCCCTTGCCGGCCACCACGACCTCCGGGATCCCGACCCCGGCCGCCTCGAGGGCCATGCGCACCTTCAGCGCCATGCCGGCCGCGATCGTCCCGTCCTCGATCAGGCGTCCCGCCGCCGCCGCGTCGAGGACGCCGACCGTCTCGTTCCCCACCCGCACACCGTCGACGTCGGAGAGATAGACGAGGCCGGCCGCGCCGAGCGCGCGGGCCAGCACGAGCGCCGCCTCGTCGGCGTTGACGTTCACCGACTCGCCACCCGGCCCGCACGAGACGGGGGAGACGACGGGCAGCAACCCCGCGTCCCACAACGCGCGGATCGGCGCCGGATCGGCTTCGACCGGCACTCCCACCCGGCCCAGTCCCGGCTCCAAGCGGGCGCGGATCATGGCGCCGTCGCGGCCCGAGATGCCGACCGCCGGCAGGCCAGCCCGGGTGAGGCGCGCGGCCAGGTCCTTGTTGACGACACCCGAGAGGACCATCTCCACGACCTCCATGGCGGCGGGAGAGGTCTCCCGGCGGCCCGCGATGAACCGGGACTCGATGGCCAGGGCCCGCAGCATGCGGTCCACGTGGCGGCCACCGCCGTGGACGAGCACCGACGGCCCCGGCGCCCGGCGGATCTCCTCGGCCAGCGGCGCGATGAGGCCGGGGTCTTCGAGCGCGGGTCCGCCGACCTTGTAGACCCGCACGGGGCCCCCATCGCGGGCCAGCGACAGCCGGCGGCTCATCGCGTACTCCCGTCGAGCGTGGGCAGGCCTTCGGTTTCCGGCCAGCCCAGGGCGACGTTCAGGTTCTGCACCGCCTGGCCCGCCGCTCCCTTCACGAGGTTGTCGAGCGCCGAGAAGACGACGGCCCGGCCCGGGGCGGCGGCATGGACCGAGAGACGGCAGTCGTTGGTCCCCACCACATCCGACAGCCGCGGCGGCTCCGCGCCGACCTTGACGAACGGCGAGCCGTCGTAGGCCTGCCGCAGGCCGCCCGCCAGGTCGGCCGCCGAAGCGCGTGTCCTGACGTAGAGGGCGGAGAGGATGCCGCGCTTCACGGGCAGCAGATGGGGACAGAACGTGAGGCTCACCTTGCGGCCCGTCCGCTCGGCCAGCACCGCCTCCATCTCCCCGACGTGCCGGTGGCTGCGGCCGGGCGAGTAGGCCTTGAGGTCCTCGTCCACCTCGCAGAAGAGCAGATCCTCCTTGGGCGTGCGGCCGGCGCCGGTGGCCCCGCTCTTGGCGTCGACGACGACGTCGTCGGCCTCCACCAGCCCCTGGCTCACGAGCGGGACCAGGGGAAGGAGGACGCTCGTGGCATAGCAGCCGGGGTTGGCGATGAGACGCGCGCCGCGGATCCGCTCGCGGTACAGCTCGGTGAGGCCGTAGGGGGCGCCGCCCAGGAGCGACGCGGCCGGGTGGTCGTGCCCGTACCATTGCTTGTAGGAGTCGGCGTCCGGCAGCCGCAGGTCGCCGGAGAGATCCACCACGACGGCCTGCGGCTGCAACTGCCGGAGCCGGGCGGCGTAGGCGGCCGAGACGCCGTGCGGCAGCGAGAGGAGGTACGCATCGGCCGCGCGCTGCAGCCCGGCCTCGTGGGCCAGGTGGCCCTCGCCGCTCCCGGTGGTGAAGGCGAGCTGCGCCCGGGGGTGGACGGAGAGCAGGCGGACGATCTCCCGCCCGGCATAACCGGTCGCCCCGAAAACGCCGACCTTGAAGCTCATAAATAAAAAGACCCGCTGGCTCAGATCCAGCGGGTCGGAAGGTCCGTTCGACTGGCGCCGCGAACTAGACCATGGCTCCCCGCCGGAGAGACGGGCCTCGCCTCGCGCGGACCCGCGGTCGCACGGCAGGGGACGCCAGCATCACAAGCTAGATCATAGGACAAAGCCGCGGGGTGTCAAGGCGTTTTAGCGGTAGCATGGCGTTCCCGAGGTGATGTGATGCCCGAGACGCTCGCTCCTGCCCGCAGCCTCCCCCTCACCGACCTCTCCGAGGACGAGCGGATGTTCCGCGACCAGGTACGTGACTTCGCCGAAGCCGAGGTGCGCCCGCTCGTGCCCACGATGGACAGGGAGGCCCGCATTCCCCGGGAGCTGATCGACAAGTGCTTCGAGCTGGGGATCATGGGGATCGAGGTCCCCGAGTCGGCCGGAGGCGCCGCCGCCACCTTCTTCATGTCCGTCCTCGCCGTCGAGGAGCTGGCGCGGGTGGACGCCTCGCTGGCCGTGCTCGTCGACGTCCAGAACACCCTCGTCAACAACGCCCTGCTCCGGTGGGGCACCGACGAGCAGAAGGCCCGCTATTTCCCCCGGCTCGCCTCCGAATGGGTGGGGGCCTACGCCCTCTCCGAGGCCGGCTCCGGCTCGGACGCCTTCGCCCTCGCCTGCCGGGCCGCCGACAAGGGCGACCACTACGAGCTCACGGGCCGCAAGCTGTGGATCACCAATGCCGCCGAGGCCGACCTGTTCATCGTGATGGCCACCGTCGACCCCGCCCGGGGCTACCGGGGCTTCCAGGTCGGCAAGAAGGAGGACAAGCTCGGCATCCGGGCGTCCTCGACCTGCGAGCTGGTGCTGGAGGGCTGCCGGGTGCCCAAGGGAAACGTGCTCGGCGAGGTGGGCAAGGGCTACAAGATCGCCATCGAGACGCTCAACGAGGGCCGGATCGGCATCGGGGCCCAGATGGTCGGGGTGGCCCAGGGCTCGTTCGAGCACGGCCTGCGCTACGCGCAGGAGCGGAGCCAGTTCGGGCGGCCCATCGCCGAGTTCCAGGCCGTTCAGTTCCTGCTCGCCGAGCTGGCCACCGAGCTGGAGGCCGCCCGCCTCCTCACCTACAACGCGGCCCGGCTGCGCGACACCGGCGCTCCCTTCATCAAGGAAGCGGCCATGGCGAAGCTCGTCGCCTCCCGGGCCGCCGAGCACGTCAGCTCGAAGGTGATCGAGATCTACGGCGGCTACGGCTTCACGCGGGAGTACCCGGTGGAGAAGTACTTCCGCGACCAGAAGGTCGGCCAGATCTACGAGGGGACCACGAACATGCAGCTCATGGTGATCGCGAAGCAGCTCCTCGGGAAGCTCTGAGTGGCGCTGCTCGCCCTCAGCGCCTCCGACCTGCTCGACCGCTTCGCATCCTCCGATCCCACCCCCGGCGGCGGCTCCGCGGCCGCCCTCGCGGGAGCCATCGCCGCCGCCCTCGTCGCCATGGTGTGCGGGATGCCGAAGACCCGTACTGGCGAGCCGGGCGAACGGATCCGGCTCGACGGGGCCCTGGCCGACGCGCGCGCCGCGGGCGATCAGCTCCGCCGGCTGGTGGACGAGGACAGCGCGGCCTACGACGCCGTGGTCGCGGCCTACCGCCTGCCGAAGGCGACGGACGAGGATGAGGCGTCACGCAAGCGCGCGGTCGAGGCGGCGGTCTCGGTCGCCACTGACGTCCCCATGCGCACGGCCGAGATGTGCCTGACGGTGCTGGCGGCAGCGCAGGTGGCGGCGGAGAGCGGCAATTCCAACGCGGTGAGCGACGCCCGCACGGCGGCGGCGCTGGCCTGGGCCGGGCTCAAAGGGGCGGCGGAAAACGTGCGGATCAACCTCGGCGAGTCGGCCCGCGCTTCGGAGATCGGATCGTGGATCGAATCGCTGGAAGGTGCGGCGGCCGTGATGCTCGGCGGGCTCGGCCTGGCCCCGGGAGGGGCCGGTTCCGGCGGGGGTCGTTGAGCGCGTGGGCCATCGCCTCCTGATCGTGGACGACGAAGAGGGAATCGTCGTCACCATGAAGGAGTACTTCGAGACCTACGGCCACCAGGTCGACGTCGCCCGCGGGCGAGAGGAGGCCGAGTCCTTCCTCGACGCGGGCTCGTACTCGCTGATGATCGCCGACCTGCGGCTCCATCCGATCCGGGAGGCGGACGGCCTGGACCTGCTCGCGCTGGTGCGGGAGCGCTTCCCCCGGACCCGGGTCGTGATCTTCACCGGCTACGCGACGCCCGAGGTCGTCGGCGAGGCGCGCCGGCTGGGGGCCGATGCCTTCCTGCAGAAGCCGCAGGCGCTCTCCGACGTGGCGCGGGTCGTGTTCGCCCTGCTGGCGTCTCCGGCCTAGCCGCGCAGGCATCGACTTCGAAAACGAAAGCGCCCGATCCACGCGGGCGCGGAGCGACCTGGGGGGGGAGTGCGAAGGCGCGTTAGAGAACGGGCTGGTCCGCCTCGTCCTTGAAATGGAACGTGTGCTTGAAGCCGGGGAGGATGTCCACCGTGCGGTCGTACTCGCACCGGATCACGCGCCGCGTCTCCATGGTGTTGATCTTGCAAGTGTTGCCGGTGATGTAGCCTTCGAGGTGGTTGTCGCTCACCTCGCGCATGATCATGCGCAGGATCTCGTCGTCGCTCTTGTGGCGCCCGACCCGCGCGAACTCGTTGAGCTTGTCCTTGAAGTTGTAATCGGCCCAGAAGGGCGGAGCGAGGTTCCAGATGGCGAGCACCACGGCCACGAAGAACAGCAGGCCGACCACGGTCCCCATCCGGCCCTCGCCCTTTTCGTTTCCGGCTCTCATCGCGCTCCTCCAGGCCTCAGCGGATCAGATGGAAGAATCGGCTCCAGCGGGTCTTGCCGAAGGCGGAGAGCGTGTCGCGGAGCCAGTCGAGGTAACCGGTGCGGTGGTACTCCTCCCGCGAGGCCTCGTAGGACCAGTACACGAGCAGCGCCCGGCCCTTGACCTGGTCGCGGGGAAGGAAGCCCCAGAAGCGGCTGTCGCGGCTGTTGTCGCGGTTGTCGCCCATCACGAACAGCTGGCCGGCGGGCACCACCTCCGGCCCCCAGTTGTCCCGCACCCCCTCGCTGCGCAGGCCGTACTCGGGATCGTCGCGGCGCAGCGGCGGCTCCAGGAAGTGGGCATAGGGCTCAGTCAGCGGCCGTCCGTTGACGAAGACCGTCTTGTCCCGTATCTCCACCGTCTCTCCCGGCAGCCCGATGACGCGCTTGATGAAGTCGCGGGAAGGATCCTCCGGGAACTTGAACACCACCACGTGACCGCGCTGCACCGGCTTCTTGGCCAGGAGCCGGTCCTCGAACGGAATGGCGGAGGGCGAGTAGATGACCTTGTTGACCAGGAGGTGGTCCCCGATGAGGAGGTTGGTCTCCATGGAGCCGGTGGGGATCTTGAAGGCCTGCACCACGAAGGTGCGGATGAAGAGGGCCAGGATCACCGCCACCACGACCGACTCGAGGTACTCCCGGGCCACGGACTTCTTGAAGGCGGGAGCTTCGGCGCGGGGCGCGGTCTGCGGCTGGGCGGCGGCCATCGCGGATATTCTAGCCGAATGCGGGCGAATCGGCAGGGCGGCGCCCCAGGGCGGCCTTTCGATCCAAGCCTAGATCGTGGATCTCCTCGAGTTCTTGACCTGGGACTTGGTAAACGCCATTCGTCCGGGGGTCAGTCCACCCTCAGGACGGCCAGAAAGGCCTCCTGCGGAATGTCCACCTGTCCCACGCGCTTCATGCGCTTCTTGCCTTCCTTCTGCTTCTCGAGGAGCTTGCGCTTGCGCGTGATGTCTCCCCCGTAGCACTTGGCGAGCACGTTCTTGCGCAGGGGCTTGACCGTCTCCCGGGCGATCACGCGGCTGCCGATGGCGGCCTGGATCGCCACCTCGAACATCTGGCGGGGGATCATCGCCCGCATCTTCTCGACCAGGGTCTTGCCCCGCTGGTAGGCCGTCTCGCGGTGCACGATGAGCGAAAGCGCGTCCACGGGGTCGCCGTTGACGAGCACGTCCAGCTTCACGAGGGGTGAGGTCCAGTAGCCGGAGAACTGGTAGTCGAGGGAGGCGAAGCCGCGCGAGGCGGACTTCAGGCGGTCGTAGAAGTCGAGGAGGATCTCGTTGAGCGGCAGCTCGTAGGTGATCATCACGCGGGTCTGGGTGAGGTAGTCGAGCCCCTTCTGCACGCCCCGCTTCTCCTGGCACAGCTTGAGGATCGGCCCCACGAACTCGTCGGGGGTGAGGATGACGGCGGTGATGATGGGCTCCTCGACGGCCTCGATCGAGCCGGCGTCGGGGAGCCTGGCCGGGGAATCCACCTCCACCACCTCGCCGTCGGTGCGGAGTACGCGGTAGCGCACGGAGGGCGCGGTCACCAGCAGCTCGAGGTCGAACTCCCGCTCCAGCCTCTCCTCGACGATCTCCATGTGCAGCAGGCCCAGGAAGCCGCAGCGGAACCCGAAGCCCAGGGCGGCCGAGGTCTCCGGCTCGTAGAAGAAGGACGAGTCGTTGAGGCGGAGCTTCTCGAGCGCGTCCCGCAGCTCGGCGTACTGGTCGGCGTCCACCGGGTAGAGCCCGGCGAACACCATCGGCTTGACCTCCTTGAAGCCCGGCAGCGGCTCGGGAGCGGGCCGCCGGTCGTCGGTCAGGGTGTCGCCGATGGCCACGTCCGACACCTTCTTGATGCCCGCGATCACGAAGCCTACCTCGCCCGCCGACAGCGAGTCGACCGGCAGCGGCTTGGGGGTGAAGACCCCGAGCTGCTCCACCTCGTAGGTTCCCCCCGAGGCCATGAGGCGGACCTTCATCCCCGGGGCGAGGCGACCATCCGCGAGGTGGACGAGGACCACCACTCCGCGGTACTGATCGAACCAGGAGTCGAAGACGAGCGCGCGCAGGGGCGCGTCGGGGTCGCCCTTCGGGGCCGGGATCCGGGCCACGATCGCCTCCAGGATCTCGTCGATCCCGATTCCCTGCTTGGCCGAGGCCAGGATCGCGTGGGAGGCGTCGATGCCGATGATGTTCTCGATCTGTTCTCGCGCCTTTTCCGGCTCGGCGCCGGGCAGATCGATCTTGTTCAGGACGGGGACGATCTCCAGGCCGGAGTCCACCGCCAGGTGGGCGTTGGCCAGCGTCTGCGCCTCGACGCCCTGGCTCGCGTCCACGACGAGGAGCGCCCCCTGGCACGCCGCCAGCGAGCGCGAGACCTCGTAGGAGAAATCCACGTGGCCGGGGGTGTCGATGAGGTTCAGGACGTAGTCCTGGCCGTCCTTCGCCTTGTACTCGAGGCGGACCGAGTGCTGCTTGATCGTGATCCCGCGCTCCTTCTCGAGGTCCATCGAGTCGAGGAACTGCTCGGTCATCTCCCTCTGGGTGAGCGCTCCCGTACGCTCGAGCAGGCGGTCGGAGAGCGTCGTCTTGCCGTGGTCGATGTGGGCGATGATCGAGAAGTTGCGGATCTGCTTCATGGAATGGGAGTTGGGCCGGGACTCCGGACCGCCCTCATGCGACATTCTAGCGTGGATCGGTCCCTGCTTACGGAAGGCTTGAGGTCGAAATTCGCGACCTCAAGTCCGGGTTGGCCGCCAACAGCTGTTACTTCACCGAACCGCCCCTCCGGTGATTGTGGCCGGACTCGTTCCAGAACGAGTTCGATCCGTCGCGCGGGACGATACGGGCGCACACGACTCCCGTAGGACCCCCTCCCCGCCCCGGAATTTCCTCCGGCCGTAGAAAACCTCGGCCTCGTAAGCGTTGTGGGCGCGACAGCGGGCCGCGGGAGTATCGGGCCAGCAGCTCCTCGACTTGGCGCCTGCTTTTGCGGGATGCGGCCGCGAGCAGCTCCCGTTGGTTGTCGTCATCCAGGTGCGCGGCGAGGAGGCGCACTGTGGTGAGGTCAGGGCGCCGTCGCCGAGCATGTCGAGGATGGCCGGGAACCTTCTGGCCGCCCGCGCCGCCTCGATGCGGTTGTAGGCCTCCGCTTCAGACGACGAGAACCCGGCGCCCAGGTAGAGCCGCCGGGCGTCCAGCTCCGCCAGGTGAGCGATGAGATCGGCCGTTGCTTCGCGCTCGGACCGAGCGAGGGACTCACCTCGGCCATGAGCTCGGCGTCCTCTTCTCATACCACGGCGAATTTCGGCCGCCGAGGATGCCCGCACCCCGCGATATCTCCAGGTTCTCAATTCAATGTCGCAAGTTTCTGGAGCATATCGACCGGTGACGTCGTCGGGCTTCTCTCTTTCGGGG
This sequence comes from Acidobacteriota bacterium, assembly GCA_003223555.1. Taxonomy (GTDB): domain Bacteria; phylum Acidobacteriota; class Vicinamibacteria; order Fen-336; family Fen-336; genus AA32. The sequence goes on along the minus strand of QHVM01000049.1, from coordinate 34,499 downwards.
TTCAGGCCGTTCGGAGTTTGGCGTCTTGGTTGTGGCCGCCTCCGATGTGGTGCATCGGAAGCCGAATGCTGGGCGTCTATCTGCTGGAGTCTTGGAAAGGGCAGGAAAGTCAACCCCATACGGGAGCCATTCCGCTCGATCCTTCTCGGCGGCCAAATCGGAGAGACTCGTTGGAGTGCATGGGGCGGCTGAAGACCGCGCCGGCCGTCCCCTCGGACGCCCACGTCGAGCTCGCGGGTGGTCTATCCCGTGCGGCCCACGACCACCACGTCCAGCCGCGCGCTGCCGAGAAAGAAGCCGTGGCCCTTCTCGTCGAGACGCCAGGTCTCGTTGTAGCGGAAGAGCCGGTCGGCCAGCGCGCGCAGCGGCCTCATGACCGCGTCCCGCACGCCCTCCGCGTCGGGACAGGCGACGACGACGGCCACCCGGCCGTTGAGGAACGCGAGCAGGAAGTCGTCCTGCTCGCAGCCTTCGAAGAGGTCCTCGGCCGGCCCCTCCCCGGCCATGCTCCCGGGCAGCGAGAAGAGCGCCGCGCTGCGCTCCTCGAGCAGGCGGCGCAGCGCCCACTCCTCGCGCGCCTCCGGCTCCGGGCTCTCGAAGACGATCCGGCCGGGCTCCATCAGGCAGGCGTAGCGGCCGCGCGCCTCCGCCCGCACGCCGTCGAGCAGCACCCGGATGTCCTCGGCCAGCCGCTCGCGGGACTCAAACACGGGCCACGGCCATGGCCGGGATTATCGCACGCGCCTCAGGGCGCGGCCCGCGGGCGCGGCGCGGCCTTTTCTTCTTCGGGGGCCTCGCGGCGGTGCGCTTGCGCGTTGATGCGGCCGAGCAGGATGCGGGCGACCCGCAGGTCGTGGCCGGCGTCGACCATCAGCACGGCGATGTCGCCCGCCGCCCACAGCATGCCCGCCAGCACCAGCAGCCGCGTGGCCTCCCCGAGGAGCACGGTGATGGACGTCCGGCCGTCGATCACGAGGCCGAGGATGACCTCGCCGATGAGCATGATCATGATGAGCGCGGCCAGGACCTTGAAGAGCTTCGCGATGTAGCGCAGGGCGACGTAGGGCTCCAGGTCGGCCGTCCGGACACCCGGGGCCCGGACGGGGCCCTGCCGGTTGTCGACGGGGGGCGCCCCGCAAGCGGGGCAGACGCGGGTGAAGTCCTTTCTTTCGGACCCGCACTCGGGACAGACGGAATCGGTCAAGGCAGTCCTCCTTCTTGCGCGGGCTATCCGTTGCCGGTGCCGCGCCAGCGGGCGCGATAGCCGCGCACGTCAACGTGGGTGAAGGGGCCGTGGCCGCAGCACGCGGCGTAGAGCCCCACCCCTCCGACCAGAGCCGGGTACTTCGCCTCCACGCGGTCGACCGCCCGCGCGATCACCTCCGAGTCGGCCGGATCGACCCTGCCGTCGCCGTTGAGGTCGTCCATCATGCCGTTGCGGTCGTTGTCGACGAAGATGTCGGCCGCGTCCCCGTACATGTGGCGGCTGAGGCTGGCCCGGCCGGCGGTGTTGCCGCCGCTGTGGTTGTAGATGGGCGTGCGGAAACCGCTCATGATCTGCACGTGCTCGACGGGATGCCCCTCGGCCTGCAGCTCCTGGATGACCAGCTCCAGCTTGTCGAGCAGTCGCGAGTCGAGGAGGAGGTACTTGGGCCAGACGTCGAACTGGTCCTTGGTGAGGAAGTCGGCCAGCTTGAAGTGCTCCGAGACGGGAGTGTCCTTGTTCTCGCGGGTGACCTCGATGAAGCCGGCCGGGTTCGCGTAGGAGGGCCGCGGGGGCGCGGCCCCGCTCTCGAAAGGCCACCGGCCGAGGTAGTACAGGCCGATGCGCCCTTCCTTCTTCTCGGCAAAGGGTACGAGGGTGATGACCCGCAGGTCGTCGATGGAGCGGGTGGCCTTGTTCATCTCCACGGCGAGCTTGTAGATCCCGGGATCCCTGGGAGCCGTGAAGTCCTCCGAGACGAGCTCCCGGCCGGAGGGCGTGTCGTAGCGGGCACTCAGCTCGGGGGCCGGCTTGGCGGGGGCCTGGGGCGGAGTCAGCGAGGCCCCGGGCGTCCGGAAGACGGCCTCCACCTTGCCCGACCTCCCCCGCAGCTCGTCGAGGAACTCCACCGGGGCGTCGGCCAGGTAGGCGGTGCCCGACGCTCGGGGATCAGTGAGGGCGGCCGCCAGCACCCGGGCGGCCGTGGGTCCGGCCGGCTCGGCCTCCCGCCGTTCACGGAGCTGGTCGGCGATGGAGACGATCCAGCCCAGGACCATCGCCCCCATCAGCCCGGCGACGAGCAGGTTGAACCCGCGCTCCTGCCGGGGGGTCAACCCCGGCCGCTTGTGCCGCGCGGGGGGCAGCAGGGCGGCTTCGCTCATTCGGACCTTGATTCCATCGTGTCCGGAAGCACGCAGGCCTTCAAGGGCCCGGCGCCGAACGGCCGCAGACGGTTGAACCGCAGGGGGTTCGGTGCTACAAACTGCGCTGACCAGCTAGGAGCGGGGTGATGCTCAGGAAGATCCTCGCGGTGGACGACTCGGCCCTCATCCACCAGATGTACAAGCTCTTCCTCTCCCGCTACAAGAACTGCAAGCTCATCAGCGCCATGAACGGGCTGGAGGCGCTCGACAAGCTCGGCCAGGAGGAGGGCATCGACCTCATCCTCCTCGACATCAACATGCCGGTCATGAACGGCCTCGAGTTCCTGCAGCGCGTCCAGAAGGAGCCGGCCTACCAGGCGATACCGGTCATCATCATCTCCACCGAGGGCAAGGAGGAGGACACCATCCGGGGCCTCAAGATGGGAGCCAAGGGCTACGTCAAGAAGCCTTTCCAGGCCTCGGAGCTGCACGGGCTCATCGAGAAGATCACCGCCCCGGGCTAGGGTTCAGAGGCGGTGTCCGACTTCCAGATCTCCCCGGAACTCCTCAACATCTACCTCGAGGACGCCCGCGCCCACCTCGAGGCGCTCGACCATGCCCTGCTCGCCCTGGAGCGGGAAGGGCTGGATCCGGAGATCGTATCCGGCATCCTCGGCCCCCTGCACACGCTGAAGGGCAACAGCGGCATGATGGGCTTCGGCGGCATCAAGGACTACGTCCACCGCCTGGAGGACGTCTTCGTACGCGTCGGCCAGGGGACGGTGACCCTGTCCGGCCCGCTCTTCGATCGACTGTTCGCCGGCGCGAGCGCCCTGCGCGACGCGGTGGAGCAGGCCTGCCGGCAGCGGGCCGAGGTGCGGAACCTCGAGGGCGAGCGAGCGGTCCTCGAGGCAATCCTGCGCCAGGCCCCCGAGACCGCCCCTGCCCTCCCGGCGGCGACCCCGCCGACCCCTGCCCTCCCGGCCGCTCCCGCTCCGCCGGCCGTCGCGGAGGCGGCCGCGCCGTCCGCGATCTCTGCGGAATACGTCTCCACCCGCTCGAACATGGTCCGCGTGGACTTCTCGCAGTTGGACCACCTGCTGAACCTCGTCGGCGAGCTGATCATCCACCGCACCAAGCTCCATGAGCTGGGCCGCCACCTGGCCGAGCGGCTCGGTGGAGGACGGGAAGCGGTCGAGCTGCTCTCGGCCGTGCAGCAGGTGGCCTCGGTCAGCACCCAGCTCCAGGAGACGGTGATGGACATCCGCATGCTGCCCATCCGCCACGTCTTCGAGCGCTTCCCGCGGCTGGTGCGCGACCTGGCCCGCCAGCAGGGCAAGGACATCGAGCTGATCCTGGAAGGAGAGGCCACCCGGATCGACAAGGCCATCATCGACGAGATCGGCGAGCCGCTCGTCCACATGATCCGCAACAGCGTCGATCACGGCATCGAGGCGCCGTCGGTGCGGGTCGCCCGGGGCAAGACCCCGACCGGCACGATCCTGCTCTCGGCGATGCAGGAGTCGAACCACGTCCTCATCACGATCATGGACGACGGGTCGGGCATCGACGCCGCCGCCGTGCGCCGCAAGGCGCTCGACCGCGGGCTCGTGAAGCCCGAAGAGACGCTGGCCGACCGCGAGCTGGTGCAGCTCATCTTCTCCCAGGGCTTCTCGACCGCGGAGAGGGTGAGCGAGCTGTCCGGGCGCGGCGTGGGGCTCGACGTGGTGATGAAGTCCATCGAGCGCCTCAACGGCCTCGTCGAGGTGGAGACGGTGCCCGGGGTGGGCACGAAGTTCACCATTCAGCTCCCGCTGACCCTCGCCATCATCTCCGCCCTCCTGGTCGAGGTGTCCGACCGCACCTACGCGGTGCCGCTGGGGTCGGTGGTGGAGAGCCTGAAGTTCCGGCCCGGCGACGTCCACGCGATCAACGGCCGGGACACCCTGCGGATTCGCGACCGCATCGTGCCCCTCGTTCACCTGGAAGCCTTCTTCGGCCTCGCCCCCGTGGCCGGCGCGGCCGCCGCCCACTACGCGGTGATCCTCGGGCGGGGGGACAAGCGGGTGGGTCTCGTGGTGAACCGCCTGCGCGGCCAGCAGGAGGTCGTCATCAAGGCGCTCGACCCGTCGGTGTCGGGGACCGCCTTCGCCCTCGCCGGGGCCACGATCATGGGCGACGGCCGCGTCGTCCTCATCCTGGACGTGGCCGCCTTCTTCGAGGGCCGGCGCCAGGCCCTCGCCCACGGCCGGAGCCTGCCCGCCCTGGCCGGCGGAAGCTGACGCGTCATGGCTCGCCCGGCCCCTCGCAAGAGAGCGGCGCGAAAGAGGACCGCCGGGTCTTCCCCGGAGTCGGCCCAGACGCGGCCGGGGGGATCTGGGGGGACCGGAGAGTCCCCCCCGCTCGATGAGCGAGCGCGGATTCATTCCGCGCGAGCGCCCCAACTCGATGAGCGAGCGCGGATTCATTCCGCGCGAGCGGAAGACCCTGCGCGCATCGCGCTGCCCTCCTCGGGCCTCGCCGCCGACATCCTGGCCCTGGCGGCGAGCGGGGCCCTGGAGCCGGCCACTCCGTCGGCCCCGCCGGTGGTCGAGCGGCGCACACCCGAGGGCGAGGCCGCGCCCGCCCACAGCATCTCGATCTTCGGGGCGCCGGTGCGGGAGGAGCGCAAGGCGGCCGAGGCCACCGAGCACCTAGCGACGTTCCTCCTCGCCGGCGAGGAGTACGGCGTGGACGTCCGCCTCGTCCAGGAGATCATCCGCGTCAGCGAGATCACCCCCGTCCCGCGGGCGCCGGACTTCATCAAGGGAGTGATCAACCTGCGCGGGCGGATCATCCCGGTCGTGGACTTGAAGCGGAAGCTGGGACTGGGGCAGGTGGACGGCGCCGCCCGCCCGTCACGCATCGTGGTCGTCAAGGTGCGGGAGCGGCTGGTCGGCCTGCTGGTCGACGGCGCCTCCCAGGTGCTGAAGGTGCCCGTGGCCAGCATCGAAGCGGCCCCCGAGGAAGTGGTGGAGATCGACGCCAACTACCTCCGCGGCGTGGCCAAGCTCCAGGACCGCCTGATCATCCTCATGGATCTGCCGAAGGTCCTGGCCCTCGAGCTGCGGGAAGGCGTCGGGACCGCTGAATGAAGGCAGCGAGCACCCGGCCCGTAGCAGCGGAGCGCCGAATTCACTTCGGCGCGGAGCGACATGGGGGGGAGCGCGAATGCGCGCGGGGGGGTGCTTTCGTTAGGTCCGCACCCCCCCGAATTGACGAATAAATTACGCTGCCCGCCGAAAGGCGTGGAGGGCGGAGGACGTGCGATGAAGGCAAAGGGCTCGTGGCTCGTGCTGGGGGTGGCCCTGGCCGTTCCCGTCCAGGGCGCGGAGGTGGTCGTGCTCAAGAGCAGCGAGCAGCCGGGCGTCCGGGCGGTGGTGGACGCGCTGCGGCGGGCGGGCCCGGCCCACACCTTCACCGAGTTCGACCTGGCCGGCAACCGCGCCCAGGGTGAGCGCATCGCCGCCGGCCTCCGGGGCCGGACGATGATCCTGGTCGCGCTCGGCGGCCTGGCCGCCCAGGTCGCGCGGGCGTCCCTGCCCGACAGCCCGCTGGTCTTCTGCATGGTCCCCGACCCCGACAAGGCCGGCCTCGCCGACGCGCCACGGGCGGCGGGGGTATCCGCGGGCGTACCGATGAAGAACCAGCTCGCGGCCTTCCGCCTCGTCAACCCGCGCGGCGTGCGCATCGGGCTGCTCCACGGACCGGACACGGCGGGAGAGATCGACGAGGCCCAGAAGGCCGCCCGCCTGGTGCGGGTGGCGCTCGTCCCGCGGCTCGTCAGCTCCGAGCGCGAGGTTCCGCAAGCGATGCGCGAGCTGCTCAGCGGGGCCGACGCCGTCGACGCGGTGTGGATGCTGGCCGATCCCATCCTCACCGGTGACCAGACGCGGCGCTTCGTCCTCGCGGAGTCGCTGAAGGCGGGCCGGCCGGTCTACGCGTATGCGTCGAGCCTCATCGCCGAGGGCGCCCTGGTGAGCGACGGGCCCGACCCGTCATCGGTGGGCGAGCAGGCGGCCGAGCTCGTCGGCCGCTTTGCCGCCGGTGAGCGGGGGCGCATGGACATGCGCGTGCCGCGCGCGGAGCTGATCATCAACCGCAAGATAGCGGCCAAGCTCAAGATCGACATCCCCGCCGACGCGCTGAAGGCGGCGAGCCGCGTCTTCTAACGGAGGCCTTCTGGAGCACCTATGGACCTGAGGACGCTTTCGATCCGCACCAAGCTGCTGCTGCTCGTGGCCGGCGTGGCGCTCGTGGTCGGGGTGGTGTCGGCGGTCTACTCCTCCGTGAGCAGCGGGCGCGTGTTGCGGGAACAGATGGTGAAGCGGGGAACCTACATCGCCGGCAACCTCGCCTTCAACAGCAAGTACGGCGTCCTCACCGAGGACCGGCCGCTCCTCGGCCAGCTCCTGCAGGGGGCGATCTCCGCCGAGCAGGGCACGGACGTGGTAGGAGCCATGATCCGCGATGCCAAGGGAGCGATCCTCGCCCAGAAGGGCGTCCCGATCCGCGAGCTGCCCCTGACCGCCGCCTCCGCGGTCGAGGACCGTGACGCGGTCGCCGAGAACAGCGACGAGGTGATCCTCTTCCGCGCCCCGGTCACCACGGCCCCCGGGGCGGAGGCGGCGGGACCCGAGGCCGCCCCCGGCGCCGCCAAGCCGGCCGAGGAGCTGAAGGGCGGGGTCGAGGTGGCCATCAGCAAGCGGGTGATGAACCAGCAGCAGCGAGCGACGCTGCTCCAGACGTTCCTGGTCGCGCTGGCGCTGTTCGCGGGCGGCTCTCTCCTCGGCTGGTACCTCACCGGGCGCTGGCTCGACCCGGTCCGCCATATGGTCGAGGTGGCGAGCGCGGTGGCCAAGGGCGACCTGACCGAGACGCTGCGCATCGACTCCGAGGACGAGATCGGGGTACTGGCCAAGAGCCTGAAGGAGATGGTCAGCAACCTGCGGCGCATCGTGGACAACATCCAGGAGACCTCGGTGCAGGTCGCGTCTTCGGCGGGACAGATCTCCGCCAACGCCAAGCTCATCAACCAGGGGGCGCAGAGCCAGGCCCAGGCCGCCGAGGAGACCTCCACCTCCATGGAGCAGATGGCCGCCTCCATCCAGACCGTGGCCGGCAACGCCCAGAGCCTCGCCACCTACGTCGAGGAGACGAGCAGCTCCATCAACCAGATGGGGGCCTCGATCGAGGAGGTGGCCCGCTCCAGCGCCACCCTGGCCGGCACCGTGACCGAGGCCTCGGCCACGATCGAGCAGATGACGGTCTCCATCGACCAGATGGCCAAGAACCTCGAGAACCTGGCCGGCACCGTGACCGAGACCTCGGCCACCGTGGAGGAGATGACGACGTTCATCGCCTCGGTGGCCCGCAACGCGGAGTCGCTGAGCCAGGCCGTGCAGAAGACGGCCCACACCGTCTCCGAGATGGCGGCCGCCGTCAACGACGTGGCCAAGATCGCCGAGGAGGCGGACCGCATCAGCCGGCGCGCCTCCGAGGACGCCCGCACCGGCGACGAGGCGGTGGGCCGCACGATCGCGGGCATGCGCACGATCTCGGAGACCATGGAGAACACGGCCCGCGTCATCACCGGGCTGGGTAAGCGGTCGCAGGAGATCGGCAAGATCCTGGAGGTGATCGAGGAGATCGCCGACCAGACGAACCTGCTCGCCCTCAACGCCGCCATCGAGGCCGCCCGGGCGGGGGAGGCAGGCCGCGGCTTCGCGGTGGTGGCCGACGAGGTGCGCAAGCTGGCCGAGCGCTCGGTCGAGGCGACCAAGGAGATCGGCGAGGTCATCCGGCAGGTCCAGGCCGAGACCGGCGACGCGGTCGAGACGGCCAAGGCCGGGGCGGCCGAGACCAAGGACGGCATCACGCTCGCCGACAAGGCGGGCCTCGCCCTGCGCAGCATCATCGAGTCGGTCTCGCGCTCGACCCAGCTCATGGCCCAGATCGCCTCCGCCACCAGCAAGCAGTCGCAGGCGTCGACCGAGGTGCTGGGGACGGTGGCCAACATGACCTCCGCCACCAACCAGGTCACGAGCGCGGTGCGGGAGCAGGCCGAAGGGACCAAGCAGATCCGGCAGGCCATGGAGAACATCAACCGGATCATGACCCAGGCCGCCTACTCGACGAAGGAGCAGGCGGCGGGCGGGCGCCAGGTGCGGGTGGCGGTGGAGAACATGAACAAGATCGCCGGCCAGGTGAACATCGCGACCAAGGAGCAGGCGGAAGGCAGCCGCCAGATCGTCCAGGCGGTGGACAACATGAACCGCATGACCCAGCAGGTCTCCTACGCCACCGCCGAGCAGAAGCGGGGCGGGGAGCTGGTGGTGAGGGCGATGGAGAACATCTCCGAGATCGCGCGGGACAACCTCTCCACGGTGGAGGAGATGTCGAAGGCCACCGCCAACCTGGCCCAGCAGGCCGAGAACCTGGCCAAGCTGATCTCCGTCTTCCGCGTCCAATAGCGCAGGGCTCTTAACGCAGAGGACGCAGAGAGGGCCAGAAGCGAGGACGCAGAGAAGGAAATGAGTGATGGGGCCGAGGCGGGTAGTCGCGGGGACCCGGGTTCCACCGTCCGTTCTCGCCTTCATTCATCCGTCTCGGCGTCCTCTTCGTTCTTTCCTCTGCGTCCTCCGCGTTTAAAGGCAAAGCGGCAATGACGCTTGACATCCAGGCGGCGCTCGAGTCGCTGCGCAGCGGGGAAGAGCCGGTGCGGCGGCGGGTGGTCGAGGAGCTGGGCCGCTCTGGCCAGCCGGAGGCGGTGGCCCCGCTGCTGGTGGCGGTGGCGGACGAGAGCTGGCCCGTGCGCCAGGCCGCCGCCGAGGCCCTGGCCGCCTTCCCCGAGGAAGCGCTGCTGCCGCGGCTGGAGGCGGCGCTGCGCAACGACGAAGACGCGGGGATGCGCAACTCGGCCATGGAGATCTACGTCAAGCTGGGCCCGCGCGCCGGCCAGGCCCTGTTGCAGCTGCTCGACGACCCGGACGAGGAGGTGCGCAACTTCGCGGCGGTGATGCTGGGGGCGCGCCGCGAGCGGCGGGCGGTGGAAAGGCTCATCGCCGCCCTCGCCGACCCGGACCTCAACGTCCGCCACGCCGCCGCGGCCGGCCTCGGGCAGATCGGCGACCCCCGGGCGGTCCTCCCCCTCGTCGAGGTCTTGCGCACGGAGCCGTGGCTCCAATACCCGGCCATCGGCGCGCTGGGGGAGATCGGCGACCCCCAGGCCGCCCCGGCCCTGCTCGACCTGCTGGGCGACGAGCTCCTGCGCGGCCCGGCCATGGAAGCGCTGGGCCGACTGGCCGGGCGGGAGGCGCTGCCCCGCCTGGTGCCGCACCTCTACGATCCCGACCCCCTGCTGAGGAACATGGCCATCCAGGCCGTGGTCGCCATCGAGCAGCGGGCCACCGCCAGCGGCGAGAGCCTCGATCCCGAAGTGCAGGCCGCGTTGCGCCGCCAGGGGCTCGTCGACCACCTGCTGGCCGCCCTGGCCGACGAAGAGCCGAGCAACCGGCGCACCGCCGCCATCACGTTGGGCTGGCTGAAGGAGCCGCGGGCGGTCCGGCCGCTGGTCGCCATGCTGACCGAGACGGCCCTCCAGGAGTACGCCACCCACGCCCTCGTCTCCATCGGGTTCCAGGACCCTCCGGCGTGGGCGGCCGGCCTCGAGCACGCCGACGACGCCGTGCGGCAGGGGACCATCCGCTGCCTGGGGTTCGTCGCGCCCCCGGAAGGGATCGCGCTCGTCGCGCCTCTCATCCACGATCCGTCGGTGGAGGTGAGGGCCGAGGCGGCGGCGGCGATCGGCCGCCTGGGCGACGAGGACGCCGCCATGCTCCTCTTCGAGCTGCTCGGCGACGAGAGCGAGCTCATCCAGGAGAGCGCGATGGGGGCGCTGGCCCGGCTCTCGCCGGCGCGAGTGCTGCCCCTGCTCGTGCAGGCGCTCGCCAGCGACGACGTGAAGGTGCGGATCCGGGCCGCGGAGACGCTCGGGCTCGTGCGCGATCCCTCCGCCGCTCCGGCGCTGATGTCGCTCGCCGAGGACGCCCGGGAGAGCGTGCGCCGCGCCGCGCTCAAGGCGCTGGGGGAGATCGACGCCCCGGGCGTGGCCGAGCGGCTGCGCCGCGCCCTCGGCGACGAGAGCAGCCTGGTGCGCCAGCAGGCCGTGCTGTCGCTGGGCAAGCTCGAGGACCCCGAGGCGGCCGCCGACCTCATCCCGCTCCTCGACGACCCCGATCCGAAGATGCGCTTCGTGGCCCTGCGGGCCCTGGGCCAGGTGCGGAGCGCGGAAGCGGTGCCGCGCGTGCTGGCGTTCATCGAGGACCGGCGCAAGGAGCTGCGCTTCGCGGCGGTGGAAGCGCTGGGCTCCATCCGCGCCCTCTCCGCGGTGCGGCCGCTGGGGGCGGTGCTGCGCGACCTGGACCGCAACCTGCGCCGGGCCGCCGCGGAGAGCCTGGGCAGCATCGGCGACCCCCAGGCCGTGCCGCCCCTGCTGCTGGCCCTGGAGGACGAGCACTGGAGCGTGCGCTGCGCGGCGGCCACCGCCCTCGGCCGCATCCGCAGCGGCAAGGCGCTGCCGGGTCTGGTCGGCCGCCTGGCCGACGGCGACGCCACCGTGCGCCGGGCAGTGGTGGCCGCCCTGGGCGAGATCGGCGACGGCCGCGCGGCGGGGGCGCTCGTGCGCGCGCTGGCCGACGCCGCGCTCCAACCCGCGGCGCTCGAGGCCCTGCGACGGATGGGAGCCGCGGCGCTGCCCGACCTCGAGCGGGCCTTTGTCGGCTCGGACGTCGAGACGCGGAGGCTCGCGGTGGACCTGGCGGGACGGCTGGAGGACGCGCGCGCCCGCAAGCTGCTGCTCTCCGGCCTGGCCGACGACAGCGCCCGGGTGAGGGCGGAGGCGGCGCTGGCTCTCGGCGAGGGCGGCTTCATGGACGCGCTGCGCCCGCTCATGGACCTCAAGGCCGCCGACCCCTCGGCCGAGGTGCGCCAGGCCGCCGCCACCGCCCTCAAGAAGCTCGCCCCCCGGTAGCGGCGTTGCCTTTGAACGCAGAGGATGCGGAGAAAGGCCGACCAGGCTCGAGGACGCAGAGACGGAATGAAATAAACGGATGATTCAGTTGGTGCGCCGGTTCGTCAGTATTCCATTGATTTCCTCTGCGTCCTCTCCGTTCGTTCCTCTGCGTCCTCTGCGTTAAGAGGCCCCCGTGTATCACCCGTCCGACCATGACGTCGACCTGAGCGAAGAAGAGTTCCGCCTGCTGCGCGACTTCATCCACGAGCGGTTCGGGCTCTACTTCGAGGACGGGCAGCGGGCCTCCCTGCGGTCCCGGCTGGTGGGCCGGCTGGCCAGCCTGGACCTGATGAGCTTCGAGGACTACTACCACTACCTGCGCTTCGGTCCCCAGCGGGCCGAGGAGCTGGAGCGGATGGTCAGCCACCTCACCAACAACGAGACCTATTTCTTCCGCGAGATGCCCCAGCTCCAGGTCTTCGCCGACCACGTCCTGCGCAGCCTCAAGGAGAGGAAGCTGACCGAGGCCAGCCCTCGGCGCACGCTGCGGGTCCTCTCCGCCGGGTGCTCCACCGGCGAGGAGGCGCATACCCTGGCCATGATCGTCTACGACAGCGGCCAGTTCTTCTGGAACTGGGACGTGCAGGTCGTGGGCGTGGACGTGGACCATCTCGCGCTCGAGAAGGGCCGCCGGGGCCTGTACTTCCACAACTCCTTCCGTTCCCTGAGCCCGGCCCTGCTCGGCCGCCACTTCGTGCGCCAGGGCAGTGGCGGGACGGTGAAGGAGGCCATCCGCCGCATGGTGAGCCTGCGCCACGGCAACCTCGTCGATCCGGCCAGCTTCGACGGCCTGGCCCCCGTGGACGTGGTCTTCTGCCGCAACGTGCTCATCTACTTCTCCGACGTCATGATCCTGAAGGTGGTGCGGAGCTTCTACGACCTGCTGGCGCCCGGCGGCTACCTGTTCCTCGGCCACGCCGAGAGCCTCTCCCGGATTACCGACCTCTTCACCGCCATCCGGTTCCAGGGCGCGATCGTCTACCAGAAGCCGCTGCCGGGCGCGGAGCGCCGATGATCCGGGTGGTGATCGTCGACGATTCGGCCTTCGTGCGCCAGGCCCTCTCCCGCATGCTCGGAGCCGCTTCCGACGTGGAGGTCGTGGCCACCGCGGTGGACGGCGAGGACGGCGTGGCAAAGGTGTGCGAGCTGCGGCCCGACGTCGTGACCCTCGACGTGAGGATGCCGCGCATGGGAGGGCTGGAGGCGCTCCGGCGCATCATGGCCGACTGCCCGACTCCCGTCCTCCTGCTGTCGTCGCACACGAGCGAAGGGGCGGAGGTCACGCTGCGGGGGCTGGAGCTGGGGGCGATGGACTTCGTCGACAAGTCCAGCGTCCAGGGCCACATGAACCTGCTGGGGCTGGCCGACGAGCTGCTGGCCAAGGTGCGCGCCCTGGCCGGCGTTCCCCGCGAGCGCCTGGGGGAGCCGGCGGCCCCGGCGCGGCCGGCCGTCCTGCCCGCGCGACACCAGCAGCAGGCGGACGTGGTCGTGATCGGGACCTCGACCGGCGGGCCGTCCGCCCTCCAGGCCCTCGTCCCGCGGCTGCCGCGGGAGCTGCCGAGCGCGATCCTGGTGGTCCAGCACATGCCGGCCGGCTTCACGCGCTCGCTGGCCGACCGCCTCGACCAGCGCAGCGCGGTGCCCGTGCGCGAAGCGGAGGACGGAGAGCTGGTGCCGCCGGGGACGGTCCTGATCGCCCCCGGCGGCGTCCACATGAAGGTGCGGCGGCGGGGCGGGCAGCCGCGCGTCTGGCTGGACGACGAGCCGCGTTCCGCTCTCCACCGGCCGTCGGTCGACGTGCTGATGGCGACGGTCGCGAAGGCTTACGGCGCCCGCTGCATGGGCATCGTGCTCACCGGCATGGGCACCGACGGCGTCGAAGGCCTGCGGGCCATCCGCGAGGCGGGGGGCCGCACGCTGGCCGAGAGCCAGGAGACCTGCGTCATCTACGGCATGCCCAAGGCGGCGCTGGAAGCGGGGGTCGCGGAGCACGCGGTGCCGCTGCCCCGCGTGGCCGACGAGATCCTGGCCGCGGTGTAGAATCGCCCGGTCCAGATGAGCCTCACCGGCAACCTCGAGGACCTTCCCCTCCTCGACATCCTCCAGATCGTTTCCTTCAGCAAGAAGACCGGCCATCTCTCGATCCGGACCGGCGCCGGCGATGGGGCGATCGTCTTCCAGGACGGCTTCGTGACGTCTTCCTTCACGTGGGACAGCCCGCCCCTCGACCCGCGGGTGCAAAACCTTCCCCCTCCGCAGCGCACGCGAATGCTCCGGCACCGGATCGAGCTGGCCCTCCAGCAGCTCATCCGGCTGCGCGAGGGACAGTTCAACTTCAGCCTCGCCGAGGAGCCTCCGACGCGCGTGGGCGCGCGCGACATCATGGAGGAGACGCTGCCCGAGGGCATCAATCCCCAGGAGCTGCTCCTGGACCTCGCCCGGGGAATGGACGAGGACCGGCGCGACTCCACGGCCGCGCTGGAGGTCTCCTTCGTCGAGGCGGAGGAGCCGGCGCCCGCGGCCTCGCCGCCGCCTGGAACGCCGGCGCCCTGGCCGGCGGCCGTCGCCCCCGCCGCGCCCCCGCCGCCCTCCACCCCCGAGCTTCCCGCCGCCCCCGGCCCCTCCGCGACCCTCTCTGCGCCGTCTGCCCCGTCTGCCCCGTCTGCGTCCCCGGCCGAGAAAGTCGTGCTCCTGGTCGACGACGAGGAGGAAGTGCGGCGCGTGCTCGCGGACCACTTCACCGCCGGCGGCTACCAGGTCGTGGAAGCGGAGGACCCGGACGTGGCGGTGAAGAAGGGCGGCCGGCTCGGCAAGGCCGGGATCCCGTTCCTGCTCGTCACCGACCTCGGCATGCCCACCTCGGGCGGCTCTTCGTTCCAGGGCGGGTTCGAGGTGGTGAAGCGTCTCGGCAAGATGAGCCTCCATCCGCCGGTGCTGATGATGACGGAGAGCCTGGGGTCGGCCTTGCAAGCGCGGGCCAAGCAGATGGGCGTCGCCCGCATCATCTTCAAGCCGGGCCTGTC
>QHVM01000049.1:19356-19919 GCA_003223555.1 Acidobacteriota bacterium | reverse complement strand
AGCCGGGCGCTGGCGGCCCCGCCGGCCGCCGCCTCTCGCCCCGGTCCGTCGAGCACGCGGCTCGCGCCCGCGGCCACCGAGACGGCGAAGTTCTCGGTGCCGGCGATCCTCACTCCGCCCTCCCAGGAGCGTCCGGGGGAGCAACACCTTCCTTCGGCGGAGGAGCTGACGCGCGAGTTCGCCATCCTGCAGAAGCGGCTGGAGGAGCTGCGTCGCCCCAACGACGCGTCCCAGATCGCCATGCTCGTCATGAAGATGGCGCGGGAGTTCTTCGAGCGCGGGATGCTCTTCCTGGTCAAGAACGGCGAGGCCCGCGGGCTGGGCGGCTTCGGGCCGGCGCCGCGCGAGGAGAGCCTGCATCTGCTCGCCCGCGACGTGGTCATCCCGCTCTCCGAGCCGTCGGCCTTCCTCGAGGCGGTCGCCTCCCACCGGGGCTTCGTGGGGACTCTTCCCGAGGGCCGCTGGACCCAGTACCTGATCGGGAAGATCGGCCGTTTCCGCTCCTCCGCAGTGGCCCTGCTGCCTCTGCTCACGCACCGGGAGACGATCGCGCTGCTCTTCGG
>QHVM01000049.1:18420-19342 GCA_003223555.1 Acidobacteriota bacterium | reverse complement strand
CTGGACGCGCTGGAGGTCTTCATCAACCAGGCCGGGATCGCCCTCGAGAACGCCTTCCTCCAGCGCAAGGTCCACGCGCTCGAAGGGCGCGAATAGGTTAAAATCCCGGCGAGGGCCGGTGATGGACAAGCCCGACGATCCCACCAAGAAGGGCCAGGAATTCTTCCAGATGTTCCTCAAGGCCAAGGAGTTCACTGAGGAGCTGATGCGGGAGAACGAGCGGCTGCGCTTCAAGGTGGCCAACCTCCAATCGTCCACTCCCGCTCCCCTGGCGGCCGGGCCGCCGGACGACCGTGTGCGGGAGCTGACCGGCCGGATCCGGGAGCTGGAGGGCCGCCTGGCCGAGCTGGAGGCCCGTTACCGCAAGGTGGAGGAGGAGAACAAGGAGTTCGCCGACCGCTACATCGAGATCGAGGAGCAGAACAACAACCTGGCCAACCTCTATGTGGCCTCCTATCAGCTCCACTCCACACTCGACTACCGCGAGGTGCTGCGGATCGTCCAGGAGATCGTCATCAACCTCATCGGGGCCGAGGCCTTCCACATCCTGATGGTCAGCGAGAAGACCGGGCAGCTCGAGGTGGAGAGCTCGGAGGGCCAGACCGCCCCCGTCGCCAGCCTCGCGGTGGGAGACGGAACCATCGGCCGCGCGGCCAAGACAGGCGAGAACTTCTTCGCCCCCCAGGTGGCCCACCGCGAGCCGACCCCCTTCGACCAGCCGGTGGCCGTGATCCCCCTCAAGATCAAGGACAGCGTCATCGGCGTCATCTCCATCAACAAGCTCCTCGTCCAGAAGACGCAGTTCACGACCATGGACTACGAGCTCTTCACCCTCCTGGCCGGCCATGCCGCCACCGCCATCTTCTCGGCCAAGCTGTACTCCACCTCCGCCCGGAAGCTCACGACGCTGCAGGGCTTCCTG
>QHVM01000049.1:0-18347 GCA_003223555.1 Acidobacteriota bacterium | reverse complement strand
CTCAGATCGAGTCGAAGGCGAAGACGCGGCATAATGGCGAGGGAGGAGGAGAGAGGAATGACCCAGGCGCGGACGGTCGGCGAGCTGAAGCGGGTGGGGTGGAAGCCGCAGTGCGTCAAGGACGAGATGCGCCGCAACCTGCTCTCGAAGCTGCGCGCGGGGCAGACGCTCTTCCCCGGCATCCTGGGTTACGACGAGTCGGTGCTTCCCCGCGTGGTGAACGCAGTGCTGTCGCGGCACAACATGATCCTGCTCGGTCTCCGCGGACAGGCGAAGAGCCGGCTCCTGCGCAGCCTCACCACGCTCCTCGACCCCTCAGCGCCGATGGTGGCCGGGTGCGAGATCCACGACGACCCGTTCCGGCCGCTCTGCAAGCGCTGCCGTGACCTCGTCCGGGAGCGGGGGGACGAGGCGCCCCTGGCCTGGCTGACCCCGGACGACCGCTACGTGGAAAAGCTCGCCACGCCCGACGTGACCATCGCCGACATCATCGGCGACGTGGACCCCATCCGGGCCGCCCGCGGCGGCCACGACCTGGCCAGCGAGCTGACCATGCACTACGGCCTGCTTCCCCGCGCGCACCGGGGCATCTTCGCCCTCAACGAGCTGCCCGATCTGGCCGGCCGCATCCAGGTCGGCCTGTTCAACATCCTGCAGGAGGGAGACGTCCAGATCAAAGGCTACCCGATCCGCCTGCCGCTCGACGTCTGCATGGTGTTCACCGCCAACCCCGAGGACTACACCGCGCGGGGCAAGATCATCACCCCGCTCAAGGACCGGATCGGGAGCGAGATCCGGACCCACTACCCGGCCACGGTGGAGCAGGGGGTGGCCATCACCCAGCAGGAGGCCTGGACCGAGCGCGGCCAGCAGGTGCGCATCCCGCGCTTCATCCGCGAGGTGGCCGAGGGAGTGGCCTTCGCCGCCCGCCGGGACAAGAAGATCGACAAGCGCAGCGGGGTGAGCCAGCGCCTGCCCATCAGCGCGCTGGAGAACGCGCTCTCCAACGCGGAGCGCCGGGCCGTGCTCCGGGGCGAGTCGACGGTCGTGCCGCGGGTGGCCGACATCTACGCCGCCCTGCCCTCGCTCACCGGCAAGTTCGAGCTGGAGTACGAAGGGGAGCTGATGGGGGCGGAGAACGTGGGCCGCGAGCTGATCCGGGAGGCGGTCGGCGAGACCTTCTCCGTCTACATGGGCTCGGTGGACCTCAAGCCCGTGGTGGCGTTCTTCGAGGCCGGGGGCAGCCTGAAGCTGCGCGACGACTCGGCGGCCGAGGAGATGGTGGGCCAGCTCCGGCGCCTGCCCGGGCTGCTCGACCACGTCAGCTTCCTCGGCGTCCAGCCGGGAGACCCGGCCCCCCTGATGGCCGCGGCGGGAGAGTTCGTGCTGGAAATCGGCCGCAGCGACGACCGCGGCTTCGTGGCCCCCGAGCGCCGCAGCGACGCGGACATGGATCTCGAGCGGCTGGAGCGGCTGCGGCGCATGAAGAAGCAGGTGAATTAGCCGGCATGGCCGTCACCCGGTATCACAAGTACGTCGGTGAGCTCTGGGAAGACCTCAACCTGGAGGAGCTGGTCGGGGAGCTGTCCGATTTCCTCCTCCAGAGCGGCTTCGGCTACGAAGAGGGAGATTGGGACGAGGACAGCCTGCAGGCCCTCCACGACGCGATCCTCGACGCCCTCATGCGCCGCGGCATGCTCTCGGACGAGGACCTCCAGCGGCTCATGGACGACGCCGACGCCATGGAGCAGTTCCTGCAGAAGACCGTGGAGCGGCTCGTCCGCGAGGGCTACCTCAAGACGACCGAGGGCATGCCCTTCCACGATCCCACCCAGGGTCGCGGCGGGGGCTGGGGACAGGCGGGGCCGCCCGTGAAGTTCGAGCTGACCGAGAAGGGCATCGACTTCCTCGGCTACAAGACCCTGCGCGACCTGCTCGGATCGCTCGGCAAGTCCTCGTTCGGCCGGCACGACACCCGCGACCTGGCGACGGGCATCGAGGCCTCGGGCCCGTCCAAGGAGTACGAGTTCGGGGACACGCTGAACCTCGACGTCAGCGGGACGCTCCTCTCGGCCCTCGCCCGGGAAGGCGTGAAGGTCCCCATCGACGTGGACTACAAGGACCTGCTCGTCCACCAGGCCGAGTACCAGTCCTCCTGCGCCACCGTGGTCATGCTCGACTGCTCGCACAGCATGATCCTCTACGGCGAGGACCGCTTCACGCCCGCCAAGAAGGTGGCCCTCGCGCTGTCGCACCTCATCCGGACGCAGTACCCCGGAGACAGCCTCCAGCTCGTCGTCTTCCACGACTCCGCGGAGGAGGTGCCCCTCGGCCAGCTGGCCAAGGTGCGGGTGGGCCCCTACTACACCAACACGCGCGAGGGCCTGCGCCTCGCCCAGCGGATCCTCTCCCGCCAGCGCAAGGACATGAAGCAGATCGTCATGATCACCGACGGCAAGCCCTCCGCCCTCACCGAGGACGACGGGCGGATCTACCGCAACCCGTTCGGCCTCGACCCCCGGGTGGTGGCGCTCACGCTGAAGGAGGTCGCGAACTGCCGGCGCCAGGGAATCATGGTCAACACCTTCATGCTCGCCCGCGACTACGACCTGGTGGCTTTCGTCAAGAAGGTCTGCGAGATGAGCCGCGGCAAGGCGTACTTCACGACTCCCTACACCCTCGGCCAGTTCATATTGATGGATTACTTGAACAAGAAGACACGGACCGTCCACTGAGCATGGCGCTGGCGCTGCAGGAGACCTATCAGCATCCGACGCAGGCCAGCCGCGTGCGGATCAACGTCTACGAGGAGCCGCCCATGCCCAATCCTCCGGGCATCGACACCCCCACCACCGGGGGCGGCTTCCTGGTCACCGAGGACCGCATCGGCACGACGACCGTGATCGCCACCCTGGGATTCTTCGACCGCAAGGAGGACGCCATGGCGCGGGCCCGCCGGCGGGCGGACGAGCTCAAGGCCCAGCGCTACCAGCCGGCCTCGGCCGCCGCTTGAAAGCGGCGAGGGGGGGGTTGCTGGCCCTCCTCGTCGCCCTGGCCGCCCTCGGGATCCAGCAGCGCCGCGTCTCCGACCCCCACGTCCGATACGACCGCTTCTCGCTGCCGGCCTTCGACGCCTACGTCCACGTCGCGATGGCGGAGCGGCCGGCCGTGTTCACCGTGGCCCCATGGGGATACCGCGTCCTGGCCCCGGCCGCCGCCGCCGCGCTGCCGGGCAACGCCGTGCAGGGCTTCCGGCGCCTGGCTCTCCTCTCCCTGGCCGGCGCGGCGACGGTGCTCTACTTCTTCCTGCGGCGGCTGGGCCTGGCCGAGGCGCCCGCCCTCGTCGGCGTCGCGCTCTTCGGCCTGTCGCCGCCGGTGGCGGAATCGCTCCGGTACGTCTTCCTCGCCGAGCCTCTCTCCTGCGCGCTCGAGCTGGCTTTCCTGCTCGCGGTGGCCTCGGGCGCCGGCATGGGCGCGCTCGCCCTCGTCATGACCACCTGGGCGCTGGCCAAGGAGCTGTGGCCGGTCTTCCTGCCCCTGGTGCTGCTGCGGGAGTGGCGTCATGGGCCGCGCCAGGCGCTCCTGGCCATGCTCGGGGTGGCGGCCGGCCCCCTCGCGGTCACCCTCGTGCTCCGCGGGTGGTGGTGGCGGCCGCCGTCGGAGGTGCCGGGCGCCGCCGGCTCCAGCGTCCTCGGGGCGGCGACGCTGGCGCTGGCCTCCTGGCGGCAATGGGCGCAGCCGATGCTGCTCCTGGGCCTGACGCCCCTGGCCGCGGCCGGCGCGCTGCTGACCCGCGCCCGGCCCTTCGTGTCCCGCTACGGATGGCTCGCCCTCATCCTGCTCGGCCTGCCGCTCGGCGCCGCCAGCTACGTGAGCGGCAGCTTCTTCGCCGCCGACGTCACGCGGCTGATGCTCTATGCCCTGCCGCTGCTCGTTGCCCTCGCGCTGATGGCGTTCTTTCCGGTCACGGTATCCCTCGCGGCAGAGCCGTTGCCGCCCGCGGGCCGGAGGCATGGACGGACCGACCGCGCGTGCGGCGCGGCCGCCGCCTTCGTCGTTTTCACCCTGCCCTTCCTTCTCGATCGCTACCGACGGATCGACCTTCGCCAGGCGCGCGACGGCCCCCTGGTCCTGGCCCTCTGTCGCGAGAGCCTCCAGGCCGCGCACCGGCTCGACCGCGGCCGCGAAGTGGTCTTCGACCCCGAGGGGCAACGCTACCAGTGGGGCGTGTCGCCGCCCGAGGAGATGGGCCGCATGCGCTGGTTCCTGCGCGAGGGCTGGGGCGCGCTCGCCCACTACGGCACCGGCGACATCGTGATGCGCGAGGCCACCGCCTCGCTGCTCGTGCCGTGCCTCCGCCCGCGGACGCTCGACGCCGCGCTGAGCCTTCAGGCGCCGTCCCCGCGCCGGGTCGGGCTGCTCCTGAACGGCCGCTCCCTCGGCGGTCGGGACGTCACGACTTCCGCGGCCGAAACCGTCGTCCGCCTCCCGGCCGAGGATCTCTTCCGCGGCGACAACGTGCTGACGGTATCGGATCCCGGCGCGCCCGGCCTGCATCTGCGCCGCCTGGTCCTGCGGCCGGCGCCGTGATCTTCACCGTCGGCCATTCGACCCGGCCGCAGGAGGAGCTGGTCGCGATCCTGAGGGAGGCCGGCGTCCTCCTGCTGGTGGACGTGCGCCGCTTCCCGGGCTCGCGCCGCCACCCGCAGTTCGGCAAGGAGGCGCTGCGCTCGGCACTGGCGTCCGCGGGCATCGCCTATCGCCACGAGCCGGACCTGGGCGGACGGCGGGAGCCGCGGCCGGAATCGCCCAACACGGCCTGGCGGGTGGCCGGCTTCCGCGGCTATGCCGACCACATGGCCACGCCGTCGTTCCAGTCGGCGCTGCGGCGGCTCATCGCGCAACAGGAGATCCCGACTGCGGTGATGTGCGCGGAGGCGCTGCCCTGGAAGTGCCACCGGCAACTGATCGCCGACGCGTTGGCCGCGCGGGGCGTCGAGGTCGTCCACCTGCTCGGGCCCGGCCAGCGCCAGCCGCACGTCCTGAACCCCGCGGCGGTGATCGGGTCCGGCGGCGTGATCTCGTACCCGGCTACATGAAATTGGGAGTGTGGAAGTCGGAGATCGTCTGGGCCTGCTCGGCGATGAAGCCCGCGTGGCGCAGCCGGCGGAGCCGGCCCTCGTGCATCGTGTCGACAGGACGCCCCCGCCGAGCGGCAGCTTGGCCCCCGTCCACGGCGACGGCGACGAGCGCCACGCTCACCACATCTCCTGCCAGTCGAGAGCGGCGCGCAGGCTGGCGTAGCCTTCCTCACGAGGCGGCATCCACTGCTTCAGGCCCTCCAGCTCGAGGATGCGCCGGTGGGCCGGCACCTCCCAGCTCATCGCGAAGAGCGCGTCCTGGAAGTCCCGGGCCCGCGCCGGGTCCAGGGTGGACAGGGCGTCGAACATGCAGTGGTCGAACGGCGGGGTCGTCCACAGCACGTCGACCTTCGAAGCGTTGACGCGCCCCGCGGCCTG
Organism: Acidobacteriota bacterium; assembly: GCA_003223555.1. Classification (GTDB taxonomy): domain Bacteria; phylum Acidobacteriota; class Vicinamibacteria; order Fen-336; family Fen-336; genus AA32. The sequence goes on along the minus strand of QHVM01000049.1, from coordinate 12,828 downwards.
CTCCTGCACCCATACCAGGTCGCCCACCGCGCCCGCCTGCGCCCGGCCATCGTGGACGGCGGCCAGCACGTCCAGCTCGCTGGTGCCGGTGTCGCCGTGCTTGCCGAGGTCGGTGTCGAAGGGCAGAAGCTTGACGTGGCCGGGATCGACCCCGGCTTCCTTCAGGAAGTGCAGGGGAAGGATGCGGGCCTGGGTCGAGTCGCGGCTGCCGACCGCGAGCGTCCGCCCCGCCAGGTCGGACAGCCTCCGGATCCCCGCGTCACGGCGGACGAGGACCTTCGACTTGAAGTTGCGGTCGGAGTCGCGCATGCCGAGCGAGAGCGAGCGTCCCTCGGTCCTGCGCTGCAGGCGGACGTGGGCGAGGGGCGTGTCCCACGCGATGTCGACGTGGCCGGCGAGCAGGGCCTCCACCTGCCGCTCGTAGTTGGAGAAGAGGGCGAAGTCGACCCGCACTCCCTGGGCGCGGAAGTACTCGCGGATCCCCTCCCAGATCGTGACGACCTTGGGGTCATGGGCCACCGCGCCGACGAGCAGCGCTTCCGGCACCGCCCGCTCAGAAGAGGGGCAGGCTCGTGAGGGCCTTGCCGATGAAGTCTGACCGTCCATAGATGCGGGGCATGGATCCTCCGGGAGGGACGAAGCCCTCCCGGCATCCTGCCATAGAGCCATGCCGAGCGGAACCGCCGAGCTCGGCATTTGCTGGGGCTGGCCGCTCGTCAGGGCACCGCCGTGAACCTCAGCTTCTGGGTGGGCACGCAGAGGATGTCCCCGGAGCCGACGGTGATGGGAAAGCCATCGGTGCCGCTGATGAACTGGTTCCGGACCAGGGCCTGCCCGGCGAACTCCGTCACCATCGTCCGGTAGCAGACGAGATGGCTGTCGGGGTTCTTGATGGGCACCTGCACGTCCCGATGCAGCTTCGAGACCGGGTTGCAGAAGAGGAACGGGCGGAGCACCGTCGCCGGCCCGGACTGGAACTGGTCCCTCAGGTTCACCACCACGTTGACGTTCCCTCCCCGGGCCTGGTAGCACAGGAAGTGGTCCAGGTTGTCGGGGAACGGCTGGGTGTTCTTCGCCGTCGGAACGGCCAGGACGACGGGGTTGAAGGTCAGGAGCCGGCGCCGGCCGAACTGGTTCTTGAAGGTGACGCTCCGAGTGGGCTCGATCACCGAGGGCGCGATCAGGAAGAGCTGCAGGTGCGCGTTGACGTCCTGGATCGGTGTGACGACGCCGTCCGGCGTCGTCTTCTCGACCGGGTTGCAGAAGCGCACCGGCCGGTAGACGAGCGCGTCCTGGAGCGCGCCCGGTAGGGTGAACTGGTCCTTCAGCGACACCGGCTCGACGACGGACGGGCCCTGCAGCTCGGCGTAGCACCTGAAGTGATCCAGCGTCGGGGCCGCCTGGGCCTCGACGAAGGCGGGGCACAGCCAGACGGCAGCGAGGACGACGAGCACGCCGATCCAGCTTGACCGGGAACGACGCGGAACGGGCCTGATCATGTGATCCTCCTCTTCTTTCGTGCACTGCGAAACGAGTGGCGCCGCTGACTCCCGGTAGAGAGATCTCGGCCCTTCTTGAAGGAGGGATTATCGAGACGAAGGAATTGCCGCGCCCGCTTCGTGCGCGGATGATGCATAAAGATACGACCTTCGGATCGGCGGTCAAGCCCTTTCTTCGCCCGCCGGGCCGATTTCTCTTCCGGGTGCTCCTGGGGCAGGATGGATGGTCGTGAGCGAACACGCCTCGTTCTGTCCGCTGGATTGTCCCGACCGGTGCAGCCTGAGCGTCACCGTCGAGGACGGCCGGGTGACCGCCATCGACGGCTCGCTGGCCAACCCCCTCACCGCGGGCTTCATCTGCAGCAAGGTCCGCCGCTTCCCCGAGCGGCTCTACGGGCCGGACCGCGTGCAGCACCCGATGGTCCGCCGGGGGCCGAAGGGCGAAGCTCGCTTCACGAGCCTCTCCTGGCCGGAAGCCCTGGACCTGGTGGCCCGTCGCCTGCTCGAGGTCCGCCAGCGCTGGGGCGGGGAGGCGATCCTTCCCTATCACTACGGGGGCAGCAACGGCCTCGTCACCGACGGCACGCTCGACGCGCGCTTCTTCGCCGGCCTCGGCGCCTCGCGCCTCGACCGGGCGGTCTGCGCGGCGCCGACGGGCGCGGTCGCCAAGGCCATGACCGGGAAGATGCCCGGCGTGGCCTTCCCGGATTACGAGTCCGCCCGCCTCATCGTCCTCTGGGGCGCCAACCCCTGGCACTCGAACATCCACCTCGTGCCGCACCTGAAGAGGGCGCGGCAGGCGGGGGCGCGCGTCGTCCTCGTGGACCCGCGCGCGACGGCCCCCGGCGCGTACGTCGACGAGTGGCTGCCCGTGCGTCCGGGCACCGACGTCGTGCTGGCCCTCGCCCTCGCGCGGTGGCTCGTCCACGGCGGCCGCCTCGACCGCGATTTCCTGGTCGCCCACACCACCGGGCACGAGCGGGTGCTGGAGGCGGCGGAGGCGTGGACGCTGGAGCGGGCGGCGGCGGTGACCGGGCTGGGCCCGGGCGACATCGAGCGGCTCGCCGAGAGCTATGCCGAGGCCGATCCGGCGGTGATCCGCATCGGCTGGGGCCTGGAGCGCAACCGCAACGGCGGGAGCGCGGTCGCGGCCATCCTCGCCCTGCCCGCGCTGGCCGGGAAGTTCGGCCGGCCCGGCGGCGGCTTCACGATGTCCAACAGCGGCGCCTTCCGCGTCGACGACGAGGCCCGCGGGGGCCCGCCGCCGGCCACCCGCCTCGTCAACATGAACCGGCTGGGGCGCGTGCTGCTCGGCGAGATCGCGCCCCCGCCCGTCATGGCCCTCTTCGTCTACGACTGCAACCCGGTCGTCACCGTGCCCGACCAGGGCCGGATCGTGCGCGGGCTGGAGCGCGAGGAGCTCTTCACGGTCGTCTTCGACGCGGTCCTGACCGATACCGCCCGCTACGCCGACGTCGTGCTGCCGGCCACGACGTTCCTGGATCACGAAGAGCTGTCGCACTCCTACGGCGCCTACTCCGTGCACTACTCTCCAGCCGTGGTGGCTCCGGTGGGATCGGCCCGGCCCAATCCCGCCGTCTTCCGCGACCTCGCCCGCGCGGCGGGCATCGACGGCGACATCCTGGCCGGCGGCGACGGCGCGGTGCGGGCGCGGGCCCTGGCCAGCGTGCGGGCGCCGCTCGCCGGAGGCGCGGACCTCGACCGACTCGAGCGCGAGCGGATCGTGCCGCTGGACTTCCCGGGCGGCGCGCCGGTGCAGTTCGTGAGCGCCTTTCCCTTCACCCCCGACCAGCGGATGCGCCTCGACCCGCCGGAGCTGGGGCCGAACCTCTACGCCTACCGGGAGGAGGTGGTGGACCGGCGATTCCCGCTGGCGCTCATCTCGCCCGCCACCGACCGCACGGTCAACAGCATGCTCGGCGAGCTGAAGAAGGACGAGGCCGAGCTGCTGCTCCACCCCGACGACGCGCGCTCCCGCGGCATCCAGGCCGGAGCCGGCGTCAGGGTCTTCAACGCCCTCGGGGAGGTGCGCTGCCGCGCCCGGCTCAGCGAGCGGATCCGGCCCGGGGTGGCGAGCCTGCCCAAGGGAGCCTGGCGGCGGTCGTTCCGGAGCGGGACCTCGGCCACGGCGCTGGTGGCCGACGATCTGAGCGAGATCGGCGGCGGGGCCTGCTTCAACGACACCCGCGTGCAGGTCGAGGCCCTGCCCGCGGAGACGGACCGCCCCGCGGGCACGGACCGCCCCGCGGGCCGGGCGTCCTGACGTCTGCCGCGCGCAGCGGAGCGTCTCCTCCGCGGCGGACGCGAGGATTCACTCCGAGCGTCCGCCTGATTGACGTCATGCGCGGAGCGAAGCGCGGCACATCCCGGAATCAGAGGTCGAACATCACCTCGACCTAGCGCCAGCCCCAGCTCTTCGCCCTCAGGACCTCCCCGCGCGCCGCCGCAGCGTCCATTCGCGCAGCGCCTCGAGGTGCTTCTTCACGAAGCCTCGCGTCGTCTCGTCGGTCAGCCGCCCGTCCTTGTCGAACCTCTCATGCGCCCTCGTGACCAGCACCTCCGGCTGGAGGAGCGCGAGCGTCTGGGTGAAGACGAAGGCCTGACGGAGCCGTTCCTGGGCGCGGATGGTGCCGCCCTGGCCGGGGGTAGCCCCCATGATCGATGCCGGCTTGCCCCGGAGCGGCGTCTTGTCCGGCGGGCGCGACGCCCAGTCGATCGCGTTCAGCTGGTCGGCCATCGGTGCTCCTCCGGATCGAGTCTAAGCCGATCCCGCTCCCGCGCGCAGCAGCAGGGCGTCGATCTCGTTGCGGTACGGCATGGCGTCGGAGCAGCTCACCCGGCCCACCACGATGGCGGCGGCGGCGTTTCCCGCCCGCAGGCACTCGGCGAGGGGCCGTCCGCGGTGCAGGCCGTCGAGGAAGCCGGCCGCGAAGGCGTCGCCGGCGCCGATCGTGCTCACGACCTCGACCGGCAGGGGCGGGACCGAGGACGACTCCTCGGCGGTGTGGGCCTCGACGCCGCGGGCGCCCAGCTTGCGCACCAGCAGCGACACGCCCGCATCGAGCACCGCCGCCACCTCCCGGGCCGGGTCGGCCTCGCCGGTCAGGAGCGCGATCTCGTCTTCGTTGCCGAGGAGCACGTCCACGAGGCCCAGCGCGCGCCGGGCCTGCTCGCCCGCGGCCGACGGCGAGGGCCAGGAGCTGGCGCGGTAGTCCACGTCGAGCACCGTACGCGCGCCCGCCTCCCGCGCGGCGCGGAGCGCGGCGAGCGTGGACTCGCGGGATGGCGACGCGGCCAGGCTCGTCCCGTTCGTGACGAAGAGCCGCGATCGTCGCACCGCCTGCAGCTCGGCCGCCCCGACCTCCACGCGCGTGTCGGCCGCCTCCCGCCGGTAGAAGACCTGGGGAAAGCGGTCGGGGGGTGACACCTCGGTCAGGCACAGCGACGTGTTGTAGCCGGGCACGAGGCGCACGAAGCGCGCGTCGACCTTTTCCGCCCTCAGGAAGGCCAGCAGGTAGTCGGCGAGCGCGTCGGCGCCCACGCTGCTGATGATGCCGACCGCGTGCCCGAGGCGCGCGAGGCCGACCGCGATGTTGGCGCTCGATCCACCCAGGTGGCGCGAGAAGTGCTCGACCTCGCCCAGCGGCCGGCCATGCTCCATCGCATAGAGGTCGTAGCCGATCCGTCCCAGCACGCAAACGTCCATGGCCAGCCGCTCCCGGCCTACTTGCCACGTCCCCGCTTGGCCACGCGGCGGGGGGTCGTCGCCTCGGCCTGGCCCTCCTCCCCGAGGACCTGCAGCGCGCCGTCGAGGCCGGCGTCGCCGTGGACGAGCGCGGTGAGGGCGCGGCACATGGGCAGCGGATCGGCCGCGCCCGGGAAGAGAAGGTTGCGGCCGATGATCGCACCCCGCACGTTGGACCCCGCCTTCAGCCCGGCGGCGAAGTCCATGAGGGTCACCGCCGGCGACTCTCGCGCCGGCCCGCCCAGGAGCAGGATGGGCAGCGTGGTGGCCCGCGTCACGCGGTCGAAGCCCTCGCCGTAGGGCAGCTTCAGCCACAGGTGGGCGGAGGAGTCGCCGAGGCCGGCCGCGATGCCGCACTGCCGCACGAGCGTGGGGGCGTCCTTGGCCGGATCGTAGCCGCCCTTGCCCCGGGCCACGCCCAGCGGCTCGAGGAAGGCGGCCAGGCCCTGCCGTCGGAGGGCGACGAGCGCCTCGGCGCAGCCGAGCACCGTGCGGCCGGAGGCGGGCTCTTGCGGGTCGAGCCGGTACATCATCTTGCCGCCTTGGCAGCGCAGCTCGGCCAGCCGCTTGGCGGTGATGCCCGTGAACGAGTCCTCCATCTCGAACGCGGTGCCGGCCAGGCCGCCGCGGTTCATGCTTCCCACCAGGACGCGCCCGTCGAGGAAGCCGGCTCCGGTGCTCTTCCGCTCGAGGTGGCTCAGGATCAGCAGCTCCTCCAGCAGGTCGGCGGTGGCCACGACGCCGTCGAGGTCGGGATCGTCGAGCACGCGGCGGGTACGGGCCAGGTACTGGTAGCGGTCGCCCATCGCGAGGGCGTCGCCGCGGATCGCGGTGACGCCGCGGGCCGGGTGGTCGATGGCCAGCAGCACCAGCTTGCCGTCGCGGGTCAGCCGCCGCGGCCGCTTGCGCCGCCGGGCCTCCTTCTCGATCCAGCGCGGCCGCTCCACGCGGACCTCGGTGATCTCCTCGAAGAGCGCGAGCGGAAGCGCCTGTTCGGCGGCGAAGGTGCGCGCGCTGGCAGTGGCCAAGTGACCTCCCCTCGTCGTCAGTAGTGGAAACGCTGCTTCTGCCGGGCCCCGAGGTAGGCTTCCCGCGCGCGCCGCACCTCCTCGGTCTCGGTCACCTCGGCCACCGGCACGTCCCACCACGAGAAGCCCGGGATGGACGTCCGCGGCTCGATGGGCACGTAGACGAGGCAGGTGCGGTCCTGGGCGCGGGCCTCGGCGAGCGTCCGCCGCAAGGCGTCCTCGTTGTCGGCGCAGAAGGCCACCGCCCCCAGGCTGCGGGCGTTGGCCACGTAGTCCACCTCCACCGGAGGACCGGTGAGACGGCCCGTCTCCTCCTCGCGCGCCCGGAACTCGTTGCCGAACCCGTGGCTGCCGCAGGAGCGCTGCAGGTTGTGGATGCACTGGTAGCCGTGGTTGTCGACGAGGACCACGGTGATCTTGCGGCCCTCCTGCACCGAGGTGACGATCTCGTGGTTGAGCATCAGGTAGCTGCCGTCGCCGACGAAGGCGTAGACGTCCCGCTCGGGCCGGGCCATCTTGACCCCCAGCGCTCCGGCGATCTCGTAGCCCATGCAGGAGTAGCCGTACTCCGAGTGGTAGTCGCCGCTCGCCCTGCTCTTCCACAGCTTGTGCAGGTCGCCGGGGAGGCCGCCCGCGGCGTGGACGACGGTGGCGTCCTCGCCGGCGTGCTCGTTGAGGATCCGGATCACCTCCGCCTGATGGAGCAGCCCCCCCTCGCGCTTCGGGTGGACGATCTCCCGGTGGACCCGGTCCCACTCCTCGCGCGCGGCGCGGATCTCCCGCTCGTGCTCCTCGGCGATGCGGTAGCCGGAGAGCGCGGCGGCCAGATCCTCGAGCCCGGCCCGGGCGTCGGCCACGAGAGGCAGCGCGCCGTGCTTGTGGGCGTCGTAGGCGCTCACGTTGAGGGAGACGAACCGCACGCCCGGCTGCTGGAACTGCGTCTTGGAGGCGGTGGTGAAGTCCGAGAGCCGGCTGCCGAGCACGATCACGAGGTCGGCGCCCTGGGCGAGCCGGTTCGCGGCCAGCGTCCCCGTCGTCCCCAGCGCCCCCAGACAATAAGGATGGGCGTCGGGGAGCACCCCCTTCCCGGCCTGGGTCACCCCCACCGGCACGTGCGTCTTGTCCACCAGCGCGCGCAGGGCCGCCTCGGCCTCCGAGTAATACACGCCGCCGCCGGCCACGATGAACGGCCGGCGCGAGGCGCGGATCATCTCCGCCGCCGCGGCCAGCGCGGCCCGGTCGGCCCGGGCGCGGGCGATGCGGTAGACGCGCTCGTCGAAGAGCTGCGACGGATAGTCGAAGGCCTCGGTCTGGACGTCCTCGGGCAGGGCCAGCGTCACCGCGCCGGCGACGGCGGGATCGGCCATCACGCGCATGGCCTCCGGCAGCGCGGCCATGAGCTGCTCGGGCCGGTTGATCCGGTCCCAGTAGCGCGAGACCGGCCGGAAGCAGTCGTTGACGCTCACGTCCATGCTGGCCGGTGACTCGAGCTGCTGGAGCACGGGGGCGGGAATGCGGCTGGCGAAGATGTCGCCGGGAAGGAGGAGGACGGGCAGGCGGTTGATCGTGGCGGTGGCGGCCCCCGTCACCATGTTCGTGGCCCCCGGACCCACCGAGCTGGTGCAGGCGAAGGCGCCGAGGCCCCGGCGCGCCTTGGCGAAGGCCACCGCGGTATGGACCATCGCCTGCTCGTTCTTGGGCTGGTGGTAGGGCAGCTCCTCGCCCCCGTAGTCGTCGAGGGCCTGGCCGAGGCCGGTCACGTTGCCGTGGCCGAAGATGCCGAAGACCCCGTTGACGAGCCGGTGGCGCCCGCCGTCCCGCTCGACGTACTGCCGCTTCAGGAACTCGACGACCGCCCCGGCCGCGGTCAGTCGCCGCGTGCTCGCGCTCATGGCTTTTCCTCCGGCTTCCCGCCCCGTCCAGCCGAACCGCCAGACGTTACGGCCTGCGAGTGGCGCGCGTCAACTGGCCGCTCGGCGGTCGGGGGGGGAAGTACAATGGCCGCCCGAGCATGAACGTCCACCTCGTGGACGGGACCTACGAGCTGTTCCGCGACCACCACGGCGCCCCGCCCGCCGCCGCTCCCGACGGCGCCCCGGTCGGCGCCACGCGTGGCCTGCTGCGGACGCTGCTCGCGCTGCTGGCCTCGCCCGGCGTCACCCACGTGGCCTGTGCGTTCGACCACGTGATCGAGTCCTTCCGCAACGGCCTCTACGCCGGCTACAAGACGAGCGACGGCGTCCCGCCGGAGCTGCTGGCCCAGTTCGCGCTCGCCGAACGGCTGACTTACGCCCTGGGCATCGTGGTCTGGCCCATGGTGGAGCTGGAGGCGGACGACGCGCTCGCCACCGCCGCCGCGCGCTGGGCGCAGGCCGACGAGGTGGAGCAGGTGGTCATCTGCTCGCCGGACAAGGACCTCGCCCAATGCGTGCGCGGAGCCCGCGTCGTGTGCCTCGACCGGCGGCGGCGGAAGCTGCTCGACGAGGCGGGCGTGGAGGAGAAGTTCGGCGTGCCGCCGCCGGTCCTGCCGGACTGGCTGGCCCTCGTCGGAGACAGCGCGGACGGCTACCCCGGGTTGCCGCGCTGGGGCGCGGTGTCCGCCCGGGCGGTGCTGGGGCGTTACGGCGGGCTGGGGGCGATCCCGGACGACGAGGACGAATGGGAGGTGGCCGTGCGCGGGGCGGCCCTGCTGGGGGCCAGCCTGCGCTCCCACCGGGCGGAGGCGGACCTGTTCCGCACGCTGGCCACCTTGCGCACCGACGCCGCGCTGCCGGAATCGCTCGACGACCTGCGCTGGCGCGGGGCGCGCCGCGAAGAGCTGGCGGACGTCTGCCGGCAGATCGGCGAGACCGAGGTCGTGCCCCGGATGCCGCTCTGGCGCGGTCAGAAATAGAGCTTCAACCCGAACTGGATGATCCGACCCGGCGTCGACGTCGTGCGGATCTGGCCGAAGGCCGCGCTGGCGATGTCGAGGTTCGGCAGGCCGAGGTTGGTGTGGTTGAAGGCGTTGAAAAGCTCGGTACGGAACTGGACGTACCTCCGGTCGCTGAGGCGGATGTCCTTCGAGAGCGTGAAGTCGAAGTTGACGAGCGCGGGGCCGCGCATCACGCCGATGCCCGAGTCGCCGAAAACGATGCCCTTCGTGGGATCGGTGGGAGAGAAGGCGGCCTTGTTGAACCACTCGTCGATCGTCTTCGGCCCTTCGGGGTCGCCGACCCGGTTGGGACGCCCGCGGCGCTCGCCCCCGAGGTCGAGCACCCCGCCCCCGGTCTGGACCGCGGTCAGCCCCAGGCCGCTCTGGAACGTGTGGATCCCGGCGAGGTTCCAGCCGCCGAGGACCGCATTCAGCACCCCGCTGGCATCCGACCCGAAGCGGCGGCCGTGGCCGAAGGGGATCTCCCAGATGTAGCTCACCACTCCCCGGTGCTTGACGTCGAACTCGGCCAGGCCGCGCTCGGCCGCCAGGTTGTTCGGGTTCTGGGGCTCGCGGAAGGTGCCGACGTCGACGCCCGCTCCCGCCCCGCTGGTCGAGAGGTGGTCGGGCGCGCCGGTGAGCGCCTTGCCCCAGGTGTAGCTGGCCAGGAACGTGAGCCCGTGCGAATAGCGCTTCTCGAGGCGGACCTGCAACGCGTGGTAGTTGGACGACACGCGGTTCTCCAGGTACTGGATGTCCCCGAACTGCGGGTAGGGTCGGGCGCCGGCCGTCGCCGCTCCGGTCGGTCCGATCACGACCGCCCGCTGGTTGATGTTCCGGAACCCGGGAAGCTTGGTCCCCTTGTTGCCCACGTAGGCGACGTCCAGGAGCAGGTCGCGGAGCAGCTCCCGCTCGAAGCCGAGGTTCCACTGCTGGATGTAGGGCGTCCGCTGGTTCATGTCCTGGGCCCGGCGGCCGGCGGTGGCACTGAGCGAGCGCACGTCCAGCAGGCCGGCCGGGTACCCGTCCTGCAGGCGGAAGATGGCGCCGTCCGCCGTGCGGTTGTTGCCGGAGACCGAGATCGTGTTGTCGACGAGGAACGGCGGGTTGAAGCCGAGGAGGCCTTCGCGCCCCTGGCGGTTCGTGTGGTTGTAGAACACGCCGTAGCCGCCCCGCATGACCCAGCGCTCCGAGAACGACCAGGCGAACCCGGCCCGGGGCGCGAGGTTGTTCCCGTCGGGATGGATGAGGGCCCGCTCGAAGAGGCTCCCGTCCTTGGCCAGGACGTAGGTGCCGGCCGCGGGGTCGAAGTTGGCGAACTGGTTGTCCTCCTCCACCGGGGGCGTGCCGTACTCGTACCTCAGGCCGTAGTTCAGGGTCAGCCTGGGCGTCGCCTTGAAGTCGTCCTGCGCGTAGACGGCATAGATCTTCTGGCCCTGGTTGAACACCGAGTTGCTCGTGAGGACGAGCCGCTGCGGCAGCCCCAGGAGTAGGTCGCCCAGCGCGCGCCCGGTGAAGATGCCGTTGCTGAAGGTCATGCTGCCGATGAGCGCGTTGATGTCGCGGATCCCGGTCTTCACGAAGAGCAGCTCGAGGCCGTACTTCATGAAGTGGCGTCCCCGCGAGTTGGAGAGCGCAGCCTTGAAGTTGTAGTCCCGCGGCGTCTGGAACTGCGGCGTCGAGGTGTGGCGCCCGAACGCCGAGAAGCCCTGGAGGTTGATCTTGGGGATGCCCCCGATGATGTCGGGAGCGCTGGGGACGTTCTTGAGGCCGACCTGCGCTGGGCCGTCGACGCCGAAGTTCGGCGGGTAGACGTAGAAGTCCCCGCGCGCGTGCCCGAGCCGGAAGTCCGCCGACATGTGGCTGCCGATGATCCAGTTCGCCCCGAGCACCAGGCCCTGGGAGCGGCTGTCGCCGGTGCCGAAGGCGTCGTTGAAGGAGCCCTCGGCGAGTCCGGGCATGGGCGCGGGCCGGAAGAGGTTCGAGTCCACGAAGCTGTAGCGCGCGAAGACGCTCAAGTTGCCGCTCCACTGGTGGTCCAGCCGGATGTCGAACTGGTCCGCGCGCGTGCGCGTGACGGGCGTGGCCACGTAGTTGTTGGCCGGGCCGGGCAGGTTCGGGTCGGGGAAGAGAGCCACGATCTTGGCCCCGACGGGATCGAAACGGTCGGCCGGAATCCTGTTGCTGGGGAACGGCGCCCGGTTGTTGAAGGGATCCACCACCGGGGAGCTGAAGATCCCCCGCTTCTCGGAGGGCAGGGGCACGGTCGAGAACCGCACGACGCCTTCCCGCTCCCGCAGGCCCTCGTAGTCGACGAAGAAGAACGTCCGGTCCTTCGTGATCGGGCCTCCGAAGGCGACGCCGAACTGGTTGCGCCTCCGCAGCGGCTTCTCCTGGCCGGCGAGCTTGGCGAAGAAGTTGCTCGCGTCGAAGGCGTCATTCCTCAGGAACTCGTAGACCGTGCCCTTGAAGGAGTTGGTGCCGGAGCGGATCGTGGCGTTGATCACCGCGCCGGCGGAGCGGCCGAACTCCGCGGCGTAGGCGTTGGTCTGGATCTTGAACTCCTGCAGCGCCTCGACGGAGGGCTGCACGACCTGGACGTTGTCGCCGCGGAAGCTGTTGGAGTAGGACGTGTTGTCGACCCCGTCGAGCAGGAAGGCATTCATGAACACGCGGTTGCCGTTGACGTTGAGGGCCCCCTTGAAGCCGATCGAGGCCAGGCGAGGCGTGCCGCCCAGGACGCCGGGCGAGAGCAGGGCGAGCTGGTTGTAGTCCCGGCCGTTGAGCGGCAGCTCGACGATCTTCTTCTGGTCGATCACGGCTCCCCGCGACGACGTCTCGGTCTCGAGCAGCGGCGCGGCCCCGATGACCTCGACGACCGACTCGATGGACCCGAGCTTGAGCGTGAAGTCGACCCGCGCCACCTGGTTGACCTGCAAGGTGATCCCGCTCCTCACCGTCTTCTGGAAGCCCTGCTTCTCGACCGTCACCTGGTAGGGCCCGGGCTTGAGGCCGGGCAGGGTGTAGGACCCGCGCGCGCTCGTCTCCGTCCGCAGGGGAATGTTCGTTGCGACGCTCGTGACCACCACCGAGGCCTGCGGCACCCCGGCGCCCGTCTCGTCCCGCACGTCGCCGGTGAGGGTGGCGGTGTCCTGCTGGGCGTGGAGCGCGCACGGGGCCAGCAGGAGGCCGGTGAACAGGACCGACGATAGCCAGCTCTTCTTCCGCATGGTCACCTCCTCCATGCACCGATGCGGCCGCGAAGAGCGTGCCCGACCACCGGCGCAGACGGACGGCCGCCGCCCCGCTTCCGAGCCGCGGAAGGGGCCGGTTTCGTCCCAACCAGGCCCAGGCCCTCGCAGGTGTTGTGGCTAGCGAGACACTACGGCCGGGGATGCGGCACGTCAACTGTTTTTCGTCGTCTCTGTTTTTCGTCGTCGATCGCCCAGCCATTGCGCATCTCCGCGCAGCCCCTGGGCGCGTCGAAGCCGGCCGTTGGCAGCCTCTGCCGGGGGCGATGCTGGCGCCGCCTTTCTCGTCAACGGTTTCCACTCCGACCGGTCCTTCTGTTCGGGCGGGCACGATCGATGCTCTTCGGCGTCAAGCATCGAAAGGAAGGCG
>QHVM01000048.1 GCA_003223555.1 Acidobacteriota bacterium | reverse complement strand
GAGTATCGTTCGACATGATGGGCTCCTCCTCATGCTCTAAGCCAGCAGCGACTTTGGCACGAGATGCCGACTAAGTCGCAGGAGGAGTCCATCTCATCAATGCAGCGGACGAAGCCGGCGCAAGCGATGGCGCTTCGCCGCTGACATGGACCGACCGGTTGTCAAGAGTCTTTTCTCTTCAGAGCATCCGTTGGTCGTTCCTCCTTTGGGAGCCGCAGTCGACGGAGGAGGCGGGGCGCTTCGACGACGAGTCACCCTGACATTCGCGGGTTGCGCCTTGACGTAGAGCCGCGTGACCGTTCTTCGTCGGGAGAGGACGCCGTCTGATCTCGCGAGTCCGGGAGATGTGCTCTCCCTGTCGCAAAGCGGCGACGCGTATTCTCCTTGTCGTGCCTGCCTTCATCCGTCGACGGCGACCTCCACGAGGTGGTGTTTGACGGGTTGCGCTCCTCTGTTCCGTGTGTCTACGCGGCCATGGGGCGCAGAGCGGCCCAGATGAAGCCGGTCAGCTCTCGCGCGACGGCGGCGGCGATCTTGGGAGCAGGCTTGCCCTTGGCGAGCATCCGCTGGAATCGGCGGTGGAGTCTGATCATGGCCTTGTCGGCAAGGGCGATGACACGAGCGGGTTGGCCCTGCCGGCGCCGCGCGAGGTGGACAACACTGGGGCGATGGCGATAGTGCCAGGCCGCCTCGATCAGTAGCCGTCGTACGTGGGAGTTACCCGCCAGGGTGAGGGCTCCCTGACGCCGCTTGCCTCCTGAGGAATGTTCGCTGGGGACCAAACCGAGATAGGCCATGAGTCCACGCGGCGAGTCGAAGCGCATGAAGCTGTGGAGCTCGGCGACGATGGTCATGGCGGTAATGGTGTCGATGCCGCGGAAGCAGCGCAGCGCGCCAACGGCCTCGGCGTAGGGTGCGTGCTGGCTCACCACCTCAATATGCTCCTCTAGTTCCCGGAGCCGTTCTTCGACCTGTTCGATCGCGAGGAGGTAGTCCTCGAGCACGACCTGGTCTGCGGCTTGCTCGAAGCGCAGGCTCCTGAGCCAGAGCCGATGTCCCTGGCTCCAGGCCCTCTTGCCCCCGCGCCAGATCCATCCCCTGCGCAGAAGGAGCTTGGTCACCCGATGGCGACAGCGCACCAGGTCGTCGTGGGCGCCCTCCCGAGCGCGACACAAATCTCTCACCGCCTCGTCGGCCTCGGTGGGAGGATGCACCAGACTCGCCCGGTACAGCTCCGCGAGCTTTCGTGCATCGCGCCGGTCCGTCTTGATCCGCTCCCCAGGCTTTCTCGGAATCAGTGATGGCGCCACCACGACGCACACCGCACCCAGATCTCGGATCCAGCGCTGGAGCGCGTATCCGCAGGGCCCAGCCTCGTAACAAAACCGGACCTCTCCCGGTGCCTGGCGCTGAACCTTCCTCACCATCCGCTTCACCGACGCCCGCTCGTTGGTCACCGTCCACTCCACCGGCTTCACCTGCTCGGGGAGCAGCATCGCCACCGGGATGCTTTCCTTGTGCGTGTCCAGACCCACAAAAGTGATACCCTGCTTCATCGACCGGCTCCTTTCGTATGCGGCTCTGATGCCGCTCACAGGCGCGTCAACCCGCGATATTACGATCGCGAGCCGGTCGGTCCATACAGTCTGATCCGCGTGTTCTGCGGACCACTGAAGAAGGAGATAGGAGCAATGCGAGTGCGTCGATGCGCCCCGCTTATGGTTTGCGGTCTCGTGCTCGTGGTTGGCTCGACGCGGGAGCTCCGCGCAGCGCCGCCAGTTTCCCTTGACGACAAAGTGATTACTGCCAATCGTGAACTGGACCGTCGTTTACTTGAAGCGCACGAACGGAAGGACGCGGCGATGGTCGAATCCTTGTTCGCGAACAGCCCCGATGCGTTCTTCATCGGCCCAGGTGGCATGCTACACAAGGGAAGGGACGCAATTAGGGAGTCCTTTGCCCAATTCTTCGCGAGCCTGGACACGATCCGGGGAGAGATCCAGGACATCTCATACTTGCCTGCCGGAGATGGAGTAATCGCCGTTGGCACGGTTGTTTATCACCGGAAGCCGCGGAATGGGCCTCCAGACGAACGGACGGTTGTGTGGACTGATTTTCGGCGGAAGGAAGGAGATAAGTGGGTGTATCTGTTTCGCCACGCGCACTGGCCCATGGCGGCCAATAACCTCGCGTTCGTCCCGAAGTAGCCGGACTTATTCGACGCACTCGCTGCCCTTGGAGTCCTCACATGAGCACGCTCAGCGTCCGTCTTCCCAATTCCCTTCATCGTCATCTGCGAGAGCTCGCCGTGCGAGAAGGCGTGTCGATGAACCAGCTCATCAATCAGCCGTTGGTGAAAAGCTGGCCGCGCTCATGACGGAGGACTATGTCGCTCGCGCGAGGCGCGGTAGTCGGAAAGCATACGAGCATGTCCTTCGTAGGGTTCCGGACGTCGCTCCAGAGGAGAGAGACAAGCTGTCGAACAAGATGCAGGCGAGGTCCGCGACGGCCAGGCGGCGCGGCCGTCGCAGCTGATCCGTTGCGGTTCGACGGACCCATCAGCGTGGACGAAGCACGTGACAACGTGGGTAAGCACACTGGTGGCTTGGCGCTGGGCCTGGGCCCGCCCTCTTGACGCCGAGAGCGCAGAGGGGAACGGAGAGGACACAGAGGCGAATACGAAGGGGACGCCTCCGCCCGAAAAGTGGCGGCCGGCCTTGACCGTGCTTCGGAGCGCGCTCTAACCTGATTTCTGGAGCATTCTCGCTCCGGAAAGGGAGCTGTGATGCCGGCATGGCACGGCCGTGTGCTTGGGATGGCGGTCCTGGCCGCGCTCGGGGCCGGAGGCGGCGCGGGCATCGTGGAGGCCGGAGGATGGTCGACGAGCGGCACCCTCATCCTCGATCCGGCCGGCGGCGAGTTCGACGTGACCGGGGTCAACTGGTACGGGTTCGAGACGCGGGACAAGGTGGCCCACGGCCTCTACACGAAAGACTACAAGTTCATCCTCGACGAGGTGAAGCAGTACGGGTTCAACACCGTCCGCATCCCGTTCTCGAGCGAGATGTGGGAGACGGACCCCGCGCCCCGGGCCAGCTCCATGAGCGCCTGCCCCGACTGCAAGGGCAAGCGGTCGCGCGACGTGCTGGCCTTGATCGTCAACTATGCGGGCTCCATCGGCCTGCACGTGGTCCTGGACAACCACCGCTCGGGGGCGGGAAACTCCGCGGAGGGCAACGGCCTCTGGTATACGTCAGCCTACCCGGAAGCGAGCTGGATCCGCGATTGGATCAGCGCCCAGGAGTGGGCACACGGGGTGCGCCAGACCCTGGGGGCGACCGACACGGTGACCGTCAACTACTACGCATCGGACGGCTGGCCGGTGGTGCTCGGCTACGACCTGCGCAACGAGCCGCACACGCCCGCGCGCACCGCCTACCTGGACGGCGCGACCTGGGGCTCGGGCGACGGCATCGATCCCGCCGCCAACCCCAATCCCAATCCCTTCGCTCCCGCCTGCGTGGCGGCCGGCGCCTGCCACGACTGGCGGCTGGCCGCCGAGCGCGCCGGCGACCGCCTCCTGGGCGAGGCCGCCGCGCACGCCTGGGACCTTCCCCTGATCATCGTCGAGGGCATCGGCCTGTATCCGGCCCCCGGCGGCACTCCCGCGAGCGGGCCGTACGACGGCACGTGGTGGGGCGGCGCCCTGCTCGGGGTGAACGGCAACAGCACCAACCCCGGCGCCCCCGTGGTGCTCAACGCCGGCGGCTCCTCGAGCTCGCTGGGCGCTCCCGTCAACGACCGGCTCGTCTACTCCGCCCACGACTACGGCCCGGACCTGTACCAGCAGCCCTGGTTCAACGCCTCGACGTGCTACGTGACGGGCTGCTCGGCCTCGAGCCTGGCCGACGTATGGAAGAAGTTCTGGGCCCACATCAACCTCGGCCAGGTGAACCCGGTCTGGCCCGGCCACGCCTCCTACCCGTGGGCCAACACGGGCCACGGCGGATACACCGTGGCCCCCCTCTACGTCGGCGAGTTCGGCACCGGCAACGCGGCCGCCGACCTGACCTCCGGCACCCGCGGCTCGCAGGGCCAGTGGTTCACCGACATCATCAACTTCGTCCAGAGCAGCTTCAGCCGGACGGCCGGCAATGACTCGGGCCTGGCCGTGAGCCACCTGCACTTCACCTACTGGTCGCTCAACACCGAAGACGCCTACGCCGTGCTCGGATCCAGCTACGCAGGGCTGGCCAACTCGGCGAAGGAGTACACGTACCTCTGCTCCGTGGAGTGGGGTCCGCTGGCCGTGCCGCCGCCGCAGTGCGGATCGACGGGATCGCTGCCGCCGGCTTTCTGAGGCTACTCGGGCACCAGCACCGCCTTGGTCAGCGCGCCCTCGGTCATGCCGTCGAAGCAGGCGCGCCAGTCCGTGAGCGTCGCGACGCGGCTGACGAGCGGCCGCGGATCGAGCTGGCCCGAGCCGAGCAGGCGCAGGACCCGTTCCCAGACCGGCCAGGTGTGGCTGAAGCTGCCCTGCAGCGTCACCGCCTTCTGGACGAGCGGGTCGAGCGAGGCGCCGAGCGGCTGGGGGCCCCAGCCGACCTTGGTGATCTGCCCTCCGGGACGCACCGCGGCCATCGCCTGCATCAGCGCCGCCGAGGCCCCGGAGGCGTCCACCACCAGGTCGGCCCCCTGGCCGTCGCCGAGGATCCGCACGACCTCGGTGAGGTCCTGCGTCTCGGAGTCGACGACGTGGGTCGCGCCCAGCCGCCGGCCCAGGTCCAGGCGCACGCGGTCACGGGCCAGCCCGGCGACCACCACGTCGCCCGCGCCGCACACGCGCGCCATCTGGGCGCACAGCAGCCCGATCGGTCCCGGCCCGACCACGGCCACCACGTCGCCCGGCCGGACGCGCGAGTTCACCACCACCGCCTGGTAGGCCACGCAGCAAGGCTCGGTCAGCGCGGCCAGCTCGAAGGGCAGGCCGGCGGGCAGGGGATGCAGGCACCGCGCGGCCACCCGCACGAAGCGGGCCATGGCGCCGTCGACGCCGTAACCGAATCCCCGCCGGCGAGGGTCGAGGTTGTACCGGCCCTCGCGCGTCTGCGGCGAGTCGGGATCGATCTCGGCCGCGGTCTCGCTGGCGACCCGGTCCCCCTCGGCGAAGGCCGACACGCCGGGGCCGAGAGAGGCGACCTCGCCGCAGAACTCGTGGCCGAGGATGACCGGGATGTTGACCGGCCACGAGTGCGTGTTGTGGTACTGGTGGAGGTCGCTCCCGCACACGCTCACGCCGCGAACGCGCAGGAGCACCTCGCCCGGGCCGGGCACGGGGACCGGGACCTCGCGCAGCTCCACCGCCCCTTCGCGCAAGGCGTAGTGGACGACCGCCGGCATGAGGCCGGGTCCGCTCACGAGGCCGTCCCCTTCACCGCGGCGACGAAGTCGCGCAGGACGCGGTGGAGCCCGTCGGGGTCGGACGCGGGCCGGAACTCGCGGTCGGCCACCGCCAGCGGCGCGCCGACGACGACCAGCGGCGCGCCGAGCGCGGGCATCTTCGTCGCCTGCTCGATCGACAAGCCTCCCACGGCCTGGAGGGGCAGCCGCACCGCGGAGCGCACCGCGGCCAGGTCGGCGAGCGGCGACCGCGACGCATCATGATGGCGCTCGTCGTAGCCGGTGTGGACGAGGATGACGTCGACCCCCCACCGCTCCAGGCGTCGCGCCATGCCCGGCTTGTCGGGAACCAGCATGAGGTCGGCCATCACCGCTCGGCCGTGCTCGCGGCCGGCCCGCACCGCCTCCCGCACGGTGCGCTCGTGGGCGAGGGCCATCACCACGACGAAGGCCGCCCCGGCACGGAACATCATCTCCGCCTCCAGGTAGCCGGCGTCCATGGTCTTGAGGTCGGCCACGATCGGATGGGACGGGAAGCGCTCGTGCAGCGCACGCACGGCGTGGAGACCCTCGGCCAGGATCAGCGGCGTGCCGGCCTCCAGCCAGTCGATCCCCGCCCGGACGCCGATCTCGGCCGTGGCCAGCGCCTCGTCCAGCGTCGTCAGGTCGAGGGAGAGCTGCACCCGAGGCCCTCCGTCGAGCGCAAACGTCACGCGCGCCCCTCGGGATGCGGACGGAGGGAGCCGAAGTGCCGGCCCAGCTTCGCCCGCAGGAAGGCCGCGCTGTCGCGCAGGTTGGCCAGGCCCTCGTCGATCGTGCCGCCCTCGCCGTCCTCGATGCTCACCCAGCCGTCCCAGCCCGCCCCGGCCAGGGTGGCGAAGATGCGGTCGTAGTCGTTGAGGCCCCGGCCGATGACGCCGTGCTTGAGGAAGGGCGCGTAGCCGTGGCGCGCGTCGGCCGCCAGCCGCCGCAGGTCGTCGATCGTTCCTCCCTCCAGGTAGCGGTCAGAGGCCTGCACGGTGGCCACGCGCGGCAGCACGCGCTCGAGCAGCGCGTATGGGTCCTCGCCGGCCACGATCGCGTTCGACGGGTCGTACTGGACGCGCAGCCACGGCGAGTCGACGGCGTCCAGGATCGCCAGGTAGCGCGCGTGGCTCTGGGCGAACTCCGGGTAGAGCCACAGGCCGTCCTTGTAATGGTTCTCGATGACGAGGACGATGCCGGCGGCCTCGGCGTCGCGCACCAGCCGCCACAGGCAGTCGATCACCCAGCCGAGCGCTTCCTTCGCGTCGAGGCCCGGCCGGTTCTGGCCCGAGAGCACGCGGCAGTAACGGCCGCCCAGCTCGGCCGTGAGCCCGATCATGCGTCGCGTGGTCTCGGTCTCCCGGGCGCGGTCGGCCTCCTGCGGCTGCGTGAAGTCGGGAGAGTTGCAGAGCATCGGCATCTGCAGCCCGGCATCCGCGAGCGCCCGCCTGACTTCGCCCACGTACGACCGATCGAGCGACGCGAAGAAGCGCGGGTACAGCTCGACGCCGTCGAGGTCGAGCCCCCCGGCCAGCTCCACCCACTGGAAGAGGGACATGCGTCCCTCCACCAGCTCCGTGAAGAAGCCCTTCGGGAACGCGGCCAGCGCAGGCACGGGAGGGCGGGAGTATAACGCGCCGCCAAGCGGGTCGGGCTGCCCACATGCCCTCCTTCACGGGTTGTGACCTTCTTTGCCAATTCGCAACTCGCGGCCAGCGTTATTCCTTATGAAAGGACTGAGGGCCCGCGGCGGGGCACGGGCCTCACGAAGGTGCACCAGACATGACAACCACTGGTGGTCGTTACGCCCATCGGAGCGGCGGGATGGCTCTGGCCGCCGCGCTCGTCTTCATCACTCCGGCGCTCGCCGATGACACCGGTCTCCGGGAGCGCATCGAGGCTCGCCTGGGCAAGGCCGGCCTGGCCGACCGCGGCCAGATCGAGGTCCGGGTCACGAACGGGGAGGCCGTCCTCTCCGGATTCACGACCACGGTGGATGCCCAGCGCCGCGCCGAGAAGGCCGCCCGCAAGGAGACGAGGACGGTCGACAACCGCCTCCTCGTGGTCCCCGCGAAGCCGAAGGAGGACTCCGAGATACGCAAGGCGGTATCGGACGCCGTGCTCGGCTACGTGTACTACGGGGTCTTCGACAGCGTCGGGGTCGGTGTCGACCACGGAGGGGTGACGCTCAGCCCGTCGGACATCCCGATCACGACGTCCCGGACCGTGTCGCCCGCGGTGAAGTGCCTCTCGACATGGGGGGTGACCGGCATGGGGCATTCTAGCCGTTAGGCCGCCGGACCCGCGGCCCGGAAGAACGCCTCCAGCTCTATCGTCGGATCTACGGGGACGGGCTCTTCGAGCGCTATGCCACGTTCGTGAACCCGCCCATCCGCATCGTCGTGGAGAACGGGAACATCACGCTCACCGGCGTGGTGAACAGCCGGGTCGAAAAGGCGGCCCTGGAGTCGATCGCCCGGGGGACCCTCGCCTTCCGGGTGGACAACCAGGTCCAGGTCGAGAGCGACATCGAGAAGGAGCCGACGGACAAGACGTCAGCCGAGAGCTGAGGCGACGAGCCGGCTTCCTGCTGTCCTGCTCTCTGCTCGCCACTCGGGGGACGGACCTCGGTGCCGTCCCTTTGCGTCCCTCCCGATGGAAAGGCTGCCTTGCCGGCGCGAGGTCAGGAGATGGCGCGGGCGAGGACGAAGGCCATCCCCGCCGCCAGGGCGCCGATGAGGACGGTCTGGATGGCGCTCTTGAGCGGCCGGGACCCGGTGAAGCGACCCTTGACGAAGCCGAAGACGGCCAGCGCTACCAGGGTCACCACGATCGAGATCGGAAGGGCCCGCCGCGCGCTCGCCACCAGCAGATAGGGAAGGAGCGGGATGAGGCCTCCGCCCACGTAGGCCCCCGCGATCGTGAGCGCGCTCCGCGCCGCGCGACGGGCGTCGGGCCTCTCGAGCCCCAGCTCGAAGCGCATCATGAAGTCCACCCATGTCTCCGGCTTTCGGGCGAGGGCCTGGACGACCCGGACGCTCTCCTCCGGCGTCAGGCCGTACGAGCGGAAGATCTCCGTCGTCTCCGCCACCTCCTCGGCGGGGATCTCCTTCACCTCCTGTTGCTCGCGGCGGCGCTCGCTCGCGTAGTGCTCGGCGTCGCTCTTGGCCGCGAGGTAACCGCCGAGCCCCATGGCGATGGAGCCGGCCGCCACCTCGGCCAGGCCGGCGGTGACCACGATCGCACTGGCGTCGAGAGCGCCCGACAGCCCGGCCGCCAGGGCGAAGGGCACCGTCAGCCCGTCGGACATCCCGATCACGACGTCCCGGACCGTGTCGCCCGCGGTGAAGTGCCTCTCGACATGGGGGGTGACCGGCATGGGGCATTCTAGCCGTTAGGCCGCCGGACCCGCGGCCCGGAAGAACGCCTCCAGCCGGGCCTCGTCGAGCGCCCCCGACGTGCGCACGCCGCCGCAGACATCGAGGGCGAAGGGACCGACGGCGGCGATGGCTTCGCCGACGTTGTCCGCGGTGAGGCCGCCGGCGAGGAAGACCGGCACGCCCAGCGCCTCGCGGATCCGCCGGCTGAGCGACCAGTCGTGCCGGCGGCCGGTCCCGCCCAGCTCCTTCACCGGCAAGCCGGGGTTGCCCGAGTCGAGAAGGACGGCGTCGACGAGAGGGGCCACCGCGGCCGCCTCGTCGACGGCCTCGGGCCCCGTGACGTGCACGACCTGCACCAGCCGCACGCCGGGCAGCGCCGCCCGCAGGTCGGCGTGGGCGCCCCCGGCCAGCCGGTCGCAGAGCTGCAGCGTGCCCACGCCGAGGCGCCGCTGCTGGGCGGCGATCGAGGCCGCGTCCCGCCGGCAAGTCAGCAGGAACGCCGAGACCGGAGGCGGGACGGCGGCGGCGATGACGGCGATCGTGTCTTCGGGGATCACCCCGGGGCCGCTCGGCATGTCGGAGACGAGGCCGACGGCCGAGGCGCCGGCCCGGATCGCGGCCCGGGCTTCGGCGACACTCTGGATGCAGCACACCTTGACCCGGGGAAAGCGGCTCGGCTCCAACCAGTCCTACCGGCCGGGCCGGCCGGCCTCGCGCTCGAGCAGCTCCTGCTGCAGGCGGTCGAACTTCTCGTGGAGCTGCATGATCTCCAGCTCCGCCTTCAGGTTGACCTGGTAGTCGAGCTCGCTGCGGATGCGGTCCTTCGCGTCCTGCCGGTTCTGGCTCATCATGATGACCGGGGCCTGGATGGCGGCCAGCATGGAGAGGAACAGGTTGAGGAGGATGAAGGGGTAGGGGTCGAAGGGGCCGTTGCCCACGTTGCGGAGGAGGATGGCGTTCACCGCGATCCAGGACAGGAGCACCCCGGCGAACGAGAAGATGAAGCTCCACGAGCCGCCGAACTTCGCCACGCTGTCGGCGACGCGCTCGCCGAAGGTCTCCCGTTGCCGGACGACCTTGTTCGGGTTGGGCATCCGCCGCCGGAGGAGCTCGTCCGTCTTGCGGAACCTCCGCGCGAGGGCGGCCATCACGTCGAGGGCCACGTCGGCCCGCCGCCGCAGCAGCCCCAGGAACTCCTCGCGGGCCAGGCTGTAGGTCTGCACGTCCTCGAGCGCGACGGCCGAGGTCGAGCGGCCGCCCCCGTCGAGCAGCGACATCTCCCCGAAGAACTCCCCGGGCTCCAGCACGTCCACGACCACCTTCTCGCCGTCCTCTCCGATGACCGACAGCTCCACCTTCCCGCCCCGGATCACGTACAGGACGCCGCCTTCGTCCTTCTCGCGGAAGACCGTGGCGCCTCGCGGGAAGCGTGCCTCCTTCATGAGGGCGGCCACCGCGGCCCGCTCGTCGCCGTCCAGGGTCTGGAAGAAGGGGATGCCCTCGAGCATCTCCGGTCGCGCCGGCATAGAAGCTTCCTCCCTCATTCTGACCGTGCGGGCGAATCGTGCCATCAGCCTCCGGTGGTCGCAAGGCGCTCGGCTAGAATCGACGGATGCTCGACGAGACCGGTCTCGCCGGCCACCATCCGGCCGACGCGCGGGAGGCCGACGACCTTCGACGCATCCTGGAGTTCGCGGCCCGCCACCGGGACCCCTTCGATCGCCGCATCCCCGAGGGCCACCTGACCGGCAGCGCGCTCATCGTCTCCGCCGCGGGCGACCGCGTCCTGCTCCTTCGCCACCGGAAGCTCCAGCGCTGGCTGCAGCCGGGCGGACACGCCGACCCGGGGGAGGCCGCCGGCGAGGCGGTCGCGCTGCGGGAGGCGCTCGAAGAGACGGGCATCCCGGGGCTCGCGCTCCACCCGAAGGACGAGCCGGCCCACCTGCACCTCGACCTGCGCTACCTCGTGCTCGCCCCGCGCGCGGCGGGGCTGGTGCGATCGGCCTCCGAGAGCGAAGACCTGCGCTGGTTCGGCTGGCCGGAGCTGGACCGGCTGGACCTGGACTCCGGCCTGCGCCGCGCCTTCGGCAAGGCGCGGGCCTTCTTCCCCTGACCCGGCCCTGGGGAGCGGAAAGGAGCATCGATGACGATGAGCCCGTGGCTGGCGGCCCTCTGCCTGGCCGGTCCCGCATCGCCGGCGGCGCCGGTGGACCTCGAGGCCGAGCGGGCCGCCGTGCAGCGGGCCGACTCCGCCATGTCGGAGGCCACCGCGCGGCGCGACCTCGCCGGCTTCCTGGCTTTCCTCTCCGAAGACGTGTGGTTCATCCCCAACGGCGCCGAGACGGCCGTGGGCCGCGACGGCGTCGCCCGGCTGTGGGCGGCCCTTTTCCAGGAGCGCGGCCCCACCCTGACCTGGAGGCCGACCGAGCCGGACGTCGCCTCGTCCGGGGACCTCGCCTACACCCGCGGCGAGTTCGAATCGAAGGGGACCGACCGGGAGGGCAAGCCGTCCACCCGGACCGGCCGCTATCTCACCGTGTGGCGCAAGCAGGTCGACGGCTCGTGGCGGGTCGCGGTCGACACCAGCGATCCGGGACCACCCCCGGCGGGAAGCTCCGGCTTCCAGGCGACGCGGGAGCGGGGCGAGACCGCGAAGGCCGGCGACCTCGACTACGCGGTGGGGCGCTTCGAAGCCACCGACGCCGACGGGAAGCCGATCCTGCGCCGCGGCCGGTACGTCGAGGTCCGGCGGCGCGGTTCCGACGGCGGCTGGCGCGTGGTCGCCAGCGCCGCGGTTCCTTAGGAAGTTCGGGGGGGTACAGACCTGACGAAAGCACCCCCCCGCGCGCATTCGCGCTTCCCCCCCCGTCGCTCGCTCGGGAGTGAATCCCTCGCTCGCTGCCTCGGCTCCCTGCCCCCTTGGCTCGCTCAATCGCGCGAGAAGCGGCGGGCGAGCTTGTGCAGCGAGCGGACCCTTCGCTTCTCGGCCTGCCTCGCCCACGCGTCCTGGCGCAGCTCGAGGTGACGGATCTCCTTGCGGAGCTTCAGGAAGCTCGCGAACCGCTCGCGAGCCAGCCGCCCCTCGGCCAGCGCCTCCTGCACGGCGCATCCGGGCTCGCGCTCGTGACGGCAGTCGCGGAAGCGGCACCGGGCCGCGGCGGCGTCCACCTCGGCGAAGGCCGCGGGAAGCGCCGCTTCGTCGGCCCAGAGCTGCAGCTCGCGGAGGCCGGGGGTATCGATGAGCCAGCCTCCGCCGGGAACGGGCAGCAGCTCCCGCCGCGTCGTCGTGTGTCGTCCGCGGCTGTCGTGGGCGCGGATCTCGCCGATCGGCTGGCTGTCCCATCCCAGGATGCGGTTGGCGAGGGTCGACTTGCCGACGCCGGAGGAGCCGACCAGGGCAACGGTCAGACCCGGGCCGAGATGCGGCGACAGCTCGGCGAGCCCCTCTCCGGTGAGCGAGCTGACGACGTGCACGGCAACGCCGGGGGCGATCGTCGCGATCGGCGAGCGGCGCCCAAGCGGATCGGCACACAGATCGGCCTTGTTGAGGACGACGACCGGGGACGCCCCGCTCTCCGCGGCGAGCACGAGCCCGCGCTCGAGGCGCCGCAGGTTGAAGTCGCCGTCCAGGCCGGACACGAGGAACACGCGGTCCGCGTTGGCGGCCACCACCTGCTCGGCCGTGGCCGAGCCCGCCACCTTGCGTGAGAAGCGGCTCTGCCGCGGCAGGACGGCGTGGATCGTCGCCCGGCCCTCGGAAGGCCGGACCCTCACCGCCACCCAGTCCCCGGTGGCCGGAAGCGCGGCCTCGCTCGCGGCGTGGTGCCGGAGCCTCCCCGACACCTCCGCCCACAGCTCGCCCTCCGGCCAATAGAGGCCGTACATGTCCTTGTGCACCACGGCGACCCGCGCGGGGACGAGCGCCTGAGCGGTGAACGGCTCGAACTGCTCGGCCCGGGCCACAGACCAGCCCAGGCCTTCCAGGCTCCACATGGTCGATGCTCCTCGATCGATGAAGGGCCGGCGCCGAGGCTTTGCCCGCGTGTCGAGGCGCGAATCGGCTTTCGACTGGCGTGCGGCCGGGGCCCGGGCGAGGCCGCGAGAAGGTGAGAGGCGCCGCGCGGCGCCGCTTCAGGCGGCGGTGAGGGCCCGGATTGCGGTGAGTGTCTGCAGAGGCGGCTCTAGCTGGCGGATCCTACCACGGATGGACCGGGGCGGCGGAGAGCGCGTCCACGCCCCGATACAGGAGCTGGGTCCCGAGGAAGACCAGCCAGACGAGCAGCGCGATCCGCAGCGTCCGCGTGGGCAGCACGGTGGCCAGCCGGGCGCCCACGATGGCGCCGGGTATGCCACCGGCGACGAGCCGGAAGAAGAGCGCCGGGTCGGTATGTCCGAGGCCGAGGTGAAGCCCTCCGCCCACGACGGACAGGACGAAGCCGAAGGCGAGGTCCGTCCCCACGACCTGGGCCGCGGTCAGCGGCGTGAAGTACAGCAGGACCAGCGTCCCGAGCGCTCCGGCTCCCGCCGACGACAATCCCACCTCCAGGCCGATGGGCAGGGTCAGCCATGGGAGCACCCTCCGCCGGTCCCGCTGGGGCGGACGGGCATCGGGCTCGCGGCGCAGCCGCAGGAGGTTGAAGACGGCGGTGACGGCGATCGTGACGCCGACGACCACGAGGACGACGTTGCGCAGTCCCGCTTCCTCCAGCGCCCCGAGCAGGAAGCCCCCCGCCACCACCCCCGGCACGCCGCCCAGGAGCGTCCACCGCAGGACGCCGAAATCGATCTTCCCCTGCCGGAGGTAGACGAGCGCGGCCGGGACCTTGACGAGGGCGCTGAACGCGAGGGCGGTGCCCACCGCCGGCGCCGCCGCAACGCCCATGAACAGCACGAGGACAGGCACGGTGATCGTGCCGCCCCCCACCCCGGTGAGGCCGATGGTGAGCGCGATGAGGAAGCCGGTGGCGATCTGCAAAGGGAGAGGGACTGGCGATAGCATAGCCGATCCAAAGCGTGGGCCGGAAGAACGGGTGGGTGCCCATCACGATCGCCGCCCTCGCCTTCGCGAGCCTCGGGCTCCCGGACGGCGCGCTGGGTGTGGCCTGGCCCTCCATTCGCCGGGAGCTGGGTCTGCCCCTCGGGGAGCTGGGCAGCCTGCTGGTCGTCATGACGGTGGGCCATCTCCTGTCCAGCTTCGGCAGCGGTCCGGCGGCGGCCCGGCTGGGTGCGGGCCGGCTGCTCCTGTGGAGCAACCTGGCCTTCGCCGGGATGGGCGCTGCTGCTGGCCAGCCTCGTCTGGGGGACGGCGGCCGGGATGATCGACGCCGGCCTCAACGCCTACGCGGCGGCACGCTTCTCCCCCCGCGTCATCACGTGGCTGCATGCGTGCTTCGGCGGGGGCGCCATGCTCGGTCCCGTCGTCGTGGGCGGCATGCTACAGGCCGGCGGGTCGTGGCGCGGCGGCTACGCCGTCGTCGCGGGCGCGCTGGGCGCCATGACGGTCGGCCTCGCGCTGACGCGCGGCCAGCTGGATGAGGCGGCCGATGCGGCCGCGGTGGCGGCGCTCCTGCCGCCGCCCCCGCGCCTGGCCGAGACGCTGCGGCGGCGGGTGGCGTGGACCGGCGCCGCGCTCTTCTGCCTCTACACCGGCCTGGAGGCGACGCCGGGCCGGTGGGCCTACAGCCTGCTCACGGAAGCGCGCGGCATGGCGCCGGACAGAGCAGCCTACGCCGTCGCCGCCTACTGGGCGAGCTTCAGCCTGGGTCGTGTCCTCTCGGGATTCGCCGCCCATCGGGTGGCTCCGCGCGTCCTCCTGCGAGCGGCCCTGGCCGGCGCGCCGGCGGGCGCGATTCTCGTCTGGACCGGCTCCGGCGGGCCCGGAAGCGTCGTGGGGCTCATGATCCTCGGCCTGTGCTTCGCGCCCGTGTTCCCCTTGCTGATCGCCCTCACCCCGGACCGGGTCGGCCCGGGCCACGCGAGCCACGCGATCGGGCTCCAGGTCTCCGCGGCCGCGCTCGGCGCCGGCGCGCTTCCGGGCGCGATCGGTCTCGTCGCGCGCCGCGCCGGCCTCGAGGTCGTCGGCCCGTTCCTGTTCGGGACCGCGGTGGCGGTGCTCCTCCTGTACGGGGCGGTTGAGTCGCGGGCCCGGATCACACCTCCACCATCGGCTTGAGCGCAGCCGTCTCCGGCCGGCCCCAGGACGGCAGGGCTTCGCTCACCTCGGACAGCGGCGCCCGGTGCGTGATCCACGGGCGAACGTCGACGCGGCCGGCCTCGACGGCGGAGAGGACGCGCTCGAAGTCGGCCCCCACGGCGTTCCGGCTGCTGAGCACGGTCATCTCCCGGCGGTGAAGCTCGGGGTCGGAGAACGCGATGCGCCCCTGGCACAGGCCGACCAGGACCAGCTTCCCGCTGCCGGCCACGAGGCCGAACGAGCGCTCCATCGAGGCGGCGTTGCCGGTCGCCTCGAATACGACCGTGGGCATCTCGCCTCCGGTGGCCGCGCGCAGCGCGGTCTCCATCTCGCCGTCGGCCGCCAGCGCGGTCTCGACGCCCAGATGCCGGCGGCAGAACTCCCGCCGCCCTTCGCTCACGTCGGCGGCGATCACCCGCGCTCCCGCCGACCGCGCGAAGGCGATGACCGACAGCCCGATGGGACCCGTGCCCACCACGAGCACCGTCTCGCCCGCTTCCAGCCCGGCCCGGCCCACGGCATGGGCGCCGACGCTCAAGGGCTCGACCAGGGCGAGCTGCTCGAACGAAAGGGAGTCCGAGCGGTGGAGCTTGCGCAGGGGAAGCGTGATCATCTCCCTCATCCCGCCGTCCACATGGACGCCGAGCACCCGCAGCTCCACGCAGCAGTTGGTGCGCCCTCGCCGGCAGGCCACGCAGCGGCCGCACTCCAGATACGGCTCGACCGCGCAGCGGTCGCCCGCCCGCAGACCGGCCGGGTTGGCCGGCGCTTGCAGCAGCTCCACGCCCAGCTCGTGGCCGAGGATCCGCGGATAGGCGAAGAAAGGCTGGTCGCCCCGCAGGGCGTGGAAGTCCGTCCCGCAGACGCCGATGCGCCGGACTCGCACGAGCGCCTCGTCGCTCGCCGGGGGCGCCGGGGCCGGACCGTCGGAGAGGACGAGCCGGCCCGGCTCCTGGAGCACCACCGTCTTCATGCCGTCTCAGTCCAGCCTGACGTACTCGTACTCGAAGGGCAGCCCCTTGATGCCGCGGGCGGGCCGGGCGATCCAGTTGGCGATCTGGCCCGGCTCCCGCACCGCCTTCTGCAGCGTCGCCACGTAAGCGCGGTCCTTCTCGGTCGGCAGCCATTCGCCCCGGCGGCGCTCCCACTCGGCCTTGTCGAGGAGCTTGCCCTCCAGGTCGAAGGGCAGGTCGGCGTAGAGGCCGATGTGGCGGTAGAAGCGCTTGCTCGGCAGGCGCAGGCGGGCGGAGAGTCCCGCCCGCTCGAGGTGCTTGTTCCAGCGGTCGACGCCGCGCTGGCAGTCCTCCACGTAGGCGTCGCGCAGCACCTCGTTCATCGCGTTGCGCAGCGGCACGTCCTCCTCCACCACGGCGCCGTCCTTCGGCACCGGCATGCGGTAGTGCCGGTCGAGGGCCCGGTGCTCCTCGTAGCCATCTTCTCTATAGCGCCCCTTGAGGCCGTCGGCGAAGAAGGAGGCGGCGTTGGAGGAGATCTCGCCCCCGAAGAGGTCCAGGGACAGCGCGAACCACAGGTTCAGGTAGCGCTGGATCACGTCGAGCGGGATGCCGCCCTGGGCGGCGGCGTCCTCGTTCATGTCCTGCTGCATCAGCTCCGCCGTGCGCTGGACGATCCGCTCCACCCCGCTCTCCCCCACGAACATGTGGTGCGCCTCCTCGGTGAGCATGAAGCGGGTGGTGCGGGAGAGGGGATCGAAGCCGCTCTCGGCCAGGGCCAGGAGCTGGTACTTGCCGTCGCGGTCGGTGAACATCGTGAACATGAAGAAGTCGAGCCAGTTGTCGACCGGCGCGTTGAAGGCGCCCAGGATGCGCGGCTTGTCGGCGTCGCCGCTGCGCCGCTCGAGCAGCGCCTCGGCCTCTTCGCGCCCGTCCCGCCCGAACTGGCTGTGCAGCAGGTACACCATGGCCCACAGGTGGCGTCCCTCCTCCACGTTCACCTGGAAGAGGTTCCGCAGGTCGTAGAGGCTCGGCGCGCGGTGGCCGAGCATGCGCTGCTGCTCGACACTGGCCGGCTCGGTGTCGCCCTGGGTGACGATGAGCCGCCGCAGCGTGTTGCGGTGCTCGCCGGGGACGACCGGCCACGCCGGCCGGCCCTCGTTGTCGCCGAAGCCGATCTTGCGGTCGGGCACCGGGTCGGCGAGGAAGATGCCCCACCGGTAGTCGGGCATCTTGACCCAGTCGAAGTTGGCCCAGCCTTCGGCGTCCACGCTGATCGCGGTGCGGAGGTAGACGTCGGTGGTCTGGAAGCCCGAAGGACCCATGTCCATCCACCACTTCAGGTAGTCGGGCTGCCACTGCTCCAGCGCCCGCAGCAATCGCTTGTCCTGATCCAGGTCGACGTTGTTCGGGATCTTCGACGTCAGATCAACCGTTGACATCTATTCTTTCCCCTGCGTCCTCGGCGCCCTCTGCGTTGAGTCCGTCAGGTTCGGGTCCAGTTGAACCGCGCCCGTTCGGGGCGGCCATAGAGCGTCAGGGCCCCGCGCTCGCCCACCGCGTTCGGGCGCTGGAAGATCCAGTTCTGCCAGGCCGAGAGCCGGCCGAAGATCTTGGTCTCCATCGTCTCCGGTCCCGCGAAACGCAGGTTGGCCTCCATGCCGGTGAGCGCGTCGGGAGACAGGCTCGCGCGCTCCTCGATGGCCAGCCGCACCTCGTCTTCCCAGTCGATCTCGTCGGGAGCGAAGGTCACCAGGCCGTCCCCGAGCGCCGTCTCCGCGTCCACCGGCTCCCCGGCGCCCACTTCGGCCCGGCCCGGGTCCTTCAAGAACCGCGTCTGCAGCCGTGACAAGCCGTTGGACATCGTCAGCGCGCCGCGGTTCAGCTCGGAGAAGGAGAGGGTGGGCCCGCCCTCTGCGGAGAGCATGTACGAGCGGTCGGCGGCCAGGGCCAGCTCCATGAGCGAGCCCGCGAAGCAGGAGCCGGCATCGATGACGGCGATGAGGCTGCGGGCCGTGAGGTCCAGCCGCTTGAGGACCCGTTTCATGTGATGGACGACCTCGCCGGCGAACCAGTCGTCGCGCGCGACCACCAGCGCCGCGTCAGCCGCTTGCACCTTGGCCGCCTCGCCCCGCGTCTGGAGCATGATGACGCCGATCTCCGGCCGGTTGAAACGGAGGTCGAGCAGCGCGTCGTCCAGCTCGCGGAAAGCGCGCAGCGCCCACAGCTCGCTGCCCCGCTCACGCATGCCGGCGGCGTCCGACGGTTCCTCGCCCTCGGGGCCGCGGACCGTCAGCCGCGCCACCCGCGCGGCGGCGTCGACGTCGAGCGTGACATGGCGGTAGTCGATGCCGTCGTCGCGGTCTTTCCGATCGAGCGGGCGCAGCTCCACCCCGGGGCCCGACCGGGCCGGCGCCGACGCGGCCAGCGCCCCCGCCCGCTCGGCCACGCGGGCGGGAAAGCGGGAGAGGGGCACCGCCTCGTCCACCAGTCCCCACTGCACGGCCCGCTTGCCCTTGACGCCCTCGCCGAGGCTGGCGAAGACGTCGGCCAGGTCGCGCCGGACCTTGCGCTTGTCCACGATGCGGGTGAGGCCGCCGGTACCGGGCAGCACCCCCAGCAGCGGCACCTCGGGCAGGCTCACCGCCGAGGAAGCGTCGTCGACGAGGAGGATCTCGTCGCAGGCCAGGGCCAGCTCGTAGCCGCCCCCCGCGCAGGCCCCGTTCACCGCCGCCAGCGACTTCAGGCCCGAATGCTGCGAGGCGTCCTCCAGGGCCAGCCGGGTCTCGTTGGTGTACTTGCAGAAGTTGACCTTGAACGGGTGGGTGGACGTCCCGAGCATGTAGATGTTGGCCCCGGAGCAGAACACCCGGTCCTTGGCGCTCGCGATCACGACCGCCCGCACGCCGGGATGCTCGAAGCGCAGGCGGGCGATCGCGTCGGCCAGCTCCAGGTCCACCCCGAGGTCGTAGCTGTTGAGCTTCAGCGGGTACCCCGGCCTGAGGCCGCGCTCCTCGACCACGTCCATCAAGAGCCGGGCCAGGGGCGGCTCGATCTCGAGCTTCCAGTGGACGTAGCGCGACGGGTGGGTCTCGAACCGGATGGGGACGGCCGCCGTCCCTGACGCCGACTCAGTCATTCAACGACCCCTGCTCCCAGTGGCTCTCAGCATAGCCGTCCCGCCCCCGGGCGTCAAGCACTATAGTTCATTGACAGCGGCTGATAGTGTAATATAGTGCACTGGGCGCGATGGGGGCCGATCGGCTGTTGGAGACGCTGGGACGCCGGGTGCGCGAGCGGCGCGCCGAGCGGGGCTACACGCTGAACGCCCTGGCCGAGCGCTCGGGGCTCTCGTGCCGCTTCCTGATCGGGGTGGAGGGCGGCCAGGCCAACATCTCGGTGCGCCGTCTGGCCGACCTGGCCCGGGCCCTCGGCTCCACGCCCACCGCCCTGCTCGCCGAGCCGGACGGCGGGACGGATCGCCCCTCCGTCATCGCGCTGCTTGGGCTGAGGGGCGCGGGCAAGACCACCATCGGCCGCCGGCTGGCCCGGCGACGGAGGGTGCCCTTCGTGGAGCTGGACCGGCGCGTGGAGCAGGCCGCCGGGATGTCCCTGACCGAGCTGTTCGCCCTGCATGGCGAGGAGTACTACCGCCGGCTGGAGCGGGAGACGCTGGAGCGCGTGCTGGATGAAGCCCGGGCCGCCGGCCGGCCGGCCGTGCTCGCCGTCGGCGGCGGGCTGGTGACCTCGCCCGAGACCTACTCGCTGCTGCGGCGCCGCGCGCTCACGGTCTGGCTACGGGCCGATCCCGAGGACCACTGGAACCGCGTGGTGCAGCAAGGCGACCGCCGCCCGATGGCGGACCACCCGGAAGCGATGGCGGAGCTGCGCCGGCTGCTGGCCGCCCGGCAACGCCTCTACGCGGAGGCCGACCGCACGGTGGACACCTCCCGGCTTCGCATCCAAGGAACCGTACGTGCGGTCGAAAGACTCCTGCCCCCTTGAGCCGCGGCGCGGGTTAGAATCGCGCGAGATCACAGCCGATGACCGCCTTCGCCCTGGCGCTGCTGCTCGGAAGCTCTCTGCCCGCTCCGCGGGACTGGATGGCGGTTCGCGACGGCGCCGTCGAGCTGGCCCTCGCCCATCGCGAGGTCGACCGCCTCGACGGAGGCATCTTGACCGTCGACCCGCGGCGGCGGGTCGTGATGTGGCAGGGCATCGCGGGAGAGCTGGGCTGCCGGACGAAGGTCGAGGTCTCCTTCGACGACCTGCGCTCGGTCTCGACCGGGGAACCGGGATTCGCCCTGGAGTTCCGCAAGGGGAAGGGGCCTCGCCTTGTCCTCATCCCCCGGCCCCACGCGCAGTGGCTGCTCCAGGAGCGCCGCGTCAGGACGTCGCAGCTCTCCCAGCTCGCCACCGAAGGCCGATTGGACTACAAGGGCCCGGACGGCGATCCGCTGCCGCTCACCGGCTCGGCCGCCTCCACCGCGCCGGTCCTCCAGCACCTGAACCTGCCCTCGGCGGTCAGCGCCGACACGCGCGCCGCGGTGGATGCGATCCGGGACGCGCTCGGACGCACGCCCGCGCCGGGGACCTTGATCCGGGAAGCCCTCTACGGCGCGACCTGGGAGACGAGCCCGTCGGAGCTGGCCGAGTCGCCGACGCAGTTCGAGGGCCAGGCCGTGCACCTGGGCGGGCGCTTCGAGCCGGCGACCGCGACATCCCCGGCCCGCCTCGTGGACGAGGCGGGAACGGGCGTCTTCGTCACACCGGATGCCGAAGTGGCTCGGCTCGTCGCGGCCGAGGCGAAGGGCTGGGCGGGACAGCCGATCGACCTCACCGGCGTCGTGCGCCGTGAGTCGGCCGGACCGGGCCAGGGGCCTCGCTACGTCGTCGGCTTCTGGGACTTCGATGCGTCGGGGACGCGGGCCGCCACGGCTTTGTCCTCCGAGGCGCCGACTCTCCGCCTGCCGGAGCTGGTCGCCGATCCGGATGCCGTCAAGGGCCGGCTCGTCCGGGTGGTCGGCCAGTTCCGCGGCTACAACCTCTACGCAGACCTGCCTTCCGCTTCCTTCCGCCACCGCAACGACTGGGTGATCAAGGACGACCGGGCGGCGGTGTGGGTGACCGGAAGGTCGCCCCGGGGACGCGACTTCCGGCTGGACCCCTCGGCCCAGGAGGACGTCCGGAGCTGGCTGGAGGTGGTGGGACGGCCGGTCGTGCGCGACGGCCAGGTCGTCTTGCGCGCGGAGAAGCTGGCCCTGGTGCCGGCGCCCGCCTCCGCCCGCGTCAAGAGCGTGCGCATCGTGGCCGGCAGCGGCGTGCCCCCCGTCGTCGTCTTCACCCTGCCCCTCGACGGGGAGCGGGTCCGCTCCGATGCCCGCTTCGTCCTCCAGTTCAACAAGTACATGGACGAGGACAGCTTCCTCGGCCACGTCCTCCTGCGCTACGCCGACTCTGCCGACCCGTCCGGCTTCGCGACGATGAAGCTCGCCTACGACGAGGGCAAGCGCGCCCTCGTCATCGATCCCGGCATGGCTCTCGAGCCGGGCCGGCCCCTGGAGTGCCTGCTCCTGCCCGGCATCGTCGACGCCGACGGCCTCGCCCTCGTCCCCCGCCGGGGCCGGCCGGGCCCGGACCTCGTGGACGCGCTCCGGTTCGACGTCGAGCCCTGAGCGCGTTCGGAGCGGAGCGCGCCGCATTCGCTCACGTCCGGCGCGCGCAGCGGAGCGTCTCCGATGCCGTCTCGCGGCGGATTCATTCCGACGCGAGACGTTGGAGGACGACGACCGCGGAGCGGAGCGCGCCGCATTCGCTCACGTCCGGCGCGCGCAGCGGAGCGTCTCCGATGCCGTCTCGCGGCGGATTCATTCCGACGCGAGACGTTGGAGGACGACGACCGCGGAGCGGAGCGCGCCGCATTCGCTCTAGACGATCCGGACCGAGTGGCTCTTGACGGCGAGCCACACCGTGGTGCCCACCGCCAGACCGAGCGCCTCGACCGCGGCCGGGGTGACCCGCACCAGCCACGGCCGGCCGGACCCCGTGATCGCGCACCGCAGGGTGACGTCGACGCCGGTCCGCTCGAGACCCTCCACCCGCGCCTCGTACACGTTCCGGGCCGAGAGGCCTTTGACCGGCGCGGTGGAAACGAGGACGTCCTCGGCCCGGATGGCGACCGTCACCGCCGACCCGGCGGGACGCGATTCGGCCAGCGGCACCGAGAGCGCGAGCTTCCCGTCGAGCTCGATCCGCGTGATGCCCCCGGCCGGATCGTGGGCGGCCACCCGGCCGCGGAGCAGGTTCTCGATGCCGGCCTCGGCCTCCGCCGAGAGACCCGGTGAGGAGAGCAGGTCCAGCGGGGCCCCCTGGGCCTCGACCCGTCCCGCGCGGAGGAAGAGGACGTGGCCGGCCAGCGCGAGCGCCTCGCCGACGTTGTGGGTCACGTACAGGATCGGGACCTTCCATTCGTCGCGGATGCGCATGAGGTAGGGCAGCACACGCTCCTTCAGCTCGACGTCGAGGGCGGCCAGCGGCTCGTCGAGCAGCAGCATCCGCGGCGCGGTGGCCAGGGCGCGGGCGAGGGCCACCCGCTGTTTCTCGCCCCCGGAGAGCGAGGCCGGATAGCGCGCGAGGAGCGGGCCGATCTCCAGCGTCTCGATGGCCGTCTCCGCCTGCCGCGTCCCGGCTCGCGCCCCGAAGCGGACGTTGCCGAGGGCGGTCAGGTGGGGGAACAGCCCGGCATCCTGGGGCACGTATCCGACGCGCCGCCGCTCCGGAGCCAGCCGCAGGTGGCGCGCGCTGTCCAGGAACACGACGTCGTGGCAGGCGATCCGGCCCCGGGCCTTTCGCCGCAGTCCGGCGATCGCCTCCAGCAGGGACGTCTTGCCGGCGCCGGAAGGGCCCATGACCGCGGTGACCGCGGCGGGAAGCTCCGCTTCGACCCGCAGCTCGGCCGTGGCCAGGGGCAGCTCGAAGCTCAGCTCGATCACTCCTCCGCCCTCCGTTCCAGCCGCCGGGACAGCCACTCGGTCGTCCACAGGGCGGCGAAGGCCAGGACGGCGGTCACGCCCGCCAGCACGGCCGCCCGGTCGTCCCGGCCGACCTGGCTGTCGTGAAAGATGGCGAGGGCGAGGGTCCGGGTCCGGCCGGGGATGTTGCCGGCCACCATCACCGTGGCCCCGAACTCGCCGAGAGCGCGGGCGAAGGCGAGCACGGCGCCGGCCAGCACGCCGCGCCAGGCCAGGGGCAGTGTCACCCGGAAGAAGGTCGCGGCGGGCGAGCAGCCGAGCGTCCGGGCCAGGCCCACCAGCCGCGGGTCGATCTCTTCGAAGGCGGTCCGCGCCGAGCGCACGAGGAGGGGGAAGGACATGACGGCGGTGGCCAGGACCACCGCCTTCCAGGTGAACACGACCTCGATGCCGCGGCCGGCCAGCCAGCCGCCGAGCGCCGAGCCGCGTGAGAACGCCTCGAGGAGGGCCAGGCCGACGGCGGTCGGGGGCAGGATCAGCGGCAGCGACAAGAGCGTCTCGAGCGCGCTCTTGCCCGGCCCGCGGTAGCGGGCGAGAGCGAAGGCGCTGGCCAGGCCGGGGGGCAGGAGGAGAAGGGTGGTGAGGGCGGCCACCTCGAGGGTGAACAGGACGACCCCGGCCTCGTCCGCGGTCAGCACGGCCGCTCAGCGGGGAGCGATGAACAGGAACCCGTACTTCTCGTAGACCGGCCGGGCCTCCGGACCGGCGAGCCGGCCCGCCAGCTCGCGCGCCGCTGCGCTCTTCGATGCCGCCAGCGGGGCGAGGACGTAGACGATCTGCCGCCCCTGCCCGGCCGGCACCGTGAGCGCGATGCGCACGCGCCGGGACAGCGCGGCATCGGTGCGGTACACGATGCCGGCCTCGGCGTTGCCGGATTCCACCGCGGCCAGGGCGGCCCGCACGTTGAGCGTCGGAACGAGGCGCTCCTCGAGCGCGGACCACAGCCCGAGCGACTCGAGCCAGGCCCGGGCGTAGACACCGGCCGGCACGGCTTCCGGATCCGCGATCGCGATCCGGTGCAGCCGGGCGAGGCCGGCCGCCGAGGTGAGCGCCGCACCCGACGAGGCCGGCACCACCACGACCAGGAGGTTCGACAGCACCTCGACGCGGTCGGGGCCGCGGACGAGGCCCGCCCGCTCGAGGGCGTCCATCTGGGCCCGGTCGGCGGAGAAGAAGAGGTCGGCCGCGGCCCCGGCCAGGATCTGCCGGGCCAGGTCGCTCGAGGCGCCGACGTTCAAGACGACCCGGTGGCCGGTCGCCTGCTGCTCGTAGCCCCGCGCGAGCTCCTGCAGGGCCTCGGCCAGGCTGGCCGCCGCGAAGACGGTCAACTCGTCGGCCCGCGCGGAGACCGGCGCGGACAGCAGCGCCAGCGCGGCCCAGAGAAGCGCCCTCAAGACTCCTGCCACGCGGTCAGGTTCCGCTCGATCTGCCGGGCGTGCTTCTCGAGATGGTCGGAATAGATGCGCAGCCAGTCCTCGGCCGTGTAGCGTCCCGACTCGCTGTGCCGGCCCTCCTTGCGCCATGCCGCCTCAGGCAGCTTCCGCAGCAGGACGGTGGTGGTCGCCCGCACCGCGTCGACCGTGCGCAGGGCGGGCTCGAGGGGGAACGAATGGTAGTCGAACCGCCGGGCCCACTCGTCCTGGTCGTAGCCGACGATCACCGGCTCCTTCTCGGCGACGAGATACCGGATGCGCGCGGCCGCGTTGGTCTCCGAGTCGGCGCAGTGGCACACGACCTCGTGGACGGACCACCGCCCGGGAGCGGGCCGCCAGCGCACCGCGTCGTCGGGGACCAGGGCCAGCGCGTCACGGAGCCGCAGCGGGCCCCGCTCGTACTGCGCGATGCGCTCCTCGCGCTCGGCGGCGGTGAAAGGCATGGCTCCTACCTCTACCGAATGCGGTGCGCTACGCTCCGCGTGGAGCGTCACTAGCGCCGCCCGGCGAAGTGAATCCGCCGCGCGGCGCAGAGGAGACGCTCCGCTTCGCGCACCGAACGCTAAGACTACACCAGGAGAGGGGAGCCGTCAGGGAGCGCCGGAGCCCGGCCCCGCGGCGATCGCCGCGCGCAGCGCGGCGCAGATGTCGCGCATCGCGACCGGCTTGCGCAGCACCGGGCCGACGCCGAGCTCGGCCTGCTCGCCGTCGTCCAGGACGAGGTTGCCGCTGAATATCACGGCCGGCACCGGGTCGCCGTCGCCGCGCAGCCGGCGCAGGAGCTGCCGGCCGGTCAGGCCGGGCATCTCCTCGTCGAGGAGCAGGACGTCGAACGGCCCCTGGGCCCGATAGAGCCGGAGCGCCTCCCGGCCGTCCACCGCGGCCTCGACCTCGAATCCCTCGTCGACGAGCCCCTCGCAGAGGATCTCGCGCAGCAGCGCTTCGTCCTCGGCCAGGAGGACACGCGTCATCTCGAACCGCGGGACCGGCTGCTCCGCGTCCGGAAAGCCACCGATGCCTCCACGTCGGGCGAAGGGACGGGTGATTCTGGGTTGACCCGTGGTCGTCGTCAATCTATTTCTAGAGGTTTCTTCGCAGCGAGTGAAGTGAATCCGGTGACGTTTTATTTGTATACATTGTCAGTCCCGGACGGTGATCATCCGGGGGCAGTTTTCGCCGCGCTCCGGGCCGCCTGGCTACTTCGCCGCGGGCCCGATGAGATCGTGACCGAGCTGGCGCAACAGGAACAGCGACCAGGCGCGCTCGAAGAAGAAGAGCGGCTGCAGAGCGGTCTGGGTCACGATCGGCAGGAGGACGCAGCAGCAGGTCAGGCAGGCGGCGACGAGGACCAGGATCCCCGACGCGATTCCGAACACGATCTTGAGGAGGACGTAGACGACGAACACGCCGGGATGGGCGACGACGAGGTCGCGCAGCAGGCGGATGGCGGCTCCGCAGCCGACCCCGGCGTGGATCTGCAAGGGAGCCACGAAGTCACGCAGGCCCAGGCTGGCCAGACCGGCCACGACCAGCACGGCCAGGAACAGG
The DNA here is from genome assembly GCA_003223555.1 of Acidobacteriota bacterium. Classification (GTDB taxonomy): domain Bacteria; phylum Acidobacteriota; class Vicinamibacteria; order Fen-336; family Fen-336; genus AA32. The sequence goes on along the minus strand of QHVM01000048.1, from coordinate 8,171 downwards.
ACCACGACCGCGGCCAGGCCGAGGCCCGCGGTGAGTCCCGAGCCGGGCGGCCCGCTCACGAGCGCGACCAAGGCCATCAGCGCGGCGGCGACGAGCACGAGCACCGCGGCGAGCGTGGCCACCGTCAGGCCGAAGCTCCACGCGAAGTACGACCCGGCCCGGGCGGCGTGCTCCCGCCACGGCCGCTCGAAATCGGCGCGCCCGCTGGCCACGTCGTCCGCGTACATGAAGACGCCGCGGCTGTTCAGCCACAGGACGACCGCGACGAAGACGACCATCACCGCGAGCACGGCGGCGGCCACCATGGCCACCACGAGCGCGTGGGTGCCGAGCCACTCGACGGCCTTGGTCACATCCTCCCCGGTCCCGGCCGGACGACCGCCGCCTCCACCGCCGCCCCAGGTGCCCGGCCACGGCGCGCTGAACCGGCCTCCCATGGCCTGCTGACGCCCGCACTGGTCGAGGAAGGCCACACAGCCGAGGACCAGCCAGCGCTCGAAGCGGAAGGGGAAGAGGTGGCGGCGGGTGTGATCGATGGCCTGCTGGGCGGCGTCGAACGCCGAAGGACCGCGGCCCGGCGCCGGAGGCGTCGACATCGTGGCCGACATTCTACGGCCGCCGGGCGGCGTGGGCCCGGGCCACCGCCACCAGATCGGACAGCAGACCGTAGGCGGTCTGCTCGACCGTGCCTCCCCGCTCCAGGACGGCGATCTCGCCCATCAGGTCCGTCTGCAGCACGAGCGCAGAGTCGCTGCCCGCGCCGTACAGGGGGTCTTCCACCGCGAGCCGCTCCGGCCCCACGCGGACCCGCACCCCGCCCGCGGCGCGCCAGGCGCGGGTCACGAGCCGGAACGGCCGGCCCTGTCGGGCCGCCCGTCGCACCGCCGCCGCCGGCAGCGATTGGATGCCCCGCCGCCGCACGCGCGCCGGCCGGACCGGCGCATCCATGAGGGCGCTCGCCAGCGCGGCGCCCTTCACGGCCGCGTCCCACCCGTCGAGGTCGTTCGCGGGGTCCGCCTCCGCGATGCCGAGGGCCTGGGCCTCCCGCACCGCCGCCGCCGCCGCCATCCCCTGCTCGATCCGGGTGAGCACGAGGCTGGTGGTGCTGTTCAGGGTGCCGCGAAACCCGAGCACGCGGGCGCCGGGCAGGCAGCGCTCGACGAGGTTGAAGACGGGCGCGCCGTCCATCACCGCCGCTTCGTGGAGGAACAGCCGCCGCCGGCGGCCGGCGAGGCCACGGAGGCTCCGGTAGGCGAAGGCGACCGGCCCCTTGTTGGCCGTCACCACGTGCAGTCCCCGGCGCAGGGCCGCGCGCACGTGAGCGATCGCCGGCTCGCCCCGCCGGGGGTCGAGCGGGGTCAGCTCCACGAGCACATCGGCCGGCACGCGGCGCACGAACGCCGCCGCCGACGCGAGCGGCGGCCCGCGGTGGAAGGCGGCGAGCGAGCGCCCAGCCCGCACCGCCGACAGGCAGCGCGCCAGGGACAGGCCGCGCTCGTCCACGGCCAGGCCGTGGCGAGCGGTGGCGATGCCGGTGACCCTCGGCGTCACGCCCGCCGCACGCAGGGCGCGGGCGTAGGGCCCCGAGCGCGACAGGCGCGCGGCCAGCCGCCGCCCGACGTGGCCGAAGCCGACGAGCGCGATGCGGAGCGGGCGGCGCGCGGCGCCGGTCGTCGTGCCGGGACGGCCGCTCACGGGAGGCGGCGGCCCTGCTCGACCTTGTCCTGGAGCCGGCGGATGAAGCGTCCCGCGGTCGGCGCGTCGTAGCCGGCGGCGCGGAAGGCGTCCTGCCACTGCTCCGGGGTCAGCCGCGCCAGCCGGTCGCAGGTCCAGCGCACGTCGTCCACGCCGATGTTCCGGTAGAGGTCGCGGTGGCGGCGCCCCTTGTCGTCGAAATGGACGATCCCCCCCTCGACCTGGTCGATGAAGGCCTGCTTCTCGAAGTCCTCCACGTCGCTCTTGGTGCCCTGGTGCACGAAGGCGCTGGTGCGGCCGAGCGAGGAGCCGAGGTCCTTCACCACGTAGAAGCGACGCACCCCGTGCCGGGGCGGGTCGAGGTCGTACACCTCGTTGTTGCGGTCGAGGATGTCCCAGTTGTTGACGAGGCGCATGAACACGATGAGGCCGCGCAACGGCCGCGTGCCCACGAACGGGTTCCTGCGCCACAGCCACGAGCCCCGGTCCTTCCACCCCGGCAGCTCGGGCCGGAATCGCGCCGGCCCTTTCGGGCCGGGCTCGGGCCCGCCGCCGAGCGTCCACGACTCCAGGAGGTAGAGGGGCGGCTGCCGGAAGCCGATCGCCCACAGCAGCCGCGAGACCGTGACCTCCGGCCGCGCTTCGATCCCCATCTTGGCGTGCCAGCGCGTCCCCCGGGCGTCCTTCACCGTGTAGCCGGGGCTGAAGCCGTGCTCCTTCTTCTTGACGAACATGAACGGGGCGCCGGGCGCCGGGGCGAGCGCCGCCCCCCCTTCGCCGTGGAGGAGGTTGCGGGAGGCGAGGTCCGCCGGCTCGGCCCAGAACTCGGCCATCGGGGCCGGGCTCGGCAGCACCACGGTCTTCTCCGGGTTGATCGACCGGCAGCCACCGGCGCCCAAGGCCATCGCGCCCAGCGCCACCAGCCAGGGGCGGCGGCCGGAACCGCGGATCATGCGGCGGGAGCGGGAAGGCGGTCGAGCACGGCGTCGATGCGCTCGAGACCGGCCCGCAGCTCGCCCGGCTCGTTGCCGAAGCCGATCCGCAGGAATCCGTCCATCCCGAAGTGGTCGCCGGGCACGATGAGCACGCTCTGCTCCTCGCGCAGGCGCGTCACCAGCTCCGTCGAGTTGACCGGCCATGCGTAGCCCAGGTAGGCGATCGCGCCCGCCCGCGGGGGCACCAGCCGGAAGGAGTCGCCGCGGCGCTGCACCCACCGCTCGAGCACGGGGTAGTTCTCGGCCAGGATCCGCCGCGTGCGGGAGAGGATCCGCGCGCGGAGGTCGGGACGCAGCGCGGCGCGGGCCAGCCGGTCGGACAGCGCGCCGGGGCTGATCGTGATGTAGTCCTTGCGCGCCCACAGCTCCCCCGCCATCCCCGCCGGCCCGACCACCCAGCCGACGCGCAGCCCCGGCAGGCCGTAGGCCTTGCTGAGGCCGCCGGTGACGAGCAGCCGGTCGTAGGCGCCCCAGAGGCTCGCCGTCTCCTGGCCGTCGCGCTCCGCCCCGCGGTAGACCTCGTCGGCCAGGATCCAGGCGCCGTGCCGGCCGGCGGCGGCCACGATCTCCTTCCGCTCTGCGTCGGAGAGGATGGCGCCGGTCGGGTTGTTGGGGTTGCAGACCGCGATCAACCGGGTGCGGGACCCCACCGCCCTCCCCAGCTCGCCGGCGTCGAGTCCCCAGCCCGTCTCCTCGCGCAGGCGCACGGGCACCACGGTGGCGCCCAAGGCACGGACGAGGCCCCAGAGCTGCATGTAGTTCGGGAGGACGAGCACCACCTCGTCTCCCGGCTCCACCAGCCGCCAGGCGGCGATGAAGTTGGCCTCCGCGGTGCCGTTGGCCACGGTCACGTTCTCCGCCCGCGCCCCCGGATGCAGGTGGGCGACCGCGGCCCGCAGCTCCTCGGTGCCGTTGGACTGGACGTAGACCAGCCGCTCGCGCATCAGCTCCGCGCGCTCCTCCGGCCCCAGCAGCTCCTCCACCGTCATCGGGTGCACGCCGCTCTCGGACAGGTTGTGGGCGACGCGGTTCTCCCACGTCGACTGCATCCGCTCCATCTCGAAGGGCTCGAGCTTCATCTCATGCCACCCTGATGCTCGCGGTCATTCTAATCCGGGCCGTGCCTGGACCGGCATTCCTCTTGCATCCAGTAGAGCGGCCCAGGAGGCAGCGATGCACGAGACCGAGGCGGAAACGCGAGTCGGAGGGCGGGAGATCGTGATCCCCGCGGGCAGTGTCTCTTTGCAAGGCGACCTGGAGGTGCCGGAGACGGCTCACGGCGTTGTCCTGTTCGCCCATGGGAGCGGGAGCAGCCGCCACAGCCGCCGCAACCAGTTCGTGGCCCGCCGGCTGCAAGAGGCCGGCCTGGCCACGCTCCTCATGGATCTGCTGACGCCGAGCGAGGACGAGGAGGACGCCCGGACCGCCCGCCTGCGGTTCGACATGGACCTGCTCGCCCGGCGCCTGCTCGCGGCCACCGACTGGCTGGGCGAGGATCCGCGCATCCACGACCTGCCGTTGGGCTACTTCGGGGCCAGCAGCGGAGGGGGCGCCGCCCTGGTGGCCGCCGCGGAGCGTCCGCAGGTGGTGAAGGCCGTGGTGTCGCGCGGCGGCCGGCCGGACCTGGCGGGAGAGGCTCTCCCCCGGGTCGAGGCCCCCACGCTGCTCATCGTAGGCAGCCGCGACACCTCGGTCATCACCGTGAACCGCCAGTCCCTCGAAAGGCTGCGGTGCGTGAAGGATCTCCAGATCGTGCCCGGGGCTTCGCATCTGTTCGAGGAGCCGGGGACGCTGGAGGCGGTGGCCAACCTGGCCGCCGCGTGGTTCGTACGCCATCTCGGCGCAGCCTCGTGAGCCCGCCCCCCCGGCAGTCGCGGCGGTTCACCGCGGCTCGACGAATATCCGCAGCTTGCGCGGCCTGACGTAGAGGCGCTCGCCCACCCGGGCCCGGAGCGTCTCGTGCTGCTCGCGGTTCACCTCGGCCTGGAAGCTGCGGCCTTCGGCGTCGGCCAGCTCCAGCTTCACCACCGCCCCGGCCGGACTCAGGTGCCGAAGGGTCGCCCACAGGCCGCCCCCCCCGTTCTCGGCGCGGCCCACCTCCATCTCGTGGGGCCGCGTATAGCCCGCGGCGGGGCGGGCCTCCTCGTGCGGGTGGCCGGGGAAGTCCACCGCCAGCGGACCGAGGAAGGCCTTGCCGCCCTGGACCCGGCCGGCGAACGTCGCCGACTGGCCGAGGAACGTCATGACGAACGGGGTGGCCGGGTGCTCGAAGACCTCGTCCGGCGCGCCCACCTGCTCGATGCGGCCGTGGTTCATCACCACCACCCGGTCGGCGACGTCGAGGGCCTCCTCCTGGTCGTGGGTGACGAAGACGCTGGTGAGGCGGATGTCGTCGTGGAGCCGGCGCAGCCAGCGGCGCAGCTCCTGGCGGATCCGGGCGTCCAGCGAGCCGAAGGGCTCGTCGAGGAGCAGGACCTTCGGCTCCACGGCCAGGGCCCGCGCGAGGGCGACCCGCTGCCGCTGGCCGCCCGACAGCTCCGACGGCCGGCGGTCGGCGAGCCAATCGAGCTGGACGAGCTTCAGCAGGTCCATGACCTTGGCCCGGATCTCGACCCCCGGGGGGCGGGAGCCGCGGGGCCGCACCCGGAGGCCGAAGGCGACGTTTTCGAAGACGGTCATGTGCCGGAAGAGCGCGTAGTGCTGGAAGACGAACCCCACCCTGCGGTGGCGGACGTCGCGCCGGGCCTGGTCCTCCCCTTCGAAGAGGACGGCGCCGGCGTCGGGCGCTTCGAGGCCCGCGATGATCCGCAGCAGGCTGGTCTTGCCGGAGCCCGACGGCCCCAGCAGCGCCACCAGCTCTCCGGCGGGGACGGTCAGGCTGACGTCGTCGACGGCGGTGAAGCGGCCGAACTTCTTGGTCACGCCCCTGACTTCGATGTTCATGCCGCCTCCCGGACGTGCTCTTCGCGGGACGCGACGCTCCGCGCCCGCCATTCGATCAGGCTCTTGACCACCAGCGTCACCAGGGCCAGGAAGGCCAGGAGGGAGGCGACGGCGAAGGCGGCCTGGAAGTTGTACTCGTTGTACAGGATCTCGACGTGGAGGGGGATGGTGTTGGTCAGGCCCCGGATGTGGCCCGACACGACCGACACCGCGCCGAACTCGCCCATCGCGCGGGCGTTGCAGAGGATCACACCGTAGAGCACGCCCCATTTCACGTTGGGCAGCGTGACGCGGAAGAAGATCTGCCAGCCGCCGGCGCCGAGCACTCGCGCCGCCTCCTCTTCCTCGTTGCCCAGCGCCTGCATCACCGGGATCAGCTCGCGGGCGACGAAGGGGAACGTCACGAAGACCGTGGCCAGGACGATCCCCGGGAACGCGAAGATCACCTTCACGTCGTGCGCGCCGAGGAAGGGACCGAGGAGCCCCTGTCGCCCGAAGAGGAGCACGAAGATCATCCCGGAGATGACGGGCGAGACCGCGAAGGGAAGGTCGATGAGCGTCAGCAGCGTGCCCTTGCCCGGGAACTCGAATTTCGCGATCGCCCAGCTCGCGGCCAGGCCGAAGACGAGGTTCAGCGGCACCGTGATGGCCGCCGTGAGCAGGGTCAGCCGGATCGCCGCCCACGCGTCGGGCTCGCGCAAGGCGGTGAGGTACGCGCCGAACCCCTTCTCGAGGGCCTGGGCGAAGACGGCGACGAGCGGCATCACCAGGAAGATGGCCAGGAACACGAGGGCCACGGCCAGCAGCGCTCCCCGCACCAGCGGCGGCTCGGTGAGGGCTCGCCTCATGCCGTGGCCCCACGGCGGCTGGCCCAGGATTGCCGGCGGTTGATGGCCCCCAGCAGCAGGAAGGAGGCGACCAGCATCACCACCGCGATGGCGGTGGCCCCGGCGTAGTCGTACTGCTCCAGCTTGGTGATGATGAGCAGCGACGTGATCTCCGTGCGCATCGGCATGTTCCCGGCGATGAAGACGACGGAGCCGTACTCGCCGAGCGCCCGCGCGAACGCCAGGGCGAAGCCGGTGAGCCAGGCCGGGAAGAGGGCGGGCAGGATCACGTGCGCGAAGGTCTGGCGCCGGCCGGCGCCCAGGCTGGCCGCCGCCTCCTCCACCTCCACGTCCAGGTCCTCGATCACCGGCTGGAGCGTGCGCACGACGAACGGCAGGCCGATGAACGTGAGCGCGACGACGATGCCCAACGGCGTGAACGCGACCTTCAGCCCCAGCGCCTCCAGCGGCCGTCCGAGCCAGCCGTTCGGCGAATAGAGCGAGGTCAGGGCGATGCCGGCCACCGCGGTCGGCAGGGCGAACGGCAGGTCGACGAGTGCGTCCACGATCTTCCGGCCGGGAAAGCGGTGGCGCGCGAGCACCCAGGCCACCACGAGTCCGAACACGCCGTTCAGCGCCGCCGCCCCCAGCGACGCGGCGAAGGTGAGACGGTACGACGCCAGCACCCGCGGTGACGTGACGGTCGCCCAGAACGACCCCCAGCCCATGGAGGCCGTCCGGAGCGCCAGCGTCGACAGCGGCACCAGCACGATCAGGCTCAGATACAGCAGCGTGAAGCCCAGGGTGAGCCCGAACCCCGGCAGCACGCGGCGGCGAGAGGTCGCGGACGTCATTTCCCCGGCTGATACAGCTGGTCGAAGACGCCGCCGTCGGCGAAGTGGGTCTTCTGGGCCCTGGTCCAGCCCCCGAAGGCCTCGTCGATCGTGAAGAGCTTGACCTTGGGGAACTGGCTCGCGTACTTGGCCGCAACGCTGGCCAGCCGCGGCCGGTAGAAGTTCCTGGCCACGATCTCTTGGCCCTCGGGCGTGTACAGGTACTCCAGATACGCCTGGGCCGCGGCCCGCGTGCGCTTCTTGTCCACCACCTTGTCCACCACCGCCACCGGCGGCTCCGCGAGTATGCTGACGGTGGGAGCCACGATCTCCAGCTTGTCCTTGCCCAGCTCGTTGACGGCCAGGATGGCCTCGTTCTCCCAGGCGAGGAGCACGTCGCCAATGCCGCGCTGGACGAAGGTCGTCGTGGAGCCGCGCGCGCCGGAGTCGAGCACCGGAACGCGCTTGTAGAGCTCGGTCACGAACGCGCGGGCCTTCGCCTCGTCGCCGCCGGGCTGTCGCTGCGCGTAGCCCCACGCGGCGAGATAGTTCCAGCGGGCGCCGCCGGAGGTCTTGGGATTGGCGGTGATGATCGCGACGCCGGGCTTCAGCAGGTCGGGCCAGTCCTTGATGTCCTTCGGGTTTCCTTTGCGGACGACGAACACGACCGTGGAGGTGTAGGGCGCGCTGTTCTGCGGCAGGCGCTTCTGCCAGCCGGGCGCGATCAGGCCGCTCTCCTGGACGGCGTCGATGTCGTAGGCGAGGGCCAGCGTGACCACGTCCGCCTCGAGGCCGTCGATCACCGCTCGGGCCTGCTTGCCCGAGCCGCCGTGGGACTGGTTGATGGCGACCGTCCGGCCCGTCTTCTGCTTGTAGCT
>QHVM01000047.1 GCA_003223555.1 Acidobacteriota bacterium | reverse complement strand
CGATCGTCGCGCTCGAGGAGGTGATGGCCGTCGCCGAGACCGACGAGATGACCGGGGCGACGTTGTCCAGGGTCAGGAACGTGCCGTCCGGCGACACGGCCAGGTTGCCGGCCGCGTCCTTGGACTTCACCCGGTAGTGGTAGAGCGTCGCTCCGGCCAGGCCGCTCAGGCCCTGGGAGTGCGACGTCACCAGCCCGGCGTTGAGGGTGGTCGACGACCCGTAGGCCGAGGTGAGCCCGTAGTCGACCTGGGAATCGGCCGCTTCGTTCGTGCTCCAGACGATGGTCGCGCCCGAGGCCGTGACCGCCGTCGCCGACACCGACGAGATGACGGGCGGGACGTTGTCCAGGGTCAGGAACGTGGCGTCCGGCGAGACGGCCAGGTTGCCGGCGCCGTCCTTCGACTTGACGCGGTAGTGATAGAGGGTGGCCGCCGTGAGGCCGGTGATCGCCTGCGAATGGGCGACGACCAGGCTGCCGTCCACGGTGGTCGCGGAGCCGTAGGCGGAGGTGAGCCCGTACTCGACCTGGGAATCGGCCGCCTCGTCCGTGGTCCAGACGACGGTGGCGCTCGAGGCGCCGATGCTGGTCACGCCGACGCTGGAGAGCACGGGAGGAGTGGTGTCAGCGACGGGACGGCTGTTGTTGTAGAGCTGGAGCACCTCGGCGCCGACGAGCGGCCGGCTGTAGAGCCGGAGCTCGTCGATCGTGCCCGGCAGGTATTCGGGGGACGTGGCGCCGGCATAGTGGCCGAGCTCGATCTCCTGGGTCGTGGTGGCGGGACCGGCCGTCCCCGTCCAGGGCTGGCTGCCCTTCTGCACCCCATCGACGAAGAGACGGCCGCCGGCCGCGTCGACCACGAGGACCGCCTGGTGCCACTGGCCGTCGTTGTACCCGGCCGTGCTCATCGTGCAGCCGCTGCCGTCCCAGACGTAGTTCGAGGCGTCCTTGAAGTACCACGCGCAGAGGCTGGCGTCGCTGAAGAAGATCTGGTAGCCGTTGGCGGACCCGGCCACGTACTTGTTGACGAGGCCCCTCACCCCCGAGATGGTGGCGGTCTTGAACCAGAGGACCGCGCTCAGCGGGAAGGCGTCGAGCGCCGAGTTGTGCGCGATGCGCACGTAGCCTGACGCTCCATCCAGGGCCACGCCCTGGCCGCTCGTGCCCGCGGTCCAGGTCGCCCCGCCCGTCAACGTTCCGGGGTTGCCGCTGCCCGAGGAGTCGGCGGCCGTCGTGCCCGTTCCCTCATCCATGCTCAGGTGGGCGATGAGGCCGGTGTCCAGCCCGGCCAGGGTCGTGAAGGTGAAGTCGGTGGACACGGAGGGGTTGCCCGCCGCGTCCTTGGACTTCACCCGGTAGTGGTAGAGCGTTCCGGCGGCCAGGCCGCTGAGCGCCTGGGAGTGCGAGACCACGCGGCTGCCGTCGAGGGCGGTCGAGAAGCCGTACGAGGTGGTCGGGCCGTACTCGACCTGGGAATCGGCCGGCTCGTTCGTCGTCCAGGCGACGGTCGCGCTCAGGGACGAGATGCCCGAGGACGACACCGACGAGATGACGGGCGGGGTGGTGTCGACGTTGCCGACGGTGACGCCCACCGCGCTGGACACCGTCGAGTTGCCGGCCGCGTCCCGGGCCACCGCGGTCAGGCTGTGGCTGCCGTTCGCGCCCAGGGTCGTGTCCCAGGACATGCTGTAGGGAGCCCCGGTGTCCTCGGCCCCCAGGTTGTTCCCATCGAGCTTGAACTGGACGCCCACCACCCCCACGTTGTCGGAGGCGTTGGCCGACACGGTCACGCCTCCGGAGACGGTCGCCCCGGCGGCGGGAGCGCTGATGGAGACCGTGGGCGGGGTCGTGTCCGAGGAGCCCGACTGGGGTACTTCGGCGAGGAACAGGTCGCTCCGGCCCGAGCCGTTCATGTCCGAGGTGAACAGGACGTACAGTCCGTCCGACGAAAACTTGGCGAATGTGAAATAGGTGTAGTTGCTGGTGGCATTGTAGGGGTGCCCGAGCAGCCGGCGCTGGCCGTTCGGGGTCATGAGGATCATCCCGCCGGGAGCGAGCCAGTTGCTTCCGGTCGGCTGCAGGCTTCCATAGTGGACGAACAGCGCCCACTGGTCGTTCAGGTCGGCCGGATGCTGGATCCAGTTGCCGTTGCCGTGGATGTCGGTGCTGGGGGCGGGTCCGCCGATGTGCGTGGCGGAGTTGGCGACGTCCGGGGTGAACATCGAGAACTCGTCCGGGAAGCTCAGGTTCCAGTCCACCGTGACCCAGCGCCGGCGCAGGCTCGCGTTGTGCGCGTAGGGAATCACCCCCGTCGTGGTCCAGTTGATGCTGTTGGCCTGCCAGTCCCACACCACCAGCCCGTTCTGCGGCGTGTTCATGCATATGCCGACGTAGCGGCCGGCCCGGTCGATCCGTGGCTCGTTGATGTTCGCGTTGGTGTAGGTCTTGAGCGTCGCCGTGCTCGGCTCGTAGCCGACGACCACGCTGCCGGTCTCCCCCCGCATCCAGACGAAGAGCCCGTCGTTCTCGCTCTGGTGCAGCCAGACCGCGTTCGTCTCGGTCACGGGCCAGCCGCTCCCGGGCGCCTCCGTCATCGTCCGCATGTCGAACCGGCGGATGCTGCTGCCGTTGCTCGTGTAGGCGTAATAGGGCGTGGCCGGGTTGTTCGAGAACGTGAAGGCCCCATCCGAGAACGGGGTGAGGTTGCCGGTCAGGCTGCGGACGTTGCTGACACCGACCCCCGGCGTGAAGTCGATGAGCCAATGCCAGTTTCCGCTGTAGACCAGCACGGCGCGGGTGTTGCCGTTGTACGGCAGGGAGACCTCGTCGCCGCCCTCCGAGTAGTCGTGCCCCCAGCTGCTTCCCTAGAAGCTGCCCGCCGCCTTCGCGGGCACGTTCAGGAGGTTGTAGGCCGCGGTGAGCGGTACCTGCAGGGTCGTGGCCACCGGCAATTGCAGGGGATCCGGGAATGAAACCGCGGGCCCCGCCCCGGGCGACCGCGGGCGAGGGCCGGGGAGCGCCGATGCCGTCGCCGGCTGCGGGCGAGGAACGTCGGGCGGGGCGGCGTCGGAGCTCGCCTCCGGCGAGCTCACCCCCGTGAGTCGCTCCGCCGGCACCTTCACGATGAAGGCGTCGCTGCGCCTGCCCCCCATGTTGCTGGTCCAGATGAAGTAGCGCCCGGTCACGTCGAGGCTGCCCCTGGGCTGCTTCAGGTCCCCGTTGCCGCCCCCGGCGGCGTTGAGGTCCGTCATGACCTGCGTGACCACGAGCGCGTCGAGCGAGCCGTCCAGCCGGAAGCAGACGATCTCGTTGGCGCGCGGAGCCACCGTCGTCGTCGCGTCTCCGCCGCAGGCGTACTGCTGCGAGGGGGCCAGGCCCGGCTGCGCGTTCGAGTGCGTGAGGTGACCGAGGCCCGCCGTCCCGACATAGGCGTCGTGGTAGACGACCGTGCCCGGCAGCGGGCTGCCACCGAAGCCCCAGACCCGCACCGCGCGGGGCGCGCCGTCGAGCTGGTCGCCCGCGACCATGTAGCCGTAACCGTTGTCGGAGGGCCCGGCCGCGCCGTCCCGGTCGAGCAGCAGCGTCTCGCTCCCGGTCTGGAGGTCGATGATCCGGTTGTCCTCGCCCCCCGCCCCGTCGACGTTCTCCTTGATCAGCAGCCACCGGCCGCTGCGGTCGACCTGGCACTCGTCGAAGCTTCCCGTCGCCGGGTAATAGGAGAACTGGCGGGAGTCCTCACGATAGGCCAGGCATCCCAGGACCGCATGGGAAGCCAGGTCGCTGAGGGTGGCGGAGTGCACGTTGTCGTCGTCGCTGGAGTGCATCTGCGAGACAGCCTTGTCGCTCCCGAAGCGGGCGGTGACGTCGAAGACGGTCTCGAGGGCCCGGGCCTGCACGTCGTAGCGCAGGAGGGCGGCACCGCCATCGGAGACGTAGAGCTTGGTGGGCTGGGTGGCGCTGAAGTACCAGCCCTCACCGGTCTGGGCGGCCAGCGGGCTGGAGGGATCGAACAGGGAGCCCAGCTTCACCACCTCGTCGGTGACCTTGTTGTAGCTGAACAGCGTCGGTCCGGCTCCCCGCAGGCCGAGGAAGATCAGCATGGTGTCGCTTCCCCGGTGGTTGTTGATGTTGCGCCCGGACGCGGCGCTCAGCGGGGTCAGGCAGTCGGCGCCGTCGCAGTCGGTGGAGTTGGTGAGGCGAATGCCCTGCGTATTGTACGGCTGGGGAAACGTGAACCGTCCTCGCGCGGGCAGGAAGGCCTGGATCTGGGCGGCCGTCCAGACGGTGCGGATCGCCGTGCTGTCCGCCTTCTCGACGAATCCGCCGCTGGCCTGGGCGATGGCGGGCGAGGCCCCGAATGGCCCGACCAGCGAAAACGCGACCGCGAGAGCGAGCCGTGTGCTCCTTCCGGCGGAGGGAGAGCCGGACAGCATGGGCGTTCACCGTGAGGAAGGCCATCGTTTCCCATGAGGTGCCCGACCCGGGATGCTGCGGCAGCTTCAGCTCGCTGGCTGGTCGGCTGCGCTGGATGAAGGCTCGCGGGGGCCCTGCGTCCCTGCCTCGGCAAACGGTCTTCCTGGCGACGAACGTTAGCGGGATGCGTATATCTCGAACATACGGGGTTCGTCTTAGGTCCGCCGCCCATTGACCTTAGGCAGCTAACCAGCGGTGGAAATGGGAGATCAGAGGCGGGTCCGCATCACAGTGCGGGGCACAGATGGGATTCGGGCGCGGGATACAATGCGGCTCTCATGAAAATCCTGGTCACAGGAGGCGCCGGCTTCATCGGGTCCCACATCGTGGAGGCGCTGGTGCGCCGCGGCCACCGGGTGCGGGTGATCGACAACTTCTTCTCGGGCCACCGCGGGAACCTGGCCGCCGTGAAGGCAGACGTCGAGATCCTCCGCGGCGACTGCGCCGACCCGGCCGCCGCGCGGCGCTCGGTGAGAGGCATCGAGGCGGTGTTCCACGAAGGAGCCATCCCCAGCGTGGCCCGGTCGGTGGCCGAACCCCTGCGCTGTCACCGCGCGAACGGCACCGCCACCCTCACGATGCTCCTGGCCGCCCGCGACGCGGGCGTCCGGCGGTTCATCTATGCCAGCTCGTCCTCGGTCTACGGCGACACACCGACGCTTCCCAAGCGCGAGACGATGGAGCCTCGTCCGCTCTCTCCTTATGCGGCCGAGAAGCTCTCCGGCGAGCACTACCTCCGCATCTTCCACCGCCTGTTCGGGTTGGAGACGCTCAGCCTGCGCTACTTCAACATCTTCGGCCCTCGCCAGGATCCCAGCTCCCCCTACAGCGGCGTCATCAGCCGCTTCACGACCGCGCTGCTCGCCGGCCAGACGCCCGTCATCTATGGCGACGGCCAGCAGAGCCGGGACTTCACCTACGTGGGGAACGTCGTCGACGCCAACCTCCGGGCGCTCACCGCGCGAGGCCTCGACGGCGAACCGGTGAACGTGGCCGCCGGGCGGAGGGTGGTCCTCCGGGCGCTGCTTTCCGCGCTGGCCCGCGAGCTCGGCCGGCCCGACGAGGCCCGGCACGAGCCGGCGCGCGCGGGGGACGTCAAGCACAGCCTGGCCGACGTATCGCGGGCGCGACGGCTACTCGGCTACCGCCCCCGCTGGGACCTGGAGGGGGGGCTGAAGAAGACGACGGCCTGGTACCGGGAGAGCCATCGACTCAGGGACCGACGGTCCGGTTGAGCGGCATTGGCCGGCGCTCGCGTTCGGCGGCCGACCAGCGCACATAGAGAAGGTACACGACAATGGCGGTGTTGCCGAGGAGGATGGCGGCCCGTACGACCGTAGCGCGCCCGAGGAGCTCGTAGGCCTCGACCGGGAGGTACACGCCTCCGGCGAGGATGGCGAACCATTCGGCCCACGGCCGCAGGTGCCACAACCCGTAGGCCTCGACGAAGCGGACAGCGGCATAAGCGAAGGCGCCTCCGGCCAGCAGCCACAAACGGGTGCTGCTCATCTGCGAGGCGGCCTGGATGAACACCCGCGGATAATGGCGCGCGGGATTCAGGTGCAGGTGCCGGACGATCGACTCCGCGGCGTGCTGTACGTCGCGATGCAGGAGCGAGAGCAGGCCCAGCCCCGCCGCTACCACGAGCAGTCCCTTGACCGCCTCGAAGACGGCCACCGCCCGGACGCCGGCGCTGTCGTGCCCGAGCCTCAATCGGTGGCTCCGGGAAGCGAGCCCGAGCCGGCCTCAGCCCTTGGGCGCGAAGTAGCCGAGCTTGTGGCGGATGTCGAGGTTCAGGCGCGACGGGGTCCGCACGATGACCCGGCGCCAGTGGCCGTCCCGCGCCGGGTTCGTGGAGACGTATCCGAGCCCGTACTGCGAGCGCAACTCCTCGGCCAGCCGGTCGTAGACGCCTTCCAGCTGGGAGATCGACCTGAGGAAGTGGGCCTGTCCGCCGGTCTCCCGCCCGAGGGCGGAGAAGAAGAACGTGGATTGGTCCGGGTTGAGCGGCCGCGACCCGGCCGGCGCCTCTGATCCGTAGAGGCCGACCCCGTACACGCCGATCCCGCTGCGCCGGGCGAGGTCCAGCACCTGGTCATCGGTGACCGTGGAGGCGGTGTCCTCACCGTCGGTGAGCACGATGACGGCCCGGCGCCTCAGCTCGCCTTCCTTGCGTCGCCGGTCGAGGTCCTTGAGGGCGACGTAGAGAGCCGTGTAGAGCGCGGTATCGCCGGCCGCCCGGGTGGACCGGATCGCCGTTTCCAACTGGGCCTTGTCGGCGGTGAAGTCCTGCACCACCTCGGCGCGCTGGCTGAACTGGACGACCTGCGCCTCGTCGGTGGGGCGCAGCGTCCGGATGAAGCGGATCGCGGCGGCCTGGGCCTGGTTGAGCTTGGTCTCCATCGAGGCGGACGTGTCGAGGAGGACGGCCATCGAGACGGGCAGCTCCTCGCGGGTGAAGATCGTCAGAGGCTGCTGCACGCCCTCTTCGAGGACCTCGAAGTCCCTCTCCCCGAGGTCCGTGATGAAGCGGCCCTTGGCGTCGGTGACCGTGACGGCGAGGTTCACGACGTCGACACCTGACTTGAAGATGGCCAGGTGCCCGCCGGAAGGGCCTGGAACCTGGGCGCGGGCGGAAGTGGCGCCCATCAGTGCGATCAGCGCTGCCGTGGAAACCAGACTCGTGCGCATCCGTCCACCTCGTGCACTGGAGGCCGCCGGCCGGGAGCGCGGGCCCTCAGCCGCAGATCTTATCAAGAGCGGGTCGAAGTTGTGCCCGACAATTGTGTCGGGCCCGGGAGCCCGGGATGTCTCGCGCGGGGTCGAACCCAGCCGACTCACGGGAAGCCGCTGATGCAAAGCTCTCGCCAAGTCGCCGGGTCAGGTGCGGGAACTCACGCCGGCGCCGCCGGCCGTGGCGAGTCCAAAATCTGTTTTTGAGTCCAAAATGCCCCGGCCAGCGCTATGCTGGAAGCGGGGGTTCCGAGCCGCCCTCCATGCCTCACGGAAGGCCGTCGCCTGCGCTGTCCCTCTCTGTTGCGGAGCGGGAGTCCCTCGAGCGCTGGGCGAGCGGCCGCGACCGGCGCCTGGCACGGCGAGCGGCGCTGGTGCTCGGATTTGCCGGCGGCGAGGACGGCAAGGTGCTGACCCGCCGTTTCCGGCTGTCGGAGCCCACGGTCGGCAAGTGGCGGACTCGTTTCGAGGCGAGCCGGCTCGACGGCCTCCTCGACGCCGCCCGTCCCGGCGCGCCCCGCCGGATCCTGGCCGAGGACGTCGAGCGCGTGATCTCCTACCTTCGGCAGCCACCGCCGGAGGGGCTGACCCGATGGACGACGCGGAGCCTGGCCCGCGTGTGTGGCGTCAGCCAGACCACGGTCAGCCGCATCTGGCGTGCCCGTGGCGTCGATCCCCGGCTCGGCACCCCTCCCGAGCCGGCAGACGGAGCAAGCCCGGCCGCGGGCGGCGCGTCCACGACCGCGGGCCCGCGGTCGGACCAGCCGCACGCATCCGAGCTGACGCGGCTCGCCCACGACCTGAGTGAGCTGGCGACCGCCGTCCCCAGTGAGCAGGCCCCGTACCTGCGCGTCGCGCTGGAGGCGATCACCGCCGCGCTGACGATGGTCGCCGGGCCCCGGGTCCGGCGGGCGCGCGACAGCGCCGTGGTCACGCGGGGCAGGATGGAAGCCGCCCTGACCCATGCCCGGGAACTGGTGAAGCAGGCGAAGGATCGCATGGCCGAGCTGCGGGCGGTTCGGGACGCCATGTCCCGCCAGACGAGCTTCATCCGGCCGGGGTCGCCCGGGCGGCACCACCTCCTCTGTCCCCGGTGCGGGCGCGACGTCGTCTTGAGCTACGACGCCTCCGCCGAGACGCCGGCCGTGCGGACGCGGATGACCTGCCCGCGCGACGGCTGCGGCGCCGAGATGGACATCACCCACCCCGCGCGCGCGCTCAACGTCCGCCTGGAGTGAGCCGGCTCAGCGCGAGACCTTGCGGCGGCCGAGGAGCCGCTCGTTCTCCTTGCGCAGCCGCCGGATCTCGGCCAGCAGGCGTGGCACGTCGGCCCCGTACCACTCGTTGACCGGCGGCACGAGCGACCAGGTCGAGGCGATGTGCGGTGGCTGGCACTGCTCGACCTTGGTCTCCAGCTCCTCCATCTCGTCGGCCGAGATGGTCATCGGCTCCAGCTCCGGCTCCTCCTCCTCGTGGGGACCGCGGGTGCGGTCGATCGCCTTCTCCTGGCCGCCCCGCTTGAGCCACTCGTCCAGGGTGTAGGTCTCTTCCGTGTCGGCCAGCGTGCCTGGACGGAAGGAGCGGGTGCTCACGTTGCCGCAGATGGGGCACTTGGTGCGCACCATGACCGGCTCCAGGTCCTCGGACCTCCCGCGCCAGGCCACCGTGACCGCTTCTTCGTGGCAGACTTCGCACCGCCACTGGACGTCGATCTTGTCCATCATTGAGCCAGGGGGTGCTAGCGGCGCACCCCCTGGAACCCCCGCTCGCTGCGCGCGAATCAATCGCGCTTCGCTCGCAGCTCCATTGAGCCAGGGGGTGCTAGCGGCGCACCCCCTGGAACCCCCGCTCGCTGCGCGCGAATCAATCGCGCTTCGCTCGCAGCTCCATTGAGCCAGGGGGTGCTAGCGGCGCACCCCCGGAAACCCCCGCTCGCTGGTCTTCCGCGGCGGCGAAGTGAATTCCCCGCATCCTATCCCCCCACATAGCGGGAGGGAACGGCTCGTGTAACCCTCCACCAACGATCATACCGCGGGCATGCGGGCGTCCGGCGAGCCGAGCGGAGCATTCTCCCGGCGCGAGCCTCCGGCGCGCGCAGCGGAGCGTTCCCTCTATCGTCTCGCGAACGGATTCATTCCGGCGCGAGACGCTGGATGACGAGGGGCGCGGAGCGAAGCGCGCCGCATTCAGATCACATCCGGCGCGCGCACTACCCTGGCGTCCGGCGAGCGGAGCGGAGCATTTCCTCAGGCGCGAAGCGGGATCCATTCCCGCGAGCGCACATTGACGAAGCTCCGTGCAGAGCGGAGCTCGCCGCATTCATATTTACGCCGCGCGCGGGCGCGCCGAGGGCCGGACGACGAGCTGCCGTTCCTCCCCGCCCCGCCGCACCCCCAACTGCAGCTCGGGCTCGCCGGAGAGCACCATCACTCGCTGGAGGTCGTCGACGGTCGCCACCCGCCGGCCGTTGGCGGAGAGGAGAACGTCGTCCTCCCGCAGGCCCGAGGCCGCCGCCGGCGTGCCGGCGCCGACGCCCAGCACGCGCACCGCCCGGGGCTGGCCGGTCTGCGAGGCCAGCCCCGGCCCGAGGTCCTCGCCGCGCGCGGTGATGCCGAGGAAGGGCCGCTCGACGGCGCCCTTCTGGATGAGCACCGCCGCGACCCAGCTCGCGGTGGACGCGGGGACGGCGAATCCGATGCCGCTCGCGTAGGCGAGCATCGCGGTCGTGATCCCCACCGCGCGCCCTTCGGCGTCGACCAGCGGGCCGCCCGAGTTGCCGGGGTTGACCGCGGCGTCGGTCTGGATGAGGCCCTCGAGCAACCCGCCCGCGCTCGTGGGCAGGCTGCGGAAGAGCGCACTCACGACGCCGAGGCTGACCGAGCGCTCGAACCCCAGCGGGTTCCCGATCGCCACCACCAGCTGGCCGACGCTGAGCGGCTCCGCTTCGGCCAGGGCCAGCGGCGCCGGCAGGCGCGCCTCGACGCGCACGACGGCGAGGTCGGTATTGTCGTCGGCGCCGACCAGGCGTCCGGGGATCGTCGTGCCGTCGGCGAGCCGGACGCGGAGGCCGCCCGGCGAGCGGGCGACGTGGGAGTTGGTCAGGATGTAGCCGTCGTCCGCCAGGACGAGACCGGAGCCCTGGCCCTGGCGGTGCGACAGCCCCACCACCGCCGGGGCGGCGCGGGCGACGAGCGCCGCCAGCTCGCGCGACAGCTGGGCAAGGACGCTCACGATGTCCTCGCGTCCCGCGCGCCGACCTGCGCCGCCACGTCCCTGACCTCGCCCGCCCTCAGCACCCGCAGCGTGGCGCGGCGGCCGATCGCGTCCTCGTCGAGACGGGCGAAGAGATCGCCCGGACGGTGCAGGGCGTGCCCGTCGAAGGCGAGCAGCGCGTCGCCCAGCAAGACGCCGGCCCGGGCGGCCGCGCTGTCGGGCTGGACCGAGGTGACGAGGAGCGCGGTCGGCTGTCCCAGAGCCTTCTCCTGCTCCGCGCCCAGCCGCACCGGCATGGTCCCCACGCCCAGGAACCCGCGCCGGACGTGGCCGTGGGCGGCGAGCGACTCCGCCACGCGGCGCACCGTGGGCGCCGGGAGCACGACCGCCGTGCCGCGGACGAGGCCCGCGGTCTCGATCCCGAGGGCCCGGCCGGACGCGTCGACGACGAGACCGCCCGAGAAGCCGGCGTGCAGGGCGAGGTCCGCCTCGATGTAGCGGTCGACGCGGCTGCCCGCCGGAGTGCGCCACGCTTCGCCGGTGGCCGAGACGACCCCCAGCCCCGCCCGGATGCCGCGCTCCGGCCGCGAGAGGCCGAGGACGAGCTGGCCGACCCTCGCCTCCTCGGGCCCGGTCCACGACGGTGTCGCCAGGCCCGTCGCCTGCACCCGTAGCAGCGCGAGGTCGGTCGAGGGGTCGCGGCCGACCAGGGCGGCCGGGACGGTCACGCCGTCGGCCAGGCCCACCCGGATACCCTCGTCCCAGTCCAGGCAGTGGTGCGCGGTGACGACCGCGCCGTCGGCGCCGAAGACCACGCCGCTCGAGGCGGCCCGCCGCCGCCCTTCCACGCGTACGACGGCTGCCCCCGCGCTGGCGGCCACCGAGGCCAACCGATCCGAAAGATCGCTCGCGATGTCGGACATCTCTTTCCTCCCACCACACACTAGCCGTACGCCGGCGACTGGCGCATCAGGTAAACGGCTAGGTAGCGCCTGGCCAAGTGGCCAGGGCGCGGCAGACCCGCCTTTGCCTTCGAACGCCGAGGCCGTCGAGGGCAACAGATGCCGCAGAGAACGAAAGGAAGCAGAAGCAACAGCTGCGAGCGGAGCGGGATTCACTCCCGCGGAGCGAGCGGGGGGTTCTGGGGGGTGCGCCGCTAGCACCCCCCAGCTCAATTCAGAAAAGCACCAGTCCCAGGCGGGCGGCCTGCGCGAGGGCCTCCGTGCGGCTCTGCGCCCCCAGCTTTCCGAGGATCGCGTTGACGTGGAACTTCACGGTGTGATCGCTGATCCCCAGTCGGGCCGCGATCAGCTTGTTGGACAGGCCCTGGGCGAGCAGCTGGAGCACCTCCTGCTCGCGTGGCGTGAGGGTCTCGACCGCGGCCGGGAACGCCGGACGCGGGCGAAGGACCGACTCGGCGGCCCCCGCGTCGAGCACGATCAGCCCCTCGGCCACCGCCTGCACCGCCGCGGCCAGGCGCGGTCCGCTCGCGTCGCGCAGGATGACGCCCCGCGCCCCGGCTCCCAGCGCCTCGCCCGCCTGGCCCTCCTCGGCCAGGACCGCCAGCACCCTCAGTCCGCGTGCCTCCGACTCGGCCAGGCGCTCCAGGCCCGACGAGCCGGGCCCCGCGTCCCAGACCGCGACGGCGGGCTCGGGTGAGCCGAGGGACGCCGACAGCTCGTCGGGCGTCGCCTGGCCTCCCACGACGACGCCCGCTTGCCCGGCGAGGAGCGAGGCGAGCCCGTTGCGGACGAGCGGATCCTCGCTCACGACGACCACGTGGACCTCCTCCATGCGCGGTCCCACCTTAGCACGTGCCGCGGGAGCGGCCCGGCCGGCGGCGGCAGCGCTCAGGCGGCGGGCCGATGGCCCATCAGCCGCGCGACCAGGAGCGAGAGCACGGCCTGCTCGTGGGGGTTCAAGCCGCCGCGGGACCGGCTGGCCGGCCGTCGCCGGAGGGTTCCGGCGAGCGAGCCGTCGAGGTACGACTCGACGACGGCGGGGTGGACGTAGCAGCGCCGGCAGATGGCGGGAGTGTTGCCGAGCCGCATCGCGACGGATTCCACGGCCCGCGCGAGGTTGCGCTTGGCCTGGCGGAGCGAGGAGAAAGGCTCCATCGCTTTCAGCGCCCACGCCGCCCGCACCGTCCCGGCCCACGTCCGGAAGTCCTTGGCCGTGAAGTCGCGCCCGGTGATCGCGCGCAGGTAGGCGTTGACGTCGGTCGAGCCGACGCCGTGCACCCGGCCCGCCGCGTCGGCGTAACGGAACAGCTCCTGGCCGGGCAGCTCCTGGCAGCGCTTCACGATCCGGCTGAGCCGCGGGTCGCGGATGCCGAAGGCGTGCTCCTTGCCGCTCTTGCCCCGGAAGCGGAAGCGCAGCTGAGCGCCGGTGACCGACACATGGCGCCGGCGCAGGGTGGTGAGGCCGAACGACGAGTTATCGCGGGCGTACTCCTCGTTGCCCACGCGGATGAGGGTGATCTCCAGGAGCCGGACGACGAGGGCGAAGATCTTGTCCCGGCTCAGCCCCGCGCGGGACAGGGCCGATTCAACGCGGGCCCGGATGCGTGGCAGCGCGCGCCCGAAGTCGACCATGCGCGAGTACTTGGCCTCGTCGCGGAGCTGGCGCCACCGCGGGTGGTAACGGTACTGGCGCCGGCCCCGCGCATCACGGCCGATGGCCTGGATGTGACCGCGGCGGTCGGGACAGATCCAGACGTCGCGCCAGGCGGGTGGAATCGCCAGGCGGTGGATGCGCTCGCGCTCCCCCGGTTCCCCCAGCGGGCGGCCGTCGGGCCACAGGTACCGGAACCCTCGGCCGGAGCGCACGCGCCTGATGCCCGGCGCGGCGTCGGTGACGTAGGCCAGCTCCGCCACCCGGGCGGCCCGGCGCGGGTCGGCCGCCGCCCGCAGGGCCCGCGAGCGTGCAGAACGGCGGTCGGGCATGGCTCGCTCAGCGGCGCGCCGTCTTCCGGGCGGGCTCCTCGCGGCGGGCGGCGCGGACCGGGGCGCGGCGGCCTCCCTGGCCGAGGCTCTTCTTGAGGGCCTCCATGAGATCGACGACCTCGGCCCTCGGCCGGGGGGTCGGGGCCTCGATCTCCTCCCCCTTGGCCTTGGCCTTGATCATCTTCTCGATGCGCTGGCGGACCTCGTCGGTGTACTTCTCGGGCTCGAACCTGTCCGTAGCGATCTGGTCGATGAGCTGGCGGGCCAGCTTCAGCTCGCCCGGGCTGCTCTTGCGGTCGGGCCGCGGGACCTCGCCGACCGGCCGGACCTCGTCGGCATGGTAGAGCTGCTGCATCATCAGCCGTTCTCCGGTGGACCGCAGCAACACCAGGTAGTCCTTGCCCCGCGCGGCGTACTGGGCGAGGGCGGCCTTGCCGGCGTCCTTCATGGCGTCGGCGAGGAGCGAGTACGCCTTGTCGCCTCCCTTGTCCGCCCCCAGGTAGTACGTCCGCTCGAAGTAGACCGGGTCCACCGAGTCCTCGGGCACGAACTCGCTGATCTCGATCCCGTTGGTGGCCTTCTCGTCGACCGCCTTCAGCTCCTCGTCGGTGAAGGTCACGTACTTGTCCTTGGCGATCTCGAACCCCCGGACCGTCTCGCTCCGCGGCACCACCTCCTCGTCCCGGGGGCAGATGAACTGCTGCTTCAGCCGCACTCCATCCTTCTTATGGAGCATGTGGAACGAGATCCCCGCCGAGGACTGCACCGCGGGGTAGATCCTCACCGGGACCGTCACCAGGCCGAAGGAGATCGCCGCCGTCCCCATCGCGCGGGCCGGCATGGACTAGCCCCGGGTCTTTCGCTCGCGCGGAGTCGATCCGCGCTCGCTCACAGAGCGGGGGGGATTCTTCGGCGAGCGCCGCTTCCGGCGCCGCGATCCCTCCGTCTCGGGGCGCCGCTCCTGGCTCTCGACCACGGAGCCGGCCGCACCGCCCTCGTCGGCCATGGACGCCGCCCGCTCCTCGTCCACCGCCGTCAACCCCGGAGCCCCGGACGCCGAACCTTTGACGTCCTTGCGCTCGTCCGCATCGGGGGGCAGGTTCACCTTTCCCACCATGAGTCCTCCTTCATCCCGTTCCGCAAGTGCAATCGCCATGCCGAGATGGCGGCAGATCGGGTAAAAGAGCTAACCGGCCCCCCTCTTTCCCGTCTAATGGAGCGGATGGACGGACGCGACGACGACACCGAGGCCGTGGCCCAGGCCCGGACCGGGGACGCCGACGCGTTCCGGCGGCTCGTGGAGCGCCACAGCGCCCACGTCTTCCGCCTGGCCTATCGCATGACGAGGAACGATCACGATGCCGAGGACGTCGTCCAGGAGGCTTTCTTGAAGGCCTACCGGAGCCTCGACCGTTTCGAGGAGCGGGCCCACTTCGGGAGCTGGCTCCACCGCATCGCCGCCAATTGCGCCTATGACGCCCTGCGGGCCCGCGAGCGCCGGCACGAGAGCCGCGAGCCCGCCGCCGAGGGGGAGAGCGATGGCCCGATGACCGAGCCGGCTTCCGACGATCCCACGCCCGACCGCCTGGTCTTCGGGGCCGAGGTCCGGCGGCGGGTGGCCGTGGCCATGCGCCGGATGAGCACGCTCGAAAGGTCTGCCTTCACGCTGCGGCACTTCGAGGGGATGTCGATCGAGGAGATCGGCCGCGCGCTCGAGGTGGACGGCAGCGCGGCCAAGCAGAGCGTCTTCCGGGCCGTGCGCAAGGTGCGCGCGGCCCTGGGCCGCGACACGGGCCTGAGGCCTCCGACGTGAGCCACCCGAGCGAGGACGACCTGATCCTGCACCATTACGGCGAGGGCGAGCCCTCCAGCGTGCAGGCTCACCTCGCGTCCTGCGCGGCGTGCCGGGAGGCCTTCGCGGCCCTCCGCGCCGACCTCGCCTCGGTCACCGACGAACCGGCTCCGGAGCGGGGCGAGGGCTACGGCGACCGCGTGTGGCGGTCCCTGGAGCCGAGGCTGGGACGGCCGAGCCTCACGCCGATGCGGAGGGCGCGGCCAGCGGCACGGTGGTGGGCGCCGGCGGCCCTGGCCGCCTCGCTCCTGGCCGCGTTCCTGCTCGGCCGGCACTACCCGGCCGGGCCCGCGCCCGCTCCCATTCCCGAGAGCGCGCGCGACCGCATCTTCCTCGTGATGGTCGGCGACCATCTGGAGCGCTCCGAGATGGTGCTGCTGGAGGTGGCCAACGCCGGGGGTGAAGGGCCGGTCGACGTCAGCTCGGCCCAGGAATCGGCGGCCAGCCTGGTGGCGGCCAACCGGCTGTTCCGCATGAACGCCCGCCAGGCCGGCGAGCCGGGGGTCGCGAGCGTGCTCGACGAGCTGGAGCGCGTGCTGATCGAGCTGGCCCACGGGCCGTCCCAGCTCGGTCCGGGTGAGCGCGAGCAGCTCCGGCGGCGGCTGGAAGCGGGCGACATCCTGTTCAAGGTCCGGGTGCTGGAGTCGAGGGTGAGGAGCAGGGAGAAGCAGATCGCCGCCGTCCCGGGGACGGCGTCCTGAGCGAGAGAGGGAGATGAGCCAAAGAGCAGTCGCGGTGATGGCGTGGTGGTTGTTCCTGGCCGGCGGCGCGGGCGCGCCGCTCCTGGCCCGGCCCCTGGACGAGCCGGCGGAAGAGCAGGCGGCGGCGCGGGACGCGAAGGAGGACGAGGCCTACGATCTCGGCACCCAGGCCCTCGACGAGGAGAGCTGGGACCGGGCGGTCGGAGCCTTCGACAGGGTCGTCCGCATGGGCGGCCGCAAGGCCGACGCCGCGCTCTACTGGAAGGCGTACGCGCTCAACAAGGCCGGCCGGCCGGCCGACGCGCTCTCCGCGATCGCCCAGCTCCGCAAGGCCGCGCCCCAGAGCCGCTGGCTGAAGGACGCGGGGGCGCTCGAGCTGGAGATCCGCCAGGGGTCCGGCCAGCGCACGCCGCCCGAGGCCCAGGCCGACGAGGACCTGAAGCTGATGGCCCTGAACGGCCTCCTCTCCACGGACGCCGAGCGAGCGCTGCCGCTGCTCGAGAAGTTCCTGACCGGCGGCAGCTCGCCCAAGCTGCGCGAGCGGGCGCTGTTCGTCCTCAGCCAGAGCGGCTCGCCGCGGGCCCGCGACATCGTCGTGCGCATCGCCAGCGGTAAGCAGAGCCCGGAGCTGCAGGAGACGGCCATCAAGTACCTCGGCCTCTTCGGGGGCGAGGCCAGCAAGCAGGCCCTGGCCGACCTCTATGCCTCATCTTCCGACACGGGGGTGAAGAAGGCGGTCCTGCAGAGCTTCATGATCTCGGGCCAGAAGGCGCGCGTCCTCGCCGCGGCGCGGGGCGAGAAGTCCGAAGAGCTGCGCAAGAGCGCCATCCACCTGCTGGGCGTGATGGGCGCCCAGGGCGAGCTGTGGGAGATGTACCAGGCCGAGCCCTCGGTGGAGGTCAAGAAGTCCATCCTGCACGCCCTCTTCGTGGGCGGCGGCGCCGACCGGCTCACCGAGGTGGCGCGCACCGAGAAGGACCCCGAGCTGCGCCAGGCCGCCATCCACAGCCTGGGCGTGATGGGCAGCCGCACGGGCGAGGTGCTGCTGTCGATCTACCAGGGCGAGCGCAGCGTGGACATCCGCCGCCAGGTGCTGCATGCGCTCTTCGTGCAGGGCAACGCTCACGCCCTCATCCAGATCGCGCGGACCGAGAAGGACCCCGAGCTGCGCAAGGAGGCGGTGAGCCATCTCTCCCACATGGGCTCGAAAGAGGCCACCGAGTTCCTCATCGAGCTGCTGAACAAGTGAGGTGCTTCGTGAAGAGCGTCCTTCTCGCCCCCGGCATGGCGGCGGCGTGCGTGGCCGCGGCCCTGGCCGCGACCGCGGAGGCCCCGCGGCTCGTGAACGCGCGGCTGGAGACGCGCTCGGCGGCGACCGGCCTCGAGCGGGCCTTCCCTGCGGCCGTCGCGGCCGCCCGGGGGCCGGCATGGATCGGCTACGCGGTGCCGGGCGAGCGCCGCCACCAGATGTGCTGCTGGGACTCGGCCGATTCGGCCGGCCTGGGCTGCCCGGGATGTCGGCTCGAGCGGGACGGCGCGTTCACGGCGCGCGGCGAGGATGTTGGGACGGGCGGTGGCCCGATCCCGCTCGAAGGCGACGCCTCGCTCGTCGTGATGTTCCGGGCCGAGGATGGCCAGCTCGACCGCATCCGGACCTTCTCCGCCGGCTGTGCGCTCGACGCGGGCGGGCTGCCCGTCGTGTGGCTCACGGACGTGTCCCCGGCCGAGAGCGTCAAGCTGCTGCGGTCCCTGGTCGGCTCCGGCCTCTCCGCCGGCAAGCCGGGCCAGCGCGTCGGCCAGCCCGCCCTCGCCGCCCTGGCGTTGCACGCCGATCCCTCCGCGCTCGACGCGCTCGTCGCGCTGGCCCGCCAGGACCCCAGCACCCAGGTGCGGGGCCAGGCGCTCTTCTGGCTCGCCCAGCGGGCCGGACCGAAGGTCGCGGGCATCATCACCCGGGCCATCGAGGAGGACCCCGAGACGGAGGTCAAGAAGCGAGCGGTCTTCGCCCTCAGCCAGCTCCCGTACGGCGAGGGCGTGCCGCTGTTGGTCGACACCGCCCGCCGGAACCGCAACCCGGCCGTGCGCCGGCAGGCGGTGTTCTGGCTGGGGCAGTCGAACTACCCTCGCGCGCTGGCCTTCTTCGAGGAGGTGCTCAAGCCCTGAGGCCGTCCGTGCTACGTTGGTGTCGTGGGGACGCTGATCCTCGTCGTCGACGACACTCGGGACAGCCGCGAGCTGTTCGCCGAGTACCTGCGCATGGCAGGGTTCGAGACGATTGAAGCCACCAGCGGCGCGGAAGCGATCGACAAGGCAGGGAGGTTGCGCCCCTCGGCCATCGTCATGGACCTGGAGATGCCGGAGATGGACGGCTGGGAGGCGACCCGCCGGCTGAAGGCCGACCAGAGGACTTGCGGGATCCCGGTCATCGCCCTCTCCGCCCACGTGATGGAAGGAGCGCGCAAGAAGGCCACCGAGGCCGGCTGCGCGGGCTTCCTGCCCAAGCCCTGCTATCCCATCGACGTGTCCGTCGAGCTGGAGCGGGTGCTCGGAAGCGGCTGCGTCTGATCCTCAATCGGGCCCGTCCTTGCGGACGGAGCGCCCCGCGAAGACGAGCCCCAGGGCCCCCAGCGGAACGAGCTGCATGACGTGGTAGACGAGCCCGAAGGCCAGGGCCTGCTCCTTCCGCACGCCAAAAGCCATGAGGGCCAGCGTCGCGCCGACCTCGAGCGTGCCCACGTTGCCGGGCGGGGCGAAGGGCAGGGCGAGCGCCACGTTCACCGACAGCAGGGCGAGGACCGCCGCCGGCAGGCCCAGGTGGAGGCCGACGGCCTTCATCGCGAGGAGCGTCGCCTCTATCTCGAGCGCCCAGGACACCAGTGAGGCGCCGAAGGAGAGGCCGAGGGCCTTCGGCCGTCTGACCGCGGCCAGCCCGTGGCGGGCCCGGGCGAGGAAGCCCGCCAGGCCCCGGGCCGGCGGCCCGGTGGCCGCCGGCGTGCGCTTCGCGCCGACCCCGAAGACCATCGCGGCGCCGACCACGAAGAGCGCGAGGGTGAAGAGAGCGCCCGGCCGGATCCAGGAGGGAACGGGCAGGAGGAAGGGCAGGAGGGCCAGGCCCAGCAGCAACCCGGCGGCGTTGACCAGGTAGTCGAGGATGATGGTGCTGAGCAGCGACGCCTTGGGGATCCCGGTGCGTCGGGCCAGCCACTGGATGCGGGCCAGCTCTCCCGCCCGCGCGGGCACCACCATCGAGACCGCGAAGCCCACGACCATGGCCCGGAAGGCGCCGCTGACCGTGGCGGCGCGCGACAGCGGCTGCACCACGGCCAGCCAGCGGAGGGCCTGGAAGAAGACGGCGAGCAGGTTCACGGCCGCGGCGAGGGCGGCCCACCCGGGCCGGGCGGCCTTCAAGGACCGCCACAGGGCGCCCCAGACCACGTCGTGCAGCGTCCACACGACGGCGACCAGCAGGGCCACCCCGGCGGCGATCCGGAGCAGGCGGTGGCGCCCGCGCTTCTCGGCGCCTTCCGGCTCCGGGGAACCGGGGCCAGCGCTCGGCTGCGCGTCGGGGGCGGTGGGCGTCAGGCGAGGAGCTTCCAAGCGAACACGGCCGCTCCGGCGAGGCCCACGACCATCGACCCGAGCAGCACCACCCGATTCCTGGTCAGCGCCGCTACGGCGCCGAGGGCGATCGAGACCTGGAGCAGCGCCACCGCGGTCGCGAAGGCGTGATGCCGGCGAAGGAGCTGGTCCGCCTCGCGGTCCCGCTGGTCCCGCTCGCTCTCCTTCTCCCGGGCCTGGGCCTGGATCTCCTTCTGCTCCTCCTGGTAGCGGCGCATGGCCGCCTCGTACTCGGGAGGCGGCTGCTTTCCCATCGCGAGCCACGAGGTCCGGGACGCCTTCTCCACGGCGGCCTTGACCCCCTTCGCCTGGTAGTAGGCCCACTCGTCCGAGGCCTGGGCCTGAAGCTGCGCCGCCTCGCTCTTGAGGACCAGGGCCTCGTTGACGGTCGCGCCGGCCCGCAGCGATGCGACCGAAGCCAGAGCGGCCAGGATCGCGGTCGTGAGCGCGATCTGCTTCAGGAGACGGCCGCCTCCTTCATGCTCGAGCGCCTCATGGATGGTCTCCTGGAGCTTGTCGGTGTCGACCTCCGCCTCTTCAGGCATCGCGGTCTCCCTCCCCGATGGCCGGCACGATCATGCTCGGCGGGCCTTCGGGATCGCGGTCAGCGGCTGGACGACGATTCGAGGGCGGCCAGCGCCGCTCCGCGGGCGCCCGCCATGTCGAGGTCGGGCACGAGCGCGAAGCGGGCGACCCGGGCCTGCTCCTCGCGCAGCACCGTGCTCTCGCGCACACGCGAGAGGAACCACTCGCGGAACTCCGCGGTCGTCTCGACCACCCCGCCGCCGACGAAATAGGCGCTGGGGTCGGTGAAGTTCGCCGCGATCGTGAAGAGCCGGCCGAGGGCCATCGCCTGCTGCTCGAAGATCCGGCGGGCCATCGGGTCGCCCTTCTCCCCGTAGGAGCGCACGAGCATGGCGGCCTTGGCCGGCGAGGACGCCTTGCCCAGCTCGTGGCCCTCGAAGCGCGTGAGCCAGTAGGGGAGCAGGTTCTTCTCGATGCCGGTCAGGGAGGCGACGCTCTCGGCATCGCCGTCGAACCCGCAGTTGCAATGGGGCAGCGGCTGCCCCTCTCCGAGCAGGCCCTCCATCGGGATGTGGACGTGGCCCAGCTCCCCGGCCATGCCCGCCGCGCCCTTGACGATGTGTCCCGCCTCGATCACGCCGCCGCCCAGGCCGGTGCCGACGATCGCGGAGATCGAGGAGCGGCGGGGCGCGTCGGCGCCGAAGCAGACGTGGTGGGCGTAGAGCGCGGCGGCGTTGCCGTCGTTGTTGTACACGACCGGCAGGCCGAGCCGCGCCTCCAGGGCGCCCCGGAAGTCGAAGCCGCGCCAGCCGGGGTGCGCGAAGTTCGTCGAGCCGCGCGACGAGATGACTCCCTCGGCGCTCGCGGGCCCGGGAGTGTCGAGGCCGATCGCGCGCACCCGGGCCCGCGCGATGCCCGTGCGCTGGAGTATGCCGTCGCAGGCCTGCCCGAGCGCCTCGACCGCGATCTCCGGACCTTCCTGCACGCGGCTGGGCGTCTCGACGAGCCGGTCCACGAGGAAGCGCCGGGACACGTCGACGACCGTGGCGTTGTTCTTGTTCCCGCCGTTGTCGAGGCCGACGACCACCTCCGGGTCCTGCCCCTGCATCGGTCGCTCCTCCAGCGATCCCGGCGCCCGATCGCCCTCTCTGGTGCGGTTGCTCGATTGTAACCGAGCTTCCTAGTCGTTGACGGTGCGCGAGTTCGCGGACCATAGGATTTCTTCAGGGTTTTGTCGACCTTTGGGGACGATTTTCCCCGCCCGCCCTCCGTATCTTCGTTTCGAGGACAGGCGGCGGGGTGCGGGCGGTCTGCCGGTCCGGCATCCGGGCATCCCGAAAGGAGCAAGCAGATGAGCGCGCGGTGCGGCGGGTCGTGGGTGGCGAAGAGGCTGGCCCTCGCCGGCCTCGCCGTGGCGGTGACGGTCACGGCCGCCTCGGCCGCCCCCACCGCCCAGTTGACGCCGGCCAGCGTGAGCTTCCCCCACGTCATGGTGGGGACGTCGAGCTACGAGACGTACATCAACATCCAGAGTGTCGGGAGCGACGTCCTCTACATCAAGAGCATCGGCCTCGCGGGAGCCAACCCCGCCGACTTCGTCCAGGTGCGGATGTGCCCGAGCCTGCGGCTGCTGCCCGGGCAGGCCTGCGCGGTGCAGGTGAGCTTCACGCCCACCGCCGCCGGCCCGCGCAGCGCGACGCTCAGCGTCGAGAGCAACTCGCCGGGCTCTCCGGACACGGCGGCCCTCAGCGGGATCGGCGATCCGGTGAGCCCGCTGCTGGCCATCAGCCCGGCCAGCCTGAGCTTCCCCGACCAGGCGGTCGGCACGCCGGGAGCGGACCAGACCGTCACCCTGACCAACCCGGGCCGGGCCAACCTCCACATCCAGACGATCGCGCTGGCCGGAGCCAACCCGGGGGACTTCGTGAAGACGACGGACTGCGACGGCCAGACGGTCGGCTGGGGACAGGTGAACGTCTGCTATTTCGGCGTGCACTTCGCCCCCACGGCCGACGGCAACCGCAGCGGCACGGTCGTCATCACCAGCGACGCGCCCGGAAGCCCGCACCTCCTGAACCTCGCCGGCAAGGGTGTCAAGGGCCTCATGAGCCTCAGCGCGGCCGCGATCAACTTCGGGACCACCGTGGTCGGCGGGACGCTGCAGCGGCAGCTCACGATCACGAACGGAGCCGCGGCTCCGCTGACCGTGCAGGGCGCCTCGCTGTCGAGCGGTCAGCCCGGCGACTTCAAGGTCGTCCCCAACTGTGCCCAGACACTCTACAGCGGGAACAGTTGCGTGCTCGACCTGAGCTTCCGGCCGCTCTCGCTGGGCTCCCGCGCGACTTCGTTGACCATCACCAGCAACGCGAGCAACCCGAGCGTAGTGGTGCCGCTCAGCGGCTTCGGGGACCTCCCGACGAACCTGCTGCCCACGCCGAAGACGGACGACCACAGCTTCGTGCAGGTCGCGCCCGCGCTGCCGGGGAACGTCTGCCGCGTGCGCAGCCAGGGGCCGATCGACGTCAACGTGGGCGTGAGCCGGGTGGTAGGCGCGGTCGGCGCCACGGGCGCGCTGCTCACCGCCGGGGCGGCGGTCACGAGCGGCGTCCTCTCGCCGACCGCCACCCTGGAGGTCCTCGCCTACAACGTGAGCTCCACCGGCTCGTCCACGGATCCCACCCATCAGGTGAGCCTGAACGGCCAGGTGGTGGGTCCCCTGAGCGGGAGCGCGGGGCAATGGTCGGTGACCTCGTTCACGGTGCCGATCACGACCCTGCGCTACCCCGCCCTGCCGCTGTCCGGCCCGCCCGTGCCGCGCGCGAACGTCGTCGAGGTGCTGGTGGACACCACGCACACCGACGACGGATGGTGCACCTCGGTGGCCTGGGCCCACCTGAGCTTCAAGGCCCTGTCGCCGGTGGTCATGATCCACGGCAACGGCTCGAACGGCGGCTTCTTCACCCGCCGGGGCTTCGCCGGCGCGCTGGCGGCGGCCGGCGTGGTGACCGACAACAGCATCAACCTGGCCCCGTCTTCGGGCGGCTCCGCCACCATCGCCAACAACATGCTGAGCCTCCAGACCCAGCTCCCGAGCGTCGTGCAGCGCTTCGGGGTGGACAGCGTGCACGTCGTCGCGCACAGCAAGGGCGGGCTGGACATGCGCGCCTGGCTGGGCACCTTCGGGAACGCCAACCCCTTCCGCGTGCTGTCGCTGACGACGCTCTCCACCCCCCACAACGGGTCGGCGCTGGCCGACGCGGCCGAGGCGGTGCGGGCCACCGGGCTCGGCGTGCCCGGGGTCAGCCTGGTGAACCTGTCCTTCATCTCGTTCGGCGCGGGCATACCGAACCTGACGACCAGCTTCACCGCGGGATTCAACCCGCCCCTGCCCACCGGCGCCGACTACCGCACCCTGGCCGGGGACACCGACACCGACGGGAACGGGGACGAGTACGCGGCCGCGCGAGCGGAGGGCGGCCTCAACACGTTGTTCGCGACGAACCCGCTCGCCGTCGATGCCCTGGTCACCGCCACCTACCAGTTCATGCACAACGTCTCGTCGGTGACGACCGTGACGATCCCGGTGGGCATTCCGGTCTTCCCCTTCATCATCACCGTGACCCTCCCCCTGCCCCTGCCGGGAGGCGGGCCGAACGACCTCCTCGTGAACGTCTTCAGCGCCCACCCGGGCCGGGCTCCGTTCACGGGCGTGGCCACCTTCTCGGGCGCGGCGGGGCGCGATCACGCCTCGATGGCCAACGCGGCCTCGGCCGCGACCGTGCTCCCCTTCCTGATCACGACCGATACGACGAGAGGAGACCTGAAATGACCCGCACCGCCTCGATCCTCCTGGCGGCCGCACTGGCCGGCGGCGCGCCCGCGCTGGCCCAGGAGCCCGCCCGCACGCCGGTGACGCTGACGAGCGTGTCGCACGCCGCGGGGCTCCTGGCCAGCGGCGAACAGACGGCCCGCCGCACGCTGCAGGTGGACGCGGAAGGCGACCTCACGCTGGTCGTGGCCAGCCCGGCCCGGCTGGCCGTCGAGGTGGCGACGCCGGACGGCCGGCGCGTCTCGGCGGGCAACGCGGACGGCGAGGAGACCCGGGTCTTCGAGTTCGCGCTCGACGAGAAGCCGAGCCTGCCCCTGCCCGGCCTGGGCCTCGGCCAGAACACGCTGGTGATGCTCCGCAAGGCCGCGGCCGGTTCCTACGAGGTGCAGCTCCGCGCGGAGCAGCCGGTCGAGCAGCCGACCGCCTTCGTGCTCACGCTCCTGCCCACGAGCGAGCTGAGGCTGGGACTGGCGGTACCCGAGAGCGAGCTGCCGGCCGGCCAGGGTGTCGCGGTCGCCGGCGTGCTCTTCCAGGGCGACCGGCCGGTCAGGGAGGCGACGGTCACCGCGACCATCACGCAGGAGCCAGGACCGAAGGACGACCTGCCGCCGTCCTCGGAGCGCATCGAGCTGCGGGACGACGGCCGCGGCGCCGACGCCGCCGCCGGCGACGGCATCTTCACCGGCCTCTACGTCCCCGCCGTCCCCGGCCAGTACGTCGTCCTCGTGCGCGCCGAGGGCCTCTCCTCCGAGGGCCGGGCGTTCGAGCGCGACACCGCGGGAGCGCTCCGGGTCGCGGAGCGGACGGCCACGCTGGGCGAGAAGTACGAGGCCGAGGGGATCGACGACGACGGAGACGGTCGGTACGACCGTCTCCAGGTGGCGGCCGGGGTGGAGGCTCCGGCGCCCGGACGCTACGACGTCGTGGTCACCCTGCGGGCCAGCAACGGCGCCACGGTGAGCGCCCACGCCCTCGCCATGCTCGAGGGAGGCAGCCAGACGGTGGCCGTGGATTTCGATGCGGCGCAGCTCCTCACCCTGGGTGCGGACGGGCCGTGGACGCTGGCCCTGGTGCGCCTGGACGAGGTGACCGACAGCGACCGCCTGCTTCGCGACCGCGTGTTGGAAGCGGGGACGACCGACGGCTTCGCCCTGGCTTCCTTCGCTTCGCCTTG
>QHVM01000081.1 GCA_003223555.1 Acidobacteriota bacterium | reverse complement strand
CCTGCGGCACGCCCTCGATGACGTCCACAAGCACGACGTCGCCCAGCTCCTTCTCGACCACGTACTGCGCCACGGTGGCGCCGACGTTTCCGGCGCCGACGACGCTGATCTTGGAGCGCGCAGCCATCAGAGTCTCGCCATGTCCTGAATGATCGCGGTACCAAACTCTGAGCACTTCACCTCGCGCGCGCCCTCCATCAGCCGGGCGAGATCGTACGTCACGACCTTCTGCCCGATGGTCATCTCGAGGCCGGCGATGATCCGGTCGGCCGCCTCGTTCCACCCGAGGTACCGGAACATCATCTCGCCGGAGAGGATGACCGAGCCCGGGTTCACCTTGTCCTGGCCCGCGTACTTCGGCGCGGTGCCGTGGGTGGCCTCGAACAGCGCGTGGCCGGTCTCGTAATTGATGTTGGCGCCGGGCGCCATGCCGATGCCGCCGACCTGCGCTGCGAGCGCGTCCGAGATGAGGTCGCCCGTGAGGTTGCAGCAGGGCACGACGTCGAACTCGTCCGGCCGGGTGAGGATCTGCTGGAGGAACGCGTCGGTGATCGCGTCCTTGACCAGGATTTTCCCGGCGGGCGGCTTGCCGGCGCACTCCTCCCAGGCGACCAGCCGGTCGGAGAACTCGCGCCTGGCGAGCGCGTAGCCCCACTTCATGAACATGCCCTCGGTGTACTTCTGGATGTTCCCCTTGTGCACGAGCGTCACGTTGCGGCGGCTGTTCTCGATGGCATAGCGGAACGCCGCCCGGGTCAGCCGCTCGGAGCCTTCCTTGGACACCGGCTTGATCCCGATCGAGGACGTGTTCGGAAACCGTATCTTCGTGACCCCCATCTCGGTCTGGAGGAACCGGATGACCTTCTTCGCCTCGGGCGTGCCCTGCTCCCACTCGATCCCCGCGTAGATGTCTTCCGTGTTCTCGCGGAAGACCACCATGTCGATCTTCTCCGGATGCTTCACCGGCGACGGCACGCCCCGGAAGTAGCGGACCGGACGCAGGCAGACGTAGAGGTCCAGCTCCTGCCGCAGCGCGACGTTGAGCGAACGGATGCCGCCCCCCACCGGCGTGGTCAGCGGCCCCTTGATCCCGACCAGGTACTCGCGGAACGTGTCCAGGGTCTCGGCCGGCATCCACTGCCCGGTGCGGTTGAAGGCCTTCTCCCCCGCCAGCACTTCCTTCCACGCGATGCGGCGCCGGCCGCCGTAGGCCTTCTCCACCGCGGCGTCGAAGACGCGCTGCGACGCGCGCCAGATGTCCCGGCCCGTGCCGTCGCCCTCGACATAGGGGATCACGGGCTCATCGGGAACGCGGAGCCCGCCGGCGGAGACGCCGATCTTCTCTCCTGCGGCCGGCCGGGAGGTCATGGGAGCCGAAGTTTAACCCGGAGCCGTCTTGACAGTGATGCGTCGAGTAAAGTAACCATCCGGTTGGTCATGACCCGGAGATTCAACATCGAGGCGCGGCGTCACATCCTCGAGGTAGCCCGCGAGCTGTTCCACGAGCGGGGCCTGAAGGGCGTCAGCATGGAGGAGGTCGCGGTCGCCGCCGGGATCAAGAAAGCGAACCTGTTCCACTATTACCCGAGCAAGGAGTCGCTGGAGCTGGCGGTGCTGGAACAGGCCACGGACGAGATGAAGGAGCAGGTCGAGGCCCAGCTCTCCGTGAAGGGCCGCGATCCGGTGGGCGCGGTGGCCTTGATGTTCGAGCAGGCGGGCCGGTGGATGCGCGAGCGGCGCTGCCGCGGCGGCTGCTTCCTCGGCAACGTCGCCCAGGAGGCCAGTGACCACAACGAGACCATCCGGGTCCGGGTGTCGGAGTTCCTGCGCTGCTGGACCGAGCAGCTGGCCGCCTTCCTGGACCGCGGGCGGGCCTCCGGCTACTTCCGTCCCGAGCTGGAGTCCCGGGCCGCCGCGGAGGCGATCCTCGCTCTCTTCGAGGGCGCGTTGCTCTTCTCGAAGGCCAGCCGGCGGGCCGACCCCGTCGAGAGCTCCAAGCGGATGGCGGTCGCGTACCTCGAGGGCTTCCGGCTTTGATCCCGGAGAGATAATGGTGACAACCCTGATGAAGACCGAGACCGCCGCCCAGTCGCGGCTGCGGCGGGAGGCTGCCAAGGCGCGCCGGCGGCTCTACCCGGGCACCGCGTTCTACACGACCTACTGCCTGGTCCTGCTCGTGCTCGGCCTGCGCTCCTCGCAGAAGCTGCTCGCCCTGGCCTCGTTCGGGAGCGGAGCGGCGGCGTGGACGCTGCTCGAGTATGCCGTCCACCGCTACGTGCTCCATGGCCGGTTCCCCGCCGGCCGGGGCCCGGTCCGCTGGTTCGCCCACAAGTACTTCGACCCGCTGCACTGGGAGCACCACGCCCGGCCATGGGACGGCGAGCACATCAACGGGCGCATCCGGGACACGCTGCCCTTCGCCGCGCTCCTGATGGCCGCGGGCTTCCTCGCTCCGCTCCCGACCGCGCCCATGTTCGCGGCCGGGTTGCTCCAGGCCTACATCGCGGAGGAGTGGGTCCACCACTCGGTGCACTTCTACCACTTCCGCAACCGCTACTTCCGCTATATCCGCCGCCACCACCTCTATCACCACAGCCCGAAGGGCTCGGCGGTGGGCTACGGCCTCACCAGCGGCTTCTGGGACGTGATCTGGCGGACGCGGATCCCGGCCGCCGACCGGCGGGCGCTCTACTCCGACCGGCGCGCGGCGCTGCGCCACGTACGTCCGCCCGCGCCCCGCCCCCTCTCCGCTTCCGCCGAGGTCCGCGAGGCCTAGGACGCCGGCGGGCGGCCCGGGAGCGAGCTCTCCAGGCAGATCGAGCGCGCCTCGCGGACGCCGGGAATGGTGGCCACCGCGGCGATCGCCTCGGCGGGCACGGCGCTGTCCACCTCGATGATCATCACCGCCCGACCGCTGCCCGGCTTGCGGCCCACGGTCATGCGGGCGATGTTGATGGATCGCTCGCCGAGGACGTTCCCGAGGTGGCCGACGACGCCCGGCGTGTCGTCGTTCTTCACGTAGAGCAGGTTGCCCTGGGGGATCGCGTCCACCTCGACCCCGTCCACGTCCACGAGCCGCAGGTGGTTGCGCCCGAAGAGGGTGCCGGCGACCGAGAAGTCGCACTCGCTCGTCTTCAGCCGCAAAACGAGCAGGTTCGAGAAGGCGACCCGCGCGGTGGAGGTGGACTCGAGCACGTCGATGCCCCGCTCGGCGGCCAGGCCGCGCGCGTTGACGAGCGTCACGCCCTCCGCCAGGACCGGCTGCAGGACGCCGTAGACGGCGGCGGAGAGGATCGGCTTGACGTCGATCTCGCGGAAGTCGCCGTAGAGGCCGACCTCCACGCGCTCCATCGACCCGTCGCAGACCTGGGCCAGGAAGAGGCCCAGCCGCTCGGCGAGGTCCATGGCCGGCCGCACGCGGTCGTAGACGTCGCCGGTCAGGGAGAAGAAGTTGACCGCGTGCTGGATGAGGCCGCCCTTGAGGAAATCGCGGACCTGCACGGCGATGTCGGTCCCGACGCGCTCCTGGGCCTCCGCGGTGGCCGCTCCCACGTGCGGTGTCGCCACGACCCGCGGATGGCGGGCCAGACGCCAGTCCCGCGGCGGCTCCTGGGCATGGACGTCCAGGGCGGCTCCCGCCACCCGTCCCGACTCCAGCGCCGCGAGGAGCGCCTCCTCGTCGACCAGCTCGCCCCGGGCCGCGTTCACGATGCGGATGCCCGGCTTGGCCCGGGCGAGCGCCTCGCGCCCCAGCAGGTGGCGCGTCTCGCGGGTGAGGGTGGTGTGCAAGGTCAGGAAATCGGAGCCCTGGAGGAGCTGCTCGAAGGACAGCAGCGGGATCCGCAGCTCCTCCGCCACCGCCGGGGCCACGAACGGGTCGTAGGCCGCCACCTCCATGCCGAACGCGCGGCAGCGCGCGGCCACCTCGCGCCCGATCCGGCCCAGGCCCACGATGCCGATGTGCTTGCCCTGCAGCTCCACTCCCGCGAACGACTTGCGGTCCCAGCGCTCCGCCTTGATGGCGGCGTCGGCCTGCGGGACGTTGCGGGCCATCGCCAGCAGCAGGGCCAGCGTCAGCTCCGCCGTGGAGGCGACGTTCCCCGCCGGCGAGTTCATGACGACCACGCCCCGGCGCGTGGCCGCGTCGAGATCCACGTTGTCGACCCCGACCCCCGGCCGGCCGATGATGCGCAGGCTCTTCGCGGCGTCGAGGACCTCGGCGGTGACCTGCGTGCCGCTGCGGATCATGAGGGCGTGGTAGGGTCCCACCACGGCGGCCAGCTCGGCCGGCGGCATCGTCTTGCGCACGTCCACCGTCCAGCCCTCGGCCTCGAGCACCTGCATCCCGCGCTCCGTGATGCCTTCCATGACCAGGATCTTGACGCTCACGCGGCGTTGCCTTTCAACGCAGAGGACGCGAAGAACGAACGGAGAGGACGCAGAGGAAACACATACATTTTCATCGCCGCGTCCTCATGCCCTGCTGGCAACTCCTCTGCGCCCTCTGCGTTGAGTCCGTTCAGTCTTTCGTGAGCCGGAGGTACTCCGCCTCGGCGGCGGCCATCCCGGCTCCAAGCTCGAAGCGGTGGCCGAGTCGGTGCAGGACCACCTCCAGGCTGGCCAGCAGGCCGAGGATGTCCGTCGTGTCGTAGTAACCGAGGTGGGCGACGCGGAGGATCCTTCCCTTCAGCTTCCCCTGGCCGCCGGCCACCGTGGACGCGAACTCGGCCTTCAGCGCCTTCACGATCGCGCCCGAGTCGAGGCCCGGCGGCGGGTAGAGGGCGGTGAGCGCGTCGCCGTGCGCCCGCGGCGCGACGAGCGGGAGGCCCAGGGCTCCCGCGGCCGCCCGCGTGGAGGCCGCGAGCACGCCCGCATTGCGCACGAGGGCGTCGACCCCGCCCATGGACTCGACCGAGCCGAGAGCGGCGCGCAGCGCGACCACGCTGGAGATGGCCGGTGTGAAGGCCGACTCGCCGCCCGCCTGCGCCTTGCGCTCCCGGGCGAGGTCGAAGTAGAAGCGCGGGGCCCGGGCCGCCTCCGCCGCCGCCCAGGCCCGCGTGCTCATGCTCACGAACGCGAGGCCGGGCGGCAGGGCCAGCGCCTTCTGGCTGCCCACGACCACGACGTCCACGGCCCACGCGGCCGTCTCGAGCCGCATCGCCCCCGCGCCGGAGATCGCGTCCACGACGAGCAGCGTGTCCTTCCGGCCGCGGGTCACGCGGGCCAGCGCCTCGATGTCGTGGGCGGCCCCGGTCGACGACTCGGAGAGCTGGACGAAGACCGCGCGGATGCGGGGATCGCGTTCGAGTGCTTCCTCCACCCGGGCCGGCGCCACCGCGTCGCCCCACTCCGCCTCCAGGGTCCGCACTTCCATGCCGTGGGCACGCCCGATCGCGGCCCAGCGCTCGCCGAAGTTGCCGGCCACGAGCGCGAGCATCGCATCGCCGGGCGAGAGCACGCTGACGAGCGCCGCTTCCATGCCCCCCGTCCCCGAGCAGGCGAGGACGAGCACGTCCCCGTCGGTCTTCAGGAACCGCTTCAGCCCTGCCGTGCAGTCCTTGAAGAGCGCGCGGAATTCCTCGGTACGGTGATGCAGGATGGGCCGCGACAGCGCCTCCTGGACCTGCGGATGCAGGGGCGTGGGACCGGGGGTGAACAGCCTCGATTTCTTCAGCATCGGGGCGCGACCTCGCATCCACAGAATCTGTGGAAAACCTTGTGGAAACTCCGCTCCGCCTCCGCCCTAACTCCTTCCAATACGATGCCTTGGTGCGATCTGCACTCTGTGACAGCAGCGTGACGGAGGCACGCGATTTGCGTCAGCGGCTTTTCTGCGGCGCCTTCACGGCCGCCGCGTATCGACGCCTGGAAAACGGCGGCTACGACGAAGCGGCCCCCGCCCGCGCGCGCGCCTCCTTCACTGCCGCGGCCAACTCCTCCACCACGATGTCGATCTCTTCGGCGTCATTATATCGGCCCAGCCCGAAGCGCAGCGCCGTGTAGACGCGCTCGTCGGGCAGGCCGAGAGCGCGCAGCACGTGCGAGCCCTTTCCTCCCGCCTCGGCGCAGGCGGCGCCCGACGAGATAGCGATCCCTCCCCCGAGCGAGAGGATGAGGGTCTCGGCCTCGGCCCGCGCGATCGAGACGTGGAGGTTGCCGGGCAGCCGGGGCTCGGCGGCGCCGTTGAGCACGACGCCGTCGATGCGCGCGCGCAGCCCGGCCAGCAGACGGTCCCGCAGCGCGCGCAGCCGTTGCGGCTCGCCCGACGCCAGCGCGTCCCCGGCCAGCCGCGCGGCCTCGCCGAAGCCGACGATGCCGGGCACGTTGAGGGTCCCCGAGCGCAGCCCTTTCTCCTGGCCGCCGCCCTGGGCCTGGGGCTCCAAGCGCAGCCGGGGCTTGCGGTCGCGCCGCACGTAGAGGGCGCCGACGCCCTTCGGTCCGTACATCTTGTGCGCCGACAGGCTCATCAGGTCCACCCGGCCCGCCTCGACGTCGACGGGGACGCGGCCGAGGGCCTGGACGGCGTCGCAGTGGAAGACGATGCCGCGCTCGCGGCAGATCGAGCCGATCTCCCCCACCGGCTGGATGGTCCCGACCTCGTTGTTGGCGGCCATGACCGAGACGAGCACCGTATCGGCCCGCAGCGCCGCCGCCAGCCGCTCAGGGTCGACGAGGCCGGTCGGTTCGACCTCCACCCGGGTGACCTCGAAGCCCTCGCGCTCCAGGCTGCGGCAGGGCTCGAGCACGGCCGGATGCTCGATCGTGGAGGTGACGACGTGGCGCCCGCGGCCGGCCAGGGAGCGCGCGGCCCCGCGCACCGCCAGGTTGTCGGACTCGGTGGCACCGGAGGTGAAGACGATCTCCTCCGCTTGCGCGCCGACGAGCGCGGCCACCAGCGTCCGGCCCTCCGTGACCGCGCGCTCCGCCTCGCGTCCGAACACGTGCTGGCGGCTCGACGGGTTGCCGAACCTGTCGCTGAAATACGGCAGCATCGCCGACAGCACCGCCGGGTCCACGGGGGTGGTCGCGTGATGGTCGAGATAGATGAGCCGACGCACGGTCATGGCCAAGGCAGGCTCGCTCCTGTATCCTTCCTCACAATCCGGCCCGGAAGGCGACCGTATACTCTAGCGGATCCGGGCGCCCGGCCCGAGAGGGGGTTCGGTCATGAAGGCGATGACGACGGCGGCGTTCCTGGCCGGCCTGGCCTTGAGTCTCGCCGCCGCGGCGACCGCCAGGGCTCAGCAGCCCGCCGGGGACGAGCCGGCGGCCCAGGAGCCGGTGCGGAAGATCCGTGTCCTCGAGAACCCCTACGACCTCGCTTCGTTCTATCGGTCGCACCAGGGCGAGTATTTCGGCCTTCCGGCGGCCGGGGCCGAGCGCTATCCGATCGCGAGCTTCTATCGTCAGGGCGGGGGCCACGGGTACGGTTACTCGCGGTTCTGGACGCTCGGCTACTCCAGCCCCGGCCGGCCCGGCATGTTCGGCTACCGCCGGCGGATCGGCGACAACGGCGACCTCTACCTCTTCGCGCCGTTCCTGGCCCCCGTAGGTCCCCTGAGCAGCGTCTTCCTCGACCGCTAGGCGGACAAGACCTTTAACGCAGAGGTCGCAGAGAGTAGCAAAGAGAGCTCGAGGACGCAGAGACATCAGAGATTCAACTCGTCTCCGCGTCCTCTCCGGTCCCCTCTGCGTCCTCTGCGTTAAGAGGCAACGCTGGCCTAGGGGCGGCGGAGGTGGATGATGCTGGCCACGACCTCCACCAGCTCCTCGGGCACGACCGGCTTGGGCACATGGCTCTGGAAGCCGGCCCGCAAGGACTGCAACCGGTCCTGTACGAGCGAGTGCGCGGTCAGCGCGACGGCCGGGATGCGGCCTCCCCTCTCCGGCGGCAGGGCGCGGATCTTCTTGAGCAGCGAATGGCCGTCCTCTTCGGGCATCGCGATGTCGGTTACGAGGATGTGCGGCTTCTCGCGCTCCAGAGCCTCCAGGGCCTCGCGGGCCGAGCCTACGGATGTGACCTCGGCCCCCACCCGCCTCAGCACCCATTCGATCAGCTCGCGGGTGTCCACGTCGTCGTCGACGACGAGGATCTTCAGGCCGTACAGCTCCTTGCCCATACGCCTACCAGTCTACTCTCTGCCCGCCGGCTCGACGCCGGCCGCCTGGAGGGCCGTGCGCCCGACCGCCCGGAAGAAGCGGTCGGCGTAGCTCACCAGCGGGCCCAGGCTCTCGTCGCGCTCCATGCGCACCAGCCGGCCCATCGGGTAGAAGATGGTCGCGGGCCCCAGCGCGGTCTCCTCCCCTCTGGCCTCCTGCCGCATCCAGTCGTCGAAGACGGCAAGGTCCAGGCCCCTCACCACGACTCCGGCCGGCGTCAGCGAGAGAAGCACGCCCCAGATCTTCTCCTTCGGGCCTTGCAGGTAGACCACCACCGCCGTCCCGCTCGTGAGGTCCAAGGCCCCGATACCCACTAGCCCTCCCGCAGGCCCTCCAGGAACGCCGCCAGGCGCCGGGCGCCCTCGTGAAGATCGTCGAGGGGGCGGGCGAAGGAGAGGCGGATGTAGCCGGGCGCCGCGAAGCCTTCCCCCGGGACCACGGCCACGCGCTGCTGCTCCAGCAGGCGCCGCGCCAGCTCGAGCGTGGTGGGTACGTCGGCGCCCAGGTAGCGGGCCATGTTCGGGAACAGGTAGAAGCCGCCTCCGGGCGAGACGCAGCTGACCTTCGGCAGGGCGGCCACGGCCGCGTGGATGAAGTCCCGCCGCCGCCTGTACTCCGCGCACAGCTCCTGGACGAACCTCTGCGGTCCAGTGAGCGCCTCCACCGCCCCGGCCTGCGCGAAGCTGGTCGGACACTGCGTGCTGTGGGAGATGAGGGCCGTGCAGGCATCGACGAGCGGCTTCGGCCCGAGCACCCACCCGATCCGCCAGCCCGTCATGCAGTAGCTCTTGGAGGCGGTGCCGAGCACGACCAGGCGGTCGCCGACCGCCTGGCGCAGGTCCTGCAGCACGTCGCCGCCGTCCCTGCCGAAGCCGAGCCGCGCGTACGTGTCGTCGTAAAGGAGCGTGAACTTGCGCCGCTGGGCCATGTCCCCGATGACGAGCAGGTCCTCGGGGTCGATGACGGCGCCGGTCGGGTTGTTGGGGCTGTTGAGGATCACCGCCTTCGTGCGGGGGCTGGTGGCCTTCGAGACGAGCCGCGCGGTGACCTGGAAGCCGTCCTTCTCCTGCGTGTGCACCAGGATCGGCCGCGCGCCGGCCAGGCGCACCGCCTCCGAGAAGGTGGGCCAGTGCGGCGAGGGGATCACGACCTCGTCGCCGCGGTCCAGCAGCGCCTGGCAGGCCAGGTAGAGGGCCTGCTTTCCCCCGGTGGTGATGGCGACCTCGGAGTCCGAGAAGACGACCTTGAAGTCCTTCCGGTAGCGCTGCGCCACCGCGGCGCGGAGGGCCGGGAGCCCGGCCGCCGGGGTGTAGCGGGTCTGGCCCGCCTCCAGGGCCGCCGTCGCCGCGGCCGAGATGTGCCGCGGCGTCGGCTGGTCCGGCTCACCGACGCTGAAGTCGAGCACCGCCTCGCCCTTGGCCCTCAGGGCCGCCGCCCGCTGGGCCACCGCGACGGTGGGCGAGACCTCGAGCGCCAGCGCGCGGCGGGAGAGGTCGGTCGCCGAGCCGTTTCCGCTCATGCCCGCCGCGTCCGCGCGCGGCGCCGCGCGACGGGTTGCGGCGCGGATGTTCCGTACTTCTCGCGCAGCCGCCGCTCGACCGCCGCCGGGACCAGGTCCCGCACCGGTCCTCCGAGCTGGAACACCTCCTTCACGAGGCGCGAAGAGAGGTACGAGTAGCTCTCGGCCGGCATCATGAACACCGTCTCGATGCGCGGGTTCAGCCGGCGGTTCATCAGGCCCATCTGGAACTCGTACTCGAAGTCCGAGATGGCGCGCAGGCCGCGCACGATCACCGAGGCGCCGACCCTCTCCGCGTAATCGACGAGCAGGCCGGAGAACGTGTCCACCTGCACCCGGTCCTCGCCGCGGAACGCCTCGCGTATGAGGTCGACCCGCTCCTCCACCGTGAAGAGGGGGTGCTTCTCGGGATTGACGAGGATCGCGATCGTGACCTGGTCGAACACCGACAGCCCGCGGCCGATGATGTCCAGGTGCCCGTTGGTGATGGGATCGAACGAGCCGGGGAAGACGGCGAGCGAACGCTTTCGATGGCCGTCACGGTTGCGGGCGGGCACTCTCGGGCTGCCTCCGGTAGAAGCTGAGACGGTGGTCGCCCACGCGGACGTCTCGGGTCCGCGAAAGGTCCCCTATTCTCTCCGGGAGCGGCCGTTTGTGGAAGTGCTCGGCCACGACGATGCCGTCCTCGGCCAGCAGGCCCCGCCGTCCCGCCCGCTCGAGGGCCGTCTCGTAGAGGTCGCTGTCGTAGGGAGGATCGATGTAGACGAGGTCGAAGCGCTCGCCGGCCTCGGCGAAGGCGGCCAGCGCGGTCGGGGCGGCCTGGCGGACGATGCGCACCTCTCCTCCCGTCGCGGTGAGGGCGGAGGCGTTGGCCCGCAGTGCCGCCACCGCCTCCGCGCTGGCGTCGACGAGGACGACCAGGGCCGCCCCGCGGGAGAGCGCTTCGAGCCCCACGGCGCCGGCGCCGGCGAAGGCGTCGAGGAACCGGCATCCGGGCAGGCGCGGGGCCAGGATGTCGAACAACGTCTGCCGGACCCGCGCCCCGGTCGGCCGCGTGGCCCGCCCGCGCGGGGACTTGAGCCGCCGGCCCTTACCCTGCCCGCCGATGATCCGCGCCAACTCTAATCCCGTCTTTCCCGTTCTCGGCGGCCTCTGCGCGCCTCTGCGGCCTCTGCGTTCACCCCACCTCGGCCAGGCCGAAACGGCGCTCCCACGCCCCATCCGCGAGGAGCGCCGGCAGCGGCCCGCGGCCCGTGGTCTCCATCTCTTCCACGCACCGGAACGCCTCCGCGCGCGCCTTCTCGAGCAGGTCGCGGTCCCGGACCAGGTTGCTGGCCCGGAGGCCCGGCAGGCCCCACTGCCGCGTGCCGAAGAAGTCGCCCGGTCCGCGGATCTCGAGATCCCGCTCCGCGATGGCGAAGCCGTCTTCGGTTCCCACCATGACCTCGATGCGGGCCCGCGCGTCGTCCGAGAGCCGGCCGTGGCAGACGAGGACGCAGGTCGAAGCATGC
This sequence comes from Acidobacteriota bacterium, assembly GCA_003223555.1. GTDB lineage: Bacteria > Acidobacteriota > Vicinamibacteria > Fen-336 > Fen-336 > AA32. Next base: position 78,168 of record QHVM01000081.1, on the reverse strand, counting down.
CCGCCGCGGCCCACCCGGCCGCGCAGCTGGTGGAGCTGGGCGAGGCCGAAGCGTTCCGCATGCTCGACGACCATGACGGTCGCGTTCGGCACGTCCAGGCCGACCTCGATGACGGTCGTGGCCACCAGCACCTGGATCGCGCCCCCCGAGAACGCCGCCATCACGCGCTCCTTGTCGGCGCTCTTCAGGCGCCCGTGGAGCAGCTCGACGGTGACGCCGGGCAGCGCGGCGCGCCACTCCTCGGCCATCTGGGTGGCGGCGCGCACGTCCTCGAGCTTCTCGGATTCCTCGACGAGCGGATAGACGACGTAGGCCTGCCGGCCGCCCGCGACCTCGGAGCGCACGAGGTCGACGACCGCCCGGCGCTCGGAGGCCCGGCGCAGCACGGTCGTGATCGGGTGGCGGCCTGGCGGCCGCTCGTCCACCACCGAGACGTCGAGGTCGCCGTATGCGGTGAGGGCCAGGGTCCGCGGGATGGGAGTGGCCGTCATCACCAGCACGTCCGCGTCGTAGCCCTTCCGGATGAGGTCCTCGCGCTGCAGCACGCCGAAGCGGTGCTGCTCGTCGACCACGGCCAGCCCCAGCCGGTGGAACCGCACGCCCTCCTGGATGAGGGCGTGGGTGCCGACCGCGATCTGGGCCTCGCCCGAGGCGAGGCGGGCGAGCGCGGCCGCCCGGGCGGAGCCCTTGAGGGCCGCGCTCAGCAGCTCCACCCGGTACGGGCACCGCGAGAGCAGCCGGCGGAAGGCCAGGAAGTGCTGTTCGGCCAGGATCTCGGTGGGGGCCATGAAGGCGGCCTGATGGCCGTTCTCCAGCGCGATCACCATCGACAGCAGCGCCACCATCGTCTTGCCCGAGCCCACGTCGCCCTGCACGAGCCGGTTCATCGGGTGCGGCGACTGCATGTCGTCCGCGATCTGCCGCAGCACGCGCTTCTGGGCGTCCGTGAGGTGGAAGGGCAGGATGCGCTTGACCGCCTCCCGCGCGCGGCCGGTCACCTCGAAGGCGATGCCCTTGCGCCGCCGGCGCACGCCGCGCCGGCGAAGGGCGAGCCCGAGCTGGAAGAGGAACAGCTCCTCCAGGATCAGCCGCCGATGCGCCTCGCCGCGGGCGGCGTTGAGCCGCTCCACGTCTTCCTCGGGGCCGGGAAGATGGAGCCTCCGCAGCGCCTCGCTCCGGCTCACCACTCCGAGCCGGGAACGCAGGTCGGGAGGCATGGGGTCGGCCAGGCCGCCGGGCACGTCGGCGGCCAGGCGGACCAGGATGCGGCGCAGGGCCTTGCCCGAGAGCGGTCCGAGCCGCTCGTACACGGGCACGATCCGCCCCGTGTGCACTCCCGGCGCGTCCTCTTCCTCCATCGCCTCCCACTGGGGCGAGGACATCATCAGTTGCGACCCGCCGTAGGAATCGCGCTCGACGGCGCCGAAGAGCACCACCCGCCGGCCCCGCTGGAGGCTGTCCTTCAGGAAAGGCTGGTTGAACCAGAGCGCCTTGAGCCGGCCGGTGCCGTCGTCGAGGCGCACCTCGTAGAGCGACATGCGCCGGGCGCGACGCAGGCCCGCCGCGGTGATCGTTCCTGCCACCGCGATCTTCATGCCCGCCCGAAGCGCGCCGATGCGGGCGAAGTGGCGCCGGTCCTCGTAACGGAGGGGCAGGTGGTAGAGGAGGTCCTCCACCGTGCGAATACCGGCCTTGGCCAGGGCCTCGGCCCGCTGCGGCCCGACGCCCTTGACGAACTGGACCGGCCCGTTCAGGTCGAACATCGGCAGAGGATCATCCCACGGTTGCGGCGCGGCCGAGGACCGCCCCGAAACAATGAGCAGCAAGCGAGGGATTCACCCGAGCGAGCGACCCGGGGGGGGCGCGAATGCGCGCGGGGGTGGTGGTTTGGTTGCACCCCCCTGCATTCACGAACGAATCCGGCTAGAACTCCAGCAGCGCTCTCCCCGGCTCGAGGCGGACGCGCCGTACCTGGTACGGCAGCCGGAAGGGCGCGCTGATGTCGAAGCCGCCCGGGTTGTCGGGCTTGCGGGTGGCGCTGGCTACCATCTGCTCGAGGAGCGCGATCGGCACCGACCACGCGTTGACGCGCACGTCCTCCCAGATGATCGAGCCGAATCCATCCTGGTTCACGAGGCGGCCGCGGAGCAGCACCGGGACGAAGCCGCCCATGAGCATGAGCGGGTTCCAGGACGTGGAGCTGACCTTCGCCTTCACCTTGTCGAGGTCGACCATGCCCGTCGCCTGCAGGTGCTCGTGCTCGAGCCTCACGTCGAGGTCCTTGACCTCCTTGGGGAGCTTCTCCCCCATCGTGAGGTTCAGGTAGGAGTTCAGCTCCGACTCGGTCACCGTCACCGTGTCCGGCCGGCCCTTGCGGGGAGGGTCGTCCCGGCGCCTCTCGATCGCCTCGAGCTTGCGGTTGAGCGACTCGGCCTCCTCCCACGACAGGCCCGCCCGCGGCACGGGCCGGACGTCGTCGGCGGAGACCACCGGGGCGAGCAGGACGAGAGCGAGCCAAGCCGCGCACATGGCTCGATTATACCCGGCGCCCGAGCGGGCTCAGGGAGATTCGAGGACCTTGCGCGCGGCCTCGTTCCCAGGATCCGCCTTCAGCACCTTCTCCGCTTCGAGCCGCGCTTCGGCCGTCCTCCCCGCCTCCTTGAGCACCGCCGCCAGCTCGGCCCGCAAGGCCGTGTCCTCCCGCGACCACAGCGCCATCCGCAGCTCGTTGAGGGCCAGCTCGCGGTCACCGCGGGCGCGGTGGACGCGCGCGAGCAGCAGGTGAACCCCGTTCGCGTAGGGGTCGAGATAGGCGGCGCGGGTCAGCTCCGCGAGGGCGCCCGCCAGGTCACCGGCGCGGAAGAGTCGCTGCGCCTTGCCCACGAGGCCCGCCGCCACCTCCGCCTCCGTGCGGCCGCCGCGGTCGAGGTCGAGCAGCAGCTCGGCGGGCAGGATGCGCTCGAAGCGCCGGCCCGGGTCGGGGGTGACGAGGCTCTGGTAGCTCGGGGCCAGCGCCAGCACCGCCTTCCACGCCGAGTCCACCTCCGGACCTCCCTGGCCGCGCCGGGCCCAGGCGAGGACCACCCGCGCCTGCGGGTCGAGGGGCTCGCGCCGCACGACCTCCTGCATGCAGAACTCCGCGCCTCCCCGGTCGCCCTCGACGAGCAGCGCCCAGCCGAGGTTGAAGAGCAGGTCCGCGTGGCCGGGGGCCAGCTCGATCGCGCGCCGCAGCAGGTCCGAAGCGCGGCCGTCGTTCTGCGGGCTCCGCAACACGGCCAGCGCCTGGTTGTTGAGCACGGCCGGTGTGGCCGATTGCTCCGCCAGCGAGCGGTAGAACGCGGCCGCCTCCCGGTAGCGGCCGACCTCGAGCAGCGTCACGCCCTGGAGGAACCGGGCCGGCCGCGACTCCGGCGCGTCGGCGGGGATGCGGACCAGCGTCTCGTAGGCGGCGGAGAGCTCGCCCGCGTCGCGGAGGAGCTGCCCGAGCGTGAGCCGCGCCTCGTGGAACTGCGGGGCGAGGCCCAGCGCCTCCCGGACCAGCCGGAGCTGGGCGGCGGCGCGGTGGGCGGCCAGGCCGCGGCCGTACGTCTTGACCGCATCGAAGGGCACGCTCACGCGGCGCGCCAGGAACGCGTCGCGGGTGACGGCAGGGGGAGTCGGCCCGGCCAGCGCCACGTCCCAGGCGAGGCCGTGGGCCAGATCGGACAGCGTGACGAGGGGACTCGACGCGACGATCGGCGTGCTGAGGCTCGCGCGCGCGACGTCGAGCAGCCGGAGGGAGACCTGGAGCTCGTCCGCCTGGAGCTGGTAGGTGCCGACCACGAGCCGGCCGGCGCCCAGCGCCTCCGCGATCCGCAGCGACGTGGCACGGGTCAGGCTGACCCGTGGCAGCTCGAGGGCGGCCTGGGCCCGCAGCTGCTCGACGCGCCCGGCCACCGGCACGCCGGCCGCCGCCAGGCCGCGGGCGAGAAGCTGGGACACGGCGGGGCCGACCCACGCATGCGCGTCCGCCGCCTCGGCCGGCTCGAGCGGAAGCACCAGCGTGACCGGCCCCGGCGCGGCGGCCGGGCCAGCCGGCGCCGTCGCCAGCAGGATCACCAGCGGGGCCCCGCTCACGCGGGCAGCTCGATGCGTGCCGGCGGCCGCACCCAGGCGTGGGCCGCGAAGCGCTTGCGCAGCCGGAAGCCCAGGCGCTGGTAGAGGCGATAGGCCCGATGGTTGTCGAGGGTGACGGACAGGCTGGCGGTCTCGAGCCCCTGCCGCCGGAAGGCGGCGAGGGCGGCGCTCATGAGGGCCGCGCCCACGCCCCGCCCCTGGCCGGAGGGGAGGACCGAGACCTGGCAGACGTGGCCGTTGGTGCGCGAGAGATGGCTGGCCAGCAGCACTCCCACCGCTCCTTCCGGCCCGTCGGCGATGAACGAGGCCTCGCCGTCGAACCGCCCGCAGCCGGCGCGGAGCACCAGCGTCTCGACGAAGCCCCGGCAGAAGGCGGGCGTCGCGTAGGTAAGGTTGAGCGCGGCGTCGAGGCTGCCCTGGTGGCTGCGGTGGATGATGTGGGCGGCGGTCGCCAGGTCCTCGCGGCGCACCGGCCGCAGCCGCCACGCGCGCGGGGCCGTCTCGACCCGCTCCGACAGCAACCGCACCAGGTAGTGCCGGGAGCGGCTCTGGAAGCCGGCCCGGGCGAACAGGTCCTCGGCCGAGGCGGCGGTGGAGAACAGCGTCTGGCATTCCACGCGCTCGGGGCCTTCGTGCCCCTGGGCCTCCGCCAGCACCTCGCGCAGGAGCCCTTCCTCGAGGCGCCGGCCCCGGAAGCCTTCGGCCGCGAAGACCGATCCGACGATGGCCCGTCCGCCGTCGAGCATGTAGTAGCAGTACGCCACGCAGTGGGGGCCGTCCTGGAGGACGAGCCCGCTCAGGGCTCCCCGCTCGAGGCCGCTCGCCACCGCCGCCGACACGTCGGCGTAGTCCCAGAACAGCTCGCCGCCCCAGTGCTCGGACTCCTCGGCCAGGAGCGGCCGCAGGTCGCGCGCGGAGAGCTCAGCGAGCGGCCGGGTCCGCACTGCGCCTCCGTCTCCGCTCGTCGTTCAGGAAGCGGCGCAGCCGGGCCTCCTCCTGTGCCTGGAGGCTCAGGAAGGCCAGCCCGGCCAGGTAACGCGGAGGGCCCGCCGGGCCGGTCGACCCGTCCAGGTAGGACTCGGTGACCCTCACCTTCGCGGCGAAAGGGGCCGAGGCCAGCTCGGTGCGCAGGTCGAGGACCTGGCCGGTGTCCAGGGCCGCGTCGCAGCGGACGAGGCAGCCGGTAAGGCTCAGGTCCACGACGGTGACCGGGCGCGTGCGGCGGCTGACGAGGGCCCCCGGCAGCTCCACGGACAGCCGCGGCGCCCGCCGTCCCACGCCTTCGCGCGCCTTCTCCATCGGCCTCGTGAACGCTCCCACCGCCCGGATCCCGCCCATTCATTCTAGGCCCCGGGGAGGAGCGCCCTCAAGACCTATAATCCGCCTTCGCCTCCATGAGCGCTCGCCACGGCGTGCCGTCCGGAGTGTGGATCACGGCGGGATTCTTCGCCGCCGGAGGGCTGCTCCACCTGGGCGCCGCCCTGTACGAGCTGCCCCGCCCGCTGGCGCTCTGGGCGTTGTGGGGCGCGGCCGGCCGCGCCCTGCTGAACCTGCTGCTGGCCTGGGGCCTCTGGCGGCGAATCGCGGTCTGCCGATCGATCGCCATGGTCTACTGCCTGGCCGTGCTCGCCACCGACGCCGTGGTGCTCGCTCTCGCCTTCGCCCACGCGCCGGTGCGCTTTCCGGAATCCCTCGTGTGGGAGAGCCTGTACGAGGTGCCTTCCTGTGCCCTGCTCTTCCCGTATCTGCGCTCGCCGCGCGCCTCGGTCCTGTTCCCGCGTCCCCTGATCGGGCGCTAGGTCCTGCGATCGCGGTCACTTGTCCTCGGCCGGCCGCGGGCCTATAATCGCCGCGCTTTGAAAGCGTTGGGAGGAAGCGCCAAGGACCGGGCCGGCCGGCCATCGGCCGCGGCGGCCGAGGAGTACGTCGCCGAGGTCGAGGCCGTCGGCCGCGAGATCCAGGATCCGGTGGCCAAGCTCCGCTTCCTCCGCAGCTCGCTGCGCGACTACCCGCGCCTGGCCCCCGTCGATGGCGTGCCTTCCGGCCGCGCGCGCCGCATCCTCTACCGCTGGGCGAGCCTCGAGAGCCTGCGCGGGCTCTCGGCCCGGGAGCCGCAGGCGGCGGGAGGCCCCGGCGCGCGACGCAAGGTGCTCGTCAGCCGCGCTGCGGCCGCCCTGACCCTGCTCCTCGCCGCCGGCCGGCTGGTGATGGGCCTGGCCGCGCTCGTGGTGGTGTTCGCCGTCGGCTCGGCGGCCTATCGCCACGCGCGTCCGAACGCCGATCCGGTGATGGCGTCCGTGCCCGGCTCCGCGTCGGTGGGACCGGTGGCGCTGCCGCCCCGGGCCGGCCTGGCTCCCGCCTCGGTGTGGCTGGTCGAGATGGGAGCCGGCTTCGAGCTTTACAGCAATGGCCTCCGCATCGACAACACCTACGAGGTGGGGGGGGAGCCCCGCCGCTTCCGTGTCTTCGACCGCACGAGCGGCCTCCGCGGGGAGGTGCAGTCCCGCCCGGTGGGGATCCTCTTCCACACCTCCGAGAGCGACGTGTGGCCGCTCGAGGCCGCGTACAACGAGACGCTGCGCGACAGCACCCAGCGCCTGCTGCGCTACGTGCGGCGGAATCACCTCTACAACTACGTCGTCGACCGCTTCGGCCGCGTGTACCGGGTGGTGGAAGAGGAAACCAAGGCCAACCACGCCGGGCACTCGGTGTGGACGCGGGGCGACGAGGTGTACCTGAGCCTCAACAGCGCCTTCCTCGGCGTCTCGTTCGAGACCCGATGGGAGGGCGGCCACGCCCTGCCCATCACCCAGGCCCAGTTCCTGGCCGGACGCAACCTTTCCGACTACCTGCGCGCGCGGTGGGCGATCGCGGCCGACATGTGCGTGGCCCACGGCCTCACCAGCGTCAACCCGAAGAAGCACCTCATCGGGCACCACGTCGACTGGGCGCGGGGGTTCCCGTTCGAGGCCTTCGGGCTGCCGGACCAGTACTCCCGGCCGGCGCCGGCGGTCGTCGTGTTCGGCTTCGGGTACGACGAGGATTTCCTGAAGGTCATGGGCGAGCCGTGGCCCGGCGTGCGCGAGGCGGAGCGCGCGCTGTCCGAGGAGGCGGCGAGAGCCGGCCGCAGCCTGGAGGATCTCCGCCGCGAGCGCCAGCAGCTCTACGACCGCTGGCTGGGCGAGCAGAGCCAGGCCGAGGAGGCGACGGCCTCCGGCCGGGCGGAGCCGGCCCCCGCGGGGCCAGCAGGAGGATAGGAGCCATGGAGGAGCGCAAGGACCATCTGTGGAAGGTGGCCCAGGAGGTCGAAGAGCGGATCGACGAGATGGAGAAGGCGGGGGCCGCCCCCGCCGGCATCGACGTCGGCACGAGCAAGGTGGTGGCCGCGCGCAGGCGGGCGAAGGGCATCGAGTCGGCCTCGCAGCTCAACGCCTTCATCCCCGTGCCCTATTCCCGCTTCACGGAGACGATCCTCGGCCAGAACGAGATCTCGTACTTCCGGGAGGGGAGCGAGCTGGTGATCTTCGGCTCGGCGACCGAGAAGTTCGCCAACATGTTCAACGCCGACGTGCGCCGCCCGATGGCCGACGGCATGGTCAACCCGAAGGAGAAGATGGCCCTGCCGGTGCTGGAGGCCATCATCCAGACCCTGCTCCCGAAGGCGAAGAGCCAGGGCGAGATCCTCGCCTTCTCGGTGCCCGCGGCCCCGACCGGCAAGGAAACGGAGCTGACCTATCACGAGGCCACGCTGCGCCACCACTTCGAGTCGATGGGCTACAAGGCGACGGCCATCAACGAGGGCCTGGCGGTCATCTTCTCCGAGCTGGAGGACAACAACTTCACCGGCATCGGCCTGTCCTGCGGGGGCGGGATGTGCAACGGCACCCTCGCCTTCCTGTCCATCCCCTCGATCATGTTCAGCATCGCCAAGGGCGGGGACTACATCGACCAGGCGGTGGGCTCGGTCGTGGGCGAGAGCGCCACGCGGGTCAAGGTCATCAAGGAAGAAGGCCTCGACCTCAGCCGCGCGCCCCGGGACAAGTTCGAGAAGGCGCTCCACATCTACTACGACGACCTCGTGGAGAGCCTGGTCGAGGCGCTGCGCCGGGCCATCTCGCGGGCGGAGAAGATGCCCAGGAGCGACCGGCCGCTGCCCATCGTGATCGCCGGCGGCAGCGCAAAGCCCCGCGGCTTCAAGGAGCTGTTCGAGCGCGCGCTCAAGGGTCGCAGCATGCCGATCGAGATCGCCGGGGTCCGTCTCGCGGGTGATCCGCTGACCGCCACCGCCCGGGGGGCGCTCATCGCCGCGATGTACGAGAAGTAGGCACGGGTCGGGGCATGACCCCGCGATGCTAGACTGACCCAATGCGCTTCCGGCGAGCGCCTCTCGCCCTGCTGCTGGTCCTCGCCGCCGCCCCGGCCGGGGCGGTCAAGGACTGGTACGACTACTACGAGGAAGCGAAGCTGGAGGTGTTCCGCGGGCGCTGCGCGCAGGCGCTCCAGAACCTCGCCGAAGCGCGGCGCCTGAAGCCCGGCTCCGAGCTGGAGCAGCGCACCTACGGCCTCGATTTCGTCGATTACGTCCCCTACTACTTCGAGGGCCGCTGCCACCTGCAGAAGGGCGACTTCACGGCCGCCCTGCGCGCCTTCGAGGCGGAGGAGAAGCAGGGGGCCATCCAGAAGAGCAAGAAGCTCTACGCCGACCTCCTGAAGGCCAAGGGCGAGGCGAAGAAGGGCCTGGACGACGCCCTGGCGGCCGAGAAGGCCGCCGAAGAGGCCAGGAAGGCCAGGCTCCTGCTGGAGGAATTCCAGCGGCTGCGGCGTGAAGGGGACGAGCTGCATCGGCAGGGGAAGCTCGAAGACGCGCTCGCCCGCTACGGCGAGGCCCAGAAGGCCGCGGAAGGGCTGGACAACACCCCCCAGCGCGACGTCATGGAGAGCATCAAGAAGATCCGGGCCGAGATGACCGAGCGGGACGAGGCCGTGGCGCGGGCCCAGCGGGTCGAGAGAGAGCTCACCGAGGGCGAGCAGTTCCTTCAAGCCAGCAAGGGTACGGAGGCCAAGCTCAAGTTCGAGGACGTCCTCGGCCTGGATCCCAAGAACGCGCGGGCCGCCGACGGCAAGGCGCAGGCCGAGGCCCAGATCCTGGCCTCCACCACCCGACAGGCGCGCCGGGACGCCTTCGAGCGGGGCAAGTCGCTGTTCCAGGCCGGCAAGTACGACGAGGCCCGGGCGCCGCTCTCCGAGGCGGGCGCCGACGCCGACAACGCCGAGGCGCGGCGCCTGTTCGCCGAGGCCACCCGCATCCTCGAGGGGATGCGGAAGCAGAAGGAGCTGCACGCCCGGAACGACGCCATGCTCGCGGAAGCGGAGAGGCTGATCGCCCAGCGTCAATTCCCCGAGGCGTGGGTGAAGCTCGGCACGGTCCTCGAGAAGGATCCCGGCAACCAGCGGGCGAAGGAACGCTCCGCGCTCGCCGAGCGCATGATGGGCGAAAGGGTCTACGAGAAGGCCTTCCCGAACGAGAGGCCGGCCCTCACCTTCTATGAGACGCCGGGATCGGTGTTGGAAGCGCCCACGCTGGCCGTCTTCGGGGTCGCCACCGACGACCGCGGGCTCGTGCGGTTGGAGTACCGGCTGGACCGCCAGCTCGTCCGCCGCCAGGAGCTGATACCCGACCGCGAGAGCGGCGCCTATCCGCGGAGCCAGCGGTTCGAGCAGAGCTTCCCTCTCCAGCCGGGCCGCAACCAGGTCAGCGTGACGGCCGTCGACACATCGGAGACGGCGTCGGTCACCACCTTCGACGTCACGCGGCGCCTCCGCTTCTACGAAACGAAGGCCTTCCTGCCCTCGGCGGCCGCCGCGGCGGCCGGCCTGCTCGGGGCCGGACTGGCCGTGCAGCACGCGCGGCGGCGGCGGGCGCTGCACCGGAGGTTCAACCCCTACATCGCCGGCGCGCCGGTCATGGACGACAACATGTTCTTCGGGCGCCGCACGCTCCTGAACCGCATCATGAACGTGCTCCACCACAACAGCCTGATGATCACCGGCGAGCGGCGGATCGGGAAGACCACCTTCCTCTACCACTTGAAGAAGGCGCTGGAGGTCGACGAGGGCACCGAGTACAAGTTCTTCCCGGTCTTCACCGACCTGCAGGGCGTGCCGGAGCAGACCTTCTTCCACGCCGTGATGACGGACGTCGCCGACTCCCTCGGCCTCTCTCCCGCCACCGTCGCCGCCCTCCGCTTCCGGCCCGAGGACAAGGGCTACGACGGCCGCGACTTCAGCCACGACCTGCAGCGCGTCATCGAGGACCTGAAGACCCGCACGCCTCGCCGGGTGAAGCTCGCCCTCCTCATCGACGAGGTCGACGTGCTCAACGACTACTCGGAGCGGATCAACCAGCGCCTGCGCAGCATCTTCATGAAGACCTTCTCCGAGCACCTGGTGGCGATCATGAGCGGGGTCGGCATCAAGCGGGTGTGGACGAGCGAGGGCAGCCCCTGGTACAACTTCTTCGACGAGATCGAGCTCTCCGCCTTCACCCGCGAGGAGGCGGAATCGCTCATCAAGGAGCCGGTCGAAGGCGTGTTCCGATTCGAGCCGGAGGCGGTGGAGGCCATCCTCTCCGGGAGCCAGCTCAAGCCTTACGTCATCCAGAAGTTCTGCATCCACGCCGTGAACCACATGCTCGAGCAGGACCGCACGACCGTCAGCGCCGGCGACGTCGAGGCGGTGCGCGAGGCCGTCCACTTCGAGGGACGGTCCGCGGCGCCCGTCCTGGCCGCGCGGGCCTCGGCCTGATGTGGCAGACTAACGGCCCGCATCGTGCGTAACCCATTCATCGCCGGCAGTTGGGTCCGGGCCGACAACTTCTTCGGCCGGGTCGGCCTGCTGCGCGAGATCCTGGACGGCGAGCGCGACGCGCTGTGGGTGGTGGGGGCGCGGCGGCTGGGCAAGACCAGCCTGCTGAAGGAGCTGGAATACCGGGTCCAGCAGAGCCCGCAGACGCCGTTCGTGCCCCTCTACTGGGACCTGCAGGGGAGCGGCGACGTCCGGGGGCTGGCCGACGGGCTGCTGGGCAGCGTCGAGGACAGCGAGGCCTTCCGCCGTGCGACCGACATCGGGGTGGAGGACCTGGAGGGCCTGGCCGCGGCCGACATGCTCACCACGCTCGTCCGGCGGACGGTCAAGAGCGGCTGGCGGCTCCTGCTCCTGGTGGACGAGGCGGAGGAGTTCCTGACCGTGGCCCGCGCCGACGCGGCGGTGCTGCCCCGCCTGCGCCGGGTCTTCCACAAGGGGCCGGAAGTGCGCACCGTGCTCACCTCCACCAAGCGCCTGGCCCGCATCGACGAGAGGAGCGACATCGCCACCTCGCCGTTCCTGCAGGGCTTCATCCCTCCCCTCTACCTGGCCCCGCTCGCCGACGATGAAGCGCAGGCCCTGCTCGCCCGCGGACGGTTCAGCCGCGAGGAGACGGGGACCATCATGGAACGCACCGCCAACCATCCCTTCCTCCTCCAGCTCATCGCCAGCCGGCTGTTCGAGAGCCGGGACATCACCAGCACGCTCGACCAGGTGGCGGCCGACGAGATGGTGGCCAACTTCATCTCGGTGGACTTCCAGACGCTGGATCAGGACGAGCGCACGATCCTCGAAGGCGTGGCCCGCGAGGGGCGCCGGACGGGCCGCGAGCTGGCCCAGGCCGTCGGGGGGACCGAGGAGAGCCTGGAGCCGGTGCTGTTCGGCCTGCGCATGATGGGCTACCTGGCGGCGGAGGACGGGGCCTACCGGGTCGGGAACTGGTTCTTCGAGCGCTGGCTCCGCCGCGTCTCGGCCGGCCGCCCCGACGCCGCCCGGACGGTCTAGTGATCGTCGCCGTCAACAAGGTCTTCCCGCACGACGGCAAGGACTATCACCTCCAGGCCGAGGACCTGGGGCTGGAGCAGGCCTGCTTCGAGGCCAGGGTCTACGACGGAGGAACGATCCTCTGGCGCAAGCGGATCTCCTATGCCGACGTGGTCGCCCGCCAGCTGCCCAAGCTGGAGCAGGACGAGGCGCTGCGCTCGCTGATGGAGAAGACCCTCACCACCGTCCAGGCCGCCATCGCGAAGGGGAAGCTGGCCTGACGCTTGGGCGCGGCCCGCTGCTCGCCGCTGCCGCCATCCTCGCCGCCGCCTGGTTCTCGCCGCGCGCGGTTCCCTACGACATGGACGAGTTCGCGGCCTACCATGCCCTGGGCTGCGCCGCCTTCCCGCTGAGCCGCGAGCTGAACGTCTACCGCGAACGCTGCGCGGACGACGAGCTGATCCTGCCCTTCGTCTCCCGGCCCCTCCCGCTGCGCTCGTATCTCTACCTCGGCAGCCTGCCCGTGGCGCCTTTCTACCCGTTCTGGCGCCTGCTGCGCGACCCGGTGGCCGCCCGAGCGCAGGGCGCGGTCTTCCTGCTCGTCGCGTTGCACCTGTTCTCGCGCCTCGCCGCCGCCCGCTTCGAAGCCACCCTGCTGGCCGCCCTCGTGTTTCCTCTCTTCGCGGGCGCCTTCCTCGTCGACACGGGGCCGGTCGGCATCTCGCTCCTGCTGCTGGCGGGGACGCTGCTGCTCGTCCAGGCCGCCGCCGGATCCGCCACCGCCCGCCCGGCCGGCCTGCGCGCAGCGGGCGCCGGAGCGCTCGCCTTCCTGGGCGTGTGGGTGAAGCTGAACTTCCTCTGGATGCTGCCGGCGGTGCTGATCTTCTGGGTCGATTGCCTGCGCCGGTCGGCTCCTCCCGCCGGTCGCCGGGCCGTCCAAGCGGCCGCGCTCGGCTGCTTCGCGGCCGCTCTCCTCGTCCCGAGCGCCTGGCTGATGAGCGCTCGCACCGCGGGGGGCGAACGGTACTACGACGTGGTGCGCCTGGGTGGGATGTCGGCCGATCCGGAGGCGATCGCGACCCAGGCCCGCACTCTCACCGGTTACCTCGTCGACGGCTCGGCGGTCGCGCCGCGGGCGCTTTCCTTCCCGCGCTCGGTGATCGACGTCGTTCCCGCCCTCGTGTCCGCGGCCCTCCTCGTGTGGGGTGTCAGGCGGGAACGCCGCGCCGGCGTGTGGCTCGCCGGCGCGGTGGCCACGTTTCTGGTCATGCTGCCGAGCGCGCGCGCCTGGGCGGCGCACCATTTGGCCCTCGGCCTCGTCTTCGTCGTCCTCGCCCTCGCCGTGGCGCTGCAGCGGCTCGGCGACGTACGGCCGGCCCTCTTCCGCGGAGCCGCCGCGATCGTGGCTGCATACTGGCTGGGCCTGGCTGCGCGATGGCCGGCCGCGGCGATCGACCCGCGCGACAGCTTCGGCAAGGACCGGCTCCTCGCCTTCGTCCGTACGAGCGGCCTCGACCGCCGCGCCGTCCAGCTCCATGTCTCCTGGGGGACCTACTACATCGCCCATCTCTTCGGGGACCGTAGCCAGGCCGTCCTCTTCAGCCGGAGGTTCCCCGAGGACCCGGCGATGCTGTCCGACGCGCGCGCCGCCGCCGACGCGCGCGGCCGGAGCGTGGTCCTCATCGGCCGCCGGCTCGACAAGATCCAGACCCCGGCCGTAGACCAGAGCCTGGGACCGCCTCGAGCCACCCATGACTTCGACGGCTGGTGGCTGGTCGAGTACGTGCGGTGACTCCGCTTCACCCCGGCCCTCTCCCCTGCGAGGCGAGGGATCAAAGGAGGTGCGCCGCGGGACGGACGCGCTATCTTCGCCGGCGGCGGCGGCCGCCGTCCCGGCGCCGCGGCGGGGGAAGCGGCTCGGGCGTCTCCGGCTCGACCTCGTCGGCCGCCGGGGCCTGGAAGTAGGCCCGCAGGAGCAGGGCCAGGATCCGGTCGCGATGCTCGTGCTCGGCGATCCGCCGGGCGATCGGCGCGAACTCCGCGAAGTCGTCGAGGGGCAGGTTCTGTCCCTCGGCGGCCAGCCGGGTCACGATCCGCTCCACCTTGCGGGCCTGCACCTCGTCGTCGGAGGGGACCGACAACTCCCCCACCTCGACGTGGTAGCGCTTGACCAGCCGGTTGAAGTTCATGAGGTCGTGCGCGGAGACGAGGCTGATCGCCCGTCCGCTCTTGCCGACGCGTCCCGTGCGCCCGGCCCGGTGGATGTACTGCTCGGGAGAGTCGGGCGTCGAGAAGATGAAGACGTGGGAGAGGTCCTCGATGTCGATGCCGCGGGAGGCGACGTCGGTGGTGACGAGGTGCCGGATCTCCCCGGAGCGGAAGCGGGCCATGACCCGCTCGCGCTTCTTCTGGGGCAGGTCGGAGGAGAGCATGGCCGCCGGCAGCCCCTTGCCGCCGAGGAAGGCGTGGACCTGCCGCGTCTCCTCCCGCGTGTTGCAGAAGATCATCGACGAGGCGGGATTCTCGTACTCGAGGAGCTTGTAGAGGGTGGCTTCCTTGTGCAGCTTGGGGGTCAGGCAGTACAGGTGCTCGACCTCCTTCACGTAGATCTGGTCCTCGGACAGCAGCACCCACTCCGGGTCCGACAGGTAGTGGTAGATCAGCCCGCGGATGCCGAGGGGGACGGTGGCCGAGAAGAGCAGCGTCTGGCGCTCGGCCGGCATGTACTCCATGATCTGGCCCATCTCGACCGCGAAGCCCATGTCGAGCATGCGGTCGGCCTCGTCGAGGACGAGGGTCTTCACGGCGTCGAAGCGCAGCGTCTTGCGCCGCAGGTGGTCGAGCACCCGGCCCGGCGTGCCCACGATCACGTGGGCGCCGGCCCGGATCCCCTCCAGCTGGCGGTCCATGGAGTCGCCGCCGTAGATCGTCTCCACCTTGACGCCCCGGCCGCGCCCGATCTCCGCCACCTCCTGCGCGACCTGGATGGCCAGCTCGCGCGTGGGCGTGAGCACGACCGCCTGCACGTGCTCCGCCGCCGGCTCGACCTTCTCGGCCAACGGGATGCCGAAGGCGGCCGTCTTGCCCGTGCCGGTGCGGGACTGGACGACCAGGTCCTTGCCGGCGAGGGCCCGGGGCACGGTCTCCGCCTGCACCTCGGTCGGGGCACGGTAGCCCATGGCATCGACGCTGGCCAGGGTCTCGGCGCGGAGGTTCAGGTCGGCGAAGCTTCTGGCGCTCGTCGCGATTTCCATAGCCGGCCATTATCCCTCGCGCGAGCACGACTTGCGAGGCCTTGTCACAAGTTATATTTCCATTTATGATCTGTGACACATGGCGCTTTCCGCCGAGGCGATACAGGTCCTGAGAGACCTGAACCCGTGGTGGGCCGATCCCAAGGTGGTTCGGCCCGAGCCGCCCCCCTACCGGCGACCTTTGGTGGTCGAATTGCTCCGCCGGCTCCAGCGGCCCAAGGGACTGATCGAGGTCGTCCGAGGTCCCCGGCAGGTCGGGAAGACGACGGGAATCCAGCAGATCATCCAGGATCTGATCCGGCAAGGAATCCCGTCCTCCGACCTGCTCTTCGTCCGTTTCGACCTCGAGCTGCTTCGCGAGGAGCCCGCTGCTCTCCGAAGCATCCTGAGCTGGTACGCAAAGATGGTCCGGCGGCGCCCCTTGGAGCAGGGCGATCGGTCATTCGTCTTCCTGGACGAGATTCACAAGCTGAGGAGATGGCACGAAGAGATCAAGCACGCCGGGGATACCTTCCCTCTGCGCATGCTTCTGACCGGCTCATCCAGCGTGCTGGTGGCCAGAGGCGGTCGAGAGAGCCTGGCCGGGCGCGTCTTCGCGACCGAGCTGCCGGCCTTCTCCTTCCGTGAAGTGCTCGAGTGTTGGAAGCCGGAATTGGCCGCAGCTCTCCCGCCGGCGATTCGTCTAAGGGACGTGTTCGACGGCGCCCTCGTCGACTCCGACGCGAAGATTCAACAACTGCGGCCTCAGCAGAAGCTCGCCATCCGACGCGCTCTCGAGAAGTACTACAACCGAGGAGGCTATCCGCGTCTCCACCGTGGCGAGGTGGAAGACGACCGCTGGGCCGATTACCTCGTCCAGACCGTGTTCGAGAACGTGCTAGGCGCCGATATCCCGGACCTCTTTCCGATCGAGAGCCCCGGCCTGCTCCGTCACCTCTATCTGAGCATCGCGCGTCAGACCGGCCAGATCCTTTCCCAGGTGAAGCTGGCCGAAGCGGCGACGGTAGCGGGCCTGCCGACGAACCAGCCTACCGTTGGCCGCTATCTCCACTATCTTGCTGATGCGCTCCTCATTCGAGAGTTTCGCAGGTATCCCCTGGCCAAGAAAGCCTCCGCTCGGGTGCCGGCCAAGATCACCGTGAGCGATCTCGGGGTCCGGAACGCGATCTTCAGAGGAGCACCGTCCCTGTGGGAGTCGGACCCCGCCGTTCTCGGCCCCCTGGTGGAGACGATGGCTCAAGGCGTCATCCGCGATCACAACCTGCAGGTCCACTTCTATCGGGACTACGAGAAGCCGGCTGACCGCCGCACGCGGATCCACGAGGTGGACTTCGTTGCCGAGCGCCTCGATGGAGCAGTCCTGCCGGTCGAAGTGAAGTTCCGAAAGAAGATCGATGCCACTGACACGGTGGCCATCCAGCATTTCCGCGCCAAGTTCCACTCGCCCGCGTGCATATTCGTGACTCGCGAGCTCAGCCGCTGGGATCCGGAGAGACGAGTCTTGTACACGCCCCTGCAGAATTTCCTGCTCGCCTTCTGAATTGCG
Organism: Acidobacteriota bacterium; assembly: GCA_003223555.1. GTDB lineage: Bacteria > Acidobacteriota > Vicinamibacteria > Fen-336 > Fen-336 > AA32. Next base: position 61,404 of record QHVM01000081.1, on the reverse strand, counting down.
CGCGGCGGCCCTATAATTGACGGTTTGGGGAGGGGAGATGGCGATCACCTGCGCGCGGTGCGCACGCGAGTCGGAGCCGCCCCCGGGCCACCGCGTCGGCTTCCCGGCCCCGGCCAGGGAGCGCATCCTACGGTCGATCTGCGGCGAGTGCTGGAAGGAGTGGGAAGGCGTCGAGGTGAAGGTGATCAACGAGTACCGGCTCAGCTTCCTCGACCCCCAGCACCGCGAGATGCTCCAGAAGGCCTGCTTCGACTACTTCAAGCTCCCGGAGACCTGATCGGCCCGTGGTCCACATAGAGGGGCTCGGCAAGCGCTACGGCGAGAAGGTCCTCTTCGAGGACGTGTCGTGGCACGTCAAGAAGCGCGACCGCATCGGGCTCAGCGGGCCGAACGGCGCGGGCAAGACCACCCTGCTCCGCATGCTGGCCGGCCTCGAAGAGCCCGACGCCGGCTCCATCCGCATGGCCTCCGACACGACCATCGGCTATCTGCCCCAGGACGGCCTGGTGCACCAGGGACGCGCGGTGTACGACGAGGTGGTGCTGGCGTTCCAGGAGCTGCTGGCCCTCAAGGCCGAGCAGCACCGGATCGAGGACGAGCTGGCCCAGGCGAGCCATGACGACGGGGGCGGCCACGAGAAGCTCCTCGAGCGCTACGCGGAGGTCACCGAGCGCTTCAAGCACCTCGGCGGGTACGAGATCGACGCCCGCGTGGCCGACGTCCTGAAGGGCCTGGGGTTCTCCCTCGCCGACCAGCAGCGCCGCACGGAGGAGTTCTCGGGCGGCTGGCAGATGCGGATCGCGCTCGCCAAGCTGCTCCTCGCCCGCCCCAACCTCCTGCTCATGGACGAGCCCACGAACCACCTCGACCTGCCGGCGCGCAACTGGCTGGAGGAATACCTCCACGACTACCCCGGCTCGGTCGTGCTCGTCTCCCACGACCGCTACTTCCTCGACGCCACGGTCAAGCGGATCACCGAGGTCGGCCTGCGGACGCTGACCGACTACCACGGCAACTACTCGCACTACGTGGTCGAGCACGAGGCGCGCATGGAGCGGCTGCGGGAGGCGCACCGCCGGCAGAAGGAGGAGATCGACAAGGCCACGCTCTTCATCAACAAGTTCCGCTACCAGGCCACCAAGGCCCGCCAGGTCCAGAGCCGCATCAAGCTGCTCGACAAGGTGGAGCGGATCGAGATCCCGCCCGAGCGCAAGAAGATCCGCTTCAAGTTCCCGGACGCCCCCCGTCCCGGCCGGGTCCTCCTGGAGCTGAAGGCCTTGCGGCGCGCCTACGGCGACAACGTCGTCCTCGATCACCTCGACCTCATCGTGGAGCGCGGGGACCGCATCGCCCTCGTCGGCCCCAACGGCGCCGGCAAGTCGACGCTCATGCGGATCCTGGCCGGCGCCGACCGTCCAGATGCCGGCGCCCGCATTTCCGGCCACCAGGTGGTGCTGGACTACTTCGCCCAGGACCAGGCGGCGGCGCTGGACCCCACCCACACCGTCCACGAGGAGATGAGCGCGGCCAGCCCGGTGCAGATGGTACCGATGATCCGGCACATCCTCGGAGGGTTCCTCTTCAGCGGCGACGACGTCTACAAGCGGGTGGGCGTGCTCTCGGGCGGAGAGCGGAACCGACTGGCGCTGGCGAAGATGCTGCTCAGCCCGAGCAACCTGCTGCTGCTCGACGAGCCCACCAACCACCTCGACCTCGACTCCAAGGAAGTGCTGCTCGACGCCTTGATGGACTACGGCGGCACGCTCATCTTCGTCTCCCACGACCGGTATTTCGTCGACCGCCTGGCCAGCAAGGTGATCGAGGTCGGCGGCGGGCAAGCCCTACTCTACCCGGGGGGATACGAGGATTTCCTCTACTGGAAGAAGCAGCGCGAGGCCGGGCTGGCCCCCCCGCTGCCCACGCGTGAGCGCAAGCCGGTCGTGCATCTCAAGGAGTCGTCCGGGGCAGCGCCCGCCCGCGCTCCCTCACGCGTGCCCGTCCCGCCGAAGGTCGCCCCCGTCAAGCCGCCGGCCGGCCGTCTCCCTTCCGGGAAGCCGACGGTCGAGGCGCCGGCTTACGACCCGCTGGCTCCACGCCTGCGCGCGGCCGGCGCGCCGCCCGACCGGCAGGCCCGCGAGCGAGAGGCGCGGAAGGCCCGGGCGCGGCTGGCCGAGCTGGAGCGCCACATCACGGAAAAAGAGCAGGAGGTCAAGGACATCGAGCACCTGATGGCCACGCCGGGCTTCTACGAGGACCGCGCGAACGCGGACCGGTCCGTGGCCGAGCGCCAGCAGCTCCTGGGCGAGGTCGAGGCGCTCATGGGGGAATGGGAATCGCTCCAGGTGGTCGCCGAAGCCAAGGGCTAGAGGCCGGCTCAACGAATCAACGCTAGCCGGTCTTGGTTGGAATGGCGCGGGAGGCGAGCCAGTCGACGAGCCGCGGGGAGAGCGCGTTCAACCAGACAATGCTCCGAGCCAGGGGATAGGGATACACCTCTGCGCGCGGCCGGCGCGCCGCCCGACCGGCAGGCCCGCGAGCGAGAGGCGCGGAAGGCCCGGGCGCGGCTGGCCGAGCTGGAGCGCCACATCACGGAAAAAGAGCAGGAGGTCAAGGACATCGAGCACCTGATGGCCACGCCGGGCTTCTACGAGGACCGCGCGAACGCGGACCGGTCCGTGGCCGAGCGCCAGCAGCTCCTGGGCGAGGTCGAGGCGCTCATGGGGGAATGGGAATCGCTCCAGGTGGTCGCCGAAGCCAAGGGCTAGAGGCCGGCTCAACGAATCAACGCTAGCCGGTCTTGGTTGGAATGGCGCGGGAGGCGAGCCAGTCGACGAGCCGCGGGGAGAGCGCGTTCAGCCAGACAATGCTCCGAGCCAGGGGATAGGGATACACCTCGGCCCGCGGCCGGCGGGCGCAGGCCACGATCGCGCGGGCGACCGCATCGGCGGACTGCATCGGACCCACCGGACCTCCCTTCCGGCCCGCGGAGGCCCGCGCCGCCACCTCCGCGAACTCCGTCTCGGTGCTGACCGGATGCACCGAGCAGGCGGCGATGGCGGTCCCGCGCAGCTCCAGCCGGAGCGATTCCGTGAGGCTGATCTGGGCCGCCTTCGTCGCCGCATAGGCCGCCCCGCCGGCCAGCGCGCGGTGGCCTACGATGGAAGACACGTTGATGATGACACCGCGGCCCTGGCGCCGCATCACCGGCAACGCGGCTCGGCAGCCGTGGACGGTGCCGAGGTAGTTCACCTCCATGAGCCGCCGGAAATCCTCCACCGGCGTCTCTTCCACGCTCCCGCGCACGCCGGATCCGGCGTTGTTGACGATCACGTCGAGCCGGCCGAACCGCTCGACCACCGCCGCGACGAACCGGCCGACCGCCCGCTCGTCCGCGACATCCAGCTCCATGGCGAGCGCGTCCGCCCCGAGCGCCCGGACCTCCGCCGCCACTTCCTCCAGCCGGCCGAGACGGCGCGCGGCCAGGCCGAGCCGCGATCCTTCCCGCGCGAAGGCCAGCGCCGCGGCCCGGCCGATCCCGGCCGAGGCGCCGGTGAGGGCCACCACGGCGCCGGGCAGCTCGACGCCTTTCAGTGCCGGACCTCCGGCGCGCCGAGAGTGGGGCTGCCCCGTCCCTTGGCAATGAACAGCGCGATCAGGCTGCGGTCGCCCTCGGTCAGGCCGGCCAGGGACAAGCGCGAATGGAACACGTAGCCGTTGCGGTCGCGGGCCACGACCAGGCACGCCTCGGCGAGCGCCTCCAGCGGCAGCGCGCCACCCTCCATGATCAGGCGGAAAGCAACCGGCGTGCCGGGCAGCACGCATTCCCTCGTCTGGAAGGTGAGGCGGTCGGGCCGCAGCTCCACCAGGCTGGCATCGCGGGGGAGCGGGACGGCGCTCACAGGCCGTGAGCCTCCAGCCAGCGCAGGACCGCGTCGAAGACTTCCCGCTGCACGTCGGCCGCCTTCCGGCCGGTGCGCTTGGGGACCGCGAACGAATGGTCGCCCTCCTCGACCCGGTGCAGGCTGGCCCGCGGCGACAGCCGCTCCACCAGAGCCTCCAGCAGGTCCCACCGCGCGAAGGCGTCCCGCGTGCCCTGCACGAAGAGCATCGGCGCCTCGACCGCACCCAGATGCCGGTCACGGAGGACCTGCGTCCGGCCGGGCGGGTGCAGCGGATAACCGAGGAAGATGAGGCCGTCGGCGGGCGCGCCCCGGGCCACGACCTGGGAAGCGATGCGGCCGCCCATCGACTTGCCGCCGACGATCACCTTCCGCGCGCCGAGGGTGGCGCGCGCGTGGTCGCCGGCGGCCTGCGCCGTGCGCTCGAGCACGTCCGGAGGGTCCGGCCCGCCGCGGCCGCGGTCGGAGTAGAGGAAGTTGTAGAGCACGGACTGGCGGCCGGAGGAGGCCAGCGTCTCGGCCAGCTCCACCAGCATGGGCGTGCGCCGATCCCCCCCGGCGCCGTGCCCGAGGACGACCGCGGTGGCTCCCGCCCCGTGGACGGACGCCGTCACCGAGACGTCTCCCACCGGAATCCGTATCTCCTGCACGCTGCTGAGCATACCCCGCCCGGGCGGGGCCTCGCGCCGCGGCACGAACGGCTGTAGACTCGCGCCTCGGATGCTCAAGGTCCTGATCGTGGGTGGCCCCGAGTTGACCTCCGTCCTCGAACGGACCGTCGTCTGGCGCAGCGACGTCGACCGCGTGTTCGCGGCCGATCTGGAGGCGGCGTTCGCGGCCGCCTGCGACGCTCTTCCCAAGCTGGTGATCCTCGATGGCGCTCCGCAGGAGCAGGCCCTCGATGCTCTCCGCCGCTTCCGCAACGACGGCCTCACCCGCAGGATGTCGCTGGCCGTGCTGCGGCGGTCGGCCACGGTTCCCGAGGTGGAGGCGCTGCGCCGCGCGGGGGCCAACATCGTCTTCGCCGGCGAGGCGCTGCCCTACCTGTGGGACGCGTGGCTGGAGGAGCTGCTCGAGGTGCCCCGCCGCCGCGTGGTCCGCGTCCCCGTGCGGTTGGACGTCTGGTCCCGGTTCGACGCCTCCGAAGAGCCGCTGCGGGGCTCGATCGTCGACATCAGCGTCAAGGGCATGCTCCTGGAGACGGACGATCCCGTCGAGGTGGGGACCAAGCTCGACCTCTCCTTCCGGCTCCCGGGCGACCCCACCGACCTGCGGGTCGTCGCCCAGGTGATCCGCCAGGAGCCGGGCGAAGAAGGGCGCGCGCGCGCGGGAGTCGAGTTCGTGATCGTGCGCGAGGCGGTGCGCGAGCGCATCCGCGCCTTCGTCGAGCACGAGCCGGAGAGGTAACCGGTGTACGAAGCGCATTACGGGTTCGCCGAGAAGCCGTTCAACCTCACCCCCGACCCGAAGTATCTCTACCTGTCGCAGCGGCACACCGAGGCTTTCGCCCATCTGGAGTTCGGCCGCCGCGAGCGGGGCGGTTTCATCGTTGTCACCGGAGAGGTCGGCACGGGAAAGACCACCCTCGCCCGCTACTTCCTCTCCCGCCTCGACTCGCGCACCGCCACCGCGTTCGTCCTCTACCCGGCCCTCACCGCGGCGGAGCTGCTCGGCTCGATCCTGCAGGACCTCCACATCCCGGTCCCGGGCGCCTCGCTCAAGGACCACGTCGACGCGCTGCACCGCTTCCTCCTCGAGGCGCGGGAGAAGGGCCGCGACGTGGTCCTCCTGATCGACGAGGCCCAGGACCTCTCGGCCGAGGTGCTCGAGCAGATACGCCTCATCTCGAACCTGGAGACGGACACCGAGAAGCTCATCCAGATCGTGCTGATGGGCCAGTCGGAGCTGCAGGAGATGCTCTCCCGCCGCGAGCTGCGCCAGCTCGCCCAGCGGGTGACGGCCCAGTACCACCTGGCGCCGCTCAGCCGGCCGGAGACGGAGGACTACGTCGCCCACCGCCTGCGGGTAGCGGGAGGCGACGGCAAGGTGTCCTTCACCTCCGGCGCGCTGGCGGCGGTGCACCAGCACTCGGGGGGCGTCCCGCGGCTCATCAACCTCATCTGCGATCGCGCGCTGCTGGCCGGGTACGTACAAGGCGTGCGCGTCGTCGATGCGCCGATGGTGCGGCAGGCGTCGAGCGAGGTGAAGTCCGCCTTGCCCCGCCGCCCGATGGCCCGGTATGCGCCGCTGGCCGCGCTGCCGGTGGCGGCGGCGGTCGCCGTGTTGGCCTGGCAGGGCCGTCCCTCGCCGGCACCGGTCGCGGCGCCGGCGACCGGCGTCGCGGACGGCACGGTGGTGAAGACGCTCGCCGCGCCGGCGAGCCGCCCGCCGGCCGCCGGCCCGCTGGCCCCGATGCTGCTCGGTCTGGACCACGACCGCTCCTTCCAGTCCGCGGTCGGTCAGGTGCAGGCGCTCTGGGGGCCGGACCTGCTCGAGCGCACACCGCTCCGGACCCACATGGAGCAGGTGCGCCGGCTCAACCTGCCGGTGGTGCTCGAGATGTTCCATCCCGCCCGCCGCGACACGTGCTATCTGGCGCTGCTCCATCTCGAAGGCGACCAGGCGGTGGTGGCGGCGGACGGCGCCTCGCTGCGCGTGCCGCTGGCCGAAGTGGACCGCCTCTGGACCCGCCAGGCGGTGTTCCTCTGGCGGGACTTCGACGCTCTCGCCCCCGGGGCCGACCCGCAACGGATCAATGCCTGGGTGCGCCAGGCCCTCGCCGGGCTGGGGTATCCGGCGCAGGACCCCGACCTGGCGGGAGCGGTGGCCCGCTTCCAGCAGGACGCCGACCTCGCCGCCGACGGCGTCATCGGCGCCCGTACGCTCATGACCCTGTACAGCCGCAGCCAATACCCTCGGCCCCGACTCAGCGGAGGCTCGTCCTGAGCCTGATCCTGGAGGCGCTCAAGAAGCTGGACCGGGAGAAGAAGACGCCCGACCGCGGCTTCCTCGTGGTGGGCGCGGTCCCCTGGCCGGCCCCCCGGGAACGGCGCTGGCTGCCGGCGCTCGCGGCGCTCGCCATCGTCGCCGGCGCGGGGTCTGCGACCTGGCTCGCCTGGCGGGGACGCGGCCAGACCCCGGCTCGCGCCGGCACGAACGCTGGGCCGGCGACCCTGCCCCTGCCGGCGAGCGCCTCGCCGGCGGCGACGAGCACGCCGGCCGGTCTCCGCGCGTCGGCGCCGGGCAGTGTCGTCCCGCTGACGGCCGGCCCCCTCGCCGGCCCGGCCCGGCTTCCCGAGAGCATCGCGGCGACGGCGCGGCCGCTCGCCCCCGCCGCAGCAGACAAGGCCGATCCCGCTTCGAGCCTCCAGCTCCAGGCCATCAGCGAGCGCGACGGCAAGCCGGTCGCCATCCTCAGCAGCCGGCTGGTGCACGAGGGCGACCACTTCGACGGCATCACGGTCGTGCGCATCGGCGCCGACGAGGTGGAGATCGAAGTGCAGGGGCGCCGCCGCACGCTGCGCTTCTGATGGCGGCCGCCGCCGGCGCCCTGCTGGCCGCGCTCGCCGCGGCCGCCCTGCTCATCAACCTGTACTTCGCGTCGCTGGCCTTCGGCCGCTGGCCCGGCCTGCGGCGGGTGCTGGGCAGGCTCTTCACGGCTTGCGGGGCGGAGACCTCGTCCTGCGCGGTGGTGGTGGCGACTCCCTACGCGCGCCTGTTCGGCGGCGCGCCCAACGTGGTGGCCGGCATCCCGTGGTGCGTGGCCCTGCTGGGGCTCGCCGGTCAGTGGATCGTCAGCGGCCGGGTGACCGTCCCCTGGCCCTACCTGGCCGTGGCCGCGGCCAGCCTCGCGGTCGGCGCATACCTCATCTACGCCCTCGTCGCCGTCCTGAAGCAGGCCTGCCCGCTTTGAATGGCCGGGCACGGGTTGCACGCGGCGGTCGCCGCGCTGCTGGGGGCCGCGTGGTGGGCGGCGCATTGAGGTGGGGGTAGAAGTCGATCCCGCTTCCCTCCCCCCGGAGCTGTTTCGCCACGAAGACGATCTGTCCCGTGTGATAGCTCATGTGCTCGACCGCGTGGAGGAGCGCGCCGAGGCCGTCGGTGCGGCGATGCTGGATGGTCCGCGGCGCGGCGAGCGCCTCCTCGTCGAGGAGCGCGATCCGCCGACGGCAGCGCGCCACCACCGAGGACAGGCGCTCGGCCAGCCGGCGCTTTCCCATCGGCCGATCGGCGGCGAACTCGAGCGCGCGCCGGCGCGAGTCGGCTTCGCCGCCGAGCCCGGACAGCACCCACTGCGACAGGTTGCCGCAGACGTGCAGGACCAGGTTGCCCACGCTGTTGCCGGCCCGGTGGGGCCGCCACCATACCTGCGCCTCGTCGAGCCGCTCGAGGCAGAAGCGGACCTTGCCGAGGTACTCCTCGAGGTAGCCCGAGCACAGCTCGCGCACCCGCGCGGCCTCGCTTCTCACCGGCCGCGCCCGTAGCGCTGCAACACCTCGACGACCCGGTCGATGGGGATGGCCTCCGCGGTCTGGCCGTTCCCGGTCACGGTCGTGGCCCGCAAGAGCGAGTTGTAGACCGCCTCCTCGGTGGCCTCCAGCGCCGCCTCGAACAGCGGCGAGAGGGCCTCGGTGGGTAAGACCAGGCGGGGGCGCGGGACCGTTTCGCCGTGGCGCACGCGGGCCTCGGTCGCGGTCGAGAAGGCGATCGCATAGTCTCCGCTGCCGTTGGAGTACGACGAGCCGGTACGCGCGAGGCCGAAGACGGCCCGCGCCGCCAGCCGCTTCAGGTCGCGCGCCGAGAGCGGGGCGTCGGTGGCCACGACGATCATGCACGAGCCGTAACCGGCCGTCCCGGGACCGCCATCGGGCTTGAAGTCGTAGCGGCCCAGCTCGCGCCCGACCGGCGCGCCGTCGATCGTGAGCACGCCGCCGAAGTTGGTCTGCACGAGGACACCGAGCGCCCAGCCGCCGTGGGCCGCGGGCAGCTTGCGCGAGGCGCTGCCGATCCCGCCCTTCCAGCCGAAGCACCGCGTGCCCGTCCCCGCGCCCACGCTGCCCTCCTCGACCGGCCCCGTCCCCGCGCCCTCGATCGCCGCCCGCACGTCTTCGCTCCGCACGTGGCCGCCGCGGATGTCGTTCAGGCCGCCGTCGTTGGTCTCGCCCACGAGCGCGTTGACCGAGCGGACGGCTTCGTTGCCGGGCCGGCCGAGGGTGTATTCCACGAGGGCCTGCACGGCGGTGCCGACGCTGAGCGTGCTCGTGAGCACGATGGGCGTCTCGATCGTCCCCAGCTCCTCGACCTGGGTGGCGCCGGCCAGCTTGCCGAAGGCGTTGCCCACGAAGACGGCTCCGGCCACCTTTTCCTGGAAGACGTTCCCCGCGTGGGGGACGATCGCCGTGACGCCGGTGCGCACGCGGTCGCCTTCGATCCGGGTGGCGTGGCCGACGGCGACGCCGGCCACGTCGGTGATCGCATCCAGCGCGCCGGGGGGGAAGACGCCGGGCGCAATCCCCAGGTCTCGGGCCCGGGGACGCTCTTGACGGCCGGCGGGCGCGGCCATGACGAGCGAGGCGGCGAGGACAGGGAGAACCTTTACACGAAGGTCAAACATTGCAATTCCTCCCGATGGGGCCGGCCTGGATTTAAACGCCGCCGGGGTGGTCCGGTCCAATCCCGTGAGCGCTCGCAACGCCGAGCGCCAAGGAGAACCTGAATGAAGAAGATGACGCAGTGGGCGGCCGTCGTGGCCGGAGCAGTCCTCGCCATCGCGGCCGTCCGGACCGCCGCCGTCGCCGATGAGAACGCGGCGAAGGGCGATCGCATCCAGCACCGTGTCGAGAGGATGAAGGAGCGGCTCGGCCTGAGTGACGACCAGGCCCGCCAGCTCCAGCAGATCTTCCAGGAGGCCCATCAGCAGTGGCAGTCGGACCAGACGAAGCCGGACCGGGAGACGATGCGGGCGCGGCACGAGAAGATGAACGAGCAGATCAAGTCGATCCTGACTCCTGAGCAGCAGCAGAAGTACGAGCAGATGCAGAAGGAGCACCGCGGCCGCGGACGCTGGAACCGCGACAAGGAGAAGACCACCACGACCCCCAGCACCCCGCAGAACTGAGCCCTCGCGTTCCCTGGCCCGACCTCCCCCTCGACAGCATCTGGCGCGACGCATCGTGAGCCGCGTCGGGGGGGAGGACCGGGACTGCCGCATCCGCCGGCATCCTTGACAACCTCCGGGGCCGGCGCTAGCGTGGCCGGAAGCCGCCATCGGACGATGAGCGCGGGGAGGTGAGCGATGGCAGCGCCGGGCGTCAGCCCATCCAGCGGCGGCGGGTCGGCCCCGCCCGCCCAACCCGAGCCCAGCCCCGTCCTCTTCTGGGAGACCGTGAACGCGTACCAGCGCACGGCCGCCTTGCGGGCGGCGATCGAGCTCGGCCTGTTCACCGCCATCGGCCAGGGAGCGGACATGGCCGACAGCCTGGCCGGACGGTGCGGCGCGTCCGCGCGTGGCGTGCGGATCCTCTGCGACTACCTGACGGTCGTCGGTTTCCTGGCGAAACAGGACGATCGGTACCGGCTCACCCCCGACAGCGCGGTATTCCTCGACCAGCGGTCGCCGGCCTATCTCGGCGGCATGCTCGGGTTCATCAACTCGCCGGAGCTGATGAGCGGGTTCGCCAACCTGACCGAGGTCGTCCGCCGGGGCACCACCCTCATGGCCGGAGCGGGCGTGGTCGACCCCGAAGACCCGGTGTGGGAGGAGTTCGCCCGGAGCATGCCCCCGATGGTGGCGCCGTCGGCCGAGTTCATCGGCGAGCTCGCGGTGCAAGCGCATCCCGGTCCGCTACGGGTGCTCGACATCGCCGCCGGCCACGGGCTGTTCGGCATCGCGGTGGCGAAGAGGAACGCGGAGGCCCGCGTGGTGGCCCTGGACTGGCCCCAGGTGCTGAAGGTCGCGCACGGGAACGCGCGGGCGGCGGGCGTGGACGACCGTTACGAGCTTCGTCCGGGGAGCGCCTTCGAGGTCGATTTCGGCCACGGATTCGACGTCGTGCTGGTGTCGAACCTGTTCCACCATTTCGACCTGCCGACCTGCGGATCGCTGGCCCGCAAGATCCACGGCTGCCTCGAGCCGGGCGGCCGCGCCATCACCCTCGAGTTCGTTCCCAACGAGGACCGCGTGTCACCGCCGATTCCCGCCGCGTTCAGCCTCATCATGCTGGCCGTCACCCCGGCGGGCAACGCGTACACGTTTCCGGAGTACGACCGGATGTTCCGGTCCGCCGGCTTCGCGCGCAACGAGATCATGCAGGTGCCGAGGTCGCCCCAGCAGGTGATCGTCAGCCGTCGGTGAGCCCAGGCGTCCATCTCCGCAGCCAGACCCCGACCTCGCTCGCCGCGCTCTGGCCCGACCTCCGCCTCGACGAGCACCTGTCGCGACGCATCGTGAGCCGCGTCGTGGGGGAGGACCGGGACGACCTGGAGGACGTGCGCGGCCTCTCCCGCCGCATGCTCGAGGCGCTGGGCGCGCGGGCCCGCGCGACCCGGCTCCAGGTGATCGACCGGCGAGCGAGCCGGATCGACCCCTTCGTGAAGTACCTCTTCCGCGCGGCCGACGGCCGGGTGTTCGAGACCGTCCGCATCCCGCTCGAGCGGCCCCGCTGGAGCGTGTGCGTGTCGTCGCAGGCCGGCTGCGCGCTCGGCTGCGCCTTCTGCGAGACCGGCCGGTTGGGCCTCGCCCGGGACCTGGAGCCGTGGGAGATCGTGGAGCAGGTGCTGACCGTGCGCCGCGAGGGGCCCGAGCGGCCGGTGACGGGCGTCGTCTTCCAGGGACAGGGGGAGCCGTTCCAGAACTACGACAGCGTGATACGGGCGGCGGAGATCCTGCGCGACCCGTGCGGGGCCCGCATCGGGGGCGACCGCATCACCATCTCCACCGTCGGCGTCCTGCCGATGATCGAGCGCTACACCGCCGAAGGCCATCCCTACCGTCTCATCCTCTCGCTCACCTCCGCCTTCCAGGAGAAGCGGGCGGGCCTCGTGCCGCTCGCCCGCCGGTACCCGGTCGATGCGCTCGCCGCGGCCATGCGGCGCCACGCGCAGCGGCGGGGCGGCCCGGTGAACCTCGCCTGGGTGTCGATGGCCGGCGTGAACACCGGGGCGGACGAGGCGCGCGAGCTGGGCCGGCTCTTTGCGGGGATGAAGGTCCGCCTGTCGATCATCGACGTGAACGACCCCAGGGGACGCTTCCACCCGCCCGCCGAAGCGGAGCGAAAGGCGTTCTTCTCCGCGCTGGCCGAGAACGGGATCGGCTTCGTCCGCCGCTACTCCGGAGGCGCCGACATCCACGCCGCGTGCGGCATGCTCGCCTGCCAGTCCGTCGGCGGCGTTGCCTTTCAACGCAGAGGACGCGGAGGGGAAAACGGAGGGGACGCGGAGACAGGTATATTCGCCGTCTCTGCGTCCTCGGGCCTAACGTTGCCTCCCCTGCGACCTCTGCGTTGAAAGGCTATTTCGTCGGGAGGGCTTCCAGGGCGCGGGCGCAGAAGGCGGCGATGTCGGCCTGCGCGCTGACCGGCGTATCTATGAACGACGCGCGCTCCAGCGCCTGCCGGAGCAAGCGGACCTCGGCCGCGCTCAGCTCGATCCGGACCCCGTCGCCCTGTCGCTCGATCCGCATGGCCCCTCCTCTACCACTTGAAGATGTGGCGCAGCTTCCGGCCCAGGCTGGCCAGCAGGTCGTCCACCGCGCGCCGCGCCTCCTGCCTGAAGCTCCCGCGATGGATGGGGCACAGCCGCGACGGGATGTCGTCGCCCTCCTTGAAGTACTCGACGTAGACCGGGCAGGTCTCCACCGGCCTGAGGTACGACACCCGGCACAGTTCCACCTCGCGCATCCCTGGCGGCGGCTGGAACTCGCCCGCGGGCAGGGCGCGGGCCGTCCGTCGCATGAACTCGGCCCAGATGGGCAGGGCGACGCGCGCCCCGTAGGCGTCGCGGCCGATGGCGGCCGGCTGGTCGAAGCCGACCCAGACTCCGGCCACGACCGAGGTCGAGAAGCCCACGAACCACGCGTCCTTGAACTCGTCGGTCGTCCCCGTCTTGCCGCCGGCCGGGATGCGCAGCCCCAGCGAGCGCGCGGAGGCGGCGGTGCCCATGTCGACGACGTCGCGCAGCATGGTGAGGGCCTGGAACGCCACCGGCTCCGACAGGACGCGCCGGCGATCCACCGGGTTCTCGTAGGCGGTCGACCCGCCATCGTCGAGGATGCGCACGATCGCCCGCGGCTTGACCGCCCATCCGCCGTTCGGGAACACGGCGTAGGCCGCGGTCAGCTCGAGGGGGGTGACGAGGCCGGTGCCGAGGGCGAGCGAGGGCACGTTCGGCAGGCCGTGCAGACCGACCTCGTCGGCCACCTTCAGCACCGCCCCGGCGCCGATGCGCTGCTGCAGGGCCACTGCGGCCTGGTTGTTCGACTCGAGCAGGGCCTCGCGCAGCGTCTGCGACTCCGGCGCGTAGCCCTCGGCGTTGCGGGGCGCCCACTCCTGGTAGGCGCCGGCCGCGATCGACTGCAGGTTGTCGAGCACGGAGACTGGCGACATCCCGCGCTCGAGGGCGGCCGCGTACACGAAGGGCTTGAAGGCCGAGCCGGGCTGCCGGCGGCTGCGCACCGCCCGGTTGAAGGGAGCGGCGTTGAAGTCGTGCCCGCCCACGACGGCCAGCAGGTCGCCCGTCGAGGGGTCCAGGGCGACCAGGGCCGCCTCGAGGCCGGGAATGCCGAGGCGGCGCAGCCCGGCCGCCACCGACTGCTCGGCCGCCGCCTGGACGGCGGGCAGGAACGTCGTGCGGACCTGCCAGTCCGGCGGATGGTCGCCGCCCATCTGGTCCCGGAACAGCTGCCGGAGGTAGTCCTTCACGTAGCCGGAGCGCGTATCGGCCAGCCCCGGGCTGGAGGTGATGCGAAGGTGGGCGTGGAGCGCCGACCGCTCGTCCTCGGCGCTGATGAACCCCTCCTGCCGCATCTTCGCGAGCACCCGCTCGCTCCGCTGGAGCGCGCCTTCGATGTTCGACCAGGGGGACAGCGCCGACGGCGCGCGGATGAGTCCCGCCACGAGGGCCGACTCGGCCAGGCTCAGCTCGCGCGCCCGCTTGACGAAGAGCTTGCGTGACATCGCCTCCACGCCGTAGACGCCGCCGCTCAGGTAGACGCGGTTCAGGTACAGCTCCAGGATCTGGTCCTTGGTGAGCACCTGCTCCAGCATCAGGGCCAACAGCGCCTCCTTCGCCTTGCGGGCCCAGGTCCGCTCGTTGGACAGGAAGAGCGTCCGGGCGAGCTGCTGGGTGAGCGTGCTGCCGCCCTCCACCACGCCCCCGCTGCGCACGTCACGCCAGCCGGCCCGGACGAGGCCCACGGGGTCGATTCCCGGATGGCGGTAGAAGCGGCGGTCCTCCACGGCGATGACGGCCTTCACCACGTACGGGGACACCTGGTCGAGGGACACGTCGCGCCGCTGCTCGTCGAGGGGGAACCAAGGGCGGCCGTCGCCACTGTAGAAGACGGTGTCGCCGACGCCCCGCGTGAGCCGCCAGATCGCGAAGTAATGGCGGCCCACCCACAGCTCGGCGAGCAGGCCGCCCGCCGCCACCGTGGAGACGAAGACCGCGACGGCGAGGTCCCGCCCGGCGTGAGGACGCGGCCCGGGGCGGCGCAGCGTATCCGAGAGCGCGCGAAGCCGCATCTGCTGCTAGCCTAGCAGACGCCCCGCGGGTCAGACGGAGGGCCGGACGAGGGCCTTGACGACCGCGAGGCGCTCCATGTCGGCCAGGGCGCGGCCGGCGTCCTCGAGGGCGTACTGCCGTGTGACCAGCTCCCGCCAGGGAAACCGGCGGACGTGGCGGGCCATGAGCAGCAGCGCGCGGTGCAGGTGCGTGAACTCGAACCCCCAGCAGCCCCTCAGCGTGACGTGCCGGCGGTTCAGGTGGGCGTGCGGGTTGATGGCCGCGTCGCCGGCGTCGGTGTACTGTCCCACCACCACGTAGGTGCCGGCGTCGCGGACCATCTCCAGCCCTTCCGGCACCGCCGCCGGAGTCCCCGACGCCTCGATCGCCACGTCCGCGCCGCGGCCCGCAGTGCGTTCCCGCGCCCAGCGCACCCGGTCGGCAGGATCGGGAACGTCCGTTATGTCGAGCACGTCGTCGGCCCCCAGCCGCCGCGCGGCCTGGAGCCGCGCCGCGGGCGCTCCGATCACCAGCACGCGGCCGGCGCCCGCGAGAGAGGCGAAGACGGCCGCGTTGAGGCCCACGGGGCCGCTGCCCTGCACGACCACCGTGTCGGCGAGGGCGACGCCGGCGCGCTCCACGGCATGGAAACCCGTCGGCAGCCCGCATCCCCCGCCCATGAAGTCCTCCGCTTCCAGGCCCTCGGGTATGGGCAGCACGCGGACGCCCGGCTTCAGCTCGATCCGCTCCGCCCAGCCTCCCAGCAGGCCCTCGTCGGCGCTGGTCGTGATGCCGTAGACGCGGCGCTTCGGGCAGCGCGTGGCCGCCTTGGCCACCAGGCAGTACCAGCACCGGCCGCACGTCCCGAACACGTCGAAGAACGTGACGAGGCGCCCCGGCGCGAGCGGGCGGCCTTCCACGTCCTGCAGCGGACCGCCCGTCTCGAGGATGCGGCCGCAGTTCACGTGGCCGGGGATGATGGGGTACGGCACGCCTGGCAGGCGCCCGTGATGGAGGTGGACGTCGGTCCCGCACACCTCGCTCGCCACCATCTCGAGGACCGCGCCGCCGGGCTCGGGCCGCGGCGCGGGGAAACGGCGCAGCTCGAGGGGGCGCCCGGGCCCCGTCATCACGACCGCGCGCACGGCCTCGGGCATGTCGGGTCGAATGCTACTTCAAGGTGATACGCTCCTGGCATGCGCAGGCTCCACGACCTGGAGACGCCGGTCGTCCTCGTCGACCTCGGCGTGCTCGACCGCAACATCGCGCGGATGGCGGAGAGCGCGCGCTCCCGGAGCGTCCGCCTGCGGCCGCACGCCAAGACGCACAAGGTCCTCGAGATCGGCCGCCGCCAGGTCGAGGCCGGCGCCGCGGGGCTGTCGGTGGCCAAGACCTCGGAGGCGGAGGTCTTCGCCGAGGCCGGCTTCGACGACCTCTTCGTGGCCTATCCGGTCGTGGGCGCGGACAAGGCAAGGCGCCTGCTCGCGCTCGCCGAGCGCTTGCGCCGCCTGGCGGTGGGGGTCGACTCGGTCGAGGGCGCGGCGACGCTGGCCGGCGTGTTTCGCGAGGCCAACCGCGTCCTCGACGTGATGCTCAAGGTCGACGTCGGCCTGCAACGCGTCGGCGTCCTCCCCGAGCGAGCGCGGGAGACGGCCGGGCGGCTGGCCGACCTTCCCGGGCTGCGGCTGCGCGGCATCTTCACCCACGCCGGCCAGGGCTATCACGAGGAGCGGCCGGAGGGCGTGACGGCCGTGGCGCGGCACGAGGGCAGCACGATGGCGGCGGTGGCCGACGAGCTGCGCCGGGCCGGGATCGCGGTGGAAGAGGTCTCGGTCGGCTCGACTCCGACCGCCCGCGCGGCGATGGCCCAGCCCGGCGTGACCGAGTGCCGGCCCGGCAACTACGTCTATCACGACGGCTCCCAGGTCGCGCTCGGCACCTGCGCCCGCGAGGACTGCGCGCTCACGGTGCTGGCGACGGTCGTGAGCGTTCCCGCGCCCGACCGCGCGGTGGTGGACGCCGGGAGCAAGACGCTCTCGAGCGATCCGCTGCGGCCCCGCCCGGGCGGCTACGGCCAGATCGACGGCCGGCGCAGCCGGATCCAGCGGCTCAGCGAGGAGCATGGGGTGATCGACGTGGAAGGCGGCGACACGTTCCGGGTCGGCGAACGTGTCCGCATCCTGCCCAACCATGCCTGCGTGGTGTCGAACCTCCACGACCGCCTGTTCGGAGTCCGGGACGAAGCCGTGGAGGCGGAGTGGCGGGTGGACGCGCGCGGACGTGTCTTCTAGAGGCGCGGTCGTCGTCACAGACAGCCCGGATCGCATCTTGGTACTATTCTCAGCCGATACACGGACCAGGAAAGTGTCTGGGCATGACGGGTTACCAAGAGCTCCCGCCGTCTGCGGCCGGGCCTTTGTGCCTCAAGGGCCGTGGTGTGTGCGTGACGTGACCGGCCCCGGCTCGCCCGGGTCCCGACGATCGCAGGAGCCTCCATGGCGCCGAACGCGTCGGCTTCCGCCTCCCTCCGGGCCTTCGGTACCTTCGCCCTCGCGTTCGTAACGAGCACGGCTGGCTGGGCCGCCCAGCCGAAAGAGCCCCGCACCGATCTCGACCACAAGGCGTTCTTCAAGCCGGAACTGCGCATCAGCAGCTCGCACGCTCCGCTCACGGACATCCTCGCGCGCCTGCCGAACCGATCCTCGTGGGAGACCTTCCTCAGCCAGCGCGGGGACGATCCCCGCCGGCCGCGGATGGGGGCGTGGGTGGACCCGCGCTCCGGCGCCGCCACGAACCTGATCGTCGCCTTTCCCCTCGTCCCGGGCCGGGGAGTGGGCAACCACGTGACGCTCCGCGAGCTGGCCCGCACCCTCGGGCGGCCCGTGAACGACGTCGACGAGCCGGCGGTGTCGGAAGCCGTGCGCCGGTTCGCCCGCGCTCACCGCGACGTGCTGGCCATCGACGTGCAGCAGCTCGGCGTGGCACGGGCGACGAAGCTGAGCGACGACCTGTGGCAGGTCAGCATCCCCCAGGTCTACCGCGGCGTCCCGGTCCGTGACGCGCGCCTGGCGGCCACCCTCAGCCACGGCAACCTCGTCCTGGTCGGCACGGAAGTGTGGGGCAACGTCCGCGGCCTCGACGTCAAGCCCACGCTCCGCGCCGCCGACGCCCTCCAGGCGGGCTTCGCCTACGCCGACGGCCGGGCCGCGGAGGACCGGGTCGTCCGGGAGCCCGCGCTCGAGGTCGTCCCCATCGCGCCGCCCGAGCTGCAGGACGGCGAGGCGTTCGCGGGCCCCCCCGGCGCCGGCTATCGCCACCGGCTGGTGTGGACGTTCGTCTTCCAGCGCCCGCCCGACAACGCCCGCTGGGAGGTGATGGTCGACTCGCACTCGGGCGAGGTGATCGCGTTCCAGGACCTCAACCGCTACGAAAACCGTCAGGTCAAGGGCGGCGTCTATCCCCTGACCAGCACCGGCGTCTGCCCGGCCCCCGAGCAGTGCGGCGCGATGCAGAGCGGCTGGCCCATGCCGTGGGCCGACACCGGCCTGCCCTTCCCGAACGCATTCACCAACGGCGCCGGCCTGTTCAGCGACACCGGCGAGGCCGCCACCACCACGCTGACGGGGCGATACGTCGACATCGTCGACGGCTGCGGCGCCGTGAGCGAGAGCTCGGCCGCGGGCGCGCTCGACCTCGGGGGGGCCAACGACCAGCACGATTGCCAGACGGCGGGCGCCTCGGCGGGCGACACCGCCCCCGCCCGCTCCGCCTTCTACGAGGTGAACCGGCTGTTCGAGCAGGCGCGGGGCTGGCTGCCGACCAACGACTGGCTCCAGAGCCGCCTCACCGCCGCCGTCAACCTCAACAACACCTGCAACGCGTTCTGGGACGGGTCGCGGATCAACTTCTACCGCTCGGGGGGCGGCTGCCGGAACACCGGCGAGCTGGCCGGGGTGTTCGACCACGAGTGGGGCCACGGCCTCGACGCCAACGACGCGAACCACGCGCTCAGCAACTCGTCGGAGGCCTACGCGGACATCGCCGCCATCTACCGCCTGCAGACCTCCTGCGTGGGCTACGGCTTCTTCTGGACGAGCGACCAGGGCTGCGGGCCGACCACCGACGGCACCGGCTTCAACGCGAACGAGGCCCAGGTCGGCCCCTCGCACTGCGACCTCGCCTGCTCGGGCGTCCGGGACGCCGACTACCTCAAGCACGACCCCGACACGCCCGACACCGCGCTGGGGTTCGTCTGCAGCTCCTGCCAGACCGGGAACGGCCCCTGCGGGCGGGAGGTCCACTGCGCGGCGGCTCCGGTGCGGCAGGCGGCCTGGGACCTCGCGGCGCGCGACCTCCAGGCGCCGCCGTTCGACTACGACAGCCAGACCGCCTTCATCGTCGCCAACAAGGTCTTCTACCAGGGCAGCGGCAACGTCGGCTCCTGGCACGCCTGCGCCTGCGGATCGTCGGCCAGCGGGTGCGGAGCGGCCAACGGTTACATGCAGTGGCTGGCCGCCGACGACGACGACGGGGACCTGACCGACGGCACGCCGCACATGACGGCGCTGTTCAACGCGTTCGACCGCCACGGCATCGCCTGCTCCACCCCGGCGCCCCAGAACGCCGGCTGCAGCGGGGGCCCCGCCGCCTCGCCGGCGCTCACCGCCACCGCCGACGACTCGTCGGTGGCGCTGTCCTGGACGGCGGTCGACGGCGCGACGCGGTACTGGGTCTTCCGGAGCGAAGGCCCGGCCGGGTGCAGCTTCGGCAAGGCGCTCGTCGCCGAGGTCGCCGGCACCAGCCTCACCGACACCGGCCTGGCCAACGGGCGGACGTACGTCTACAACGTGATGGCCGCGGGCGCTTCCTCGGCGTGCTTCGGTCCGGCCAGCGCCTGCGTGGACGCGACGCCGAGCGTTCCCTCCGGAGCCAACTTCGGCCTCGCCTGCAGCCCGGCCGCCCTGGCGATGCCGCAGGGCGGCCGCGAGGCCACCACCTGCACGGTCTCGTCGGTGAACGGCTTCGCCGACACGGTCGAGCTCTCTTGCCGCGGCCTGCCGGCGGGCATCACCTGCTCGTTCGATCCCGCTTCGGCCGCGCCGCCTCCGAACGGCGCCGCCTCGAGCACCCTCACGGTGGCCGCCTCCCCGGCGGCGACTCCGGGCAACTTCTCCTTCTCGGCCCAGGGAACGAGCGGCGGCCTGACCCGGCGGGCCGACCTCTCCCTGACCGTCAACCCGGCCGCGGGCGGCGGCGCGCAGACCGCGGTGTTCGATCCGATGATGCAGGCGCCCCGGTGCGCCGCGGTCGGCTCGTCGTGCGACTCCGCCATGCTCTTGGACGGGCGCGACGGCAAGGGGCCGGAGCCGAACCAGCCCAACACGATCAACGGCTCGTGCGCGGACGGGAACCTGGGCGTCTATCACTCCGACGAGTCCAACGACCGGATCAAGGTCTCGACCCTCGACGGCGCGCCCTTGACGGCGGGCCGGGCCGCCCGCATCGAGGCCACCGTATGGGCGTGGGCCGGCGGGCCATCGTCCGACAAGCTCGACCTCTACTACGCGGCCGACGCCACCAGCCCGAGCTGGACCTACCTCGCGACGCTGACCCCGACGGTGGGAGGGGCGCAGACCCTGGCCACGACGTACAACCTGCCGGTGGGCGCCCGGCAGGCCGTGCGCGCGCGGTTCCGCTACCAGGGCACCATCACCCCGTGCCAGCCCGGCGGGTACGACGATCACGACGACCTGGTCTTCGCGGTGGCGCCCTCCGCCGACACGACGCCGCCCGCGACCGCGATCACCTTCCCCGCCGACGGCGCGACGGTCCGGGGAACGGTCACCGTGACTGCCTCGGCCACCGACGACGTGGCCGTGGCGAAGGTCGAGTTCTACGTCGACGGCGCGCTCAAGGGCACGGACCCGGCCGCCCCCTATGAGTACGCCTGGAGCCCGGCCGGATTGCCGGACGGCCGACACACCCTCCAGTCGCGGGCCTACGACACCGTCGACAACGTCGGCGCGAGCAGCGTGGTCACGGTGACCGTCGACAACCCGGCGGTCGTGTCCGCCGTCTTCGACCCGGTCCTGAGGGCTCCGAGGTGCGCGACGGCGGGCAGCGGCTGCGACTCCGGCGCCCTCGTCAACGGGCGCGACGGGAAGGGACCGGAGCCGAACCAGCCCAACACGATCAACAGCTCGTGCGCGGACAGCACGGGCGGCACGTACCACGTCGACGAGTCGATCGATCGCATCCGCGTCGTCACCACCGACGGATCGCCGCTGGCCGCGGGCAAGACGGTGCGCATCGAGACGACGGTGTGGGCCTACTCGCCCCCCACCGGCGACCGGCTCGACCTCTACACCACCGCCAACGCGAGCGGCCCGAGCTGGACCTTCCTCGCCACGCTGACCCCGCCCGCGGGGGGCGCCCGGACGCTCAGCGCCACCTACACCCTGCCCGCGGGGAGCCTCCAGGCCGTGCGCGCGCAGTTCCGGTACGGGGGCGGCGCCAGCCCGTGCACGGCGGGCGCCTACAACGACCGCGACGACCTGGTCTTCGCCGTGCCGTAGGGGCGGGGACCGCCCACGCCGCGGCTACTTGCTCAGGTGGAAGGGCACGCTCGTCACCACCGTGTTGGGCTTGAAGAGCAGGGCGCCCTTGATGAGCAGGGCCCGCTGGTTGTGGAGCAGGTGGTGCCACCAGCGGGCGGGCACGAACTCCGGCAGCACGATCGTGACGAAGTCGTCCGGCCGCTCGGCGTCCACCTGCTCGATGTACTCGAGCAGCGGCTCCATCAGCGAGCGGTAGGCCGACTGCAGCACCACCAGCGGCACGCCCTGGCCCCAGCGCTCCCACTCGCGCCGCGTCTCCTCGGTGGCCTTGGGGTCCACGTCCACGTACACCGCCCGCACGTCGCCGCTGAGCATCTTCGCGTACTGGATGGCCTGCACCACCGCCCGGTGCACGCCCCCGATGGGCACCAGGACCGTGTTGTGGTTGCGCGGCTCGGGACGCCAGCCGCGCAGGGAGAGCTGCGCCCCCACCCGCGCGTAGTGGTTGTGGACGGACTGGAACCACAGCACCACCAGCGGGATCAGGACGACGATGATCCACGCCCCCTCGGCGAACTTCGTGACCGCGACCACGACGAGGACGACGCAGGTGCTCACGGCCCCGACCAGGTTGAACAGCGCGCTGCCGAGCCATCCCCGGCCCCCCTCCCGCCGCCACTTCCGCACCATGCCGGCCTGGGAGAGGGTGAACGAGACGAACACGCCGATCATGTAGAGCGGGATGAGGGCGTGGGTGTCGCCCTTGAAGACCACGATCAGGATGCCGGCCAGCGCGCTCAGGACGAGGATGCCGTTGGAGAAGGCCAGCCGGTCGCCCTGGTTCATGAACTGGCGGGGCATGTAGCGGTCGCGGGCGAGGATCGAGGACAGGCGCGGGAAGTCCTGGAACGCGGTGTTGGCGGCCAGGACGAGGATGAGCATGGTGGCGGCCTGGACGCAGTAGTAGAGCGGCCCGCGGCCGCCCAAGACCCCGCGGGCGACCTGGGATACGACCGTCTCGTAGCCGGCCGCGCTCTCCTCCTGGGGAACGACGCGGTAGGCGTGGGCGAGCAGCGTGATGCCCACGAACAGCGTGACGCACAGGAAGGCCATGACGATCAGCGTCGTGGCGGCGTTCCTGGCCTCGGGCGGCTTGAAGGCGGGCACGCCGTTGGAGATCGCCTCCACGCCGGTCATGGCCGTGCAGCCGTTGGCGAAGGCCCGGAGCACGAGGAACGTGCCGAGGACGGCCACCCCGGTCGGGGTCGGGGTGCCGCTCGGAGGGACGGGGGTGAGGTCGCCCGACATCGCCCGCCAGGCGCCGGCCGCGATCAGGGACAGCAGGCTCGCGAGGAAGAAGTAGGTGGGGGCGGCGAAGATGCGTCCCGACTCGCGGATCCCGCGCAGGTTGCCGATCGCGATCAGGACCACGAAGGCCAGGCACATCTCGGTCCGGCTGACGTGCCACCGCGGGAACGCCGACACCACCGCCGCCACTCCGGCCGCGATGCTCACCGCCACCGTCATCACGTAGTCGATGAGCAGGGCGGCCGCGGCGGCCAGGCCGGGGATGGGGCCCAGGTTCTCCTTGGCCACGATGTAGGCGCCTCCCCCGCCGGGGTAGGCGTGGATCGTCTGCCGGTACGAGAAGGCCACCAGGAGGAGCAGCGCGGCGATCACGGTGGCGATCGGGATGGACAGGGCGAGGGCGCCCGCCCCGGCCAGGATCAGGGTCCGGACGATCTCCTCGGTGGCATAGGCCACCGAGGAGAGGGGGTCGGAGGACAGGACGGCGAGGCCGGTGACCTTGGACAGCCGCTCGTGGTGGGCAAGGTGCGAGGGTATGGGCTTGCCGACCAGGACCTGCTTCAGGGCACCGAAGGTAGAGCCTTCGGACATGATGTGGGCGGCGCGGATCCTAGCCCGCCCGCGCAGGCGCTGTCAACCTTCCCCGCCCGCCCGCGAACTTTTTACTTGACCCGTCAACTATTCCTGCGTACCGTAGCCGGCCGTGCCCAGCGCGCTCCAGCGCGAGATCCGCCAGCGCAAGCCGTTCCGCTCCCCCACCCAGGAGGCGGTGGTCGGCCTGCTGCGCACGACCGACCGCGTGCGGCGGGCGCTGGCCGGGGTGGTGGAGCCGCGCGGGGTGACCCTCCAGCAGTACAACGTCCTGCGCATCCTGCGCGGCGCGCGGCCGCGGGGCCTGCCCACCCTGGAGATCGCCACCCGCATGGTCGAGCACGCGCCCGGGATCACCCGGCTGCTGGAGCGCCTGCAGGCCAAGGCGCTGGTGCGCCGGCAGCGGCGGGCGGAAGACCGGCGCCAGGTGATGTGCCGCATCACCCCGGCCGGCCTCCGGCTGCTGGCCGGGCTGGACGCCGGGCTCCAGCAGGCCGACGAGTCGGCCCTGGGCATGCTGTCTCGCCGCGAGCTGCGGCGCCTCATCGCGCTGCTCGACCGCATCCGGGCCGCGCCGGCCTCGAACAAAGGAGAATGACCGATGAAGACGAGCCGACTGTCGTTCGCGATCCTCGCCGCCGCCGTGCTGGCGCCGGCCCCCGCCCCGGCGGCCGACGTCTATGCCGTCGACAAGGTCCACTCCGACGTGGGCTTCCAGATCCGCCACTTCGTGAGCAAGGTCCGGGGACGCTTCACGGACTACGAGGGGACGATCGTCGCCGACCGCGCCAAACCCGACGCCTCGAGCGTGGAGCTGACGATCAAGGCCGCCAGCATCGATACCGGCAACGAGAACCGGGACAAGGACCTCCGGAGCGCGAACTTCTTCGAGGTGGAGAAGTATCCGGAGATCACGTTCAAGAGCCGCCGGATCACGCCCCGCGGCGGCGACCGCTACGACGTCACCGGCACGCTCACCATGCACGGCGTCAGCAAGGAGGTCACCCTGCCGGTGACCTTCCTCGGCTTCGTGAGCACCGGCCGGATGGGCGACCGGGCCGGCTTCGAGACGGCGGTCACCCTCAACCGCAAGGACTTCGGCATCGTGTGGAACCGCGTCCTGGACACGGGCGGCACGATGCTCGGCGACGACGTCCTCGTCTCGATCAACGTCGAGGCCGCCAAGAGGCCGCCCGCGAGCCCCCCGGCCTCCGGCGAGCAGGAACGGGAATAAGCCCCTCCCGGGACGTGTAGGGCCTGTCGGGGCCGGTCGCTCGATGGGACGAGCGGCCGCGCCCGGGAGGTATGCCCATGCGTGTCCGGCTTGCCGCGGCCTGGCTGGCGATGGGCGCCCTTGGTGCCGCTCGGTCGGCGTCGGCCCACGGCGGCTACGACGCCGGGGGTCGGGTCGGCTCGCTCGTCTCGGTCTCGCTCGAGGTCGACGGCCGCCCGACGCCGCTCTACCCGGCGCCCGACGGATCCGGCCGCTACTACCTCGAGGCGTGGCGAGGCGCTCGCTACGCGCTCCGCATCGCCAACCGGACGGGCGAGCGGCTGGGCGTGCTCCTGACCGTCGACGGCCTCAACGCCATCAGCGGCGAGCGCGCGCCCGCCGGGCCGGGCGGGCGCATGTACGTGCTGTATCCCTGGGACGAGACGGTGGTGCGGGGATGGCGCACGTCGCTCGAGGAGGTCCGGCAGTTCACCTTCGTGGACGAGGAGCGCTCCTACGCGGCCCGCTCGGGCAAGGCCGGCGGGCGGCTCGGCTGGATCGAGGTCGAGGTCTACCGGGAGCGCCGGCCGGTGGCGCGTCCCTACTGGCCCTATGGTCCGTACCGGCCCTACGAGCGCGAGCCGCGCGGCGAGGGCGATCGCGATTCGGAGCCCACGGAAGGGCGCGCCGAGGATCCCGACCCCTCCGCGGCGTCGCCCCCCGCCTTGAAGAGCGCGCCCCATCCACCCACCGCCGCCCCGGGCTATCCCGGCACCGGCTGGGGCCCTCGGGCCGACGATCCGGTCCGCGTCGTCTCCTTCGATCCCGAGGCCGCGCCGGCCGAGCGCATCACGCTCCGCTACGAGTACGCGCCCGCGCTGCGCGCGCTCGGCATCCCGCCGCGGCCCTGGTGGCCCCACGACCGTCTGCAGGAGCGCGAGCGGGGCGAGGAGGGCTTCGCCAGGCCGCCTGTCTGGTGAATCCGGAGGCGCACGGTTTCCCCGAGCGCGGGCGTCAGAAAGTAAGGGGAAGTGGCAAAAGCTGCGAGCGGAGCGCGATTCACTCGCCCCGGGGCCGCGAAGCGGACCCGCTTGATAAGCGGCGGCGAATTCACTTCGCCGCCGCGGAAAAAGCGAGCGGGGGGTCTGGGGGGCGCGCCGCTAGCGCCCCCCAGCTCAAAGACGTAGCCGCGAGCGGACCAGGTCCTCCACGAAGCGCGCGGCGAGCGAGGTCCATCCCGTCTGGTGGCTGGCCCCGAGGCCCCGGCCGGTCTCGGCGTGGAAGTACTCGTGGAAGAGGACGAGATCGCGCCAGCGCGGATCGCGCGCCCACCGGGGGTCGTCGCCGTGGCAGGGCCGGCGTCCCTCGCCGTCGGGAACGAAGAGGCGCGCGACCCGGGCCGCGATCTCGTGGGCCACCTCCTTGAGCGTCAGGAGGCGGCCCGATCCCGTGGGGCATTCGACCTTCAGCTCGTCGCGGTAATAGTGGTGGTAACGCTCCAGCGACTCGACGATCAGGTAGTTCATGGGCAGCCACACCGGGCCCCGCCAGTTGGAGTTGCCGCCGAAGATGCCCGAGGTGGCCTCGCCGGGCGCGTAGGCGACACGGTGCTCGTCGTCCCCTCCCGGCAGCGCGTAGGGATGGCGCTCGTGGAACTTCGAGAGCGACCGGATCCCCCACCGCGAGAGGAACTCGTCCTCGGAGAGCAGGTAGCGCAGCACCCGCTCCAGCCGCTGCCGGGTGGGGATGGCGATGAGGAAGTGGCCGTGGGGCTTGCGCCCCATCATCTCGGCGTGGGAGATGCACTCGCAGAGGTCCTGGCGGTTCTCGAGGAACCACTCCAGCCGCTTGCGGAAGCCAGGCAGGCGGTCGAGCGCGGACCTCTCGAGCACCTCGGCGGCGAAGAGCGGCACCGCCCCCACCAGCGAGCGCACCTTGAGGGGGAAGCGGACCCCGTCGACGTGGAGCTGGTCGTAGTAGAAGCCGTCCGCCTCGTCCCACAGCCCGCTGCCGCCCACGGTGTTGATGGCGTCGGCGATGGCCACGAAGTGCTCGAAGAACTTGCTGGCCACGTCCTCGTAGGCGGGGTCCTCCCGGGCCAGCTCCAGGGCCATGGACAGCATCGTCGAGCAGAAGAACGCCATCCACGCCGTGCCGTCGGCCTGCTCGAGGTCGCCGCCGGTGGGCAGCGGCCGCGAGCGGTCGAAGACGCCGATGTTGTCGAGCCCGAGGAAGCCCCCCGCGAAGAGGTTGTTGCCCTCCCGGTCCTTCCGGTTCACCCACCAGGTGAAGTTGATCATCAGCTTCTGGAAGACGCGGGCCAGGAACAGGCGGTCACGCCCTCCCCGGGGTCCGGTCATCTTGTAGACGCGCCAGCAGGCCCAGGCGTGGACGGGCGGGTTGACGTCGGAGAAGGCGAACTCGTAGGCAGGGAGATGGCCGTTGGCGTGCATGTACCACTCCCGCAGGAACAGGATGAGCTGCCGCTTGGCGAAGCCGGGGTCGATCTCCGCAAACGGGATCATGTGGAACGCAAGGTCCCAGGCCGCGTACCACGGGTACTCCCACTTGTCGGGCACGGAGAGGACGTCGCGGTTGTAGACGTGCGTCCACTGCGCGTTGCGGCCGTGGAGGCGCTCGGCGGGGGGCGGAGGCTGGGCCGGGTCGCCCTCCAGCCACGGCTTGACGACGTAGTGATAGAACTGGCGGGACCACAGGAGCCCGGCCCGGGCCTGGCGGATGACCCGGGCTTCCTCGGTGGTGGTTCCGGCCGCCAGCCGCGCGGCGTAGAACTCGTCGGCCTCCCGCCGCCGGGCTGCGAACAGCTCCTCGAAGCCCGTCCCCAGCGGCTCTCTCGCCGGCGCCTCGCCCGCGGCCTGCAGCCGCAGCCGCAGGACCGACTCGGCGCCCGGGGCGAGCGCGAGCCGGTAACGGGCCGCCACCTTCGTGCCGACGGCCGCGGGGTTCACCGCCTCCTCCCGGCCGCGGACTACCAGCTCGTGGAAGGCATCCTTCACGTAGGGCGACGCGTTGGCGCTGCCGAACAGGCGGGCGGCGTTGGTCTCGTTGTCGGTGAAGACGAGCGACGGTGACTCGCCGCCGGAGGCCGGTCCGGCGAGCAGGTGGAAGGGCTCCAGCGAGGGGTGCTCGGCCAGCACGCGGCCCTCCGACTCGAGCGAGAGCCGCGGGCGAGGCCAATATCCCTCTCCCGACCGACCCCAGGACCAGGTGTTGCGGAACCAGAGCGTCGGCAGGACCTCCAGCCGGGACTCCTCGGGCGAGGCGTTCGTCACCGCGATGCGGACGAGGAGGTCGTCGGGCGACGCCTTGGCGTACTCGACGATGACGTCGAAGTACCCCTCGGCGTCGAAGGCCCCCGTGTCGACCAGTTCGAACTCGCCCTCCTCGAGCCCGCGCCGCCGGTTCTCCTCGACGAGCCGCGCGTAGGGGAACTCCGCGCGCGGGTACTTGTAGAGCGCCTTCATGTAGGAGTGGGTGGGGGTCGAATCGAGGTAGAAGTACTGCTCCTTGACGTCCTCCCCGTGGTTGCCCTCCGGGTTGGTGAGCCCGAAGAGGCGCTCCTTCAGGATCGGGTCCCGGCCGTTCCACAGGGCAAGCGCGAAGCACAGCCGCGCCTCGCGGTCGCAGATGCCGAGCAGGCCGTCCTCGCCCCAGCGGTAGGCCCGGCTGCGGGCATGGTCGTGGGGGAAGTACGTCCAGCAGGCGCCGTCGGCCGAGTAGTCCTCCCGCACCGTGCCCCACTGCCGCTCCGAGAGATACGGCCCCCAACGCTTCCAGTTGCGGATGCGCCGGGCGTCCTCGTCCAACCGGACCGTCTCGGGGTCAGTCATGGCGGCCGGTGACGAGCAGCCCCTCGGCCAGCTCCATCGCGTCGACCGGCCAGCACGAGAGCGGCCGCGGATGGCGGGCCCGGAGCGGGTGGGGCCGGCAGCTCAGGATCATGTTCCGCCACTGCACGGGGACGGCGCTCCGGCCGTGGACCGCGCCCAGGAGTGCCCCCGCGACCGCGGCGTTGGTGTCGGTGTCGCCCCCCCGGCGCACGGTGGCGACCACTCCCGCCTCCGGGCTCGGGGCATGGAGCAGCTCGTGGAAGGCGTTCTGCAGCGCGACCAGCACCCAGCCGGTGTGGCCCTCGTCGCACCGCGGCGGCTCGGCCGCGGCGCGCACCAGCGCGTCCGTGACCGCCGGTTCGGCGGCCGACTTCGCCCAGCCGAGCGCCGCTTCGTAGGCCGCCTCGGGCTCGCCGCCGCGGGCGACCGACGGGATGGGGATGGGTGAGGCCGCTGTCACGCCGGCCCAGCTCCGCCGCCTCGCCGGTCCGCAGGGAGTGGGCGAGGACCGCCAGCGGGCTGGCCCGCATCAGGGAGCCGTTGGCCTGGCTGTCGGCCACCAGGTAGCCGACGAGCGCGGCGCGCGTGGTGTCGCCCACGTCGAACGGCCCCGTCCGATACCACGCGCGATAGGCCTCGAGCACGCCGGCCTCGTCGTAGCCGCCGGCGCCGACGACGGCGCGCGCGAGCGTGAGCGCCATCTCCGAATCGTCGGTGGGCTGGCCGGCCAGGATCCCCCAGTGCCCACCGTCCACCAGCCGGCGTGGCCCGTCGGGGTAACGCGCGGCCACGTCGGCGGCGGAGCAGAACTCGACGAGCGCGCCGAGGTTGTCGCCCGCGACCTGGCCGAGCAGGCAGCCCTGCGCGCGCGCCAGCAGGGCGGCGTCGCCCACCGCCCGGCCCCTCGCCAGCGATGCCGTGCGCTCGCCGCGCCACGGGCCGGAGTAGACCTCCGGCCACGGCCGCGGCACGAGCCGGCCCACGACACCGGGCGATCCCGCGAAGGCGCGCAGGGTCTGGCTGGCCCCGTCCGGACCGTAGTCGACCTCGGCGCCCGACTCGTCGACGATCACCGCCCCCGCGCCGCGCAGCAGGGCATGGCCGGCCGCGTAGTCCCATGCGCCGGGGGCGAAGATCGACACCGCGGCCGCCGCCTCGCCGGCCGCCACCAGGGCCAGCCGGTGGGCGATGCTGGGCACGCTCCGGTAGCGCGCCGGCTCGGTGCAGCGCAGGTTGGTCGCGGGATCGCGGTCGGCCGTGCTGGAGAGGAGGACCACGTCGCCGGCGCCCAGCGCTTCGGGCAGGCGCGCGCTCAGCGCCCTCCCGTTGCGGCGGAGCGCTCCGCAGCCTTCCGCCCACGCGAACAGGTCGCCCTCGTCGTCCGGGTAGGCGAAGGCGAACACGACCCCCAGCGCCGGGTGGCCCTCGGCCAGGAGCCCGATCGACACCGCGCTCCCGCGCCGGCCGGCCAGGTAGTCGCGCGTGCCGTCGTTGGGGTCGACGAGCCAGAGCGGCGCCCCCGGCCGCCCGGCCGCCCGTCCGGTCTCTTCCCCGAGATAGCTCCAGCCGGGGAAGGCCTCGCCCAGGCGCGAGCGGATGAGCCGCTCGGCCTCGAGGTCGGCCTCCGCCTTGTCGCCGGCGCCCCGGGCCCCGCCCGGGCGATGGAAGTCGCGCCGCAGGATCTCGCCCGCCGCGACCGCTGCGTCGAGCGCCGCCTCGAGCGGTCGTTGCAGGTCCATGGAACTCAGGCGCGGGGCTCTTGCGATCCCGGTCGGCCGGGCAGGAGGAGGAGCGCTTCCTAAGGGGCCACGCCGGCCGGAGAGGGCGCCCCTCCCTTGCCCTTCAGGAAAAGCGCCGTGACCCTCAGGCCCAGCACCAGGGCGGGCTCCTCGCGGTCGAGGTCCACCAGCACCTCCAGCACGTCGCGGTCGCTCTTCTCGGCCGGGTCGCCCGTCTTCACCGTCTTGCGTCCCATCTGCGCCCCGAGGCGCTCGACCCGCCCAGGCACCCCGGGGCCTTCCCATCCCTCGCCGCGCACCAGCACCCGCTGGCCGGGGAAGACCCGGCTCACGTCGCGCTCGTCCACTTCCGCCCGCACGCGCAGGCGGGACGTATCGGCGATGCTCAGGATCGGCCGCGGCACCAGAGTGCTGAAGCTCTCCCCGGGCTTGAGGATCGTCCGCAGCACGGTTCCACTCATGGGGGCGCGCACCAGGCACTTCTCCAGCGTCTGCATGGCGGCATGAACCCTCTGCTGCGCCGCCCGGACGTCCGCTTCCGCCTTGGCCGCTTCCTCCGGAAGGGGAGGAGCCTTCACCAGCTCCGCCGCCTTGCGCGCGGCCTTCAACCGGGCCTGGGACACGTCCAGGTTCCGCCGCACGTCGTCTCTCTCCGCCTCGGAGAGGATCCCCTGCTCGAACAGGCGGGCCGCGCGCCGCTGTTGGAGCTCGGCCTGCGCGACGACCGCTTCCGCGGCGGCCACCTCCGCGTCCGCTCGTTCACGGTCCTCCTGCCGGCTCCCGCGAAGGATCCGGATCCGGGCCTGCCGGGCGGAGTCGGCCGCGGCCTGGGCGGCGCTCAGCTCCGCCTTGAGCTCCCGACGGTCGATCACCGCCACCACGTCCCCCGCCTTCACGTGGTCTCCCTCCCGCACCTTCAGCTCCGCCACGACGCCGTCCACACCGGCCCCCACCTCCGTGGTCTCGCTCGCGCCCTCGACGCGCCCGGTACAGGACAGGGCCACCTCGCCGGCGGCCGGCCGGTCGTGACCGGCGGCCGCGGAGGCGCCCCCCTTCGGGTCCGGCGCGGCGCCGCGACCGGCCCAGACCGCCCAGATGGCCACCACCGCCACCGTCAGGATCAGGACGGCCCGCCGGCGGGGGGTCCCCGCCATCGGCCACGGACGTCGGAGTGACAGCGGGACGTGCATCAGCCCTGCTCCGCGTCCTCGACGACGCGGCCGTCCTCCATCTTGACGATGCGCTGGCCGAACGGCGTCATGCGCGGGTCGTGGGTCACGACGACGACGAGCTTGCCATGCTCCTTGGCGATCCTCAAGAGCATGGCGGCAATTCCTTCGCCCGAGCGCCAGTCGAGGGAGGCGGTCGGCTCGTCGGCCAGCACGATGGGGGGATCGTTGATGAGGGCCCGCGCGATGGCCACCCGCTGCTTCTCTCCACCGCTGAGCTCGCCGGGCTTGAGCCGCCACTTGTCGGACAGGCCCACCGCGGCGAGCGCCTGCTCCGCCTTGGCCTTCGCCCCGTCCTTGGCCCGGCCGGCGACGTCGAGGGCCAGCACGAGGTTCTCGAGAGCGGTGAGCGAGCGGAAGAGCCGGAAGGCTTGAAAGACGTATCCGATGCTGTGCCGCCGCAAGTCCACGCGCTGGCTCTCGGAGAGCCCCCTCACCGACTGCCCCCGGACATGCACGTCCCCCTGGTCGGGGAGGAGCATGCAACCCAGGACCGAGAGCAAGGTGGTCTTGCCGCTGCCGGACGGGCCCATGACCAGGACGAGGCGGCCGGGGAAGAAGTTCAGCGAGACGTCCCGGAGGGCCGGCGTGGCGGCGTGGCCCGAGCCGTAGGTGATGCTGATCTCCTCGGCCATGAGCGCCGCCTCAGGCACGGAAGACCCTCGCCGGCTCCACGGCCAGCGCCTTCTTGATCGAGGCCACCGAGGCCAGGACGCACATCAGGAGGCCCACGAAGATCATGCCGAACGGCAGCCACCAGGGCATGTCGATCCAGGAGATCGTGTTGCGGATGGGCTCCATCAAGGGGAGCAGGGCCAGGAGCCCGACGAACGAGCCCACGATCCCGCAGGCCAGGGCCTGGGTGAGCACCACCTTCTGGATGTACCAGCGCCGGGCGCCGATGGCCTTGAGGGTGGCGAACTCCTCCAGGTTCTCCATGGTGGTGGCATAGATGTTCTGCGACACGATCACGAGTCCGACCAGGAAGCCCAGCAGGGCCACCAGCAGGATCGCTCCCCCCGCCCCCGTCTTCCGGACCCAGAAGGCCCGGGCCCGCCGCGAGAACTCGTCCCGGGTCCAGACGTCGACTTCCGGGAGCTTGCGTTGGAGCGCGCGCTTGACCTCCTGCGGGTCATGTCCGGGCTGCACGCGCACGATGAGGAACACGATCGCGTCCCCCGGCCACCGCAGGTAACGGACGGCGTCCGCGTAACCGGTGAAGACGTAGGGCGTGCCGAAGAACGTGCCGAATCCGTCGATCACCTCCACCACCTGAGCCCGGCGCGCGCTGATCTCCGTGCCGGCGGGAACCACGTCGACGCCCAGGGTCCGTGCGTTGCTCCGATCCACGAGCACGGCCTCCGAGGCCACGCTGGTCTGGCCGGCGTCGACATAGGGGATCGGGAACTGGCTCCCGGTGCCCGGCTCGGCCCCGATGAGGAGCACCGACTGCCGCATCCCCGAGGGCTTCTGCCAGAACGCGAAGCCCAGCGTCATGCGATAGACGGCCTCGACGCCCTCGACCCCGACCGCGATGTCGTAGAACCTCTCGGGAAGGGGCGCGGCGAACTCGAAGGACTCGACGCCCCGGCCGGCGATCCACAGGTCCGCGTCGGTCACGTCGATGCTCTTGGAGGAGGCGCGGAGGAAGCCGACCAGCAGGCTGCCCTGGAAGATCATCAGGAACACGGCGAAGGCGATGCCTACGATGGTGACCAGGAAGCGGAAGCGGTCGTGATTGAGGTTGCGCCAGGCCAGCCACATCGAACCCTCTGCGGACCTTCGAGCGGAGCCGCGTCCAGCCCAGCGCCTGGCGGAGGCCCGGTCTCAGGGCCGGGCGACCACGGTCACACCGATCGTGTCAGACGCAGCAGTTGCCATAGGCACCCGAGCCGGAAGCGGCCCTGGAACGCGAAGTATTCAGGCTCGATGATCTGGGGCGACCATTTCTGCTTGTAGGCGACCTGGGACATGGCCGGATAGATGGCCTCGCCATGGCGCTCGAGGAGGCGAACGACCCACGCCACGACCCGGCTGTGACTGCCGAGGACGTCGGAAACGCCCACGAACGGGGTCAGGCCGAAGTTCAGGTAGCGGACGCCTTCGGACTGGAAGCGCTCGATCGCCGTCAGGTTGATCAGCTCCATCACCCCGGGCGGGCAGTCCGGCAAGCGGCGGCTCAGGTCGTGCATGAGGCCGGCCAGCCTGCCGTACGAGGGGACGTAGGTGATGAAGGCTATGACCTTCTCTTCCCGGAGGGCGACGAAGCAGCGCGTGCCTTCCCGCTCCACGGCGTCGATCTCGCCCACGAGGAACTCGAGGACCTTCTTGTGCCGCCCCTTGGCCCGCACCCAGGCCTGGGTGATGGCGTCGAGGTCCTGGCGCACCTTCGCGGTGATCGGGAGATCCCGGCCCAGCTCGCGCACCTCGATGCCCAGCCCCTTGGCGCGCTTGATCTTGTTGCGCAGCTTCATGAACCTGGTGCCGCGCGTGTTGAACTCGGCCAGCGAGACCGTGTAGCTGAGCCCGAGCTGGTTCATGCGGAACCCGTGCCGGTGGTACATGTCCACCTCCGAGTCCCGCAGCTGTACCGCGCAGACGCGCTCTCCGCGCGCCCGGGCGGACTCCAGGAAGGCGCGCAGCAGCGCCGGCTTGGCCTCCGGGGGGCCGAAGACGCCGCCGAACTGGAAGAGGTACCGCCCCGCGCGCCGATAGGCGATCAAGCCGGCCGCGGAACGGTCGGTGAAGTATTCCATGCCGGCGTTCAGCACGAGCCCGATGGAGGGATGGTCGCCGTAGCGCTCCAGCAGCTCGGCCAACCGGGCCGGCGTCAGCGCGGGCGCCTCGCCGGCCGGCGAGGGCTCGGGGCGGGCCGGCCGCACCGAAGCGCCCGGGACCGCGCCCGCGGCGGCGACGCTCGACTTGCCGCCGTCCGGGCCGGGATCGCTCACCATTTCCCCGCCGCCTCGAACTCGGTCACGAAGCGCTGGAACGCCGGGTGCTTCACCGGCTCGAACGACAGCCCGAACGGCTTGTAGACGTTCCCGAAGACCCCGCGGTCACCGCAGAGATGGATGGGCAGGGCCAGCATCGCCCACTCGAGGCGGCCGCCGAGCAGCCAGCCCCAGACGAGCGCGACGAGGGCGTTGACGCCGAAGCTGTGGGCGGTGTTGTAGAGGACGTGGAAGACGGAAGGGATGCGGCGCGGGTTGGTGCGGCTGCGAAGGTACCAGACGAGCCCGGGGATATAGCCGATGACGTCGATCATCACGAAGGCCAGGGCGAACCTCCCCCAGCGGACCTGGTTCGCGTTGTACAGGACCACCGCGCTGAGCACGACCATGATCGTGAGATAGTCCACCCGCATCAGAGCGTAGGTGGCCCGCGTATGAAACGGATTCTTGGCATCCATGCCTGGCATCCCCTTGGAATGCGCGGCGGCCCCGGTTTTGGTGCGCTGCGTGGCGCTGAGCATCCCTGAAGGGCTCGCCCCTGTCAAGGTCCCGTCCCTGCGCGGGCCGGCGCGAGAAGCCTCGGCTCGTGGTCAGGGGGGCGCGGGCCGGGCCTGCTTCTGCAGCGTCGCCCGGACGCCGTGACGCGGGATCATGTCCAGGATGCACTCGGGCTCCTCGCGGTGGCACGAGACGAGGTGGAGCCGGTACCTCTGCACGACCATGACCATGATGAGCAGCGTTTCCATGATGGCCATGTCCACGCCCATGCACAGCCTCGGCCCGCCGCCGAAGGGGAAATAGGCGTAGCGGGGGCGGCCCTTGGACCGGTCGGGCAGGAAGCGCTCGGGATCGAACCCCTCCGGGTTCTCCCAGAACGCCGAGTGCCGGTGCGTGAGATACGGGCTCAGCAGGACGGTGGAGCCCGCGGGGATCCGATGGCCGCCGATCTCGTCGTCCTTGATGGCGTCGCGCGGGATGATCCAGACCGGGGGAAAGATGCGCAGCGACTCCTGCACGACCATGTTGGCGTACTTGAGCTGGGCGAGGTCGTCGACGACCGGGACTCGATCGCCGAGGACGCGGGTCACCTCGGCGTACAGCTTCCGTTCGACCTCGGGATGGAGGGACAGCAGGTACCACGTCCAGGCCAGCGTCTCCCCGATGGTGTCGTGGCCCTGCTGCAACATCCCGATCGCTTCCTCGTGAAGCTGCTTGTCGCTCATGCGCTCCCCGGTCTCCGAGTCGCGGGCCTCCATCAGCATCTTGAGGAAGTTGCGTCCTCCGTCCTCCGCCCGGCGGTTCTCCTCCATGATCCGGGCGATGCCGTCGTTCAAGGTGCGCATGGCGCGGTTGAAGCGGCGGTTCTGCGGGGTCGGGATCCACAGCGGCAGCGGCAGCAAGGCGGCCACCCGCGTCTTGAGTACGCGCAGCGCCGTCTGGACGGCCCCGGCCATCTCGGCCACCTGCTTCCAGAGCCCGACCCCGAACAGCACGTCCCCGATGATGACGAGCGCGAGCTGGGTCATCTCGTTGTAGAGGACGAGCTCCCGGCCGTTCTCGGCGGACTCCTGCCAGCGGTCGAGCATCTCCGCGGTGCGCCGGGTGATGGTCGGCGCGAAGTCGACGGTATGCTCGCGCTTGAACGTGGGCTGGACCCGCCGCCGCTGCTGGCGCCAGTGGTCGCCCTCGGCGGTGAGCAGGCTCTCGCCCCAATAGGGCTTGATCCGGTCGAACACCCAGCCCTTCTCGTAGTTCAGGTGGTTGTCCTGCAGGACGCGCTTCACGTGGTCGGGATGGTTGAGAAGGTAGGTCTCGCCGGGCAGCTGGAGGCGAACCACGTCGCCGTAGCGCGCCGCCTCCGTCATCAGCTTGACCGGGTCCTTCGTCCACTGGGGGATGTGGCCGACGATCGGCAGTCCCGGCGGTCGGGGAGCCTTGCTGGCGCTCAGGGGCAAGTCGTCTTTCTCGAGCGGATCAATGAGTCGGCGCCGCGGTCCGGGGGCGGAGTCGGGAACGGCGCGCACTCTACCCCGTCGACGGCGCGTCCGTCAATCGCCGGTGAGGCCCCCACTGCGGGACCGCCACGACCCGATGCTGCCGGTCCGGCTTGACACCACGCGCCTTTACCTTACTATGGGGGGCCATCTGATCAAGCGCGTTTCCTGAGCCGTAGACCGTGGGTGAAGCTTCCCATGTCCATGCCCGCGCCCGTGCCTGAGCCTCAGCCGCGAAGACTCCTCGGCGAGCACGAAGCCGCGGCCCTGGAACGGTATTCTCGAAGCATCTCCTTTCCCGCGAGCACCTGCATCTTCAAGGCCGGCTCCCCGGGGGACTGCTGCTACTTCATCGATGAGGGCCGGGTCCGCATAGAGCTGGACCGCAGCGAGCTGGACTCCGAAGACGTGCTGGGGTTCCTCGATGCGGGGTCGATCCTGGGAGAGATCAGCATCCTGGACGGGATGCCCCGCTCGGCGAGCGCCTTCGCGCACACCGACGTGCGCGCCCGCCGCGTCGACAAGGAGGACCTGGAACGGCTGGAGGAAGCCAACCCCCGGGCCCTCGCCGCCCTGTACCTGGCCCTGGGCCGGAGCGCCGGGATCAAGCTGCGCAGCGCGAACGAGCGGCTGGGCGACGCCATCTTCACCACGCGCGATCCGGAAGTGGACGAGCTGGTGGCGCGGGCGGCGGTCGCCCAGCGGGAGATCCAGGACTGGCCGGAGGAGCGGATCGACTCCCTGCTGCTGGTCGTGGCCCAGTCCTTCGCCATCCGCGCCAAGGAGCTGGCCGAGGACACCGTCCGCGTCACCCGGATCGGGAACGTGCCGGACAAGGTCTGCAAGAACCTCATCGCGAGCATGGGTGTCTACCGCTCCCTGGTCGGGCGGCCCGCGAGCGGGCTCCTCGGCACCGACGAGGCCCGAAAGGTGAGCGAGATCGCGTCCCCGGCCGGCATCGTCGTCGGCCTCATTCCCGCGACCAACCCCGCGGCAACCGCGATCTTCAAGGCGCTCATCGCCGTCAAGGCGCGCAACGCCCTGATCCTGAGCTTCCCGCGCTCCATCCGGGAGGTCGGGCCCTCGCTGGGGACGATCATCCAGGACGCCTTGCAGAAGTGCGGGGCTCCCGCCGACCTCGTGCAGTGGATCAAGCACGGCCATTCCCGCAAGAAGACCGAGATCCTCATGCGCCATCCGAAGGTGTCGCTGGTCCTCGCCACCGGAGGGGCGAGCATGGTGAAGGCCGCCTACGGGTCGGGGACCCCGACCATCGGCGTCGGGCCGGGGAACGCTCCCGCGCTCATCTGTGCCGACGCCGACCTGGAGTACGCCGCCGAGAGCGTCGTCATGAGCAAGTCCTTCGACAACGGCCTGGTCTGCGGGTCGGAGAACAACCTGGTGGTCGTCGCATCCGTCCGCGAGGCGTTCATCGAGGCGCTGATCAAGGCCGGGGCGGCGGTATTGACCCCGGAGGAGGCGCAGAGGCTGACCGCCCTCCTCGTGCTTCCCGGGACCCACCACTTCCGTGCGGAGGTCTGCGGCCAGAAGGCGTCCGACGTGGCGATGGTCGCCGAGATCAAGAGGGACCATCCCATCCAGCTCATCGTGGTGCCCACCGAGGCGGTCGGGGGGGAAGAAGCCTACGGCCGCGAGAAGATGGCCCCCATCCTGAGCCTGTTCACGGTCGCCGACGAGCAGGAAGGGTTCCGGCTGTCGCTCGACCTCCTCCAGCGCGAAGGGACGGGTCACACCGCCGTCATTCATACGCGGAACGAAGAGACGATCGACCGGTTCGCCGCCGCGATGCCGGCCAGCCGGATCCTGGCGAACTCGCCGGCGTCGCACGGCGTCATCGGCTTCACCACGGGCTTGATGCCGTCCCTGACGCTCGGGTGCGGGACTTTCGGGGGCAACTCGACCACTGACAACGTGAGCTACCGGAATCTTCTCAACATCAAGCGGCTCGCCCATTACCTGCCCTGATTCGTCGGGAGGTGGGGCGCGGCCGCGGCGACTCGATGACCGCTCGGGGATCCAGCGAGGACCCGGGCCTGATGGGGAACCGACCATGGCGCTGAACGTCGACCGGCTCTTTCTCGAGAACCTGCCGCAGAAGTTCGACCTGGCCGATCGGTATTTCAATCCGACCTTCGTCCAGGCGCTCAAGATCATCGGCCTCGACAAGCCCTACCAGCGGGCCCAGGGCTGCTATGTCTACGACGCCGACGGCCATCGGTACCTGGATTTCCTGTCCGGCTACCGGGTCTTGAACCTGGGTCACAACCACCCGGTGGTGCGCCAGGCGCTGGCCGACGCCTTGATGCTCGACTGGCCGAACATGCTGCAGATGGACGCCTCCCCCCTGAGCGCGGCCCTGGCCCGGGAACTGGTCCGCCGCGCGCCGGCGGGCCTCGAGCTGGTCCGGTTCGGCAACTCCGGCTCCGAAGCGGTCGAGATGGCGATGAAGTTCAGCCGGCGCGCCACCGGGCGCTCGAAGCTCCTGGCCGCCGAGAGCGCGTACCACGGCCTCACCTACGGCGCCCTGTCGCTGTCCGGGCAGCCCGAGATGTGGCAGCCGGGCTTCCGGCCGGTGGTGCCGGACTGCGGTCTCGTGCCGTTCAACGACGTCGCCGCCCTGGAGACGATGCTCAGGAACCGCGACGTGGCCGCCTTCATCGTCGAGCCGATCCAGGGCGAGGCCGGGATCGTGGTGCCGAGCGACGACTACCTCCCGCGGGCCCAGGAGCTCTGCCGGGCCCATGGGACGCTCTTCGTGCTCGACGAGGTCCAGACCGGCCTCGGGCGGACCGGGAAGTTCCTGGCCGCCGAGCACTGGAACCTCGAGCCCGACATGATCTGCCTGGCCAAGGCGCTCAGCGGCGGGTTCGTGCCGGTCAGCGCGACGCTGATGCGGCGCAGCATCTTCCTCAAGGTCTTCGACAACATCGACAACTGCGTCATCCATTTCTCGACCTTCGAGGCCAACAACCTGGCGATGGTGGCCGGCCTGGCCACCCTGCACGTGCTGGACAGCGAAGGCCTGGTGGAGAACTCGGCCCGGTTGGGGGCGCTCCTCCTGGAGCGGCTGAAGGAGCTGCAGCGCCGGCACGAGTTCATCGCCGAGGTGCGAGGCCGGGGACTGTTCGTGGCGGTGCGCTTCGGCACGCCGCGCACGCTCCAGCAGAAGATGTCGTGGAAGCTGGCCCGCGAGACGGCCGAGGGGTTCTTCGGCCAGTGCATCGTGATGGCCCTGATGAAGCACCATCGGATCATCACGCAGACGGCCGGTCATGACCCGGACGTGCTGGACTGCACCCCGCCGCTCGTCGCGACCGAAGCCGAGGTCGATTACTTCGTGAACGCGCTGGACCAGGTGCTGCAAGGCTGCAAGGACGTCCTGGGGCCGGTCTGGGAGATGGGAACGGACCTGATGAAGCGTTCGATGGAGAACGGCGTCGCGCTGCCGTCGCTCCAGCGCGCCGCCGCCGGCCGCCCGCACTCGCGGCTGTAGGCGCCGCGCCGCCGCAGGACCTGTGAAGGGACCGACAGATCGATGGACTTCCCTTCGTATCCGGAGCTGTT
This sequence comes from Acidobacteriota bacterium, assembly GCA_003223555.1. GTDB lineage: Bacteria > Acidobacteriota > Vicinamibacteria > Fen-336 > Fen-336 > AA32. The sequence continues at coordinate 21,765 of QHVM01000081.1, read as the reverse complement.
CCGCGGGCTGAGCGACTCGGCCCTCCGGGAGCTGGAGTCGGAGTTCGAACGGGTCCACCTTCCGAGCGGGGAGACCCTCATCCGGCAGGGGGAGCCCGGCGACTGCATGTACCTCCTCGTCAGCGGCCGGCTGCGCGCCTACGTCGAGCGCGCCGAGGGCGACGAGATCGTCGTCGGAGAAGTGGGCCGCGGGGAGGTCGTCGGTGAGATGGCGCTGCTCATCGACGAGCCCCGGTCGGCCACCGTTCGCGCGGTCCGGGACAGCGAGCTGCTCAAGCTGTCCAAGGAGGTGTTCGACCATTTCATGGAGAAGCACCCCCTGGCCATGAAGCAGATCGCCCGCGTCAACCTGATGCGGCTTCGACGCACGATACTCTTCCCCCGCGTCGAGAGCACGGTCGCGACCATCGCCGTCGTGCCGGCCGGACGGGACGCGCCGCTGTCCAGCTTCGCCGAGCGCCTGGCCCGGGCTCTCGGCGCGGTCGGGCCGACCTTGCACCTGAACCGGGATCGGTTCGAGCGCCGGCCCGGCCCCGCGCGTCGGCCGGGAACGGCGGCCGACAGCGCCATCGCGGCCTGGCTCAGCGAGCAGGAGACGAAGTACCGCTACGTCATCTACGAATCCGACGCGACGCAATCCGAGTGGACGCGCCGGTGCCTGCGGCAGGCCGATCACGTCCTGGCCGTCGGGCTCGGAGGCTCCGATCCGGCGATCGGGGAGGCCGAAGCCGAGATCCAGCCTTTCGACTGGCGCGGCCTGGCCGCCCGCCGGGACCTCGTGCTGTTGCACCCGGACGACGCGCGGCGGCCGATCGGCACCCAGGGCTGGCTGGCGGCGCGTCACGTCGACGGGCACCATCACCTTCGCGCCCACTCCGACGCCGATTACGAGCGGCTCGCCCGCTTCCTCACCGGACGGGCGGTGGGCCTGGTGCTGGGAGGCGGCGGCGCGCGGGGCATGGCCCACATCGGCGCGATCCGGGCGATCCAGGAGCTGGGCATTCCCATCGACCTCATCGGCGGGACCAGCAGCGGAGCCATCATTGCCGGCGCGCTGGCGAAGGGCCTGGACTACGAAGGCCTGGTGGCGACGGCCAGGGAACGCCTGGTCGCCCCCGGCTCGCTCCTGGACTTCACTCTTCCGTTCGTCTCCTTGATCTCCGGCCGGAGGGTCTCGAAGGCCCTGGAGCGCACGTTCGAGGACCTGATGATCGAGGACCTGTGGCTGAGCTATTTCTGCGTATCGAGCAACCTGAGCCGGGCCCGGATGGTGGTGCACCGGCGGGGCCTTCTCCGGAAGGCCATACGCGCGAGCGTCTCGCTCCCGGGGATCCTCCCGCCGGTCTTCCATGATCGCGACCTGCTGGTCGATGGCGGCCTGATGAACCGGCTGCCGGTCGACGTGATGCGGCGGTTCTGCAACGGGGGAAAGGTTCTCGCCGTCAACGTGAACACGACCAGCGGTCTCGAGTCGGGCGACGCGTTCGGGGAGCATCTCTCGGGCTGGCGAGTCCTCGCCCAGCGGCTCAACCCCTTCAAATCGCGCACCGAAGGACCGAACATCGCCAGCATCCTCCTCTGCGCGACCCTGCTCAACAGCGCCCAGGCCCAGGAGTCCCTGGAGCGGGAGGCCGATTTCTGCGTGCAGGTCTCCCCGGCCCCGATCGGTCTCTTCGATTTCAAGTCGCTCGAGGCCATCGTGACCGCCGGCTACGAAGCGGCGCTCAAGCAGCTCGAAGGATGGGCGGCCTCGAGATCCGGGGATTCGGCCCCCGGCCGGCTGGCCAAGCGCCGGAACTCCGGCCGGGCGCCGTCCTCACGCCCGGCCCTCTCCCCGCCCTGAGGCTTCGCGGTTAGACCCGGATCGGCACGCCGTGCGTCCGATCGTCGGTCAGGATCTCGAAGGCGGTGCGGTGCTGCGCCTTCAGGGTTTCCTGCCCGCCCGTGGACTTGTCGGTCACGGTCAGCCGGCAGGAGGCGAGCTTGCTGTTCAGGCAGTGCTTGATGCCCCCCGGCGGGTTGTAGTAGGTCAGCCCCACGAAGGCCTCCCGGGGCGCCGAGATCTCCCCGGCGATCTTGACCGCGTGGTTCTCGGCGCCGAACTCCCAGTGGAAGTAGCGGAACCTGCCCCTGGCCCTCAGGGTCTGCGGCAACCTGACGAACGCGTGCTCCTGGCCGCGATGACGCAGGACCATGGGCGTCAACATGGGCGTCCATACCGGCCCGAACTTCAGCCGGGCGGAGACGACCTCGAGAAAGCTGTCCGGGGCGTCGTCGAAGCCGGCCACCTGCCCGAACGCATAGTAGTCGGTGTGCCGGCTTCCCCAGTTGTGGTTCTGGCTCCCGACCCACTTCTGGACGTCGAAGCTCTTCCCGTCGACGCTGACCGAGCCGTCGTACACCGCCATCGGCACTCCGATGAAGCTCTTCGCCTTCGGAAAATTCCCTTCGTACATCGACCGGGGCAGGAAGAGGATCGGCGGCTGGTCGCCTTCGTAGGCGAGGTCCCAGCTCAGCGTGTGCGACCGGGCCGCGCACGTGCCCTTCAGCTTGCCCGGCGCCAGCACCGCGCCCCCCACCTGGGCACCGAAGCCATCCGGCTCGAACCGGCAGGCCGAGAGCGGGTACTCCTCCTTCACGGCGACGTGGTCGCCCGTCTCGCCGTTGAAGAACATGGCCCACAGCTCGCCGATCGCCTTCTCCGGGTGTCCGGTGGGGCTGAAGATCGTGTAGCGGATCCAGAAGGCCAGCGGCCGCGTCGGATGGTTGGCCCGCTGGAAGAAGCTCTCGTAATGGCCTCGTGGCTGACCGGGCTTGTAACGCGTCCAGTTCAGCTCCTTGGTGTCCGCCGGCTCGGAGGGTGCTCGCTCTCCTCTCACGGGACCCGTCCCTCCGCCGTCCGGGCGCCCCGACGACTCAGGCTCTCGCGCAGCATCTGGAGCCGATCGGCCAGACCGAGGCCGGTCAGGTACGCCGACAAGCCCAGCGCCCGCAACGGATCGGGCGGGACCCTCGGCGCGCGGCCGCGCACCCACGGAAAGTCCATGCGCGGCGAGCGGCGGCGCATGACGAAATCGGCCATCGTCGCCCCGCTCGCCGTGGCCAGGGCCACGCCGTGCCCGTTCCAGCCCCCGGCGAAGAGTATCCCCGGAGCTTCGGCCAGCTCACCCACCACCGGCAGGTGATCCAGCGTCATCCCGACCGTACCCGCCCATCGCCTGACGATGGCCACGTCGGCCAGGGCCGGGAAGCGCCGCGAGAAGACCTTCGCCTGGCCTTCCCAGACCCGGGGATCGGCCACGTCGGTGGCGCCGCTCTGCCGGTCCTTCGCCGCCGCTTGATAGAGCGGGCGGCCCCCGCCGAACACGATGCGGTCGTCGGGCGTGAGACGGTAATAGTTGAAGATGTTGCTGGCCTCGAAGAACGGGGTCCGGCCCGGCCAGTTCAGCCGGCCGAGCTGCTCGGCGCTGAGCCGCTGCGTCTGGATGACATGGGTCTGGAGCGGGATGAGCTGGCCTCTCAACAACCCCAGCTGCGGGGTATAGGCGTCGGTGGCCAGCAGCACCCGGGCGGCGGCCAGCGTGCCGCCGGGCAGAGCCAGGGTCAAGGGATGGCCCGGCGTGAAGCCGCTCACCCGGGTCTGCTCATGGACCCGGACGCCCCGCCCCACCACGATGCGCTTCAGCTCCCGGCACAGCCGCACCGGGTTGAGCAGCCCGCTGTGGGGATAGCCCAGCCCGGCCCGGTAACGAACCGGCGAGATCCCGGCGATCTGCCGTTCGTCGTACCAGGACGCGGCGAAGCCGAGCCTTTGCAGCATGCGCCTTTCCGCCTGCAACGCGTCCACCTGCCGGCTCGTCATGGCCGCCTTCACCTGGGGCGTCTCTTCCAGGTCGCAAGCGATCTTCTCCGCGTAGATGAGCGCCTTGACCTGGGTCACCGCGTCGATCGTGGCTTGATAGAGGCGCCGGGCATCCGCCTCCCCGTACCGGCGGCACAGATCCACGAGCGAGCGGCCCACCCGCGGGCCCAGCATTCCCGTGTTGCGGCCGCTGGCGCCGCTGCCCACGCGGTTGGCCTCCAGGAGCACGACGTCCAGCCCCGGCCGCTCCTGGATCAGGTGATAGGCCGCGGACAGCCCGGCCAGGCCGCCGCCCACGATCGCGATCTCGGCCGTGGCCTCACCCCGGAGGGGGGCGCAAGGCAGCTCGTCCGGCGTCTCGACCCAGAAGCTGAGGTCGTCCCTCTCTATCGCGACGGACATGGGCCCGCTCTCACGGCCGCGGCGATCCGGCGCCCCCTCGAGTCCCGTCGCGCGGGTGGATCGTCATCAGCATGCCGTAGCGCGGCCGCAGCGTGATGGTCGCGTGGTTCATCACCCGGTGGCCGGGCACGTGGCGCAGCTCGTGGCGCTGCGCGATCAGGATCAGGAGCAGGTGCGCTTCCATCAGGGCGAAGCTCTTGCCGATGCAGATGTGCGGCCCCGCCCCGAAGGGTAGATAGGCGAAGCGATGCTGCGCCTTCCGCCTCTCCGGGGCGAAGCGGTCCGGGTCGAATCTCTCCGGATCGGGCCAGAAGTCGGGATGGCGATGGAGGTTGAACAGGTTGACCAGCACGCGCGAGCCCGCCGGCAGGTCGTAGCCCCCGAGCGTCGTCGCCCGCGACGTCAGGCGTGGGATGATGGGCGCCGACGGATACAGCCGCATCGACTCCTCGAACACCTGCAGCGTGTAGGGCAGGCTGGACAGGTCGGCCAGGGTCGGCGTCCGTCCCGCCAGCACGCCGTCCACTTCCTGCTGGAGCTTGCGCTCGATGTCGGGATGCTGGGAGAGCAGGTACCAGGTCCAGGTGAGCGTGATCGCGGTCGTCTCGTGTCCGGCGGCCAGGATCGTGATCACCTCGTCGCGCAGCTCCTTGTCGTTCATCACCTCGCCGGTGTCCTCGTCCTGCGCGCTCAGCAGCATGTCGAGCAGATCGTCGTGGGGCTGGCGGCCGGTGCGCCGCTCGTTGATGATGCGATAGAGCAGGCGGTCCAGCTCGCGCATCACCCTCTTGAAGCGCCGGTTGCGCGGGGTGGGCCAGCTGGTGGGCGGGCTGAACGGGTTCTGCAGGCGCTGGAACGCGTAGTCGATGGTGACGTTGACCGCCTCCGGCCCGATCTTGTCCAGGTCGTTCATCACGTTGGCGCTGAACATGGTCTGGCTGACGATGTCCAGGGTGACGCGCATCATCTCGTGGTGCACGTCCAGCCGGTCGCCCGCCGGGCAGGTCGCCCAGCGGGCCAGCATCTCCTTCGAGCAGGCCACCATCTTGTCGAACAGGATCGCCAGCCGCTGGCGATGGAAGATCGGCTGCATCATCCGGCGATGGCGGAACCACGACTCGTGGTCGGAGCTGGTGAGGAGCCCATCGCCCAGCACCAGCCGCAGGGGATTGTCGGGGCCGAGCTTGCCGTAGACGTTCTTGCCGTCCATGAACACTTCCTCGGCCTGGTCCGGGTGCGAGACGCCGTGCACGATCAGGGGGCCGAGACGGTAGCGCACCGGGTCCCCGAACTCTCGTTGCCCGCGCGTCATCGCCTGCAGGATGTCGCGCTTGAAATCGATGATGCTGCCCAGCAGGAAGAGGCCGCGTGGACCCGGGGCCTGACGCGTCGCCGGCGCTGGTGTGTGGGGTATCGGCGCTCTGGTAGCCATGGCCTGCTCCTCGCCCTCTCACTTCGAGCCGAGGGCGCACAGCCAGCCCAGCGCCCTGTTCGGCTCGGAGTGGTATCGGGCCTGGCGGAATCCCGCCTGGGTCAACATCGTCACCAGCTCGACCCCGGAGAGGATGGACATGCCGAGGGCGGCGGAGCGGTTTGCGTAACGCTGGCTGAGGTACTTCTGCAGCCTCGATTTCTGCGCGGCCGATTCCTTGCTCATCTCCATGGCGATGGTGATCTGGCCGCCCGGCTTCAGCACCCGATGAACCTCACGCAACCCGGCCATCGGATCGGGCCAGAAGTAGAACGTCTCGATGCCGCAGACCTTGTCGAAGGAGCCCTCGCCGTAGGGCAAGGCCGACACGTCGCCCGGCTTGACCTCGACCCTGCCTTGCCGTACGGCCGCGTCATTGCGCCGGGTCGCCTGGCGAACCATCTCCGCGGAATAGTCCACCCCCGCCACGAACCCCGCGGTGGCGCGGTCGGACAGGAGCTTCACCGCCATGCCGCCGCCACAGCCGACATCCAGGACGCGGTCGGAAGGCTGGACGTTCATCAAGTCGATCACCCATACCGTCAACGTCTTGTGCTGCATGGTCATGATGTGGCCGAGCATCTGTCCGAACCACCCGGTCGGCTTGCGGAAGTTCGCCTCCACCAGCTCCAGCGGTTTGCGCACCTGGCGCCCTACGAATGTACCGAGGCTCATGTTCCCCTCTCCTGTGCGGTACACCACCGCCGACACCGGTGTGGCGTCGAGTATCTGCGCTCCTTCGGCCACAGATACCGCCCGAGGCTTCAGTGTGTCGGTTCGTCGATGGCGCCGATACTACGCCCGTCGGCCAGGCTTTCGCAATGAGTCTCTGCCTCCAGCGCCGCGAGCCGCCCGCGCCCCCGACAAAGGCAGCGAGCGGAGCGGGATTCACTCCCGCGCAGCGAGCGGGGGGTCTGGGGGGTGCGCCGCTAGCACCCCCCAGCTCAATGAGGCAGCGAGCGGAGCGGGATTCACTCCCGCGCAGCGAGCGGGGGGTCTGGGGGGGTGCGCCGCTAGCACCCCCCAGCTCAATGAGGCAGCGAGCGGAGCGGGATTCACTCCCGCGCAGCGAGCGGGGGGTCTGGGGGGTGCGCCGCTAGCACCCCCAGCTCAATAAGGCAGCAAGCGGAGCGGGATTCACTCCCGCGCAGCGAGCGGGGGGTCTGGGGGGTGCGCCGCTAGCACCCCCCAGCTCAATGACGATGCGGGGAGGCCGAAGCGGCCGGAGCCGGTGAGGAAGCCGGGGATTCCGCGCCGTGCTCGTGGCCCTCTCCCCCCGCCTCTGCGCCGGGATGGTGCTCCTCGAGGCCGGCTCCGGTCTTGAGGGCCTGGCGCTCGGCATCGGTGAGCTGCGGGACGTGGCGCACGAAGGCGATGATGTCGCGGATCTCCTCGTCTTTGTGGTTCACGCCGAAGCCGGGCATGCCCGTCATGCGGATGCCGTTCTTGACGACCCAGAACAGCTCGGCGTCGGACTCGTGCTGCACCACGGGGGAGTCCATGCCGGGCGGGGTGGGGTTCATGCCCTCCTGGAACTCCTCCGCATCCACGCCGGGCGCGCCGTGGCAGGGCAGGCAGTTCTCGCGGTAGTGCGACATGCCGCGGGCCAAGGCTCCCGGGTCCTTGGCCACCGGATCCGTGATGTCCCGGGCCCGACGCTCGAGGGACTTGTCGAGAGCCCAGGGCGCGAGCTTGTCGATGATGTCGGGGGGAGCGGTGGCGCCCACGTTGAAGCGACCGGTGGCGAACACGAAGCCGGCCACCGCGACGATCACGACGATGGTGGTGATCACGCCCGCGATGAATCTCATGGAAGGCCCTCCTCGCAACATCTTATTCCGTTGCCGCGCGCCGCGGGACTGGCGCCGCGGCGCAGACTACGCGGGCCCGGAGCCGGGAGACGCCCCCGGGGGGGCGCTGCCTTGCGGGCGGTAGGCGGCGCAGCTCAGCACCGGCTGGGGCGGATAGGCGCGGAAGACGGGGCAATATACGAACACCGAGCCGCGGTCGCTGGTCACGTAGCGCGGCGGCGCCGCGCACGAGTGGCAGAGGCTCTCGGGGAACGGCCGCGCTTCGGTCAGGGCCGGCGGGTCCGGGGCGGGCTCAGCTCGGAGCGATGGCGGTCGCGCCGCGAGAGCACTTCCCCGCCGCTGCGCAGCGTGCCCGAGTCTTCCTCCTGCAGGCCGTACGCGCGCCCGATCTCGTCGACGCCGTTCTGGTCGGGCGTCGGAGTGGAGCCCCCCGGCGTCTCCTCGCCCACGTACTCGTTGGCGAGCGTGTCGTCGTCCGGATCTCCCACTCGGATCGTCTCGTCCTCGCCCGGAATCTTCCATCGCCGCGCGTCGGGCGACACGGGCAGGACGCCGGTGCGCAGCGCCTCGGCGGCCACCGCGGTGGGCGAGCGGTGCCGGCGCGTCGCTTCGTCGACCGGACGCAGCCGGGGGGCGAGGCGACGGTCCCGCGCGGGACGTCGGGTCGCGGCGCTCATGGACAGGCGCTCATGGACACTCCTACCCTGTCCCTTTCTTCCCCCGGCGTCAAGGCTTTTTCCGCGATACGTCAGGTCACCTTCACGACCGCCCGCCGGGCCGTCAGGCCGACGCCGAGCAGGAGGGCGCCGAGCAGGACGTGCACCGCGTTGTCGGGAGTGAGCTGACGGGCGGTGAGCGGGGCGTGGCCGAGCGCCGTCGCCACCAGGCCGGGGGCCAGGAAGCCCAGGGCCGCGAGCAGCAGATAGACGGCGCCGAACAGGAGGCAGAACACGCGGGCGGCCTCGAAGCCGGCCGCGAAGCCGACGTAGAGGGCGATCAGGCCCGTCAGCAAGTGGACGATGTTGTGGATCGTCGTCAGGTGCAACCCGAGCAGCGTCGGCGCGGCGAAGCCGGCCAGCCCGGCGAGCCCGAGCGCCACCCCGACGATGCGGCACAGCGTCCTCGGCATGGTCTCCTCCCTTCTTCGCGCCACGCGCATGAATGCAACGGCGGCCTATTGGACCGAGAAGCTCCGCTTGCCGGCCGACACCTCGTCCAGGAAGACCTCGACCTGGTACGCGCCCCGGGGCAGCCCGTCCGCCTTCGAGATGTGGAACTCGCTGACCGTGGTGCCGCTGGGAGCGATGTCCAGCGACGACTCGGCCACGACCTCGGAGCCTCCCCGCGTCCACTTCGCCTTCAGCTGCGCGCTGGGCGCGGTGCCCTCGGTGACGACGGAGGCGTAGATCATGTCACCGGGCGCGAAGGAATCGCCGGGCTGGGCCACGCGCCGGTCGGGTGCGACCGTGCGCCCGAGCTGGATGTCGCCGACCGTCACGTCGGAGCGGCGGGCGGGAGCAGGCGATCCCGCCGCCGGAGCGGCCTGGCGACCGCCGCACGCCACGAGGGCGAGGATCAGCGCGAGAAGGGGCGCCATACGGGTCGACAATTTTTTGCGTCCTCGCTCCGGCAGGCTTGCGCAGGCGGCCTCTTCGAGCGAATCTAGGATGACGATGAGTGGGTGTCAACGAGACCCGACGGCATCCGGCATCGGGGGCGCCGGTATGCGCCTTGCAGCGCACCCGGTATGACCCTCCGCTACCGCGGTTCGATCCACGCCCTGGCCGCGGTCCTGCTCGGGATCGGACTGGGGGTGGCCGTCATCATGTGGGGCGACCGGCCCCAGCCGGCCGAGCTCGCGGTCCCGCCGCCGCCGAACGCGCTCACCCCGCCGGTCGTGCGCTCGTGGCGGGAGGCGGCCCGGCGGGTGGAGGAGAGCCGGGGCGAACCGGTCGGCCGCGCGGCGGCGGTGCTCGTCCCGCCCGAGCTGCGCCACTACAGCGACCACCGCCGCTTCCTCGCCGTGCAGGTGGCGGAGAGCCGGGCCCAGGACTTCGAGCTGCCCCACGACTACGCGGAGCTGGTGCAGCTCATCGAGCGGGGCCAGATGGTCGAGATGAAGCCGGTCGGCGACGACTACATCCTCTACGGCGTGGGGGCGAGCGTCAGCGACGATCCCCTCACCCACTACGACGAGGCGACCGGCACCGACATCCCCCTCTACGAGAACTACGCCGATTTCCAGGACGCCGAGGCGGCGATGGCCGAGTCCATCGGCGAGCTCAAGGACAAGGCGGCCGGAGTGCAGCAGCAGCTGCGTGCCCTGCGGGCGCCCCGCCTGCGCAAGGAGCGCGCGGCATACCTACGCAGGCGCAAGGCGCTCCAGGCCCAGGTCAAGGGCACCCAGGCCGCGGCGGCCCTGCTCGACAAGAGGCGGCGGCGCGTCGCCTCCTTCTACGAGGACTACGACAAGCGCCGGATGCTGGTGGCTGAATACCGGGTGCTGGCCGGCAAGGCGGCCGACTTCGACGGCCGGAGCTACGACCTGCGGGCGGCGGCCGGGCGAGCCCAGTTCAAGGCCCGGCTGTTGAGCTTCATCCGGCCCGAGGCCCGGGACGTCCTGCTCGAGATCGCCCGCGTCTACCACGCGAAGTTCGGCCGGCCCCTGCCGGTGACCTCACTGGTGCGCACCGAGCGCTACCAGCAGATGCTCGGCGAGGTGAACCCCAACGCGACCCGCATCGCCACCCCGCCCCACACGACCGGGCTCGCCTTCGACATCTACGACCGCTACATGACGGGGGAGGAGCAGAATGACCTCATGCGGTACGTGGCCCGGCTGGAGGACGAGGGCCGGGTGGAAGCGCTGCGCGAGAACCGCGACCACATCCACGTGTTCGCCTTCGCCGAGGGCCGTCGTCCGGACGAGAAGCTCATCGCCAGCTCGCTCGAAGCGGTGGGGCCGGCCGGGCGGCCGGCCGCCGCACGGCCCGCGGCCACGCCGCGGCACCGGCGGGTCGCGGTGGGGGCCAAGGCGCTCCGGGCCGGCCGCCAGACGGCCGCGCGGGCGTCCAGCCGGACGCGACCCGTCCCCGGCGTGCGGGCGCGCTGAGGCCGCCGACCGGTCGCGGTCGGCGCTGGCTCAGTACTTCGCGTGCAGCTTCGTCTGCTGCATGACGAGGCCGGAGCCGACCTCGCGCGGGAGGGGCACGATGGTGCCGAGGTCGACCACGTCGCGGATCGTGCCCCACACCTTGACCCGGGCCCCCTGGCGAGGCATTCCGCGGGTCGAGTAGACCCAGATCGTGCCCGTGCCGTCGTCGAGCTGGTAGATGCCGTGACCGAGCACGCCCAGGCTCTTGACGACGTCGCCGGTGAGGGCGACCTCCCGGTGGTAGTAACGAGACGGCTGCGCCATCAGCTTGTTGACGGTGGTGTGGGCGCAGCCGGCGGCCAGCAGGCCGAGGCCCGCCGCCAGCACGAAGGCCGCCGCCCGTCTGGTCCTGCTCATGGTGCTCCCTCCCCGTGCGCCTCGAAGGCGAGCCGTCTTCGAGGGATGACGCCTTCCAGGCAAGGTTAGCACGCGGCGCTCAGCTCGCGGGACGGCCGGCGCCGCCTTCGGGCTCCAGCTTGCGGCCGCAGTGATAGCAGATGCCGCCCATGATGGCGGCCAGCCGGGCGAGCGCCTGCTCGGCCCGCTTGCGCTCGATGGCGTAGCGCAGCGAGCGGTCGAGCAGGCGCGGCTCGAGGCCGTCCTTCATCAGGAAGTCCTGGGCTCCGGCCTGCACCGCCTTCAACCCCGCTTCCTCGTCGTCCAGGCCGGTCAGGACCACGATGGGCACGAAGGGATGGTCGGCGGCGATGCGGCAGACGCCGTCGAAGTTCCAGGCGTCGGGCAGGTTGAGATCCAGGAGCACCACGTCGATTCCGCCGCGGCGAAGGCGGTCGAGGGCGGCGGAGAGCCGGTCGACCCGCTCCCGCAAGAAGGGCCGCCGGACGGCATCGAGGGCCTGCTCGACGAGGACGATATCGTCGGGATCGTCCTCGACCACCAGCACTCGGGGAGATGCCTCGGCCATGGGTCCAACGCTAGCACGGCCCCGGCGCGTCCGGAGCGCCCACGAATTGATCTATCTAGAGGACACTCGCCTCGTACCGTAATCTGTTCAAGTTACTCAAATCAAGCAGTTTATACCTGGCACCTTGCTTGCTTTACAAACGGCTGAACGCCGGAGCAGACGTCAGGCGTTCAGGAGGTCGGAGATGAGGATGCCTGTCATGGGAGCGGCGATCGGCGGCCTGGCGCTCGGCGCCATGGTGGTCGCCGGTTCGCGTTACGTGGCGTCGCCGGTGCAGGCCTCGATCCCGGCCCCCTCGCTCGGCAGCACGCAGCTCGTGAGCCAGGGTGCCGGCCTCGCGTCCAACCCGGTTCTCGTCGACTGTGCCGACGGCCAGCGTGCCCTCGTGAAGCACGTCAGCGTCGGCGGCCAGACCGTGGCTCAAGTGCAGTGCGTCGGAGAGGCCCTGGGGACGGCGAACGCCTTCGACGAGACGTCGACGGCCGCCCCGGCATACACCAGCGCGCGGGCGTACCCGGTGTCGATGAGCCGCCCGCCCGCGTCCTACAGCGCGCCGGCTCCGGTCCGGACCCGGACGGTGGCCGCGCGCGAGCCGGTGGTCTATCGGACGGCGTCGTCCGAGCGGGTGACCCACACCCCGCGCTCGTGGAAGAAGAGCGCGCTGATCATCGGCGGCTCCGCTGCGGGCGGCGCCGGATTGGGCGCGATCGTGGGCGGCAAGGGCGGCGCCGTGAAGGGCGCCGTCATCGGCGGGATCGCCGGCACCGTCTACGACATCGCGACGCGCAACAAGTAAGACGTCACGACGGCACGTTGTGGGCCCGGCTCCGCGCGAACGGAGCCGGGCCCTTTCTCTTCTCGAATCCGGGTGACAATGGCCCTGCTGGCGTAGCCCAACCGGCAGAGGCAGCCGGCCTAAACCCGGCCCAGTGGGGGTTCGAATCCCCCCGCCAGCACCAACCCCGGCGCGAACGACGACCGGCGGCGGCCCGGCGTTCGGATGGACCTCAGGACTCCTTCCGCTTGTGAGCGATCCAGACCGCCGCGTCCCACGCGTTGTGGATGCCGACGTACAGGAGCAGGAGCGCTGTGGCCGCGACGACGTACAGCGCCGGGGTGACGTGCCGCGCGGCGGCTGCGCCCGCGGCGAGCAGACACGCGTACGCGACGACGGGCAGGCCCACGTGCCACACCCAGTCGGACAGCACGGGAGTGTAGCCCTTCTGCCGCCGGGCCAGCCGCAGGACCTGGAACGCATACGCAAGGCCGGCCAGCCCGGAGACGACGAGGCAGACGCTCAGGCTCGCGGGCGTCTGGCCCGGCGTCGAGAGGATGGCCGCCAGCAGCAGGACGGCGCAGAAGTGCACCACGGTGGGCGTGCCGAAGGCGTTCATCTCCGCCTCGCCCCCGACCTTCGCCTCCGCGCCGAGCGCGACCACCACGAACTGCAGTCCGGTCAGCGCCGCGGCCGACGACCCCACGATCACGTAGAAGCTCTCCCACTCGGTCAGCAGCGGCAGCGCGGGTTCGGGCATGGATCCCCTCCTGGCGAGCGCGGGGCCTCTCTCAGCGGGCCTTGCCCGCCGCGCTGGCCGCGCCGCGCTCGGCGGCATCCTGGCGCACCACCTCCAGCATCGGCCGGTGCAAGGCGCCGTTCGTCGCCACGATGTTGCCGGCGGCCAGGCTCAGCGGCGAACCGTCGAAGCGCGAGACCGTGCCTCCCGCCTCGGTGACGATCAGGATCCCGGCCATCATGTCCCAGGGATGGAGGTGCTCTTCCCAGAAGCCGTCCACCCTTCCCGCGGCCAGGTAGGAAAGGTCGAGCGCGGCGGCGCCGTCGCGCCGGATGGCCTGCGCCTCGCCCATGAACCGGTTGAACAGACGCAGCTTTCCGTGGAGGTCTTCCCGCAGGTCGTAGGGGAAGCCGGTGACCAGCATGCTCTGCAAGAGGTCGGAGGCGGTCGAGACCCGCAGCGGCCGGCCGTTCAGGTACGATCCCCCACCCTTCTCCGCGGTGAACAGCTCGTCCTTCAGCGGGTCGTAGACCGCCCCCGCGGTGACGACCCCGTCGACGGTCAGCGCCACCGACGCGCAGAAGAAGGGGTAGCCGTGAGCGAAGTTGGTCGTGCCGTCGAGCGGGTCCGAGAACCAGACGTAGCGCGAGCCCACCTGGTCGATCACCCGCTCCTCGGTGACGATGTCGTGGCCCGGGAAGCGCGTGCGCAGGGTCTCCAGGATCGCGTCCTCGCAGGCGCGGTCGACCTCGGTCACGAGGTCGATCTCGCCCTTGTGGGAGACCTCGAACTGCTGGCCGTAGCGCCCCTTCTGGATGGCCCCCGCCTTAAGGACCGCCTCGGCCGCCACGGCCAGATGGCGCGCGCTCAAGCCTTGCTCATGTCGGACGTCGGATTGTAGGATGCCGCCCCGGTGCCGCCAAACGAGCCCCCCGAGGCGGGATACCCTGCGCCGGGAACGCTGCGGCCGGCGGCCACGGCGCTGCTGCTGGCCCTCACCGCGGCCCTGTTGCTCTTCCGCCTCGGCCGCGTCCCCCTGATCGGCCCCGACGAGCCTCGCTACGCGCGGGTGGCCGTCGAGATGCACCGGAGCGGCGCGCGCGTGACCCCCACGCTGCAGGGCCGGCCGTGGCTCGAGAAGCCCCCGCTCTATTACTGGCTCGCGGGAGCGGCGTTCTCCTTGCTGGGCGAGACGGAGACCGCGGCCCGGCTGCCGTCGGTGGCGGCGGCGCTGCTGCTCGTGGGCGCCACGGCCCTCTGCGGCGCTCGGCTCCACGGCGGCGGCGCGGGCCTTCATGCCGGCTTCGTGGCTGCCACCGCCCCGCTCGCCTTCATCTACGGGCGGGCGGCGGCGATGGACATGCTGCTGGCCGCCACGGTCACCGCCGCCGTGGGCCTCATCGCGCTGCGCCTGCTCGGGATCGCCGGCCGGCTCGCCGTGCCCGCGGCCTGGCTCTTCATGGCCCTGGCCACCCTCGCCAAGGGCCCGCTCGGCTTCATCCTCCCGGGCCTGATCGTGGCCGGCTACATCGCGGCAACACGGGAGTGGCGGCAGGCGCGCACCGTCCTGTCCCCGGCCGGCATCGGGCTCTTCCTCCTCGGGGCCGGGCCGTGGCATGCGCTCATCTGGCACGATCAGGGCCGGGCCTTCGTCGACGTGTTCCTCCTCAACCACAACCTGCAGCGCTTCACGTCGACGATCCACCGCCATGGCGGTCCGATCCTCTATTACGTCCCGGTGCTCCTCCTGGGCCTCTTTCCATGGTCCGGTCTGCTGCTGCCCGCCTTCGCGAAGGCGCGGCCGCGCCGCTCGCGCGCCGATCTTTTCGTGCTGCTGTGGGCGGCCGTGCCCTTCGTGCTCTTCTCGATCGCCGGCTCCAAGCTGCCCGGCTACGTCCTGCCCTGCCTCCCGCCCCTCGCCCTGCTCGTCGGCCGCGCGGCGCACGAGATGGTCCGGCGCGAGCTGCGCAGCCCCTTCGGCGCCGGGCCGCGCGCGGCGGCCGTGGTGACGTTGCTGCTGGCCTGCGTCCTGGCGGGGGCGCCGCTGGTGCTGCGGCGCCTCGGAGAGCCCGACTGGCGTCTCCTCGTCCCCGTCTCCCTGTGGGGCCTGCTCGTGGGAGTGGGCTTCCGGTTGCGCGTGGAGCGCGATCCAGCCGGGGCGCTCGGGCTGCTCCGGGTGGGCGCGGCGGGGACGCTGGTACTGCTCACGCTGGCGGCCCCGCCGATCCTGGCCCGGCGCGAATCGGGCCGCAGCCTCTTCGCTCGCGCGGCCGGACGCGAGGTCCTGGCCTGGGGCGCCTGGCGTACGGCCTGGATGGCCGGCTACTTCTACAACGACGGCAAGGTGCGCGAGGTGGCCGGAGAGGAGGAGATTGCGGCCGCGGCGGCCGCCGGGCCGGTGCTCGTGCTGTGCGGTCCGGGCGAGCGACGGCGGCTGGAGGCGGCCCCCGGGCTCTCGGCGGCTCTCGTCGCGGAAGGGCCGCGCTCGTCGGCCCTTCTGCGCGTTCGGCGCCGTTAGCCCGGCCGCCGCTTGACCATCGTCACCTCCGTCCCGCCGCCGGAGGGAAATGCGTATGACACCTCGTCCATGAACGAGCGCATGAAGAAGATGCCACGACCGCCCGCCTTGAGCAGGTTCTCGTCGTCGGTCGGGTTCGGGACCACGCTGGGGTCGAAGCCGCTGCCCTCGTCGCGGACGCGCACCTCGAGCGTCCCGGACTCGAGCACGAAGGCGACCGCCACCCGCTTGCGCTCGTCGCCGCGGTTGCCGTGCTTGATCGCGTTGACGACCGACTCCCGCACCGCGACGCTCAGGTAGTGCGTGGCTTCCTCGTCGAAGCCGGCCAGGCCGCTCAGGTGCGCGAGCACGGTCTGCACCGTCTCCAGCAGGTCGAAGCGGCTCGCGATGTCGAGCTTGACCGTCCGGCTCGGAGAGCGCTTCATGTCGTTGGGGGGCCGGAGAAAACCGTAACATGCGCTCCCCTGGCGATCAAGCCACAGCCGGTCAGACACTTGCGGGACGGACGTGCTAGGCTCCTGACCGTGCGTCTCTCGCCCGCCCCGCGCTTCCGCGGCCGCTTCACGCTCCCGGGTGACAAGTCACTCTCCCACCGGCTCGCGATCTTCGGGGCCCTGGCCGAGGGAGAGACGCGCATCGGAAACTTCTCGACCGCCGCCGACTGCAGCTCGACTCTGCGCTGCCTGAAGGATCTCGGCGTCGAGGTCCGCGGGTCGGGGCGGGCGGTCGACGTGGAGGGGCGCGGGCCCGCCGGCCTCCGGGCGGCCAGCGGATCGCTCGACGCGGGCAACTCGGGAACCACGCTGCGCATGCTCGCCGGCGTGCTGGCCGGCCGGCCCTTCCGCTCCGTCCTCACCGGCGACGCCTCCCTGCGGCGGCGGCCGATGGAGCGCGTGGCGGAGCCGCTGCGCGCCATGGGGGCCACGGTCGCGACCCGCGACGGGACGCCGCCGGTGATGATCGAGGGGGCCGCGCTGCGCGGCATCGCCTGGCGCCTGCCGGTGGCCAGCGCCCAGGTCAAGACCGCGGTCCTGCTGGCCGGCCTCCAGGCCGAGGGAGTGACCACCGTGACCGAGCCGGGCCGCAGCCGCGATCACACCGAGCGGCTCCTGCCCGCTTTCGGCGTGCCGCTCGTGCAGGAGGGACCGGCGGTGTCGGTGCGCGGGGGGACGCGGCTCAGTCCCCTCACGATGGAGGTGCCGGGGGACGTCTCCAGCGCGGCGTTCCTCATCGTGGCCGCCCTGGTCCTTCCCGAGTCCTGGATCCACATCGAGAACGTGCTGCTCAACCCGGCCCGCACCGCGTTCATCGACGTGCTGCGGCAGATGGGCGGCCACATCGAGACGGCCTTGCGGTGCACGGAGCCGGAGCCGGTGGGCTGGATCGAGGCCCGAACGTCGCGGCTGCGGGGAGTGGAGGTCGGGGCCGACGTCGTCCCGTCCCTGATCGACGAGATCCCGGCCCTCGCCGTCGCGGGCACCCGCGCCGAGGGAACCTTCGCCGTGTCCGGCGCGGCCGAGCTGCGGGTGAAGGAGAGCGACCGCATCGCGGCGCTGACCGAGGGCCTGCGGGCCATGGGCGCTCGGGTCGAGGAGCGGCCGGACGGCCTGGCCATCGAGGGGGGTCCCGCCCTGCGGGGCGCCGAGGTCCGCGCCCACGGCGACCACCGCATCGCGATGGCGCTCTCGGTCGCCGCGCTCTCCGCCCGCGGCGACACGCACGTCGAGGACGCGGAGTGCGCCTCGGTGTCCTTCCCGGAGTTCTACGCCTTCCTCGAGCGCGGCGTGGCGGGGGACCGGGGGCGTCATGACTGAGCCGCCCCGCCGCGTCGTGCTGGTGGGCTTCATGGGCAGCGGCAAGAGCACGGTCGGAGCCCACCTCGCCGGTCGCCTCGGCTGGGCGATGCTGGACATGGACACAAGGATCGAGGAAGAGTCCGGCCTGCGCGTCGGCGAGATCTTCCGGCGCCGCGGCGAGGCCTTCTTCCGGGAGCAGGAGAGGCGGCTCGCCCTCGTGCTGGGGGCCCGCGACCGCCTGGTGGTGGCCGCGGGCGGTGGGGCCTTCGCGGCCCCGGCCACGCGCGAGGCGCTGCGCCGAGGCGCCGCCACCGTGTGGCTGAGGTGCGGGCTGGAAACGATCCTCGGCCGGATCGTCCTCGACGGCAGTCGACCGTTGGCGTCCTCCCGTGAGACAATCCGCCGACTGCTCGCCGAACGGGAGCCGTCCTACCGTCTGGCCGACCTGACCGTGGACACCCTCCGGTCTCCCGCGGCGGTGGCGCTGGAGATCGCGGGCTGCCTCTTCGGGGGCGGTGCCGGCCAGGGCCCCGGAGGACGTGCGGAGGAATGAAGTACCTCATCCTGTCCGACATCCACTCGAACCGCGAGGCCCTGGGTTCGGTGCTCTCCTTCGTCCGGCGCAAGCCGTGGGACAAGGCGGTCTGCCTGGGCGACGTCGTGGGCTATGGGGCCAACCCCAACCAGGCCGTCGACATGCTGCGCCGCCTGCGCCCCCTGGCCGCCGTGCGCGGCAACCACGACAAGGTCTGCTCGGGCCTCGAGGAGGGAGAGCTCTTCAACCGCATCGCCCTCGAGGCGGCCATGTGGACGCGGCGGAAGCTCACCAAGACCAACTCCCGCTGGCTGCGCGTCCTGCCCCAGGGGCCGGTGGAGGTGGACGGCCGCTTCGCCATATGTCACGGCACCCCCATCGACGAGGACGCCTACATCTTCGGGGAGATCGAGGCCCTCAACGTCTTCCGCCACACCGAGTACCCGATCTGCTTCTTCGGCCACTCCCACTTCCCGGTGATCTTCGCCCTCTCCCCCGACGCGATCACCACCATCCTCACCGTCGCGCCGTCGTTCCGCTTCAAGCTCCGGGAAGGAGTGCGCTACCTCGTCAACCCCGGCTCGGTGGGCCAGCCGCGGGACGGCAACCCGCTTGCCTCGTTCGCCCTCTTCGACAGCACGTCGCGGGTGGTGACGATCCACCGGATTCCCTACCAGATCGAAGCCACCCAGGAGAAGATCCTCAAGGCCGGCCTTCCGCGCCCCCTGGCCGACCGGCTCTCTATCGGCCGCTAGGCCAGTCCGCTCGACGCGGCTAGACCGCGCGGGCGAGAAAGGCGAGCAGGCCCAGCAGGAACAGCGCCGCGCGCGGCCGGGCCAGCCGCGTGGGCTGCACGGCGGCCAGGCCCAGCAGCGCGACCGCGGAGGCTTCCGCGACGCCGGCCGTCGCGTAGCTTCCTTCGGCCCACCAGCTCTCGACGCCGGCCGCCGCGGCGGCAACCAGCGTGGCGGCGGCCGCCCAGCCGAGCAGCGCGGCGCTGCTCCACCGGCTGGCCCTGGTGGACGAGCTGTCTGTCCTCGGCGAGGAAGCCGCGAGCAGCCGGCGAAGGCTGCCCGCGAGAAGGCCGACCGCCAGCAGCAGCGCCGCCAGGTCCACCGCTCCGCGAGCAAGCGCCTGCGGGCGGCGGCCCAGGCCCTGTCCCGCGACCACCCCCCACCCCAACCCGGCCAGGCCGGCGCCGAGGATCAGCAGCCGCCGGCCGAGGAGCGACATCCGGCCGCTGGGGCCGGTCGAGGCGAGTCGGTGCGCGGCGATCGACAGGGTCCCCCCGAGCGACGCGAGCAGCGCCAGGCCGAGGACGAGCGACGCTCCCGGAAGCTCGATGCGGGCGCCGTCGCCGCCCAGGCCATAACGCCAGCGGAGGATGCGGCCGCCGTCGAGGGTCGAGAGCAGCAGGCTCAAGGCGGCCCCGGCGAAGACCGCGGCCCCTTCGGCGCTCGGACGGGACGCTGCGCCGGCCTCCGACGCCTGAAAGGCCGCCGCCGCGAGCGCGAGCGCCAGGGCCGCGACGAGGAGGGTCACCTCCCCTCCGGACGCCGTCGCCGGCGCAGGGCGCAGCGCGGCCAACACCGCCGCCGCGGCCGCGATCAGGCATACGAGGCTGCGGGGCGCGACGAGGGCGGCCGCCAGGGCGAGAACGGCCGCCGTCCGCGCCGCGGGCCGGTCGAAGGCGAAAAGAAGCGAGAGGCCGGCGGCCGCCGAGAGCAACCGGCTGACGAGCGTCCGCGTCGGCCGCGGGGCGTCCCGGTCGACCTCGGCCAGGACGGCGGCGACCAGCAGGGCGAAGGCGGCCGCGACCGCGAAAGGGCTCACCGGCGCGCGCAGGCCACGCCCGCCGCGGCGAGCAGCGCCCCGGCGAGGGCGACGGGGGCCGCCGGCTCGTGGCTCACCCGCAGGCTCGCCGCGCCGCGCGGCGCCACCCCGGCCAGGGAGAGCACACGGTCGAGTCCTTCCGGCCGGTGGATCCCGGGCATGGCCTGGATGACGAACACGCGCCAGCTCTGGCTCCCGCGCGTGACGCGGAGGAGCGCGGCGGGGTTGCGCGGCTCGGGAGAGCGCGAGTACGGGCGCCGCTCCGCGTCGAGCGCGAAGTCGGGGAAGTAGCTCTCGAGCGCGACGTGGAGCCCGTCGGCCGTCGCGGGCTCGCCGGGGGCGACCTCGACCATGCGCGACCCTCCAGGTCCGGCGATCGCGATACGAAGCACGCTGGGCTGCCCGCCCGGGCCGGCCGCGAGGCCGAACCGGAAGCCGCCGTGCGAGGCCGCGCGCCGCCGGCCCGGGGCGATCGTGGCTCCATCCCCGGCTCGCAGCACGACGGCGCCCCCCGGATCGAGCCGCGCCAGGACGACGCCGAAGCCCAGCGGGCGCCGGCCGAGCGCCCGCCCTTCCGGTCCCTGCTCTTCGAAGCTCTGGGTGCCCTGCCCGACCTCCAGCGTGAGCGTGCCCCGGTGGCCACGCAGCCCGTCCGATGCGAGCGCGGCCACGATCGCGACCGCGCCGAGCCCCACGAGCCGCTCCCCCGGGCCACCCGGACGTATGAGGAGAGCGAGGGCGAGCAGGAGCGCCGTCGCAGCCACCGCCACGAGCGGTGGTCGCAAGAGAGACCGCAGCGCGGGGTGGAGCGCGGCCCCGAGGAGGACCGCGCCTGCGGCGGCGAAACCGGGCGAGGCCAGCAGCCTCACCGCTTCTTCAAGGTGACGGCGAGGCCGGCGCCCTCGCGATAGATGATCGTCTCGAGGTCGGGGTTGGCCGTGACCTCTTTCACGTACTCCGCCACCATCCCGACGTTGTGGGCCAGGATCAGTCCCCCGGGGCGGACGAGGGGGAGCAGCTTCCTCAGGTAGTCGACGTAGCCCTCCTTGTCGGCGTCGATGAACACGACGTCGACGGGTCCCCTGAGGGCGGCGACCTTCTCGTGGGCATCGCCTTCGACGACCGTCGCCAGCCCGGCCACGCCCGCCTGCTGGAAGTTCTTGCGGGCCGCCGCTGCGCGGCCGGGGTCGATCTCGAAGGTGATGAGCCTCCCGCCGGTCCTTTGCAGGGCCAGGCAGAACCACAGGCCGGAGTACCCGGTCGAGGTTCCGATCTCGACGACCGTCTTGGCGCCGACCGCCTCCGTGAGCAGCCGAAGCGCGCGGCCGTCCTCGGGCGGGACGCTGAGGTACGTCCGGCCCTGCGCGCGCATCTCGGCCAGGACGGACAGGACCTGTTTCTCGGCGTCCGGGCCGGCCGGGACCGGCGCCGCGTCCGCCACCCCGGCCCGCGGCACGCCGAACTCGCGCAGCAGCGCGTCGATCTCGCCCCGGCGCCGCTGGATGACCCCGTCCAGCTCCCGGCGCAAGCCGTCGTCGCCCCGCCGCACAGCCATCGAGATGTCGAAGACGAAGGGCAGGTCCGGCGAGTCGAACGGCGGTGAGACGGGAACGACCGCGAGAGGGACCGCCTGCCGCGGCGCGAAGTACCCGGCCAGCGGACCCCACGCGATCGCCACGTCGATGTCCCCCTTCGCCACGGCGTCGATGATGCGGGCGGGCGGATCGGGCTGGGCGTAGTCCCCGTACACCGTGTAGCCGACCACGTTGCCGACGATGCCCCTTCGGGACAGCGCATGGGCGGGCGGCGTGTTGGTGTAGTCGTCGCCGATCACCTGGACGCCGACGCGGACCCGCCGCAGGGCGGGATCGTCGAAGGAGCGGACGTCGAGCCCGCGGTCCTTGCGGTAGACGAAGACGTACGTCGACCGGTAGTAGGGCGCCG
>QHVM01000046.1 GCA_003223555.1 Acidobacteriota bacterium | reverse complement strand
CTGGAGGTCTTCCGCGACCACTACGTGCGGCTGGAGCGGGAGCAGGGCCTGCCCCGGATGCGGGTCACCGACCTGCGCCGGGAGACGACCCACGACATCGCGTTCCCCGAGCCGGCCTACTCGGCCTTCCCGGGCGCGAACGCCGAGTTCGACAGCCGTGTGTTCCGCTACACCTACGAGTCCCTGGTCACCCCCCACTCGGTCTTCGACTACGACATGGAAACGCGCCAGGCGACCCTGCTCAAGGAGCAGCCGGTGCTCGGGGGCTACGACCGCTCGCAGTACCACTCGGAGCGGCTGCTCGCCGAGGCACCCGACGGCGTGAAGGTGCCGGTCTCGATCGTCTACCGCAAGGGGCTGAAGAGCGACGGCTCCCACCCGCTGCTGCTCTACGGCTACGGTGCATACGGGTTCCCGCTGCCGGTCGGCTTCTCCTCCAATCGGCTGAGCCTCCTCGACCGCGGCTTCGTCTTTGCGATGGCCCACGTCCGCGGCGGCGGCGACCTCGGGAAGCAGTGGCACGACGAAGGCCGGATGACGAAGAAGCGCAACACGTTCACCGACTTCATCGTGGTGGCCGAGCACCTCCTCGGCCAGGGCTACAGCGCGCCCGGGCGGCTCGTGATCGAGGGCGGCAGCGCGGGGGGGCTGCTCGTGGGGGCGGTGGCCAACATGCGGCCCGAGCTGTTCAAGGTCGTGGTCTCGAAGGTGCCCTTCGTCGACGTCATCAACACGATGCTCGACGCCTCGCTGCCCCTGACGGCCGGAGAGTGGGAGGAATGGGGCGACCCCCGGGTGAAGGACCAGTACGAGTACATGAAGACCTATTGTCCGTACACCAACGTGGAGCCGAAGGCGTATCCGATCATGCTCGTCAAGACGTCCTTCAACGACAGCCAGGTCATGTACTGGGAGCCGGCCAAGTACGTAGCCAGGCTGCGGGCCCTCAAGACCGACGACAACCTCCTCGCGCTGAAGACCAACCTGGAGGCGGGCCACGGCGGCGCCTCGGGCCGCTACGATTACCTGCGGGAGGTCGCCTTCGACTACGCGTTCATACTGACGCAGCTCGGCATGCCGGCATGATCACGCTGCGCAGCCATCTGCAGGGCCGCTGGATGGAGGGCGGGTCGCCGCAGGTGCTCGTCAACCCGGCCACCGAGGAGCCGCTGGCCCGAGCCGGCGCCGCCGGACTCGACCTCGCCGCCGCCCTCGACTTCGCCCGGCGCACCGGCGGCCCCGCGCTCCGCGAGCTGACCTTCGCCCAGCGGGCCGCTCTCCTCGAGGCCATGGCCGGCGCGCTGCAGGCCCATCGGGACGAGCTGCTGGACCTCGCGGTGCGCAACGGCGGCAACACCCGGAGCGATGCGAAGTTCGATGTCGACGGGGCGACGTTCACCCTCGCCACCTACGCCGAGATCGGCCGCAGCCTGGGCGACGTCCGCCTCCTCACGGACGGGGAAGGCGTCTCCCTGGCGCGCAGCCCGCGCTTCCACGGCCAGCACGTGATGGTCCCCCGCCAGGGGGCAGCGGTACACGTCAACGCCTACAACTTCCCGGCCTGGGGCCTGGCCGAGAAGGCGGCGGTGGCCCTGCTCGCCGGCATGCCGGTCGTGACCAAGCCCGCCACCTCCTCGGCCATGCTCGCCCACCGCATCGTCGAGATCCTGGCCGAGAAACAGGTGCTCCCCCCCGGCGCGCTGTCGCTCCTGGTCGGCGGCGTGGGCGACCTGCTCGACCACCTCGGTCCGCAGGACGTCGTCGCCTTCACCGGCTCGAGCGACACCGGCGCGCTCATCCGCGTCCTGCCCCGAGTCGTCCGCAACTCGGTGCGGGTCAACGTCGAGGCCGACAGCCTGAACGCGGCCGTGCTCGGTCCGGACGCCGAGCCCGGCTCGGAGACCTACGACTTCTTCCTCAAGGACGTGCTGCGTGACATGACCCAGAAGGCCGGGCAGAAGTGCACGGCCATCCGGCGGGTGATGGTTCCCAGGGCGGTCGCCGACCGCGTCCGGGAGGACCTCGTCGATCGCCTGCAATCGGTCACCGTAGGCAATCCAGCGCAGGAGGGCGTGCGCATGGGGCCGGTGGCGACCGCCAGCCAGCTCAAGGACGTCCGGGAGGGAATCGACCTGCTGGCCCGCGACGGCCGCCTCGTTCACGGCCGCGCCGAGACGCGGCCGGTGGGCGTGGAGCCCGGCCGGGGATTCTTCGTCGGGCCGGTGCTGCTCGAAGTGGAGCCGGGAGCCGACGCCCCGCGGGTGCACTCGCACGAGGTCTTCGGTCCCGTGGCCACCGTGGTGCCTTACGCGGGAGGGCCGGGCGAGGCCGGGGAGCTGGTCTGCCGCGGCCAAGGGGGCCTCGTCTCCTCCATCTATTCCGAGGACGCCGCCTTCACGAGCGACCTGGTGATGGCGCTGGCTCCGTTCCACGGGCGGATCTTCCTTGGCAGCGCCAGGATCGCGGAGATGTCGCCCGGCCCCGGCACCGTGCTGCCCCTGCTCGTCCACGGCGGGCCCGGCCGGGCGGGGGGCGGCGAGGAGCTGGGCGGCCCGCGGGGGCTGTCCTTCTACCTCCAGCGGGTGGCCCTCGAGGGCCCGCGCCCGACGATAGAGAAGATACTCGGCCGGCCCTAGGCGGGGGAGGCGCGGGTGCGCTGGCGCCGGAGCAGCGCCGCTTCGGCCACCACGCGGTCCAGCTCGCGCATCACGATCGGCTTGGCCAGGAGCAGGTCGACGTCGGGGCTGGAGGCGGCGGCCGTGCCGCGCACCTCCCAGCCCGTCATGAGCACCATCACCGTGGAGGCCGAGCGGCGTTTCACCTCGGCCGCCACCTCCAGGCCGGACAGGCCGGGCATGCTCCAGTCGCTGATGACGACGTCGTGCGGCCGCTCGCGGAACCGGTTCAGGCCCTCGGCCCCGCCCGCCGCGGTCTCGACCGCGTGGTCGGCGAGCATCTGGGGCAGCACGTCCCGCGTGGCCGGCTCGTCGTCGATCACCAGGATGCGCAGGCCGGCCGCCGCCTGCGACGGGCGCTCGGCCGCCGGCCGCGTGTCGCCCCGCGCGAGCGGCACGCGGACCGTGAACGTGGTCCCCTGGCCCGGCGCGCTCCGCACCTCGATGCGACCGCCCTGGCTCTGGACCAGGCCCCAGACCGTGCTCAGGCCCAGCCCCGTCCCCAGCTCGGGGCCCTTGGTGGTGAAGAACGGCTCGAAGATCCGCCGCTGGGTCTCGGCGTCCATGCCGATGCCGGAGTCGCGCACCGACAGGATGCCGTCCTCGCCCTCCCGCCGGGTGGCGATCGTGAGGGAACCCCCCTCCGGCATGGCGTCCACGGCGTTGAAGACGAGGTTGGAAAGGATCTCCTCCCAGGCCGCCCCGGTGCTGGAGATCGGAGGGACCTCCTGCAGGTCCAGCTCCACCTCGACGGTCCGGCCCTCGCGCTCGGGAACGGCCTTCCACTTCGGCCGCGTCAGCTCCAGCGTTTCCCGCACGACCCGGCGGAGGTCGACCGACTCCCGGCGCCGGGTGTCGATCGGGCGGCCGAAGGTCTGGATGCGCTTGACCACCGCCGCGCACTGCTCGGCCGACTCCACGATCTTGCGGGCGAAGCGCTGGTACTCCTCGGAGGTGCGGGGCCGCGATTCCATGAGCTGGGCGTATCCGATGACGCCGCCCAGCAGGTTGTTGAAGTTGTGGGCCACCCCGGCCGCCATCTCCCCCAGGGCCCGGAGCTTCTCCGACTCGTGCACCTGCTCCCGGAAGCGCTGGGCCGCGCGCTCGCGCTCGCGCCGCTCGGAGATGTCGCGCCCGATCCCGTGCACGCCCACCGGGCGTCCGCCCTCCACCATCCAGCGGGCGGCGATCTCCAGCGTGGTGCGCGTCCCGTCCTTGTGCACGACCTGGGCCTCCTGGGCCGGGCGGGGGCCGGGCGGCGGCCACCGCGCGTCTTCGCTCCGGATGCGTTCCCTGTCCTCCGGGGCCAGCAGGTCGTAGACGCTGCGGCCGAGGAGCTCCTCGGCCGTGTATCCGACCAGCTTCAGCCCCGCCTGGTTCACCGAGGTGAGATGACCCTCCACGTCGGTCGTGTAGACCACGTCCTGCGCGTGATCGAACAGGTCCCGGTAGCGCCGGCCGGACTCGGCGAGGTGCTCGCGGGAGCTGGCGAGCGCCCCCGCCATCTCGTTGAACGATCCGGCCAGCTCGCCCAGCTCGTCGCCCGTGGTCACGGGCAGCCGATGGCCGAGGTCGCCGGCGGCCAGCCGGCGGGTCCCTTCGACGAGAGCCTGCACCGGTCCGGCGATGCGGGCCACCCCCACGAAGCTCATGACCGCCGCCGCCAGCAGCACGCCGAGGCCCAGGGCAACGAGCGTTCGCTCCAGCGGGGTCAAGAACCCGATGGCCTCGTCGAGCGAGCGCTGGATGAGGTAGCCGCCCCGCCCGCCCGGCAGGTGGCCGGAAAGCGACACGTACGTCTCCCGGCCGAGCGCCATCTCGAAGGGAGCCCCGCCGCCGGCCCCGGCCACCGAAGCGAGTCCCCTCTCCACGTCGTCGCGCATGGCCGCGGGCCAGGTCGAGGCGACCACCCGCCCGTCGAGGACGAACGTCACCTCGCATCGGGTCATGTGCCGCAGGTCGCCCGCCAGCCGGTCGTCGATCTCGAAGCCGGTGCCGAGAGTGCCGATCACCTCGCCGCGCGACCAGACGGGCACCACCACCATCTGCACGATGCGCCCTCCGTCGACCTCCAGGCCGGCCGTCTCCACGCCGGAGAGCGCCTCCTGCACGCGGGGCGCGGCGGCCAGGTCGCCGCCCGACGCGGCCCGCCGCACGGAGAGGCCGCGCGCGGTGCCCCGAGCATCCGTGAGCGCGACCAGGTCGGCGTCGGGTAGCTCGCTCTCGAGGCCCCGGATCGTCGCCGATACGTCGGACGCGCTACCGGAGACGATGGCCTGACGCGGCCGGTCGTCCGCGGCGGCGCTCCTGAGCGCCTCCGCCAGCGCCCCCGACTCGGCCGGCTCGGCGAAGCCGACGGTCAGCGCGCCGGCCACGCGCGGCCCGTCCCGCACCGGAACGGTGACGACGTGGTAGTCCCGGCCGTCCCATCGCCAGCGGCCCTCGGCCCGCTCGCCGCGGGCGGCCGCGGCGAGCGTGGAGAGGCCGCTCAGTCCCCCGCCGGTGGAGCTGGACAGGTCGACCCGGGCGAGCACCGCGCCGGAGCGGTCGGTCACGAGGAAGTGGTCGCTGCCGATGAGGCCCTGGAAGCGGCGCGCCTCGCGCAGCACGGTGCGCGACTGGGCGGCCAGGTCCGCCCGGGGTATGTCCAGGATGGCATTGAAGCGCGGGTCCTCCGCCACGACGGCGCCCTGGGTCCGCAGCCAGCCCGCCCGCGCCTCCATGAACCGCTCGAACACGGTCCGCGTCTTCACGAGCTGCTCGACGATGCCCGCCTGCACCTGCCGGGCCACGAAGCGATGGATCACCGCCAGCGACAGGCCGACGAGCAGGGCCACGACGCCGAAGGTGAAGGCCAGCATCTTGCTGCGCAGGCCGGGCCGGAAGCGCATCGCGGCTCCCCTCAGAAGGCGAAGCCGACCGTGGCCGTCCCGGAAGCGGGCACGGTCACGGTGCGCTCCTGATAGCCGAAGTCGGGGTGCCAGGCCTTGACCGCGTAGGTGCCGCCGGGCAGGTCGGGGATCGAGAAGGCGCCGTCGGGACCGGGCACGGCGAAGAACGGGTTGGGCACCACCAGGATGTAGGCCTTCATTCCGGAGTGGATCTCGCAGCGGACGACCACGACCCCCGGCTTGGTGAGCGTCTGGTGGGCGCTCTTGCCCTTGGCGTAGCGCCCGAGGTCGAAGCGGTCGCCGGCCACGACCGAGAAGACGTTGTGGTAGAAGTCGTCCTCGTTCGGGAAGTCCACCGTCGATCCCGCCTGGACGGCCAGGACGTGGGGCACGAAGCGCTCGTCCTTCTGGACGAGCTGGGGGTGACGCGCGGGAGGCAGGTAGGGACCCTTCACGCCGTCGACGAACACGACCACGTCCTGGGGGCCACCCTCCTCCACCATCGATGGTCCGCGGCCGGACCGGTAGGGCCCCTGGTAATACCGCGGCGGCACCTTCTGCCGCGCCGTGGGCTTGGTGAGGACGCTGCCGCTCAGCGTTCCGCCGGCCAGCGGAGCCGCGACCGCGAGCGCGGCCAGCACGCCGACCGCGAAGCCCGGCCTGCTCACGCCCCGCCTCAGAACGAGACCGAGACCTGCATCGCCCAAAAGTGCTCGCTCCCCTCTTCTCCCGCCGTCCGGTAATCCTGGCGCACGAGCTTGGCGATGACCCGATCGGTCAAGTAATAGCCCACGCCGTACTCCCAGGTCCGGACGTCGTAGTCCCACGGCGTGCGGGCGCCGGGGCCGGCCCCGTCGATGTCACCGAAGTCGATGCGGTCGTAACGCAGGGCGGCGAAGAGGCCCGGCCGCAGCGTGTACTTCGCCTCCACGTACCCGCCGAGGACGGTGAGGTCCTGCCTCCGGCCGCGGCCGTCCGTGATGTTCGGCGACTGCCAGCGGTTGCGCGCCAGCTCCGCATAGAGGACCAGGTGGCGAACGCCGTATTCCGCGTCGAAGCCCCAGATCTCCTGGCGGAAGTCGTCCACGTCAGTGCCGGGCCGGAGGCCAGACTGGAGGACGGCGTCGAGATAGGGCCCGCGCGCATACGAGGCGCCCAGCACCACGCCGGGCCGTGGCACGAAGGCCAGACGCCCGGAGAGCTGCTTGCCGGCGTTGTTGTCGCCGCCCTTGAAGCGCGGGTTGGACAGCGTGCCCTGGGCGACCGCGAGGACGTACTCGAGCCGGCCCGCCGAGCCGAGCGCCTGCACGCCCACGTCCCAGCACGGGTCGTAGATCATCGGCATGCCGTTGAAGCGCACCGGGCTGCCCGGGCCGGCGAAGCTGGTGAAGTCGTCGGACTGGCCCTGCCCGCGGTGGCGCAGCAGGTCCGCGTTGCTGGCCGGGAGCTGGTTGGACCGCAGGCTCGTGAAGTAGTGGTACATGAGCGGGTCGCTCACGAGAGGGTTGCGCTCGGAGTACGCGCGCGGAGAGTAGGCGCCGAAGGGCGTGGGGACCACGCCGGCCTGGAAGCTGAGGTCCGCCTTCTCCTTCTTGAACGCGTTGAAGCGGACGTAGGAGCGCAGGAAGGACTCCAGGCCCAGCCGGCTGGAGGGGTCGATCAGGATCTGGCTGAAGGCCGACCAGCGGGAGTTGAGGACGACGTCGGCGAAGAGACGGAGGCGGACGTTGTCGAAGGGGCTGTCGCCGCGGATCAGGCGATTGATCTTGGGCGCGCCGCCGTCCTCGAAGGGGTAGGCGAGGTCCACCGTCCCGTTGAAGAACGCCTGGGGCCCGGGGGCGGTCTGGGCGGCGGCCGGGCCGGCAGGGGTGAGGATGGCGACGACGAGCCCGCCGATGAGCCGGAGTCTCATGAACGCCTTTCCGTTCCTAGCGCCGGCTTCGACCTGCGGATGATAGCACCCAGCCCCGCCCAGGTCTCCCGCGCACGCCGCCTACAATGCGCGAGTGGGCCAGCCTTCCGCCCCCGGCTTTTTCCCAACCGACGGCGGCCGGGCGGCTTCTACAGGGCATGTGAGCGATGCCGAGCTGGTGGCGCGGGCCCGGCAGGGCGATCACGCGGCCTTCGGGGAGCTGGTGGAGCGACACCGCGCGGCCGTGTACCGCGCGGCTCACGCGGCCCTCGGCTCGGCCAGCGAGGCGGAGGACGCGGCCCAGGAGGCGTTCCTGGCCGCGTATCAGAAGATGGGGACGTATCGGGCCGAGGCCAGCTTCAAGACGTGGCTGCTGTCGATCGCCTGGCACCGGGCGCTCAGCCGGCGACGGAGCCTCGTCTCGCGCTGGCGGCGCTTCGCCTCCGGCGAGCTTCCCGAGCCGGCGGTGTCACGGGAGACCCGCACGCAGGAAGGCGCGCTGATCGACGCGGAGATGGCCCATCATGTGGAGCGGCTGGTGCGGGCGCTTCCCGCCCGGCTGCGCGACCCCCTGCTGCTGTGCGCGGCCGGGGAGCAGACCTACGGCGAGATCGCGGTCGTCCTCGGCATCCCCGAGGGGACACTCAAGTGGCGGGTGGCGGAGGCGCGTCGCCAGCTCAAGCAGAGGCTCGTCCGCCTGGGATACGG
Organism: Acidobacteriota bacterium; assembly: GCA_003223555.1. GTDB lineage: Bacteria > Acidobacteriota > Vicinamibacteria > Fen-336 > Fen-336 > AA32. The sequence goes on along the minus strand of QHVM01000046.1, from coordinate 54,991 downwards.
CCATGAGTGAGACCCGCGGCCCGCGACCTCCGGCGCCGTCCCCCCTCGACGCGGCGATCGACGCCGTCCTGCACGACATGGTGGCCGGCGAAGGACCGGCCGACCTGCACCGCAGGGTGGCGGCCCGCCTGGCCGAGCGGCCCTCGCCGTCTCCCTGGCGCGCGTGGCCGGTCCTGGCCGCGGCGGCGGGGATCGCCGTCGTGGCGGCCTCGCTCGTCCTCGTTCGCCGGGCCTCGACCCCGGCTCGCTCGGTGACGAGCGTTCACGAGCCGCCCGTCGGCTCTGTCGCCGAGCCGCGTACGGCCGCGCCGGCGCCGACGGTGCAGGCCAGGGCGGAGAGCGTTCCCCCTGTTCCCGCGCCGCCGCGGGCTCGGCGGCCGGCGCGGATGCGCGCGAGCGAGCCGGCCCCGGAGCCGGCGGACGGCGTCGAGGTAGCGCCGATCGAGGTCTCGCCACTGGACGTCGCGGCGATGGGTGACGAGCGCGTCGTCCTCAGGCCGCTCCGGATCGAGCGCATGGACATCGAGCCGCTGGCCGAGCCCCAGCCGTAACCGAGAAAGGAAGCCCATGAAGATCAGCTCTGCCCTCGTCCCCCTGGCCGCCGCCCTGGCGGCCGCGACGCTCCTCGCGCAGGAGCCGCGGCCGGAGCCGCGCCCGAGGCCGGCTCCAAAGGCTGCCCCATCGCCGGCCCCCCGGGCCGCGCCGGCGCCGGAGGCCAAGCCGGAGCCTCCGCGGCGCCCCGGCCAGCTCGCCAACGTCCGCATCGACGTGCGGATCATCGACGAGCGGGGCGGCCAGCCGGCCATGACCAAGGCGGTGAGCCTGACCGTGGCCGACCGCCGCGACGGCTTCATCCGCTCCAGCGCCGAGGCGCCGTTCGGCTCGAAGACCGAGAACCTGCGGAGCATTCCCCTCCACGTGGACGTCAGCCCCGAGATCGAAGGCAGCCACGTGCGCCTGGGGCTGACCCTGGAGTACAACTTCGTCGACACATCGGCGGAGGCGAAGCAGTATCCGAAGCTGGAGATCCGGGATCGCCTGGGCCTCGTGCTCGAGGACGGCAAGACGGTGAGGGTGGCGCAGTCGGCCGACCCCTTGAGCGACCGCCGGGTCAGCCTGGAGGTCACGGCGACGATCCTTCGCTGACCGCCACCCCGGTCTCCCGGCCGATCGCCTCCGCCCGGGCCCGGATGCGCGCCGCCATGTCGTCGATGGTCGCGCGCTCCAGGTCCGGCTCGATCACCCAGGCGCGCGCGGACCGGTCAGCGGCCGAGAAGCCCAGCCGGGTGACGCCACCGTCCGGGTCCCGGTCGAACTCGGCGAGGCCCAGCAGGAGGCCCTTCAGCCGGTTGCCGCGACGTGACCGGGCGATGGGGCGACCATCCCGACGCTGGCCAGCATCCCCGCCAGCACGGGCCCCGTTCGCCTCACTCCGCGGGCTCCACCCCGCCCGGCTCGAGACTGCGCCAGAGGTACCAGCTCGCCACCGTGCGGTAGGGACGCCAGGCCTCGCCCTTCTCCCGCAGCCAGCGCGCGTCGGGAAGCTCGCGGAGCCCGTAGGCCCTCTGCGCGGCCTTGCGCACGCCGTAGTCGTCCACCGGCAGCACGTCCAAGCGGCCGAGGCGGAAGATGAGGAACATCTCGGCCGTCCATCGCCCGATGCCCTTGACGGCGCAGAGCGCCTCGATCACCTCCTCGTCCGGCCGGCGAGAGAGGCCACGCAGCGGGAGGCCGTCGCCCGCCCGCGCGGCGAGGTCGCGCATGTAGGCGATCTTCTGGCGCGAGAGGCCGGCGCCCCGGAGGGCCCGGGTCGAAGCGGCGAGGATCTCCTGCGGCCGCGGGTGCCGCCGGCCCAGCACACCGCGGAGGCGGCGGTGGACGGAGGCGGCGGCCTTCCCGGTGATCTGCTGGTAGAGCATCGCCTCGACGAGGGAGGAGAAAGCGCTGCCGGCGCGCTCGGTCTCCCAGGCGCACCGGCCGACGCGGCTGATGATCGCCGCCAGCACCGGGTCGCGGCGGCGAAGGTGTCGCACGGCACGATCCACCTCGACGGCGTTCAGGGGCACGAGACGCATTAGAATGCGAATCCTCCCTCTTCGCAACGGTGCCGATACATGCCTCTCACCATCTCTTACGGCCCCGCGCGACACGTCGTCGTCACCGACGAGGCGATCATCACCGTCGAGCGCCGGTCGGCGGAGGAGCGGCGGCAGGCGTCGATCGCCGCCCTCATCGTGGGCGGAGGAATGATGGGGGCGCTGCTCGCCACGCTCGTGGACCAGATCGGCCTGCCCGGAGGACCGATGCGCCTCTACCTGCGGCCCCACGCCACGCCCGGCCTCGCCGAGATGACCGAGGTGCTGACGTGCTGGGCCTCGGAAGTGCCGCCCGAGCTCTTGAACGAGCACCGCTGGCCGCGGGTCGAGGCCTTCCGGCCGGTCACGTTCTACCCGCGCGCGGTCATCGAATCCCTGGTGGTGACGCCCTGGCGGCTCAAGATGACCCTCAAGCGAGAGGCCGCGCGGCACATCGTCGTACCGCTGGCCCCGTGGGCGTACCGCAAGGTGCGGGCCCATCTGTCCCGGGCCGGTTATGCGCTGTCCTCCACCCGGGGAGGCGCGCGTTAGGCGTCGCGGGCGAGGCGAAGGCCGGCGAACCGCACTGCACTCGCCGAGCGCGCCCGCGAAGCGTGCCTCCGGGTCTCCGCGGACGAAGGCACGGCGGTTTTGGGGTATCGTCCGTCGGACCTTCCGATGCTCCAGCTCGCAGCCGTCACGCTCGTCTACGCCGGCGGCCTGGTGACCCTGCTCGGGCTGGCTTGTCTCGTCAAGCCTCCCCGCGCGCTCGGCGTCCGCGGCCGGCGCACGGCCGCGCTCCTGGCCGGCGGCGGCGTGCTCGGCGCGCTGGCCGGCTTTGCCCTTCCCGCCTCGCTCGTCCGCGTCGCCGTCAACCGGACGCGCCTGGACGCCGTGGTGCCCGTCTACCAGTTCCACGAGATCCACTCGGTGCGCGTCCAGGCCTCGCCGGAGGTGGTCCTGGACGCGGTTCGCCGCGTCACGGCCGGGGAGATCCGGCTCTTCCGCACCCTCACCTGGATCCGCTCGCCCCGCTTCGGTCGCGGCGGCCGCGCGTCGATCCTCAACGCGCCCGAGGGGCAGCCGATCCTGGAGGTGGCGCTGCGCTCGGGCTTCGTCTCGCTCGGCGGCGAGCCCGGCCGCGAGGTGGTCTTCGGCACCGCGATGCGCCTGGCGCCGGCGCGCCCGGACGAGGCGGAGCGGATCGCCCGCGCCGTCCACGCCGTTCGCCAGGACCCGCGCGCTTTCGCAGGGCTGAATGCCCCCGGCTACGCCATGACGGCCATGAACTTCCTCGTCGAGGCCGAACCCGGCGGCGGGTGCCGCCTCAGCACCGAGACCCGCGTCTTCGCCACCGACGCGGCGACGCGACGCCTCTTCGCGGTCTACTGGCGGGTGATCTATCCGGGCAGCTCCCTCATACGCCGGATGTGGCTGCAAGCCGTGAAGCGGAGGGTCGAGGGATCGGCCGCGTGAGACGGACGGTGCCGGCGCGACGGCGTTCCCGGGGCGCGGCCCTCCTCCTGGCGGCGTTCCTGGGGAGCGCGCTGGCGGGGGCCCGTCCCGCCGCGCCGCCCGCCGCGCCGGCGGGGACCGAAGCGGTCGGCTTCGATCCGGCCCGCCTGGCCCGCATCGACGGCCTCGTCGCCGAAGCCATCCGGGCGCGGCAGCTTCCGGGAGCGGTGTTGCTCGTCGGCCGCGGCGACCGCGTGCCGCTGCTCCGGGCCTACGGCCACCGGGCTCTCGTCCCCGCGGTCGAGCCCATGACCACCGACACCGTCTTCGACCTCGCCTCGCTCACCAAGGTCGTGGCCACGACGACGAGCGTGATGATTCTCGTCGAGGAGGGCCGGCTGCGCCTCAGCGATCCGGTCTCCGCGTACGTGCGCGGCTTCGAGCGCTACGGCAAGGGCGCGATCACGCTGCGCCAACTCCTCACCCACACGTCGGGCTTGCGGCCGGACCTCGACCTCGCCGACCCCTGGACCGGTTACGAGACCGCCATCGCCCGGGCCGTCGAGGAGGTGCCGACGTCCGCGCCCGGCGAGCGGTTCGTCTACAGCGACGTCAACTTCATCCTGCTCGGCGAGGTCGTCGCCCGGGCCAGCGGCGTCGGCCTCGACCGCTTCGCCCGCCAGCGCATCTTCGGACCGCTGGGAATGCGCGAGACTCTCTTCAATCCTCCCGCCGCGCTGGCCTCCCGCATCGCGCCCACCGAGCCTTGCGCCGGCCTCGGGTGCCCGCCCGGTCCGATGCTGCGCGGCGTCGTCCACGACCCGACCGCGCGCCGGATGGGCGGGGTCGCCGGCCACGCGGGCCTGTTCAGCACCGCCGCCGACCTGTCGCGCTTCTGCCGCATGCTGCTCCACGGCGGCCGGCTCGGCGCGGCGCGGATCCTCTCTCCGCTGGCGGTGGCGAAGATGACCTCGCCGGCGACGCCGCCGGAGATGGCCGACGCGCGCGGGTTCGGCTGGGATTTCGACTCCCGCTTCTCCTCCAACGCGGGCGAGCTGTTCCCCGTCGGCTCTTTCGGCCACACCGGGTTCACCGGCACCTCGCTTTGGATCGATCCGCTCACCGGCGTCTCGGTGGTGTTCCTGTCGAGCCGCCTCCATCCCGACGGCAAGGGGGACGTCACGCCGCTGCGGGCCCGCGTCGCTACCGCAGTGGCGTCGGCCGTCGTCGACCCCGGTCCACCGGCCGCCCTCCGCGAGGCCGGCTTCGCGCGCGGCGACTTCGGCCCGGCCGCGCGCCCGCCCGGCCCTCCCCGTGAGGCGACGGTGGTCCAGGCCGGCATCGACATGCTGCGCTCCGCGGGCTTCGCGCTCCTGCGGGGGAAGCGGCTGGCCCTGGTCGCGAGTCCCGCCGCGGCCGATCGGACCGGAGCCGGCACGGCGGAGCTGTTGCGCGGCGCCGACGGAGTCGAGCTGGTGCGCTCGCTCGCCGTCGAATCGGTCTCGACGGCCGGCGCGGAAGCATGGGGCGGCGTCGACACCATGGTCGTCGACCTCGCCGGCGCCGGCGACCGGTCCGAGGCGGCCGCCATCTCCGCCCTGCTCCGGCAGGCGGCGAAGCGCAAGCTTGCCGTCGTCCTCCTCGACCGGCCGAACCCCATCGACGGCTTCCAGATCGAGGGCGCGGCGGGGGACCTCGGCCTGCCCGCGCGGCACGGGATGACGGCCGGCGAGCTGGCCCGCTTCCTGAATGCGGACAGCGGAATCGACGCCGACCTCCGCGTGGTGCCGATGAAGGGCTGGCGGCGCGAGCAGTGGTTCGACGAGACGGGCCTGCCGTGGATCGATCCCGCCCCTGATCTGCGCACGTTGCCGGCCGCGATGCTCCACCCCGGGTTCCGGGCCCTCGAGGACACGAGCGTCTCGGTGGGACGCGGCACCGACCACCCCTTCGAGCAGGTGGGGGCGCCGTGGGTGGACGGCCCGCGCCTGGCCGAGGCGCTCCGCGCCCGCGGCCTGCCCGGCGCGCGCGCCTACCCGGTGCGCTTCACGCCCGCGGCGGGACGCTACGCGGGCGAGGCCTGCGGGGGCGTGTTCCTCGTCGTCACCGACCGCGCGGCGCTGCGGCCGGTGCGGGTGGCGCTGGAGATCGCGTCGGCGCTGCGCCGGCTCTTCGGCCTCCGCTACGAGATGTCGGGGGCGGAGCCGTTGGGGGGTTCGAAGGAGGCCCTGGCCCGGCTGGAGGGCGGAGAAGACCCGGCCCGCATCGCCGCCGGGTGGGCGGCCGACGAGGCGCGTTGGCGGCTCCGGCGCGCGCCGCACCTGCTCTATCCTTGAGGGCCATGCCGGAGCTGGATGCGCAGGTCCGCGCCCTGCCCAAGGTCGAGCTGCACCAGCACGTCGACGGCTCGATCCCGGCCGAGGTGACGTGGCAGCTCATGAAGCATTACGGCCTCAACCCGGTGGACACCCTCGACGAGATGCGGCGGCGGCTGGAGCTGCAGCCGGAGGAGGAGGGCACCCTGCTCGCCTACCTCGACAAGATGCACTACCCGCTCTGGATCACCCAGTTCTACGAGAACATCAGCCAGGTCACCGAGGCCATCGTGGACGAGGCGGCCGCGGCGGGGGTGGCCACGCTGGAGCTGCGCTACTCGCCGATCATCCACACCTTCGCCGGCCTCACCCCCCGCCAGTCCATCCGGGCCGTGCTCTCCGGCATGAACCACGCCGCCCAGCGTCACCCGATGAAGCTCGGCCTGATCGTCATCGCGATGCGGCAGCACGGACCCCACATCGCCAAGATCCTGGCCCGGCAGGCCATATCGGAAGCGCAGCACCTCCACGCGCGGGTGGGCGTGGTCGGCTTCGACATCGCCGGCCCCGAGAGCGGCAACCCGCCCCGCCTGTTCCGGAGCGCGTACGAGATCGCCCGCATCGGCCGGCTGGGCCTGACCGTCCACGCGGGCGAGGACGCGCCCGCCGAATACGTCTGGGACGCGGTCGACGGTCTGGGCGCCCAGCGCATCGGCCACGGCTGCTCGGCTGCGGGCGACGAGGCGCTGATGCGGCGCCTGGCCCGGGACCGGATCGTCGTCGAGTGCTGCCTGTCGAGCAACTACGACTCGGGCGCGGTCCGCCGGGGGGAGCCGCATCCGATCCACCGGTTCCTGGAGGCCGGGGTGCCGGTCGCCATCTGCTGCGACAACACGACGGTGTCGCGGACCGACCAGGTGAAGGAGACGCTGCGCCTGGCCAGGCAGCTCGGGCTCGAGACGGTCAACGAGATCCACCGCGCGGCGGAGACGCACAGCTTCATCCGGCCGGAGACCGCGCTCAGCGATCGCGAGCACGACCTCTAAGGGCGTCGATTGCGCTGGCTCTGGCTCGCGTTCAAGCCGGTGCCCGTCCTCGGCCTGACCCTGTGGGTCCTCGAGGCCCCGGAGAGCGCCTACCGGAACCGCCTCGCCGCGGGCCTCGCGCTCTCGCTGATCGGCGACGTCCTGATCGAGTGGAGCTTCGCCGCCGGCCTGGCCGCCTTCCTGCTCGGCCACATCGCGTACATCGCCGCGTTCCTGGCCGACACGGCCCGCCCTCGCCTCCTTCGCGCCCTGCCGATCGCCGCCTACGGCGCCGGCATGGCCGCCTTCCTGTGGTCGGGCCTGGGCGACCTGCGGCCGGCGGTCGTAGCCTACGTGGTCGCGATCTGTACGATGGTGTGGCGCGCCGCCGCTCGGGTCGGGCGCTCCGGCGCGCCGAGAGCCGGCGAGTGGGCCGGCCTCGCCGGCGCGATCTTCTTCGCGCTCAGCGACACGCTCATCGCCCTCGACCGCTTCCACGGACCGGTCCCCTACGCTCGGGTTCCGATCATCCTTCTCTATTGGACGGGACAGGCGGGCATAGCCTGGTCGGCCCGATCGCGCTGAGATCCGCCGGAGGCGGCGAAGCGGGGACGTCTCGTAGCCACGGGGCATCGCGCGGCTGGCGGGGGAAGTGCTTCCAGCCGGCGAGGCCGTAGACGTTCAAGGCTAGGGTGACGAGCGAGCCCGCCAGGAGCAGGCGCGGGAAGCGGTCGAAGGCGTACGCGAAGACGACCAGGCCGGCCGGCAGCAGGTCGATGAGGTACCGGAAGCCGAACTGCACCCAGCCCCCCGACTCGTACATCAGTACGCCGGTCCCGATGGTGACGAAGGCGAAGGCGGCCGCGGCCCGCACCCAGGGGTCGAACCGCCGGGCCACGAGCCCGCCGATGGCGGCCGCCAGCATGGGGTTGTGCAACCAGAACGCGTTCCCGTTCATGTCGAACTCCAGCGGCGGCCAATGCGCCTGGAGCCGGGGCAGCTTCAGCACCGCGTGGTAGAGGTGCCAGGGCAGGTAGTGGAGGCTCATCAGCCCGTAGGGCAGGCTCTGCGCGAAAGCCAGGTGGTGATGGCCGAACTCCAGCGCGTCGCCGAAGCGCGCCTGGTTGAGCCAGGCCAGGAAGGCGCCGTAGGGTGCCATCCACAGGACCGCGGAGACCGCCGCCGGGCCCAGGCGGCGGCCGCAGGTCCGGTGGTCGAGCGCGAGGTAGAGCGGCGTCATCAGCAGCAGCAGGGGCCGGCAGCCCACGGCCAGCGAGAGCAGCAGGTAGCCGACGCCTGGACCGCGCCATTCGCGGCGGGAGTTGCCGATGACGAAGGCGAGACCGGCCACGGCCAGGCTGAACCCGAGGCTCAGGCCCTGGGCCCACACGTTGGCCCGCGCGCACGACACGTAGACGTTGGTGGCGAAGACGAAGGCCAGGCTGGCCAGCAGCGCGTCGCGCTCGGGAAAGCCGCGGCGGCGCAGCACGGCATGGGCCGCTCCGAGCGCCGCCATCCAGAAGACATAGATGACCAGGCTGCTCGGCGTCTGGCGGCCGAAGACGAGAACGAGGGGCAGCTCGAAGAGCGACGGCGTCGGCGGGAAGCTGTCGTAGAAGCGGTCCTGGTAGCGCGCGATCTCCAGATAGGCGGGCGCCCCGGGGAGGTCGAGCCGCCCCGAGAGCCAGGCCTGGGCTTGGCGCGTGTGCTGGTCGATCGGGCTGTGGTCGAGCACCCCAGTGCCACCGCGGAGGCGCACGCCGGCGTACCAGAGCGGGAACGACACCACGAACAGGATGAGGTAGGAACGGTGTCTCCCGAAGGCGTCCCGGCCGGAGTCAGGCGTAGAAGTTTCGCGGCCAGGCGTGTCCTTCGAGCTTCGCCAGCAGGGCCGGAGACAGCCGCCGGCCGTCCGACACCGCGGTGTTGGCGTCGACGCTGGCCATCCGCCGCATTCCGGGGATCACGGTGGACACGGCGTCCTGGCTCAGGCAGAAGCGCAGGGCCAGCTCGGCCAGCGTCTTCGCCTCGGCGTCCAGGAGCTTCTTGAGCGCCTCGGCGCGCTCCCACACCTGCCGCCGGCGTGCCCCCTTGAAGTACTGGTTGCGGAAGTCGCCGGAGGGAAACTTCGTCTCGGGCGTGATCGAGCCCGTGAGGCCGCCTTCGTCGAAAGGCACGCGGGCGACGACGCCGACGTCGTGCCGACGGCAGGCGGGGAAGAAGGCCGCGGCCGGGCTCTGGTCGAACACGTTGTAGATGACCTGGACGGTGTCGAAGATCCCCGACGCCACCGCCCGCATCGCGGAGGCGGGGTCGTGGTCGTTGACCGAGATCCCGACGAAGCGCACCCGGCCGGACTCCCGCAGCCGGCGCAGCGCATCCTGCCAGCCCGCCGTCCGAGGTTGTTCAGGCTCTCCTCGGCGCAGCGCGTCAGGTAGGCGGCGGGGAACACCTCGCGCGCCGGCACGCCCCGGGCAGCCGGCCAGGTCGAGTTCTTGGGCGGCACCTTGGTGGCGACGTAGAGCGTCTCCTTCCGCTCCCGCACCAGCCGTCCGACCAGCCTCTCGCTGTGCCCGGGGCCGTAGGCGAGGGCGGTATCGATGAAGTTGACGCCCCGCTCGACCGCCCGCCGCAGCGCGCGCAGGCTCTCGTCGTCCTCGGCCCCGATCCACATCCCTTTGCCGATGCCCCAGGCCCCGAAGCCGATCTCCGAGACCATCAGCCCCGTCCGTCCCAGCCTTCTCGTGTTCATGTCGCGCTCACGCCAGGAGCAGCAGCTCCCGCTGGATGTCTCCGGTGACCTCGGCCGACCGCTCGCCCACGTAGACGTCGATCTCGCTCCGCACGCCGAACTCGGGCAGGTAGATGCCCGGCTCGATCGAGAAGCAGACTCCGGGGATGATCGTCCGTTGGTCGCGGGTCTCGAGGTTGTCGATGTTCACCCCGTTGCCGTGGACCTCGTAGCCGATGGAGTGGCCGGTCCGGTGGAGGAAGTACGCGCCGTAGCCGCGCTCGTCGATGTAGCCGCGCGAGACGTCGTCCACCTCGTACCCGTGGATGGTGCGGCCGGAGCGCACGGCATCCTGCACGAACGCCACCGCGGCGTCGCGGGCGCCCTTCACCGCCTCCCACACCTCGCGCATCGGGCCCGGGACCTCCCGGCCGCAGAAGGCCATCCACGTCGCGTCGTAGTAGACCGCGCGCGGGTCGTCCTTGACCTTGGCCCACAGGTCGATGAGCAGCAGGTCGCCCGGCCGGATCGGGCGGTCGTCGGAGCCGGGCGCGGTCTCGAAGTGCGGGTCGGAAGCGTGCTCGTTGACGGCCACGATGCAGGGGTGGTGGGTGGTGAGCCCGCGAGCGTCGAAGCGCGACTGGATGAAGCCCTGGACCTCGCTCTCCTTGACCGGCATCCGCGCGGCGAGCCGCGCCTTCACGAGGGCGAAGGCCTCGTCCTTGGCCAGCAACGTGTCGCGCGCCGCCTGGTCGTGCAGCGCCTTCTGCTCGGCGGTCCAGCGGGACTCGAAGGCCTGGACGAGGTCGGCGGAAGTGACGACCTCGACCCCGGTCGCCCGCACCATCTCCACCGTGCCCGCGTCGACCCGGCCCACGTAGGGGATGGCTGCGCCGGGGCTGTACTCCATGGCCACCCGCTTCATGCCGGCCAGCTTCTCGTGGAGCAGGGCCTCCAGCTCCTTCCACGACCGGTACAACAGCGAGTTCCCCGGCGCGTCCCTCAGCGCGTGCGGCTCGATGACGTGGACGATCGCGACCGGGTCGCCCTGGGCCGGGATCAGGTAGAACCACCGCCGCGTGCCGATCTGGGTCTCGTCGAAGCCGATGACCGCGCGGGCGATCGGATTGGAGCCGCGGAAGTCGTAGAGGAGCCATCCGTCGATCCGCTGCTCGCGGAGGGCGCGCTGGATGCCGGCGAGGTCCATGGACTTCGGATTATACTGGCTCCTTCCCGCCATGCTTCCGGAGTCCCGCGGCTGCCCGCTCTGCCGGCGCGACGTGGCCGTCGGCGAACTCCTTACCGGACCCGAGCTGGACGCCGACCTCGGCGCGCTGATCGCCGCCAACACGCCGGGTTGGACGCCGGCCGGCGGAGCCTGCCGTGAATGCGTGCGGCGGTTCGCCACGGCGCGCGACGAGCTGGGCCGCCACGGCGTCTCGAGCGGCGCGATCCTCCCCACGCCGCTGCGCCTGGCCGCGCCGGACCGCTACCGCGGGCGGGGGGTGACGGTCGCCTTCCTGGACTCCGGGTTCTACGCTCATCCCGACCTCGTGGAGCCCGAGGACCGCATCCTCGCCTACGTGGACGTGACGCGGACGCGCCGGCGGGCGCAGGATCTTCGCCGGCCGGATGAGTCCTCGTGGCACGGCACGATGACCTCCGTGGTGGCCTGCGGCAACGGGCGCCGGTCGGGCGGCCTCTACCGCGGGGTGGCCTCGGAAGCGCGTCTCGTCCTCGTCAAGTGCGGCACCCTGCGCCGCATCACGCACCACGACATCCAGCGCGGGCTGGAGTGGGTCCTGCGCAACCGCCGCCGCTTCGGCATCCGCGTCGTGAACGTCAGCTGCGGTGGCGATTACGAGGCCTCCTACCTGACGGATGGGCTCTCGCAGGCCGCGGAGCGGGCGAGCCGCGAGGGCCTCCTGGTCTGTGCCGCGGTGGGCAACCTCGGCCACGTGCCGGGCCATCCCGTGCTCCCTCCCGCTTCCGCCCCGTCGGTGCTCACCGTCGGCGGTCTCGACGACCAGAACCGGCTCGACTTCGCCGCCTACGGCATGTACCACTCGAGCTTCGGACCGACGGTCGACGGTCTGCAGAAGCCGGAGGTCATCGCCCCCGGGATCTGGGTCGCGGCCCCGATCCTGCCCGGCACGCCGACCGCCGCCCAGGCCGACCTGCTCTCCCGCCTCGACGCCGCATCCGATCCGGAGATGAAGACGGTGCTCGCGGCACGGGCGGGCATCGACCCCGAGCTCGATGCCGCCTCCGGCCTGGCCCCGGCGCTTCTGCGGCAGCTCGTGCGGCTGAAGCTGAAGGACCAGAAGGTGATCTCGGGCGCCTACAAGCACGTAGACGGCACCAGCTTCGCTTCGCCCATCGTGGCGTCCATCGCCGCCCAGATGCTGGAAGCAAACCCGCGGCTGGCGCCCCGCGAGACGAAGCGACTACTCATCGGCACCGCGCGGCGGATCGCCGGCGTGAATGCGGACCGTCAGGGCTGGGGCGCCGTGGACGCGGAGGCGGCGGTGCAGGCCGCGCTCGAGGTCCGCTCCCCGCGCCAGGCGTCCAATGCGAGAGCCGTCCCCCGCTAAGGTGTGCAACAACTGGCAAGAGCAATCGCCGAGGGATTCACTCCCGAGTAGCGAGCGGTTCGGCAGCGCCTACGGCTAGAGCCCCCCGCAACCGCCAAAGCTGCGAGCGGAGCCGGATTCACTCCGGCGGAGCGAGCGGGGGGTCTGGGGGGCGCGCCGCTAGCGCCCCCCAGCTAAAACTAAGGGGCGCCTTGCGGCGCCCCTCGCACAGCCTGTGGAAGGTCCCCTCTTTGGGGGGGAAGGATTGTGTCAGCGGGATTAGTTATAGGTTGGTCTAGCCATCAGGAAAGCGTTGTTCATGGCCTTTCTGGATGCTATTACGTAGCAAGAGGCATGCCGGTTTCCAGGAGCATGTTAATTGATGTCAAGCCCTTCGTTATCAGCAGCTTGGAAAATCGGCTCGCTGCACGTGTATCGAATGACCGTCATCTTTCTCGCACAGGTTTTCAGCGCCACTATGGCACCGGCACTGCGCGAGGGTCAGTGGCCGCGGTGCGGCGGCAGGGTGCCGAAGGCGTGTGCGCAATCGTGGCAGATGAAGTCGTAACTGGAGAGGATGTCGTAGACCTGGAGACAGTCCGCGCAAGCGAAGCGCTCGCAGATGTCGCACTGGAGGAAGTGGTCGTTGTGGACCACCCCGGCGCCCTTCCGGTAATCGAGCCGGGCGGCGGTGGCGGACTGACGACACGACTGGCAAGTGGAAGGTGGCGTCATCCTCCTCGACCTCCGGAGGCCGTGGGTCGACGGCGGGAATGAATCGTGGTACGAGGAGAGTATACCACCCAAGGGAAACGCCCACCGGGCGGCGCGACGGCCCGCGGGCCCGGGCTATAATCGAACTTGGTGATAGCGATGAGGTTGCCGCCATGAGTTCCTCGATGAAGACAGTGGCCGCGGCGCTGGCGGCCTGGACGCTGGCCGTCGCGCCCGCCCGGGCCGACAAGAAGGTCGATGACGCCATAGCCCGGGCCGATCAGCAGCTCCAGCGAGGACATCCCGAGGAAGGTGTCAAGACGCTCCAGCGCCTCGCCGAACAGGCCCCGAGCGCGGAGGCCTACGCGGCCCTCGCCCGCTTCCAGTGGAAGGTGGGCGATGCGGAGGGGGCGGGCAAGAGCGCGGGCAAGGCCCAGGAGCTGAGCGCCTCGGCGCCTCCCCCGGTGCGCTCGGAAGTGCTCGCCAACGTCTCCGGCCTCACGCTGAGGCGCGGCGCCGGCAAGGAGGCGCTGGCCCAGGCCCAGGAGGCCGTCAAGGCCCAGGAGACGCCGGCGGCACTGGCCGCGCTGGCTCGCGCCCAGGTGCGGACGCAGCAGAACGTCGCGGCGCTGCAATCCGCGGAGAGGGCCGTCCAGGCCGGCGCCACCAGCGCGGCCGCCCAGGAGTCCCATGGAGAGGCGCTGCTCGCCTCAGGACGCAATGCGGAGGCGGAGGCCGCCTTCCGGAAGGCGATGCAGCTCGACGCGAAGATGGCCGAGGCCCAGGTGGGCGTTGCGCAAGCCCTGCTCGCGCAGAACAAGGCGGCCGAAGCGGTGGCAGAGGCGCGCAAGGCGACCGAGACCGACCCCAAGTCCGGAGAGGCGTTCGCGGTCCTCGGCACCGCGATCCTGGCCGAGAACTCCAAGAACTGGTCCGACGCCATCGCCCAGGCGCAGCAGGGCGCCTTCGTGAGCCCGGCCAGCCCGGTCGTGCAGGTGGCGGTGGGTCACATCTTCGAGGCCGGCGGCAACCTCGATCAGGCGGTCAGCTCGTACAAGCGCGCCCTCGAGGCCGATCCCGGGTACGTTCCCGCCCGGGCCGCCCTCGTGCAGCTCCAGGTCCGGCGCGGCGAGACCGACGCCGCCCTGCCGGAGGCGCAGAAACTCGCCGCGGAGGCTCCCGACAGCGGAGAGGCGCAGCTCATCCTCGGACGGCTCCTGGCCCAGAAGGGGGACTTCGCAGGCGCGATCGGCCCGCTCGAGAAGGCGGCCAAGGCCCTGCCCGGCTCGGCCGAGGCGCAGGCCCTGGCCGGGCTCGCCTTCGTCCGCACACGGCAGCCCGACCAGGCGCTCGCCGCCTACAAGAAGGCGGTCGAGCTGGACCCCAAGAACCTCGACAACCGCTCGAACTACGGCCTGCTGCTCGCCATGGCCGGCAAGCACGAGGAAGCCGTCGGCGAGCTGAAGAAGGTCATCGCGACGCCCGGTTACAAGGACGCCGCCGGCTATGCCAACCTGGGCTACGCCTACCGGACGATGAAGCCGCCCCGGACCGAGGACGCCATCGCCGCCTACAAGAAGGCGATGGACATCGACCCCAAGAACGAGCAGGTCGCGCTCGGCCTCGCCCGGAGCCTCTTCAACGCCAACCGGTTCGACGAGGCCATCGAGATGTACAAGAAGACAATCCAGCTCGAGCCGAGCTACGCGGGAGAGGCGAACCTGGGGATCGCCTGGTCATACACGTTCAAGAAGGACCTGGCCCAGGCCCGCGCTGTGCTCGACAAGGCGAAGAGCGAGCTGCCCGCCGGCGACCCGCGGGTGCCCCAGGTGGCCGAGAACATCGTGAAGGTCGAGAAGGGCCAGCAGGCGGAGAAGGCCGCCGCCGAGGCGGCCCAGGCCCAGGCGGAGGTGCCGCAGGGCCCCACCGTGGGCAGCCTGGGCTACACGCTGATGAAGGGAGCCGCGGCGGCGCGGCGATCGGCCGCGCGCGACCTGGCCCGGTTCGGAGCGCCCGCCGTAGAGGTCCTGACCTACGCGGCCGTCAACGACAAGGACTGGGACGTCCGCGAGGCGGCGATCCAGTCGCTGGGCCAGATCGGCCCTCCCGCCCGCTCCGCCGTGCCACAGCTCCAGGGCATCGCCGGCCGGAATCCCTACGAGTGCACGGTGTGCGAGCGCGAGCAGATGAACAACCAGATCCACTACGAGGACCTGCGCAAGGCCGCGCGGGCGGCGATCCAGCGCATCAACGGAAGCTGATCACCGCCGGCGGATACGTCCTCTTCCTTATTCCCTTTCCCTGAAGCAGCGGGTAGGTGAGCGCGGTCACGCCGGCCGGCGGCCGCGCGCCCGCCGTGCTATATTCTCCGGCCGGGCGTGACCGCTCCCTCCGCGGCGGTGGCGCGAAGGTGTCGATGCTTGTTGGTATGCTCGTGATGCTGGCGCTGCTCGCGCCCGCGGGGGACGCTGCCGGCCCCGACCTGCAGTCTTCGACCGCCACCGAGTCCGCCGACCAGACCGCCATCCGCAAGGTCATCGGCGATTACGCCAAGGCCATCGAGAACAAGGACCTCGATCTGTTCAAGGCGGTCAAGCCCAGCCTCAGCGCCGACGAGGAGCGGCGGGCCCGGACCGCCTTCGCCAGCATCCAGTCCCAGGTCGTCAAGATCACCTTCCTCTCCATCGACGTGAAGGAGCACCAGGCGGTGGTGAAGGTGACGCGCCGCGACACGATCAACGGCTCCATCCCCGGCGCGTTCCCCCAGACCTTCAACATGAGCAAGGGCCGGACCGGCTGGGTGATCGACGAGATCGGCCGGTAGCCTTCAGGAGCCGGCCGAGGGCGGGCGCGCGTCCTCGACCCGCTGATCAGCCTCCGGGACCTTCCAGAAGCCGGGGATCGCCTGCGCGCACTTCGGGCAGCGTCCGTCGGCGACGCGGTTGCGCAGCACGCGGAAGCCGTAGCGCTCGATGAGGAGCTCGCGGCAGCGTGGGCAGCGGGTGTTCTCCCACTCTCCCACCTGCCCCGGAAGGTTCCCCGCATAGACGTAGCGCAGTCCCTCCCGGGCCCCTGTCTCGGCCGCCCGGAGCAGGGTGGCCACGCTCGTGTTGTCGGGACCGGTCATCTTGTAGTCCTTGTGGAAGGCGGTCACGTGCCACGGGATGTCGGGGGAAACGGATAGCAGGAAGCGGGCGATGTCGGCCAGCTCCTCGTCGGAGTCGTTGAAGCCGGGGATCAGGAGGGTCACGATCTCGACCCAGAAGCCCTTCTCGTGCAGGGCGCGTATCGTCCACAGCACGCGCTCGAGGGTCCCCCCCAGCTCGCGGTAGTGGCGGTCGCGGAAGCTCTTGAGGTCCACCTTGTAGAGGGAGACGTACGGCTTGATGTAGTCCAGCACCTCGGGGGTGCCGTTGCCGTTGGAGACATAGGAGCAGACGAGCCCGGCCTTCTGCGCCTCCTTGAAGACGGCCACTGCCCACTCGCTGGTGATGAGCGGCTCGTTGTAGGTCGAGGTGATGATGCGCGCCTCGTGCTGGAAGGCCAGGCGGACCAGCTCCCGGGGCGTGATCTCCTGCGGCGGCGCGACCGCCGATGGGTCGCGCAGCGCCTGCGAGGTGACCCAGTTCTGGCAATACCCGCAGTGATAATCGCAACCGAGCATGCCGAACGACAGCGCGCGCGAGCCGGGCAGGGCGTGGAAGAAGGGCTTCTTCTCGACCGGGTCGAGCTGCAGGGCCCCCACGTAGCCCCAGGGCACCTTGAGCACGCCGTCGTCGTTGAAGCGGACACGGCAGATCCCGTCGAAGCCGGGCGGGATGAGGCACCGGTGGCCGCAGGCGAAGCACCGGATGCGCTTGTTGGCGAGCTTCTCGTACAGCTCGCCCTCGGCCGTGCGGCGGGCAAGCATTTCTCCGAGCGGGGTTTCGCTGGCCTTCATCGTTTTCGACGGGGTGCCGCGGCGCGGCTGCCTTCGCTCCTCCTGATTATAGCGTTCGCACCCGGGACAGACCGCGCTTGACAGCGGCCGGGCCTTTGGCGAAGATAAGGCGAAAGCCACATCGAGGCCCCTCTCGGTGATCAAGCCCGGCGTCCCCGCTCCCAACCTCGCTCCCCTCATGGGCACCCAGACGGTGCGCGAGCAGGGCGTCGTCAGCTACCGAGAGATCCGGGCGCGCTCGCTCCTCAACCGCTGCGACTCGCCGCGGATGCCCTTCACCTGGACGGTGAATCCCTACCGCGGCTGCGCCATGGGCTGCCGCTACTGCTACGCCGCCTATACCCACGAGTTCCTGGGCATCGACGTGCCGGAGCAGTTCCACTCGCTCGTCTACGTGAAGACGGGGGCCGACGAGGAGACCGCCCGCCGGCTGCCCGCCGTCATCCGCAAGGGGGAGCTGATCGCCCTCGGCACCGCCACCGATCCCTACCAGCCCGCGGAGGGCGAAGCGCGGGTGACCCGCCGGTTCCTGGAGATGGTGGCCGGACACCGCGACGCACGCCTGGGCATCGTGACCAAGGGCGCCCTCATCTTGCGCGACCTGGACGTGCTGCAGACGATCCACCGCCGGTCGTCGTTGTGGGTGCGCGTGTCGCTCGTCTCACCCCATGCCGACCTCGTCCGGCGGCTGGATCCGTGGGCCCCGCCCCCCGCGGTCCGCATCGAGGTGCTGAAGCGGCTCCACGAGGCGGGGATCGACGCCGGGCTCGGCCTGGCCCCCGTCCTGCCCGCGATCACCGACGACGAGCCGAGCCTCGACCGCCTGCTCGGCGAGGTCGCCGGGGCGGGCGTACGGCGCATGTTCATGAACGTGCTCTTCCTGCGCTCGCCCACGAAGGAGAAGTACCTGCGCTGGCTGGCCCAGGAGTTCCCGCGGTACCTCGAGGCCTACGAGCGAGCCTACGCGGGCCGGGTCTACCTGCGCGGTCCCTACCGCGAGCGGCTGGGCGAGATGGTCCGCCGGCTGAAGCGCAAGCACGGCTTCATTGACGAGGAACGCGGCGAGCGCGCCCTGGCCCTCCCCGAGCAGCTCGGGCTCTGGCCCTGAGCGCTAGAATCTCTCCCTCGGGAAGGTGGAACGCCATCGACGAGGCGCTCACGGCCGAGCTGCGCCGGGGGGTCGGAGGCGATCTCGGAGTGGCTGGACGGCTGGTTCTCTCCCGCCACCCAGGACCGCATCCGCGACATCGTCGCCTCCCTCGGGGCCAAGCAAGGCTAGGTAACGCGCGAGGATTGCCTTTCAACGCAGAGTTCGCAGAGGGCTTGCGCGAATGGCCCGAGGACGCAGAGAACGGAGACGGAGGGAAACAGACAACAGACTGCGAGCGGAGCGCGATTCACTCGCCCCGGGGCCGCGAAAGCGGACCCGCTCGATGAGCGGCGGCGAATTCACTTCGACGCCGCGGAAGACGCGAGCGGGGGGGTCTGGGGGGTGCGCCGCTAGCACCCCCCAGCTTGATGAGGTCCTCTCCGTTTTTCTCCGCGTCCTCTGCGTTAAAGGAAAGCGCCGCGCGCGGAACGGCCTAGCCTTCGCCGCGGCGGCGGCGCTGGCGCCACAGCCAGAGCGCGATGAGCATCACGACCGCGAGGGATACGATGCCGAGCACGCGGTTGGCGCTGCTGACGAGGCCTTTGGCCGCCTCGAAGTTCGCTCCCAGGGCCGCCCCGGCCGCGACCAGGAACGCGTACCAGATCGCGGAGGCGGAGGCGGAGGGGACGAGGGCGCGCAGGGGTGAGATGCCGACGATGCCGGCGAAGGGCGTAACCGCGGCCCGGATGCCGGGCAGGAAGCGGCTGAGGAAGATCCCGTAGACGCCGTGCCGGGCGTAGGCGTCCTCGAGCGCCCGCAGCGTCCGCGGCGGCATGAAGCGGCGCGGCCAGCCCTCCTCCACGAAACGCCGCCCGTGGGCGCGCGCGTAGAAGTACATGCCGGCCGAGGACGCGGTGTTGGCGAGCCAACACAGCGCTCCGACGAGGGGAGCCGACGTCAGCCCCCGACGGGACAGGAAGGCGCCCAGGACCACGGCCACGTCGGCGGGCACGGGCGGGAACACGTTCTCCACCGCCGACAGCGCGACGACGGCGACGTAGATCCACGCCACGGGCAGCGCGCTCACCCACTCCAGGAACCGGTCAGCCACCGATGACGGCCTCCCGGACCAGGTGGACGAGCGAGAGGTAGGGCCGCCCGACGGCCCGCGTCATCCCGATCTCGCACGTGCGGCAGGTGGAGTAGAAGCCGAACCCCGGCCCCGACACTCTCTCCTTCACCTCGGCGGCCTCCCGCACGGTCGCGCTGGCGGTCAGCTCGGGCACCAGGAAGCCGCGGTCTCCGGCGAAGCCGCAGCACTCGGCTCCGGGGGGCACCACGACCGACTCGCTGTGGGCCCGTGCGACGCGCAGCAGATCGTCGAGCCCGCCCATCTTCACCAGGGTACAGGTCGGGTGCAGCACCGCGGTGCCCGCCCGGCGCCGCGTCTGGGCGCGGGAGGGCAGGACCTCGGCGGCCCAGAAAGCCGGGAAGTCGAGGGCGCGCAGCCGACGCCCGGTGGCGGCGAGATGGCTCGCGGCCAGCTCCTGCAACGTGCCGGCGCAAGGCGACGCGTCGGTGACGACGGGATCGGCGCCCTGCCGGCTCGCCGTCCAGAGCGCCTCCGCCGCTCGCGCGGACGCCTCCCGGGCCGCTTCGGGAAACGCCTTGCTGGCAAACGGCATCCCGCAGCAGAGCGACCCGATGTCGGGGGGAAGGACGACGGCGAACCCTCCCGCCTCGAGCACGTCCAGCATGGCCCGCGCCAGGGGCACGGCCGCTTCTCCCGGCAGCGGCCCCAGGATCCGGGTGAGGCAGCTCGGGAAGTAGACGACCCGACGGGGCGAGCCCTCCGCCTCCACGCGCGGCGGTTCTGCCGCAGCCGGCAGCGGCCACGCCGGCGCCGGCAGCTCCATGTCCGGTCGCAGGCGGGGGACGAGCATCGGCGCCGCGCGGTGGAGCGGGGTGGTGAGCAGGTCGAGAGCACGCGCCCCGCCGGGCAGGGACCGCAGGCGCGATGCCGCCCCCAGCGAGAGGCGCGCCATGGCCGCCACGGCGCCGAAGCGACGCGCGGCGAGGAGGGCCAGCCGGCCGGAGGCGGACGAGCGGCGGGCTCCCTTCATCTCCTTCATGAGCGCGCCGGTGTCGATCTTGACCGGGCACGACGTCCGGCACATCGAGTCGCCCGCGCAGGTCTCCACTCCCTCGTACTCGAAGTCGGCGGCCAGCGCGTCCCGGACGGCCATCGCCTCGGGCGTCCCGAGGGCGGCCAGGCGGGTCATCTCCCGCGTGATCACGATGCGCTGGCGCGGGCTCACGGTGAGGAGGCGGGACGGGCAGCGGGGCTCGCAGAAGCCGCACTCCATGCAGCGGTCGGCGGTGGGCGAGATCGCCGGCAGCGGCTTGAGGGCCTTCAGGTGGACCTCCGGGTCGTCGTTGAGGAGCACGCCGGGGTTGAGGATGCCCTCCGGGTCCAGCAGCCCCTTGATGCGCTGCATCAGGCGATAGGCGGCGTCCCCCCATTCGTCGCGGACGAAGGGCGCCATGTTGCGCCCGGTGCCGTGCTCCGCCTTGAGGGCCCCGTCGTACTTGCCGACCACCAGGTCGGCCAGCTCGCGCATGAAGGCGCCGTAGCGGGCCACCGTTTCCACGCGCGAGAAGTCCTGGGAGAAGACGAAGTGGAGGTTGCCGTCGCGCGCGTGACCGAAGATCACGGCCTCGGGGAAGCGGTGGCGCTCGAAGAGCGACCGCAGGTCGCCGATGGCCTCGGCCAGACGCTCGACCGGCACCACCACGTCCTCGATGAGCACCGCGGTACCCGAGGCCCGCATGCCGCCGACCGCCGGGAACAGCCCCTTGCGCAGCCGCCAATGCGCGTCGCGCTCGGCGGGGTCGGCGGTGAAGGCGACCGGGGCGAGCAGCCGGTACCGCGCCAGCGCCGCCTCCCCCCGCGTCACCGCGGCGGCCAGGTCGGCCCGATCGGCCCCCCGGAACTCGACGAGCAGCGCGGCCGCCCGGTCGGCGATGGCAAAGGGCCGCCGGTCGTCGGCCTGCGATCGCAGCGAGGCCGCGTCCATGATCTCCAGCGCCGCCGCGCCGGCCTCGGCCAGCGGCGCCACCGCCGCGCCCGCCTCGGCCAGCTCGGCGAAGTAGACGAGCGCGGTGGCCCGCTCCGGCAGCTCGGGGACCGTGCGCAGCGTCATCTCGGCCACGAAGCCCAGCGTCCCCTGCGAGCCGACCATGAGGTGGGCGAGGATCTGGGCCGGCTCCTCGTGGTCGAGGAAGGAGTTCAGGCTGTAGGCCATGGTGTTCTTCCGTGCGAACTTCCGCCGGATGAGACCGGCCAGGGCGGGGTCGGCCCGCGCTTCGTCCCGCAGGCGGCGCAGGCCCTCGTGCACGTCCGGCCGATCGGCGCGCAGGCGCTCGTCGGCGCCCGGCACTGAGGTGTCGACGCGGGCACCGTCGGCGAGCAGCAGGACGAGCGAATCGAGGGTGTGGTAGGCGTTGAGCGCGACACCGCAGCACATCCCCGAGGAGTTGTTGGCCAGGATGCCGCCCATCATCGCCGCGTCGATGGAGGCGGGGTCGGGGCCCAGCCGGTAGCCGAGGGGAGCCAGGAGCCGGTTCAGGTAGCCGCCCACCACACCTGGCTGGGTCCAGATGCGGGCTCCGCCGTCGAGGATGCGGCTCGCCCGCCAATGCGGCGCCAGCTCGACCAGCACGTCATCGGTGACCGCCTGGCCCGACAGCGACGTGCCCGCGGTGCGGAAGGTGAGCCGGCGCCGGTGCGCGCGGGAGTAGGCGAGCAGCGAGCGAACCTCCCCGAGGTCCTTCGGCCGCACCACGACCTGCGGGATCAAGCGATAGATCGAGGCGTCCACCGAGCGGCCCAGCCGGTCGAGGGGCCGCGAGAGAACCCGCTCGGGCGCGAGGAGGCGGCCCAGGTCGCGGACGAGGGCGGGGTCGGTGGGCCGGAGCGGCGCGTCGAGGCTCAGCGGGAGGGCGCCTCGCGTCCGCCCACCGGCACCTTGAAGCGGTACACCGTGCCTCCTGCATTGAGGGTGATGAAGGCGGTGTGGTGGGCGGTCAGCCGGTCGCGGGTCTGGCCCCCGGCGTCGCTGACGAGGACACGGCCGCCCGAGAACAGCGCCCCCCCCGCGGCCGTCAGGCGCACCTCCACTCCCTCGAACGGCGCGCCCCCGCGCCGCTGCAGCCGGACGAGGATCTGCACTTGCCCGCCCGCGGGAGGCAGCCGCGGCGGCTCCGCCCAGGCCGCGACCACGACCTCCTCGCTCGCCTTCTTCACCGGCAGGGGCGGGGGCGGTCCCGTTGCCGCGGGCGGACCTTGCTCCTTGTGGAAGAGCGCGCAGCCGAAGGCCAGGGCCAGGGCCAGCGCGGCCGGCCCGCTCCGACTCCAGCGCGGGGCCGTCAATCTCCGAAACCGATGCCCATGTCGCGGGCCGATTGGAGGATGTCCGAGTCGAGAGGCACCTTCTTCATCCTACCGTGTCCGACCGCCTCGGCCAGCGGCACCGCCAGGACCCGTGGCGGGTCGAGGGCGACCATGGTCCCGAAGTGCCCCCCGGCCACCAGCCGCATCGCCGCCGCCCCGAAGCGGGTCCCGAGCAGCCGGTCGAAGCTCGTGGGCTGGCCTCCCCGCTGCAGGTGGCCGAGGACCAGGTTGCGCGTCTCCTTGCCGGTGTGCCGCGCGATCTGCACCGCCAGCCATTCCCCGATGCCGCCCAGGCGAGGCTCGCGCCCCACTTCCTTCTTCTCGCGGAGAATGCGCCGGCCGTGGCGGGCGGTCGCTCCCTCCGCCACGACCACGATGGAGAACTCGCTGCCGGCGCGCTCCCGCGACCGCACGGTGTCGCACACCTTGTGGACGTCGAAGGGTATCTCGGGGATGAGGATGACGTCCGCGCCGCCGGCGATGCCGGAATGGAGCGCGATCCATCCCGCGTAGCGGCCCATCACCTCCACGACCATCACCCGCTTGTGGGACTCGGCGGTCGTGTGCAGCTTGTCGAGGGCGTCGGTGGCGGTGGTGACGGCGGTGTCGAAGCCGAACGTGACCACGGTGGAGGCGATGTCGTTGTCGATGGTCTTGGGTACCCCCACCAGGCGCATGCCCTGGCGATGGAACTGCTCGGCGATGCCGAGGGTGCCGTCGCCGCCGATCGCGATGAGGACGTCGAGGCCCAACGCGCGGAAGTTCCGCAGCACCTCGCGCGAGCGGTCCGTCTCCACCAGCGCTCCTCGCCTCCGCACGGGGTAGCGAAACGGGTTGTAGCGGTTGGTGGTGCCGAGGATGGTCCCCCCGAGCTGGAGGATCCCCCGCACGTCGCGGCTGGTGAGCCGCCGCACGTTGCGGGTGAGGAGCCCGTCGAAGCCGTCCTCGATCCCCCACACCTCCCAGCCGAGGTGGAAGGCGGTGCGGCTGGCCGCGCGGATGACCGCGTTCAGGCCGGGGCAGTCGCCGCCCCCGGTCAGCAGGCCGACGCGCCGGGGACGCCGGGAGGGCACGGCCTTCATCCTACACTCGGCCACCCTGGGCCCGCGGCGGCCCCGGAGGGAGGGAATGGCGGGCGGGCCGCCGGCGTTGAGTTAGGATGTCGCGCCATCCGGCCGTCAAAAGGAGGTCGCCGATGCCCGCCCCTTCCTTCGTGCAGCGCCTCGCCCGGCTCGGGCTGCGGGCGGCGGCCGCCCTCGCGTTCCTGGCCCCCCTCCTCACCCGCATCACGCTCGGCCACGCCTTCTTCCTGACCGGCCGCGGCAAGCTCGCGAACTTCGAGACCTTCGTCTCGTTCCTGGGCGAGCAGGGTGTGCCCTGGCCGGAGATGAACGCCCACGTCGTGGCGCGTCTCGAGTACTACGGCGGCATGCTGCTCGTGATCGGCCTGCTGACCCGCCTGGTGGCGCTCGGCCTGGCCGGCACGATGCTGGTGGCGCTCGTCACGGAGCGCAAGCAGTTCCTCGAGTCGTGGCGCTTCTCGGGCGAGGTCGGCCCCACCGACATCGCGTCCTTCGTCTTCCTGATCCTGCTCGCCTGGCTCGTGCTCTACGGCCCGGGCGTGGTGAGCCTCGACGCCTTGCTCGCGCGCGGGCTGGGCCTGGGAGGGAAGACCGATGATGCGGCCTCGCCCCGGCCTGCCGCATAGCCGTTAATCGAACTCACCTTCAATAAACCACGCGTCTTGCAACAGATCGCGGAAGATCCGGTACACGCCGGCTTCCAGCGAGACGTCCCACTGCTCGCGGCCCCACCCCACGTCCCACCAGTCCCCCGAGGCGCGCCAGGGGCCGGCCCGGTCCCGCACCGCGCCCCGGACGCGGCCCGCGGCGACGAACACGGGGATGCCCTCCCGGAGGGAGACCTCGGCCGGGCGGGGCGGACGGAAGACGCGAAGAGCGATCCGAGGCGGGCCGTCTTTCGCTCGCTCGGGAGTGAATCCCTCGCTCGCGCCATGAGCTGGGGGGTGCTCCGCACCCCTCAGACCCCCCGTGAAAGGGCCGGGGGCGAAGCTGCCCATGACGAAGGCCCCCGGCCGATGGGTGTCGAGGAGCACCGCGGCGCCGCCCCGGCCGGCGGCGGTCCACTCGTGCAAGCGGGCCATCGTCTCGGCCAGGCGCTCGGGGGAGGGCTGGGCGGGGTCGAGGAGCGAGAACTGGCCGGGGTGGGCTCGGCCCGCAGCGTGACGGCCTGGATCGCATCGCGCGGCGGGTGGGTCTCCAGGTCGAGCAGCAGCAGCGTCCGCCAGGTGCGAGGCTCGGCCGAGGCCGCCGCAGGATGGAGCACGCGCCGGTGAAGAGATCCATCCACCAGCCCCAGCTCGGCGGCGAGGGAAGCGGCCCGGCGGCCCCGCGTGACGAGGCCGGCGCAGAGCGGGTCGAGCACGCGGGCGAGCAGGAACGAGAGCGGCTCGAGCCCGTCGACTGGCCAGTCCAGCTCCAGCGTGCAAGCGAAGGTCTCGGGCGGCGCCGTGGCCACCAGCGGCGCTTCGTCCTCTCCCCGGGCCAGGCGGCACAGGCGCGACGCGTCGGGGCCCAGGCGCTGGGCCAGGCCCGAGGGGGGCAGCGCGGCCAGGTCCCCCAGCGTGCGCAGGCCCCAGCGCAGCAGCGTCTCTTCGCGCTCGGGGTCGAGGTCGAGAAGCGCCAGCGGCAGCGGGGCCAGGGCTACCGCCTCCTCGCCGGGGCCCACGACGGTCAGGCCCTCCCGGGCCCGGGCCACGAGGAGGGCGGCCACACGGCTGCCGGCCAGGGCCACCCGGGGCTCCAGCCGCTGTCGGCGGGCCGCGTCCAGCAGGGCCTCCCCGAGAGCGCGTGGAGAAGGCCAGGCGCGGCCCAGGCCGTGCAGGTCGAGCAGGACCGGCGTGGGGCCGAGCGCCTCCACTCGCGGCGTGAACTGCCGCGCGAGATCGACGAGCGCATCCGGGGTCGGGAGCGGCGCCGGCGAGTGAAGCCCTCCGTACATGGATCGGCAGGTAGCCGCTCAAATACCGGCAACCCGCTCGAAAGCGACGGGACGAAGCACGTGACCCCCCGCGCGCACCTCGGTGACGAGGCCGCGGAGCAGCCGACCCGGCCCGGCCGGACCGGACCAGCGCGCGGAGCCGGGGGCCAGGGCCAGGGAGACTCCGCCGGGACCATGGGCCACGTGACCATCGGCCACGAGGACCAGCGCGGTCGGCGTCGCTTCGATCATCCGCTGCAGCCGGATCCAGGTCGCGCCGGGCAGGCGCTGGATCTCCGGGAACGGGATCCCCGCCAAGTCCAGGACCACGAGGTCGAACAAGCCCGCGCCCACGAGCGTGCCCGTCGCGGCTGCGGACTCGGACAGGATCCGGCCCGACCCGGCCCTGCCACGCAGCCACAGCAAGCGCGCGAGGTCCGTGCCGGCCGAGGAGGCGGTGGCCGGATCGAAGCGGTCGCGAGGGTCGATCCAGCCGGCCAGCGCGCCGCTCCGCGTGACCCGCGCCGCCAGCGAAAGGACGAGGGCGGTCCGGCCCGCAGAAGGCGGGCCGTGGACCTCCGACACCTGGCCGCGGGGCAGCCCGCCGCCGAGCGGCTCGTCCACCACGTTGACGCCCGTGGGCAGCGGCAAGAGGCGCCGGTCCTGCCCGCGCAGGGGCGGAGCTTCGGCCTGCAGCCGTCGGTGCCGCAGCAGCTCTTCCAGCGTGTGCTTGAGGGCGGAGGAGTGGGGGGCCATTCCAGTTTCGTCTTTTCTTCGCCATCCTGTTCCAGGGGCAGCCGCGCTGTCAAGCCCCGCCGCATCAATTCCCCGCCGAGGAGCGCCGGGCGACTTTCTCCGCGAGGCCACGGTAGAGACGCTGAACGCACTCGGGGCAGATGGCGATAGGCGCCGGCGGCGGCCAGGACCAGCGCCGCCCCCGTGATCAGGAAGACGGCTCAGTCGCGGGCCTTAGCGTGGCATAGCGGGGAATTGAATGCTAGACTGGTGGTCCCCGCGGCCCCGGGTCCCCCCGGGCGCCCCCGCCTGGGACCCCGAAGGTCCGGGCATGGGGGTGTCGATCCCGAATTCGACTCCCCCCGAGGAGGAACTTCTTGGCCAGCAATTCCCAGGACGAGCAACGGCTCGCCCTCTTCATCGACTTCGAGAACATCGCCATCGGCGTCCGCGACGCCCACTACCGCAAGTTCGACGTCAACCTCGTCCTCGAGCGGCTGCTCGACAAGGGCAAGCTCCTCGTCAAGAAGGCCTACGCGGACTGGAGCCGCTATGCCGACTACAAGCGCAGCTTCCACGAGGCGGCCATCGAGCTGATCGAGGTGCCCCAGAAGTCGGTCGGCGGCAAGAACTCGGCCGACATCCGACTGGTGGTCGACGCCATGGACATGTCGTTCCAGAAGGAGCACATCAACTGCTTCGTGGTCGCCTCGGGCGACTCCGACTTCTCGCCCCTCGTCTCCAAGCTGAAGGAGAACAACAAGTACGTCATCGGGCTGGGGGTGAAGAACTCGACCTCCGACCTGCTGATCGAGAACTGCGACGAGTTCATCTTCTACGAGGACCTCGTCCGCGGCCAGCAGCGGCCGGTGCCGGTGATCGCCAACGCCAACGAGAAGCAGCAGGAAGTCTTCTCGCTGCTCGTCGACTCCGTGCTCGCCCTCCAGCGCGAGAACAAGGAGGTGCTCTGGGGCTCCATGGTCAAGGAGACCATGAAGCGCAAGAAGCCCTCCTTCAACGAGACCTACTACGGCTTCCGCACCTTCTCGCACCTGCTGGAAGACGCCCAGCGACGCGGGATCGTCGTGCTGCGCCGGGACCAGAAGTCAGGCAGCTACATCGTCGAGGACCTCGGGCCCGGCGCGGTGTCGAGCGGCGCCGCCGTTCCCGCCACCGCTGCGCCGCCCGCGCCGCCCGCGGTTGCCGCGTCGATGCCCGCGCCGGGCGTCGCTCGGCCACCCGAGGCCGCCGCATTGGGCCCCGTGCCGGTGGCGGCCGGCGAGGCTGGCCCCAGCGAGGCGGCCGCCAACGGCACGCGGACGCCACGCCGGCGCCGCAGCCGCGGCCGGGGACGCGGGCGGGCCGCCTCCGTCCTCGCCGCCGGCGCATTCATGGAGCCGGGATCGCATCCCGGGAACGACGAGGCCGGGGGAGCCGACGAGCACGAGGAGGTCGAGAGCGACGAAGCCGACCTCTCTGCCGAAGGCAGCGAGGAGGCCGGCCCCGAACCGGCGGAACAAAGCGCGACCGAGGCGACCGCCCGTCCCGGCGCGCCGTCTCCGGGCGGCGAGGCGCCGCCGGCGGCCGAGGCGCCTTCCGACGCGCACCAGGAGGATCGCCGACGGTTCTCGTTCCTGTCGTCCTGGATGAGGCGCGAGCCCGACCCGTCCCCGCCCGGTGGGGGTGGGTCGTCCGAGCCCGAGGGCTAGTCCCTCGCTAGCGGCGCGCCGTCTTCCGGGTCGTCTTCCGGCCGCCGCGGCGGCGCGCGCGGCGCCGGCCGGCCTTCCCGCGTGCGGCGCGCACGCCCATCTTCCGCACGTCCCGCAGCCGGGCCACGCTGCGCCCCCGGGGCAGGGTGCGGCCGGTCTCCCAGCCGAAGATCGAGCCCGGGCTGACGCCCACGAGCTTGGCGAACTCGATCCGCGGCATCCCCAGCCTTTCCCGGAGGGAGCGGATGGACTGCGGCGTCAGCGGCCGGCCGGGCCCGGCCGACACGCCCGTGCGCAGGACGCGCGACTTCAGGCGCGAGAAACGGCGCTCCACCCCGGCCACGATGCGACGCTGGGCGCGGGCCTCCAGCCGCAACGACTTCACCTGCCGCTGCAGGCGGCGGAGACGCCGCATCGTCTTCTGCATCTCGCGGGCGGAGGCACGGCGAACGGCATCCTTCAGCGCAGAGGCAAGAGTCATCGTCGATCAGGCTCCGAGTTGGCGGCGCCGATGCGGCGCCGCAGATGAGGGCGCTAGGCTACCGCAAGCGGCCGCCGCATTCAATCACAGGATTGGCAGAAAGGTCCGACGGGAGCAGCGGGCGGGCGGCGTACGCTTTGCGATTACGGCCTCTGTACGTTTGGGCCTCGGCGCCGCGGGCCGGCGAGGGGAGATGGTAGCGCTACCGGGAATCGAACCCGGGTCTGATGGCTGAGAACCATCCGTCCTAACCCCTAGACGATAGCGCCGTCCCGCAGTATATCGCTCTGCGCGGCGTCAGGCGAACGGTTTCAACGCGCGGGCCACCCGGCCGAGCCCGCCGGCCAGCCGCGTTCGAAATAGATCCTCAGGTTCATCAGGACGCCGAGCGGGAGGATGGCCGCGCCGGCCACGGTGAGCAGCCCGCCCGCTCGGTCGACCGAAACGTGCGCAGGGTCACAGCCCGGGGCCGTGAGGCGACGCATATACGAAGGAGGACAGTGGTCGCTACGCTTCCCCAACACGCGGAGGTCCCTCCATGCCCTTCAGACGCTCGGCATTCCTTTTCTTGGCGCTTCTGGTCGCCCTGCCCCTGACGCTGGCGCGTTGCGGCGGCAACCCCGCCTCGCCTTCCCCCGGGGGCATCGTGCTGCGCGGCACGGTGCTCGGCACGCCCGCGGGCTCGGCGTCGTTATCGGCGCTGTCCGCGCGCTCCGCGGCAGCGTCTCCCCTCACCGTTACGGTCCAGGGCACCGCCATCAGCACCACCGTGGGTGACGACGGCACGTTCACCCTCCGTGGCCTGCCCGAGGGCAGCTTCACCCTCGTCTTCTCCAGCGGGGGCACGACCCTCGGCACCCTGACGTTGTCCGGCTTGCTCCCCAACCAGGAGATCACCATCACGGTCAAGGTCGACTCTTCCAGCGTGACCTTGCTCGAGGAGCAACGCAACGGCATCGGGCACGGCGACGTGGAGATCGAAGGAGTGGTCACCGCGGTGATCTCGCTCCAGCCCGCCGCCGACAGCCGCTTCACGATCGCCGGCAAGGCCGTGGTCGCCCGCCCCGGCGCCACCGCCATCCGGGAGGGCAATCGCGCCCGCACCGTGGCCGACCTGACGACGGGCACCCACGTCCACGTCAAGGGAGTATGGCTGCCGGCCGACGCCTCCGGACAGGCCGTCCTGGCCGAGGAGATCGTCCTCCAGGCCGAAGACGGCGAAAACGAGGGCCCCGGGGCTTCGCCGTCGCCGGCCAAGACCTGCATGATCGAAGGCGGCATCGTCGGCTCGGGCGTCGAGCTCGAAGGCAGTGTCGTCGCCGGAGCGAGCGCCGCCTTCACCATGAAGGTCCAGGGCAACCGCAGCTCGGGCAACATCGCCGTCGACGCCAGCGGGGCCACATTCAAGTGCAACGGGTTCAAGGGCACCCTGGCCGAGTGCCAGGCCACCGTCAAGAGCGGAGCCAAGGTCCACGTCAGCGGCACCTTGACGAGCTGCGATCTGGCGAGTGCCGCGGCCCAGGCCAGACAGGTCATGGTCCAGAAGTAGGGGAATCACTCTCCGCGAGCTGGCTTGCCGGCACTCGTGGCCTGCTTCTTGCTTGGTCCTTCGAGGACGGCTCCCGGTCTGAGGGGGACGTCTGCTCAGGAGGACGAACGCCCATGAGAAAGCTCTCGGTCCTGTTCTTCTGCCTCGGTCTCGCCCTGGTCCTCGGCTCCCGGCCCGCGGTGGCGCAGGAATCCCAGGCCGCGACCACGGCGGACATCCAGCGGCTGCAGTACGACCTCCAGAACCTCGACGACAGCCTGGCCGCCCTCTCTACCAGCCACCCGCGCTATCAGGAGTTCCAGGGCCGGGCGGACGACATCCGGGACGAGGTGACCTACCTCAAGGTCGAGCTCCGCCGCGCGCAGCGGAGCCGCACGCCGGGCGTGGGGGCGACGCGGGCCGAGGTAGAGGACCTGCGGCGCTCGATCGCCGACCTGCGGGGCGACATCGACGCCGCCCTCAACCGCCGCTTCTCCGGCCGCGGCACGCTGCCCGAAGGCTCGGAGATCCAGGTCCGCCTCGAGCAGCCCCTCTCGTCCCGAACCGCGCGGGTCGAGGACCGTTTCGAGGCGTCGGTGGCGCTGCCGGTCCAGCTCGAGGGGCGGGTCGTCATCCCGGCCGGAATCCGCGTGCGCGGCATCGTCCGGGACGCGCAGCCGGCCGAGCGTCTGGTCAAGGGAGGGCGGCTGGACCTGACGTTCGATTCGATCTACTTCGACGACCGCACGCGGACGGACCTGCGGACACGCGTCGTCTCGGTGAAGGAGAAGATCGACCTCGGCGGCGAGAACGCCAAACGGGCCGGGATCGGGGCGGTGCTCGGAGGGGTCATCGGCCAGGTCATCGGCGGCACCAAGGGCGCCATCATCGGGGCCGTGCTCGGCGGAGGGGGGGCGCTGGCGGCCAAGCTCGGTGAGGACGTCGAGCTGCCGGCGGGCGCCATCCTGACCCTGCAACTGGAGCGGCCGCTGGACGTGACGCGGGACTGAGCCCGCCCTGGACGGTCCGGCGCGCGTGGTATAGTGCACTTTCCATGTCTCACGCGCACCGGCCGTAGGTCGGATCGTCTCGACAGATGTCGGTCCGCGCTCGCATTGCCCCCTCTCCCACCGGTGACCCGCACGTCGGGACGGCCTACGTCGCGCTCTTCAACTACGCGCTCGCCCGCCAGGCGGGCGGGCAGTTCATCCTCCGCATCGAGGACACCGACCGCCAGCGCAGCCACCCCGCCAGCGAGCGGATGATCTTCGAGGCGCTGCGCTGGCTGGGCCTTTCCTGGGACGAAGGGCCAGACGTGGGCGGCCCCTACGGGCCGTACCGGCAGAGCGAGCGCACCGCGATCTACCAGGAGCACGCGGAGGAGCTGCTGCGCGCGGGGGGCGCCTACCTCTGCTTCTGCTCGCCCGAGCGGCTCGAAGCGCTCCGGACCGAGCAGCGGGCGAAGAAGCTGACCCTCGGCTACGACGGCCGCTGCCGCGCGCTCCCGCCCGAAGAGTCTCGCCGCCGGCGGGCGGCGGGGGAGGCCTCCGTCGTGCGGCTGGCCATGCCCCGCGAGGACGCCATGGTCGTGAACGACGCGCTGCGGGGCGAGGTCCGCTTCGAGCGCGCCCAGATGGACGACCAGGTCCTACCTGGCCAACGTCGTGGACGACCACCTGATGCGGATCACCCACGTGATCCGCGCGGAGGAGTGGCTGTCCTCGCTGCCCAAGCACGTGCAGCTCTATCGCGCGTTCCGGTGGGAGATGCCGGTCTTCTGCCACCTGCCGCTGCTGCGCAACGCCGACCGCTCGAAGATCTCGAAGCGCAAGAACCCGGTGAGCCTGAACCACTACCGCCGGGCCGGCTACCTGCCGGAAGCGATGCTGAACTATCTCGCCCTCATGGGCTGGGGCATGCCGGACGGCCGCGAGGAGTTCTCGCTCGAGGAGTTCGTGGCCAGCTTCAGCCTGGAGCGGATCTCGCTGGGCGGCCCGGTGTTCGATGCGGAGAAGCTGGCCTGGCTCAACGGGAAGTACCTGCGGCGGCTCTCGCCGGCGGAGCTGCTCGGCCGGCTGCGGGAGCACCTGCTCGCCGGGGACTACATGCTCCGCGTGGTGGCCCTCGTCCAGGAGCGCATCGACACCCTGGAGGAGTTCTTCGAGTACGCTCACTTCTTCTTCGCCGGCGTGGTGTGCTGCGACGAGGAGGCGATGAAGCAGCTCGTGCCGAAGGGCCGGACGCCCACCGAGGCCGCCCGGGCGTTCCAGACCCTCCTCGACGACCACGTCGACCCGCTCCTGGACTGGGACGCGCCGGCCATCGAGGCGGCGCTGCGCGCCTTCGCGCAGGAGTCGGGCTGGGACGCGAAGGAGGCGTTCATGGCCGTGCGGGTGGCCGCCACCGGCCGCGCGGCGACCCCCCCGCTGTTCGAGACGCTGGCCGTGCTCGGCAAGGAGGTCGTCCGCCGCCGGCTGCGTCACGCGATCGAGCGGCTCCGCGCGGCCCAGCCGGCCGCCTGACCCGGTAGAGGCAGAACCGATGGCCGAGCCCGATCCGCCCCCCACCACCGGCGAGCCTGCGGACTTCATCCGGGAGATCGTGAGCGACGACGTCCGCGCGGGAAGGCACCAGACCGTCGTCACCCGCTTCCCCCCCGAGCCCAACGGGTACCTCCACGTGGGCCACGCCAAGTCCATCTGCCTCAATTTCGGCATCGCCCGGGAGTTCGGGGGACGGTGCCACCTGCGCTTCGACGACACCAACCCCCTCAAGGAAGAGCAGGAGTACATCGACTCGATCAAGGAGGACGTGCGCTGGCTGGGCTTCGAGTGGGGCGAGCACCTCTACAACGCATCCGATTACTTCGACCAGCTCTACCAGTGGGCGGAGCTCCTGGTCGGCCAGGGCCTGGCCTACGTCGACGACCAGTCGGCCGACCAGATCCGCGAGACCCGCGGGACGCTGACCGAGGGCGGCCGGGACAGCCCTTACCGGAACCGCTCCGTGGAGGAGAACCTCGACCTGTTCCGCCGCATGCGGGGGGGCGAGTTCCCGGACGGGGCGCGCGTGCTGAGGGCGAAGATCGACATGGCCTCGCCGAACATCAACCTGCGCGACCCCGTGATGTACCGCATCCTCCATGCCCGGCATCCGATGACCGGCGACAAGTGGTGTGTCTATCCGGGCTACGACTACGCGCACGGCCAGTCCGACGCCATCGAGGGGATCACGCACTCGCTCTGCACGCTCGAGTTCGAGGACCACCGGCCGCTCTACGACTGGTTCATCGAACATCTCCCCGTGCCGTCCCGGCCGCGCCAGTACGAGTTCGCGCGCCTCAACCTCACCTACACCGTGCTCTCGAAGCGCTTCCTGCTCCGGCTGGTCAGCGAGGGCCGGGTGCGGGGATGGGACGATCCCCGCATGCCCACGATTTCCGGGCTCCGGCGGCGCGGCTTTCCGCCCGAAGCGCTGCGCCAGTTCGCGGAGGCCATCGGCGTGGCCAAGCGGGAGAGTGTCGTCGAGTACGCGGCCCTCGAGCACGCCGTCCGCGACGTGCTCAACCGCACCGCGGCCCGGAAGATGGCGGTCCTGCGGCCGCTCCGGGTCGTGCTCACCAACTACCCGGAGGGCCGGACCGAGGAGTTCCCGGCCCTCAACAACCCGGAAGCGCCGTCGGCGGGGACGCGTCCGGTCCCGTTCTCACGCACGCTCTACCTCGAGCGCGACGACTTCATGGAGGACCCGCCCCGGAAGTTCTACCGCCTCGCTCCGGGGCGGGAAGTGCGGCTGCGCTACGCGTACCTGATCACCTGCCAGGAGGTGGTCAAGGACGCGGCGGGGCGCATCGTCGAGCTGCGCTGCACCTACGACCCCGCCACCCGCGGCGGCAGCGCTCCCGATGGGCGCTCACCAAGGGCGACGCTGCACTGGGTCTCGGCCCCCCACGCGGTGCGGGCCGAGGTGCGCCTCTACGAGCACCTCTTCCGGCAGGCCGACCCCGGAGCGGGAGGCGACCTCCTCGCCGACCTCAACCCTCGCTCGGAGGAGGTGCTGGCCGAGTGCCAGGTCGAGCCCGGCGCCGGCCGTCTCGCCCCAGGTGAGCGGGTGCAGTTCGAGCGGCTGGGATATTTCTGCGTGGATCCCGACCGCACCGCCACGCTGCGCGACGCCTGGGCGAAGGTGCAAGCCCGAGAAGGTTAGGCAGGAAAACGAAGGGGGCGCCGTTCTCTCGAACTGCGCCCCCCGGGGATCGCCCGCCCTTATGCGGTCGCGGCGCGGGTACGGGTCTTGGGCACCCGCTCCCGCGGGATGTTGTACCGCTGCAGGCGCAGGTAGATCGTCCGCCGGGTCACCCCCATCAGGCGGGCCACCCGCGCGATGTTCCACTCGTTGCGGTTGAGGAGGAGCAGTAGCTTCTCGCGCTCCATGTCCTCCACCGGAGTGCGCTCCAGGTAGGTCTCCCAGGCCTCGGCCCGGGCCTGCGCGCGGTCGCGTTGCGGCTGCTGCTCGGTCACGGCCTTGGCCACGATCTTCGAGAACTTGGTCATCCGCTCGAGGTCGTGGGCGGAGCAGAAGTGGGGGTCGAGGCTGTCGACGTAGAGCAGCGCGACCAGGTCCTCGCCGCTGAAGACGGGCACCACGGCGAAGGCCGACGGTCCGATCCGCGAGGCCCGCTTGGGCAGCCGGCTGTCGCTGTCCCGGTCCGGCACGTAGAAGGTCTCACCCTTCTCGAAGACCTCGCGATGACGGTCCCACACGGTCTGGATGGCGTCCAGGACGTGCTGGTCGATGCCGCGCGAGGCGAAGAGCGTGATGCGGTCGTCGTCGCGGGTGAACACGGCCCCGCTGCGTCCGTTGGTCAAGGACATTACGACCTCCAACGTCCGCTCGGCCAGCCGCCTGGGATCGTCCGCCCCTACCACGAGCTCTGCGAACTGATCGATCAGGTCTACTCGGCGTTTCACGCAGCCCTCCTCACAGAGAGGGCACATCGTAGCCGCTTCCGGCCGACGCGGTCAATGGCCTGGACACAAAAAAGTCACGCCCAGAGCCCCGGATACATTTTCCGTATACCATACTTGACATGAAATGTATACTTCGTTTCCCCCTGCTGGATGAGCTGGCCGGGAACGAGGAGGTCGACATGAGGCTTTGGACACTGTTTTTTGGTGCCTTCGCGGCGCTGGGCGATTGGATGATCCTGGGACAGATCGTGACTGACGGACCGGACGTGGACAACGGCGGCGTCACGATCATGGACGATCCCTATCCCCCACCGAAGCCGTAAGAATCTTCCTGTAGCTCTCGAGAACTCACGGGGCGCCCCTCCGCGGGCGCCCTGGCTATTTTGGGTCGCGAGGGACGCGTCTTCACGAGGAGCAGCTTCTGCGCTACGCTTGAACCTCTCTCGGCCCATGACTGCCGTACAGATGTGGATCGGGCATGTCGGAACCGGCGTGCTGGCGGTCGTGCTCGCCGGTGTGCTCGCGCGCCGCCGTTATCGTATTTGGTACTCTTTCGCCGTTTTTCTGGCCATCACGCTCGCTTCTGCGCTCATGATCATGGCATGGCCAGGCAGGTTTTATACACACGAGTTCTGGCGCGCCAAGGAGACCGCGTTCAGCGTGCTTCGCTTCGCGACGGCGCTCGAGCTGGCATACCGGGTCTTCCGCTCGTTCCCGGGCGCGACCGCGACCCTTCGTTGGACGATGCTCTTCGTGCTGATAGCGACCCTCGGAGCGGTCATCGCTGCTTCGACCGGCAGCACCGATTACCGCGCGTTCCTCGCCGAAATGCAGCCGCGGGTCCTGTACGGCAGCATCTGGCTATTTACCGCAATCGCCGCGCTGATTCTGTGGTACCGCCTGCCCGTCGATCCCTTCCAGAAGGCCGTGCTCCTGAGCTACGTACCATTCTTGCTGATCTTCACCGTGACCGTGAACGCCATGGGGTCCAGGATTTCCGAGCGGTTCGGCGACACCATGCGTTACCTCTACCAGGTCGCTTACCTGGTCGTCATCGTCTGTTGGGCCCTCGCCGCCTGGCGACGGGCGGAAGCGCCCGCGCGTCCTCCGGAAATGCGTCCTCCCAGCCTGCGGCCCCGGATCGGCGAACCGCTCTCCGCCTAGCCTCCTGTCGCTTGCCATGCCCACCGAAATATGTATACTCAATGGCCTATCCGGGGTATACGCATGCAAGCGCAGTTGTCGCGGAGCATACCGGCCTGGGTCCCCCAGACCATCGAGCGGGCGGTCGGCCGGGGCCGCGTTCGGCACAGCCAGATCATCGAGTCGCCGCGCAGCGCCCGCTGGGACGTGATCGTCGAGCTGGAAGACGGAAACGAGGTGCTGGCCTGGGTGGATACCGACCACCAGACCCCCCAGGGCGTCGAGTCGGTCATGCGCCAGGCGCTTCGCGACGCCGGCATGGGCTAGCCGCCGCATGAGATGAAGCCGGCCGTCCGGCGTGTTAGGATCGCGCCGGAGCCTTCCTCATGTGGATGTCGTTGGCCATCGTCGTCTCGGTCCTCGCCTGCCTGCCCATCCTCTTCTCCCTTGGCCGCCGCAACGAGCGGAGGGTGCGGCACGACTGGGAGCTGCTCCTCACCCACAAGGGAAAAGAGCTGTACCGCTCGATCCACACCCGGGTGAGCTCCGAGATGGAGCTGGCCAACCTCACCTACGAGGAAGCCTTCACCGTCCACGCGCTCGGCTCGGTGGACGAGGCCAAGCACCTGCTCGACCTCGGCTACAAGGTGATCGAGAAGTTCTCGCCCAACATGCTGCGCCTGCTGGCGGCGATGAGCACCTTCTCGCGCATGGTCTCGGCGATGGCGCCCGTGCAGCCCCTGCGGCCGCAGGGCTTCCGGCTCGGCCAGATCGCCTCCCTCGCCTACCTCAACCAGCTCCTGCACAACTTCCTCGTCACCACCGCCGAGCGCTACCGCCTGCGCGCCTACATCCTGGGCCGCAGCTTCGGCGTCGCCACGCGGTTCCTGCTCTCTTCCACCCAGCGCATCGCGCGGGACGAGGCGAACGCCGACCGGGAGTGGGAGCAGATCCAGTTCATCCGCGAGGATTTCCAGACCCTCACCGAGGAGTCCCTGGAGAGCTTGCGCGTGCTGCTGACCTCGCTGGCGGCCGAGGGGCGCCACGACCTCATCCATAGGATGTAGGGCGCCCGGGCGTCGTCATGATCGCTCCCGCCGTCCTTGCCTTCGCCACCATCGCCGCCGCCCAGACCCGGTCCCTCCGGGTCGACGACATGTTCGCCTTGAAGGACGTCGGCGATCCGCGCCTCAGTCCCGACGGGGCCTGGGTCGCCTACACCGTGGGCGGGATGGACGCCAAGGCAGACGAGTCGGACACCGACGTCTATCTCGTCCCGTTCTCGGGCCGCGACCCGATCCGCGTGACCACGAGCAAGAAGCCCGAGTCGAGCCCGCGGTTCAGTCCCGACGGCCGCACGCTGGCCTTCCTCTCCGGCCGCGACGGCAAGAAGGCCCAGGTCTGGATCCTCGACCGGCGGGGAGGCGAGGCGGTCAAGCTCACCGACCTCAAGGGCGGCGTGTCCAGCTTCACATGGTCACCCGACAGCCGCCGGCTCGCCATCGTGGCGCCCGATCCCGATCCCGACGCGCCGGAGGAGGCCGACGACAGGCCGCCGGCGGAAAAGAAGCCGCCCCGGCCCATCGTCATCCGCCGGCTGCAGTTCAAGCGCGACGGCCAGGGATACCTGCGCGAGCTGCGCAACCACATCCACGTCTTCGACGTGCAGGGGAAGACAAGCCTCCAGGTCTCGAGCGGCGCCTACGACGACGCCGCCCCGGCCTGGTCCCCCGACTCGCAGTGGATCGCCTTTTCGAGCAACCGTTCGCCCGACCCGGACGCGAGCCGCAACAGCGACATCTACGTCGTGGCCGCCGGGGGTGGCGAGCCGCCGCGGCCGGTGGCCGCCGATCCCCGCTCGGCCGCGACCCCCGTCTTCAGCCCCGACGGCCGTACGATCGCTTTCGTCTCCGGCGGCGATCCCCAGGACATGTGGTACGGCACCAATCATCTGGCGGTGGTGCCGGCGGCCGGCGGCGACGCCACGGCGCTGACCGCTTCCCTCGACCGCGACGTCTCGCGTCCGCGCTTCTCGCCGGACGGCAGGTGGATCTACTTCCTGCTCGAGGAAGGCGGCAACTCCCACCTCGCCCGCATCCCGGCCGCCGGGGGGCCGGTCGAGCGGGTGGTCGCGGGCGAGAGGGACATCGAGGCCTTCGACCTCGGGCCGAAGGGCGAGATCGTCGTATTGGAGGGCCAGCTCGACCGCCCGGCCGAGGTTTCAGCGGTGGACTCGGGGGGTCGGTTGCGCCGGCTCACCCACGTCAACGACGAGTTCCTGAGGGGCATCCGGCTGGGACGGGTGGAGCGGTTCAAGGCGAAGGGCGCCGACGGCACGATCATCGACGGCTTCCTGACGTACCCTCCTGACGCCCCCCCCGGGCACAAGCTCCCCGCGGTCCTGCGGATCCACGGCGGGCCGGTGTCGCAGTTCTCCACCCGCTTCAGCTTCGAGTGGCAGATCCTCGCGGCCAACGGCTACGCGGTCATCGCCGGCAACCCCCGTGG
This sequence comes from Acidobacteriota bacterium, assembly GCA_003223555.1. Classification (GTDB taxonomy): domain Bacteria; phylum Acidobacteriota; class Vicinamibacteria; order Fen-336; family Fen-336; genus AA32. Next base: position 16,546 of record QHVM01000046.1, on the reverse strand, counting down.
CTCCTCCGGTTACGGCCTCGCCTTCAGCCGCGCGATCTGGGCCGACTGGGGGAACAAGGACTTCGACGACGTGATGGCGGCGGTGGACCACGTGGTGCAGATGGGGGTGGCCGACCCCGAGCGTCTCGGCGTCGGGGGCTGGAGCTACGGCGGCATCCTGACCGACAACGTCATCACCCGGACCGGCCGCTTCAAGGCCGCCATCTCGGGCGCCAGCGAGGCCAACTACCTCTCCAACTATGGGACCGACCACTACCAGTACGAGTGGGAGACCGAGCTGGGTCTGCCGTGGCGCAACGTGGAGCGGTGGGTGAGGATGTCGCCCTGGTTCCGGGTGGACAAGATCACGACGCCTACGCTGCTGATGGGCGGCTCGGAGGACATGAACGTGCCGCTGCTCAACTCCGAGCAGCTCTACCAGGCGCTGCGGCGGCTCGGAGTGCCGAGCGAGCTCGTCATCTATCCCGGGCAGACCCACGGCATCCGCCGGCCCAGCTACGTCAAGGATCGCTACGAGCGCTACGTGGCCTGGTACGACAAGTACCTGAAAGCCGGCGCCGGCGCCGCCGCTTCGGCCGTCGTGCCGACGCCCTGAGGCGGGTCAGGAATCGTCCCCCGCGGGCGGGATCGCGTCCCAGGCCGGGAAGCACGTGGCGCGGTAGCTGGCCAGGCCGCGGATGATGAAGCTCTCCGACGACAGCACCTCGTACTGGTCGGAGAAGCTGTTGTCGTTCTTGATCGCGATCTCCTTGCCGTCGTCGAGGGCGCACAGGCCCATCTTGCGGAGGTTCTCGACCACCTCGTAGGTGTAGTCGCGGCCGTTCAGGACGTGGTAGCTCCCCGGGCTGCCCCGGGCCCGCCGGAAATCGATGTACTCGGGGTGGTCGTCGATCACCTCCTGGATGGCGGTGTCGACCTCGCCATCGAACGAGGGGTTCAAACGGGGGCAGCTCCGGCCGAGTCCCGTCCCCCGGGGCAGGCCGCAGCCGTACACGGCGGCCACGGTCGGGGTCGGCGTCGGCGCGGCGGGCGGGGTCGGCGTCGGCGCGGGCGTCTCGGGATTCGTCGGGTGGCTCCGGCAGGCGCCCGTGGCCGTGGCCGCGAGCAGCAGCGCCGCGGCCGGGCTGAGTCGACCCATGCCGACGGCGATTGCAACAAGCCTGCCGACACGGGCGGCACGACTTCCGCGGACCGCCTCGTCCCTGGGGTACACTCGCCGCCGCAATCAGGAGGGAGACCGCCATGATCCGTCACTCTGCCCTGGCCGCGGCCGCGGCCACCGCTCTCGCTCTCGCCGCCTTCGCCCAGCCGCCGAAGGAGTGGGCGATCCACGACATGAACCGGCCCCTGCCGCGGGTCGTCGACCCGGGCACGGCCAGCACCGCCGACCAGCCGGGCCGGCCGCCCTCGGACGCCGTCGTCCTCTTCGACGGCAAGGACCTTTCGCGCTGGCGCGCGGACAAGGGGGGAGCGGCGGGCTGGAAGGTCGACAACGGCGCCATGGAGGTGGTGAAGGGCACGGGGGGGATCCACACCGAGCAGCCCTTCGGGGACGCGCAGCTCCACGTGGAGTGGCGCACGCCCACGCCGGCCAGCGGGGAGGGTCAGGAGCGCGGCAACAGCGGCGTGTTCCTGATGGGACTCTACGAGGTCCAGGTCCTCGACTCCTACCAGAGCCGGACCTACGCCGACGGGCAGGCGGCGGCGCTGTACGGGCAGTCGCCGCCGCTCGTCAACGCGTCACGTGCGCCCGGCGAGTGGCAGACCTACGACATCGTGTTCCACGGGCCGCGCTTCGGCCCCGACGGCGCGCTGCTGCGGCCCGCCCGCGCCACCGTTCTCCACAACGGCGTGCTGGTCCAGGACAACCAGGCGCTGACCGGTCCCACCGCGCACCAGGCCCGTCCGCCCTACAAGGCGCATCCGGAAAAGCTTCCCCTCGGGCTGCAGGACCACGGCAATCCGGTGCGTTACCGGAACGTGTGGGTCCGCGAGCTGAGCTAGGCCAGACCGATCCTTGATCCGACCCCGGGCGCGGCGTAGCATGTCCGGAAAACCGGGACTCGAGAGCTTTCGATCGTCCACCACAAAGGGAGGGCCGCCATGAGACTCGTCGATCTGCGCTTCCTTTCCCGTGCGATTCCCGCCGCGGCCGCCGTCGCCGTGCTGCTCGCGGCGCCGCTCGTCCATGGCGACGAGACCTGCAACTCGCCCTACATCGCCAAGCTCATCAAGGGGCAGGAGGATTACGTCTACGTCTGGACGCTGGGCGTCGAGGGCCTCGGGGACGGCTGGGACAAGCTGGTCACCGTGGACGTCGACCCGAAATCGAAGACCTACGGCAAGGTGCTGAGCCAGGTCCCGGTCGGCACGCGCGGCGAGGCCCACCACATGGGCTTCACCGACGATCGCCGGCAGATCTGGGCGGGCGGGCTGGACGGTAGCGACGTCTACGTGTTCGACATCGCGACCGACCCCGCCCGGCCCCGGCTCCTGAAGACGATCAAGGATCTCGCCGCCAAGACCGGGTTCATCGGGCCCCACACCTACTACGCGCTGCCGGGCCGCATGCTGGTCCAGGCTCTTTCCAACACCAAGGACAAGGGCGGCGTGACCGGCATGGCGCTCTACAACAACCAGGGCGACTTCATCGCCAGCTATCCCATGCCGGTCGGGAACGGCGGAGACGGCTACGCCTATGACCTGGCGGTGAACCCGACGAAGAACGCGCTGCTGACGTCGAGCTTCACCGGCCACGCGAACTACATGCGACCGCTGGGCGAGCTCATCAAGGACGAGGCGGCCATGAAGCGCTTCGGCAACACGATGGTCGTGTGGGACCTGAAGGCGATGAAGCCGAAGCAGGTCATGGCGGTCCCCGGTGCGCCGCTGGAGATCCGCTGGTCGCTCGTTCCGGGCGCAAACTGGGCGGTGACCGCCGCCGCGCTCACCTCCAAGCTCTGGCTCGTGGAGCAGGACGCGAAAGGCCAGTGGCAGGCGAAGGAGGTGGCCACCATCGGCGACCCGGCGAAGATCCCCCTGCCGGTGGACATCAGCATCACCCGGGATGGCAAGGGACTCTGGGTAAACACGTTCATGGACGGCATGACCCGCTACTTCGATCTCTCGGATCCGCACGCCCCGAAGCAGACCTACGAGAAGCACACCGGCCGGCAGCTCAACATGATCTCGCAGAGCTGGGACGGCAAGCGTGTCTACATCACGTCCTCGCTCCTCGCCAACTGGGACAAGGCCGGCCCGGACAACGAGCAGTTCCTGCGCGGCTTCACCTGGGACGGCAAGGAGCTGACCCCGGCCTTCGAGGTCGACTTCACCCGGGAGAAGCTGGGCCGCGCCCACCACATGAAGCTGGGGTCGAAGGTGCTCCGTACCGCGTACGCCGCGCCGCGCCGGTGAGAACGCGCGCCGGCCGCCATGCACTCGTCGCGTCCCTGTTCGCGCTCTGGCTGGCCGGGCGGGCGGCGGTCCCCGCCTCCGCGGATCAGCCCGATGAGCCACGGCCGCCGCTGGAGTTTGTTCCCCCCGAGCCGGGGACCTACGAGCTTCACCGCATCATGCGAGCGCCCGAGGGACGGGTGCTCACGGTCGATGGGCGGGTGGAGGCGCTCTCGCGGTTCACCCGGGAACGGATCACGCTCCTCGGCTTCATCTATACGAGCTGCATGGACCCGGAAGGCTGCCCGCTCGCCTACCGGGTCTTCGGCCGTCTGAAAGACGAGATCGAGGCCCACCCGGCCCTGCGGGACGAGGTGCAGCTCGTGTCGCTGAGCTTCGATCCCGCGCGAGACTCGCCGTCGGTGATGAAGCGATACGCGGGCAGCCGGCTCGAGGAAGACCGCGGGCTGCGCTGGTTCTTCCTCACCACGCGTTCGGTCGAGGACCTGCTGCCGCTCGTGGAGGGCTTCGGTCAGGACGTGCGTTACTCCGAGGACCGGTCGACCGGCCTGCCGGTGCGCCAGCTCTCCCATGTCCTGAAGGTCTTCCTCATCGACCGGGCCGGCTATGTCCGGGAGATCTACACCTCGACGTTCCTGCACCCCCGGTCGATCATGGGCGACATCGAGACGCTGCTGATGGAGCAGAGGAGCGAGGGGGATCCGGCTCGGTCGGCTACGAGCGCCCGCTGAGCTCGGCGGCGGGCCGGCCCCGAGAGCGCTCGATGGGCAGGTTGAGGTTCACGCTGCCGATGCTGGCCCTCATCGTCGGCTACACGTGGGTGCTCGCCCCCCTCACCCCGCGCTGGGCCGGCCAGCTCGTGACGGCCGCCGTCGTGGGTCTTTCGATCTGGCGGGCCGTCCTTACCGGAGAATGGGGCCTGCGCCGGTCCGCCTTCTGGCCGGCCCTGCGCGGCGCGGCCGCGTTCACGCTGCTGGCCGTTCTCGCCGTCTACATGGCGGGATCCGCGCTCGGCAGCCTGCACCGGCGAGAACAGCCCTGGCAAGATCTCGCCTTTCTCGTGCCATGGGGCGCGGGACAGCAATTCGCGCTCCAGACCGTGCTGCTGCGGGAAGCCCAGTCGGCCACGTCGCGCGGCAAGGGCATCGCTCTCGCCGCCGCCGTCTTCGGCGCGCTCCACCTGCCCAACCCGTTCCTGGCTCCGGTCACGCTCGTGGCCGCGGCCGCATGGTGCTGGATCTACGACCGCCATCCGAACCTGGTGCCTCTCGCCTTGTCCCACGCCCTCTCGACCCTGGCTGTCCTGGCTTGCCTCGATCAACGGGTCACCGGGCACCTGCGCGTCGGGTACTCCTACCTGCAGCTCCACTAAGATAGCGGCGGGGCCGCTGGCCTCCGCACAGGAGGATGACCATGCTCGATCCGCTGCCGCTCGTCCTGACCGTGCTGCTGGCGCCGCAGGCGCCTTCGCCGGACGTATCGGCGCTTCGGGCAGAGCTGGATCGCTTGCAGAGCGAGGTGGCCGCGCTGGAGGCCAGGGCGCGGCAGAGGGACGAGGCCCTGGACGCCATGAAAGGCGCGCTGAAGGCCGTCGAAACGGGTGTGACCGAGCTGCGATCGCGCCCGGCCGTTCCGCCCTCCGGACCCTTCATGTCGGCGCCTCCGGCCTCCTCGGACGCGGTGGGCGTGGCCAAGACGGTCGTCTTCGCCCCCCGGATCGAGGTGGACACGCTCAAGCGCAGGGACCTGGTGAGCCTCAAGGTGCGCCGGGTGGAAGCGAGCGGCGTGCAGCTCATCGCGGAGAAGGAGCTGGCCAGCGAGGAAGGCATCGACCTGCCCATCGACCAGAGCGGTGCGCTGTACATCGTCGACTGGTCGACGACCGAAGGCCAGACCTACAACCTGATCCTGCGCGACGGCGCGAGCGGCCAGACCGCGGCCACCGCCCAGGTGCGCCTGCAGCAGACGCAGGGCAAGTTCATCTTCGTCGGCTACCGGGCGGAGTGAGGCCGCTACGGACGGATCACCGTGCCGTCCCGGCGGCGCGTCCGCCCCCAGTTGTAATCGAAGGTCGGTCCTTCGGGATACGGGAACTTCGCGGCCAGCTTCTCGTCCACCTCGATCCCGTGCCCGGGCGCCTCGCTGGCGAGCATGTAGCCGTCCTTGACCTCCGGGCAGCCGCGGAACACGTCGCGCGTCTCCGGGGGGAAGCCCGCGCCCTCGTGGATGCCGAAGTTGTAGCTCGCCAGCTCCAGGGCCAGCTGCGACGCGTGCCCGACCGGTGAAGTGTCGCCCGGCCCGTGCCAGGCCGTGCGCACGCCAAAGAACTCGCAGAGCGCGGCCACCTTGCGCGCCATGCTGAGCCCGCCGATCTGCGAGACGTGGCACCGGATGAAATCGACGAGGCGCCCGGCGACGAGGGGGACGTACTCGTGCTGGGTGTTGAACAGCTCTCCCATGGCCAGGGGCGCGCTCGTCTGCTGGCGCAGGATCCGGAAGTGCTCGTTCTCCTCGGGCGGCAGCGGGTCCTCGATGAAGAACGGCCGGTACTTCTCCAGCTCCTTGCACAGTTGCACGGCCTGCGGGAGCGTGACGCGCTCGTGGACGTCGTGCAGCAGCTCGACCTCCTCGCCGACCTTGGCCCGGATGTGCTCGAACAGCCTCGGGACCAGCCGGACGTAGGCCGACGGCTCCCAGACCCGGGTCGGGTTGGTGGGGCCGTCCTCCCCCGCGGCCGCGGCGCCCGCGGCACCGCCCGCGCCGTAGGTGGACACCCCCTCCACCGCGACCTGGATGCGGACGTGCCGGAAGCCCCGCTCCACGGCCCAGCGGACCTGGTCCTCCACCTCGGCGAAGTCGCGCCCGCTCGCGTGGTAATAGAGGTCGGCGCCCTTGCGGACCTTTCCCCCCAGGAGCTGGTAGAGCGGCATGCTCGCTCGCTTGGCCTTGATGTCCCACAGCGCCTCGTCGACGCCGCTCATCGCGTTGAAGAGGACGGGGCCGTTCCGCCAGTACGAGCTCACGTAGCTGGACTGCCAGATGTCCTCGATCTCGTCGGGGTTCCGTCCGAGGAGGAACGGCCGCAGGTACTTCTCGACCGCGGTGTCCACGGCGTAGGCGCGCTGGGTGAAGGTCGCGCAGCCCACGCCATAGAGGCCGGGCTCGCTCGTGGTCACCTTGACCACGACCAGCCGGATCCCGTTGGGCGCGGTCAGGACGGTCTTGACGTCCGTGATGCGCAGCGGCGGAAGGCCGCGCGCCGCCGGCGCGGCCGCCGAGGGCGGTTGGAACGCGAGTCCGCGGGACGGCGCGAAGGCGACTCCCCCCGCGCCCACTCCAGACGACAGCCATCGCAGGACGTCGCGGCGTTGCATGAGATCCTCCGGCCGGAACGATGTCAGCGGAGGATGGCGTTGATCGCGTCGACGACGAGTCTCGTGCCGACCGCCAGCTTGACGACATCGCCGTCCACCACGGCGTACTCGTATCCCGCGGGCGGCGGGCCGAGCCGCGTCACGAGGACCGGCGGCAGCGGCTCGACCCTGACCGAGGCCGGCAGGGGCCGGCCGACGACGTATCGCCTCTTCGCGAGGCCGGGGGGCAGGCAGCCGTTGTGCTTCTTGGCCAGGCCGGGCGGGCAGTTGCCCGGCCCGTAGGTCTGCACCCAGTACGTCCGTACGGCCTCGCGGTCGCGGTCGTTGAACACCACGACCTCACGCCGGCCCCTCTCCTCGACGACTCCCCCCTCCCGGCCCCGCCCCTTGGACTTTCCCTTGCCCTTGTCGGCCAGCGCGGGTGAGGCCGCGAGAGCGGCGGCAACGGCGACGAAGACGAATCGCCTCAGCATGGGAGACCTCCTGGGCCATTGTCTCAGACCGCCGAGCCCCGCGGCGAGGCTCGAGGCTACGATCCGTTCGTCCGACGGAAGACCACGCAGTAGCGGGCGCCGTCGCCGGGCCAGTCGTCGTGCCGCGCCACCACCTCGAAGCCGTCCGCGGTCATCTCGCGCACCAGGTCCTCCTGCTTGATGCCGTGCCCGCCGCGGTCGGGAACCCCTTCGAGGCGCCGCCAGTTCTTCTGGGGCTCCGTGTCGATGACCACGAGGGGAGCGCCCCGGCGAAGGGCCGAGCGCAGGCTGACCCGCATCCGTGCGGGGTCGGTGAAGTGGTGATAGACCATGCGCAGCAGGATCGCATCGCAGCACCCGGGGGGCAGGCCGGTATCCTCCTGGGTTCCGAGGATGGTGGTCACGTTCTTCAGGCCCGCCTCCTTCAGCCGTGCGTCGACCGTCTGGAGTTTGTCGCGATCGACCTCCGTGGCGTAGACGTGCCCCGTCTCCCCCACCTCGCGGCCGATGCGTTCCGCCCAGTCCCCGTTCCCCGTGCCCACGTCGGCCACCCGCAGTCCTGGCCGGAGGCCGAGGGCGGCGACGATCCGTTCGGCTTCCGAATCGAGCGGATGGGCGGACGGTCCGACGGAGAGGAGGAGCGCGACGGCCAGAACGGCCGCCCGGCGGAGGTTCGTGCGCATCAGATCAGGGGCACGCGCGGCTCGCAGTGGCCGACGTAGGTGTGGCCCGCCGGTAATCGTAGTCGAAGTCCGCCACCTCGAGGAAGATGGCCGGTCGCGGCCGAACGACCGCTTCGGCTGCCGCAGTAGACTCTAGGCAGATGGATCCCGGCCTGCGGCGAATCGTGCTGGCGCGGCTCGAGGCGGACGGCGCCCGCGCCGACGGTTGGAGCGACGTCGTCCTCGGCGCCCTCGAAGGCCGCGACGGTCTCGAGGCGCAGCTGGCCGGCAGCTCTGCCTCGCCCCGGCCGCTCGCGGCGCCGCCGTCTCCGGCGGCGACCGGCACCTTCCTGCGCTCGGTCGCCGTCGAGGGCTTCCGCGGCATCGGCCGCCCGCAGACCCTGGAGCTGGCGCCGGGCCCCGGTCTCACCCTGGTCGTGGGGCGCAACGGCTCCGGCAAATCGAGCTTCGCCGAAGCCCTCGAGGTGCTGCTCACGGGCGACAGCCTGCGCTGGAAAGAGCGCGCCGCCGTCTGGCGTGACGGCTGGCGGAACCTCCACCATCCCGCGGCCTTCCTGAGCGCCACCTTCCTCGTGGAGGGGGAGCCGCGACCCTGCGTGGTTTCGCGCCGGTGGGAGGCCGAGGCCGACTTCGAAGTCGCGGACGTCGTGGTCGAGCTACCCGGCCGGCCGAAGTCCGACCTGGACTCTCTCGGCTGGACCTCGGCGCTGCGTACGCATCGCCCGTTCCTGTCCTACAACGAGCTGGGATCGCTGCTCGACGAAGGACCCTCGAAGCTTTACGACGCCCTTTCCTCCATCCTGGGTCTGGAGGACCTCGTCGAAGCCCAGGGCGCGCTCCAGGAGGCCCGCCGCTCGCGGGAGAAGGCGCTCAAGGACGCGACCGAGGGGCGGGATCGCCTGGTCGAACGGCTGCGGGAGGTCGACGACAAACGGGCGCGGCGGGTAGTCGCGGCCATCGAGGGCAAGGAATGGGATCTCGCCGCCGTGGAAGCGGTCGTCACCGCCGCCGGCTCGACGGGGACGGGCACGGCGGAAGCCGACGTGCTGCGGGCGATCGCAGGCCTGGAGCCGCCCGACCCGGTTCGGGTGGCGGACGCCGTGGCCGAGATGCGCGGGGCGGCGGGGGCCCTGACCTTCGCCCAGAGCACGCCGGCCGCCCGCTCCCGCGACGCGGCGAAGCTCCTCGAGCTCGCGCTCGCCTTCCATGCCACCCATGGCGACGGCGACTGCCCGGTCTGCGGGCGCGAGCTCGCCCTCGACCGCGGCTGGGACAAGCGGCAGCGGACCGCCGTGGCGCGCCTTCGGGAAACGGCGCGGGACGCGGAGGCCGCCTACGAGCGCGCCGAAGCCGCCCGGCGGCGGTGGGAGGAGCTGGCGGTCCTGAAGGGCGAGGCGCTCCAGCGTGCGAGCGAGGCGGGGCTGGACCTGCGGGAGCTGGTCGCCGCGCTGGAGGTCTGGGTCCGGGCGCAGTCGATCGACGATCTCGGGGACCTCGCCAACCACGTGGAATCCGCGAGCGGGCCGCTGGGCAAGGCGGTCCTTCGCCTGCGGGAGGCGGCGCGCGTGAGGCTCGATCGCCGGGAGGACGCCTGGCGTCCCGTGGTGGCGGAGGTCGCGGGCTGGCTGGCCGGGGCGCGCGAGGCCGTGCGCGGAGTCGGCGACCTCAAGCGCATCAAGCCGGCGGAGACCTGGCTGAAGAAGGCGGCGGCCGGGATCCGTGACGACCGCTTCGGGCCGATCGCCGAGAAAGCGGCGGGGATCTGGGAGCGCCTCCGCCAGCAGAGCCACGTGGAGCTGGGACGGATCCAGCTCACCGGCGACGGCACGCGACGCCGCGTGGTCCTCGACGTCACCGTCGACGGCGTCGCGGGCGCCGCCCTCGGCGTGATGAGCCAGGGCGAGCTGCACTCCCTCGCCCTCAGCCTCTTCGTCCCCCGCGCCACGCTCCCCGAGAGCCCGTTCCGCTTCATCGTGATCGACGATCCCGTCCAGTCCATGGACCCGGCCCGGGTCGACGGCCTGGCCCGCGTCCTCCAGAGCGCCTCCACGGACCGCCAGGTCGTGGTCTTCACCCACGACGACCGTCTCCCCGAGGCCGTGCGCCGGCTGGACATCGCGGCCGAGATCCTCGAGGTAACGCGTCGGGAGGGGTCGATCGTCGAGCTGCGCCGGGCCGGCGATCCGGTCGGGCGCTACCTCGAAGATGCCCTCGCCGTCGCCAGCACGGCCGAGCTGCCTTCCTCCGCCGCCGCGCATGTGGTTCCGGGCCTCTGCCGGCTCGCCCTCGAGGCGACGTGCATGGAGGTGGTGCGTCGCCGGCGGCTGGACCGCGGAGAGGGTCACGCCTCGGTCGAGCGGACCTTGAGCGAGGCCGGGCACCTGACCGGCCTCGCCGCCCTCGCCCTCTTCGACGACGTCGCCCGCGGCGGGGAGGTGCGCGAGCGCCTCCAACGCGGCGCCGGAGCTTCCCTTGCCGATACGCTGCGGCGCTGCGAGGAGGGCGGTGAGATCCCGCCGGCGGAGGCGGTCGACCTCGTGCGCCTGGCGAGCAAGCTCGCGGCGTGGCTCCGGGGGCTGAATTGAGAAGAGGCGACGACGGCCCCCGCAACGTGCTGAGCCTGGCCCGAGCCATGCTCGGTCGCGTCGACCCGGACACGGCGGGCCTGTGGCCCCGAGCCTCGGCCCTGCTCGGGTGCCGGGCCCTGGAGGCCGCCGTGCAGCGGCTGTGGGAGCGCCGCACGCTCGACCTCCAGCGCTGCCCCATGAGGGTCCAGCTCATCTGCCTGCGAACCTACCTGGAAGATGCGGACCTCGCCGCGCGCGCCGGCCATGCCTGGTCGGCGCTGAGCCGGGCCTGCCACCACCATGCCTACGAGCTGGCGCCGACCGCGGCCGAGCTGCGCGGCTGGCTCTCCGTCGTCGAGGAGCTGGTCCAGAAGACCGACTGACCGGTCCGCGGCGGCTCAGATCACCAGATCGTGATCCTCACGTGATCGCCGCCGTCGCGCACGTCGGCGAGGCGCGTCAGGCGCGCCCGGCGTAGCGCCGCCACCAGATCGGCCGGCGAGACGCGGCCGTCGCGGGCCTGGCGCAGTGCCTGGCGGGCGAGGTCGAACGGGACCGGCACCACGATGCGCGTGCCGTCCGAGTCCTTCACGTCCACGACCATCACGCCGGTGCCGGCCACCACGGCTCCCAGGGTCACCGGGATCGCGGCGAGGACCACGCCGATCTTGAGCAGCATCTCACTTCCCCTCCTGCGCGTCCGCGCTCTCGTCGATCCAGATCCGGACGGTCGAGTTACGGTCGTTCACGCGCACCTCCACGCCCCGGTAACGTTCGGCAGCGGGCTCGAGTCCTGCCTTTCCTCAGGTCGCCAGATGGTGTTCAAGCGGCTGGACGGGGGACCTGCTCGGCCGGATCGTGGGCCCGGCCAGGGAAGCGGCCGACGATGGCCACGTTGACGATGGCGAGGACCAGCATGACGCCGAAGACGGGCAGCAGGGAGCCGGCGATCGCATGGCGCACCCCGAGCGGCGTGACCCCGGGCGGCAGGACGGTCTCGCGACCCGCCAGGAGACGGCCGGCCACGTCGGCCGCCGGGCCCAGGTGGCGGTCGAGGCCCGACGACAACAGCCCGCCCAGCGTGCCGACGCCGAGCGCGCCGCCGAGCGCGCGGAAGAAGGGGACCAGGCTGCTCGCCACACCCCGCTGGCTCTCGGGCGCGGCGTGCTGCACGGCCAGCATCTGCGACGTGGCCAGGGGTCCCAGGCCCATGCCGATGAGGGCGCAAGCGGCGCTGATCCACGCGACGCGGGCCTCGGCCAGCGCGGCGGCCAGCAGCGCGGCGCAGCCCGCGGTGACCAGGAGCGACCCCACGTGGGCGGTGGCGCGGAAGCCGTAGCGCACGAGCGCGCGCGTGCCGAGCGAGGCCGAAGTCGCCCAGAAGAACATGATCGGCGTCACGACCGCTCCCGCCGCGGCGGCCGTTCCCCCGCGCGCCCCCTGGACGAAGAGGGGGACGAAGGTGTCGACACCGAAGATCGTCGTCCCCACCAGCGCGCCCGCCAGGTACGGCGCCGCCGTGTCCCGATGCGTGAGCAGCGTGAGCGGCACCAAGGGGTGCTCCCGCCGCACCTGCTGGCGCGCGAAGGCGGCCAGCAGCGCGACGCCGACGGCGATGAGCGCCAGACGTGGCCGGGTGTGCCCGCCACTCCCCGCTTCGCGCAGGGTGGCGAGCAGCAGCGCGGACACGCCGGCCGTGAGCGTTGCCCCACCCACCCAGTCGAACGGATCGGGGCGCGAGGCGCGCGACTCGCGCATCTGCGTGGCCTCGAGCGCGAGGGATACGAGGCCGAGCGGCACGATCACCAGGAAGATCGACCGCCAGCCGAGGCTCAGCGTCAGGAACGCACCGAGGAGCGGACCGATGAGGCTCGCGGTGCCCCAGATCGCGCTGAACAGCGCCTGGATGCGCGCCCGCTCGCGGAGCGCATACAGGTCGGCGACGACGGCGATCGCCACCGGCAGGAGTCCCCCGGCGCCGAGCCCCTGGAGGCCGCGCGCCGCCACGAGCTGCGGCATCGAGCGCGCGAACGCGCACGCGAGCCCGCCGATGAGGAACAGGCTGGTCGCCAGCAGCAGCACGCGGCGCCGCCCGTAGATGTCGGCCAGCCGCCCATAGAGCGGCATCGTGACGGTGGAGGTCAGGAGGAAGACCGAGAAGACCCAGGAGTAGAGGGACAGGCCCTGGAGGTCGCCGACGATCGTCGGCATGGCGGTGGACACCACCGTGCCCTCGAGCGCGGCGGTGGCGCTGATGAGCGCCAGCGCGAACGTGACCGCACGGCGGCGGGCCGGATCAAAGCGCGGCGGATCAGGAGACGAGGCGGGGTCGGGCATGAACCCGACATCATCTCACGACCCTCGACCAGTCTCGTGACGTCGCGGGCCGGACGCGTTCACGAGCCCGCGAGGAAGCGGGCGAGCTTGCCCTTGGCGCCGGTGGTGACGCCGGCGTGGCCGTCGGCGATCTTGTCGAACGCCAGCGGCTCGAGCGCCCGGAGTGAGGCGCGGTTCCTCTCGGAATCCTCGGAGAACAGGGAGGGCGCAATGGCGACGCCGTCCTTCTTGCGCATCAGCGAGTCGCCCGTGAAGAGCACGTCCCGGTAGAGGTACATCACGCTGCCCGGCAGTGGCCGGGGGTGGCGATCACCCTGAACCGGGCGCCGTCGAACTCCAGCTGCTCGTCGCCGCGGAGCCCCGTCACCGCCGGGGGGCCCGGCGGCAACGGCATCACGGCGCTCATGATCCTGCCGAAGGTGGCGTAGTGGGCCTTGTCGCCGCGGATCATCGCCAGGTCGCCGGAGCCGGCCATGACCCTGGCCTTCGGGAAGAGCCCGGCGGCTGCGTAGTGGTCGGGGTGGCCATGGGTGATGAGGACAGCGTGGACCTGGTCCGGCGGCACGCCCTCGGCCTTTAGTTCGGCCAGGATGGCGGCGCCCTTGGCATCGAGCCCGGCGTCGACCAGCACCGCGCCGTGCGGGGTACGCACGATCCAGGCGTACGCCCCACCGGTGTCGACCCCGACCACGCCGGGCCCGACCTCGACCCGGGGGCCGTCGGGCTTCTCCCTCGTCGCGAACAGGGCGCCCACGCCGAGGAGCGGCAGCGCGACGACGACGGCGAGTGCGATCGGGATCTTCTTCTTCATGCCGAGTCCGTGGGCGGGCGGCGACATTAACGGTTGGCGGGGAGAACGTCAAGATCAAGGTCGAGTCCTGCCGAGTCCCGAATCGCCCTCTCAAGGAGCAGCGCGACGGCCTGCAGTCGTGGAGCGTCGAGCTAAGCCGCCTGCTCGGGCTCCGAAGAGCGAGCTGGTACGGCGCCAGGGGTGAACCGCGGACAAGCTAGGTCTCATGGCCCTCGGCGTCGCTTGCGGTTATACTATGCGGTATGACTCACCGCGTTGGCCGCAAGGGGCAGGTTGTCATCCCAAAAGCCTTTCGGGAGGCCGTGAATCTCGAGCCGGGGGACGAGGTCACGTTCTCACGGGATGGCAACGCCATCCGAGTCGAACGCCTGGCTTCGCCCGATGCACTGATGGGGCGGTTGGCCGGCCACCGTTTGGTGAAGGCGCTGGAGGAGGACCGTCGGGCTGAGCGTCGCCGCTGATGGCCGACCGCGTTCGCTCCTACTGCCTCGATTCGTGGGCGGTCCTGCGGTTTCTCGAAGGCTCTTCGCCAGCCGCGCGCCGGGTCCGGCAAGTTCTGAGGCGTGGGCGGCCATGAGCTGGATCAACCTAGGCGAGGTGTACTACACCATCCACCGGGCGGCCGGGGGAAAGGAGGCGGACGTCACGCTGGCCATGCTCCGCCCGATATTGGCCCTGGATGCCGTGACGCCGGAACGCGTCCTAGCTGCTGCCCGGATCAAAGCGACGCATCCGCTCGCTTATGCGGACGCCTTTGCTATTGCCACGGCCGCGGCTCGCAGGGCGGTTTTGCTCACCGGCGATCCAGAGATCACCAAGCGCTCCGTCGGATGCCGAGTGGAAGACCTCCGGCGGTAGCGAGGGAATGGGGGGTCATGGCCCCGCCGAAGACGCGCATCAGCACTTGGCGGACAGGGGGGGGATTCGAACCCCCGGTGCAGGTTTACCCGCACAACAGATTAGCAACCCGAGTGGCGAGATATCTCCGACGGTTCCAGGGGACTCAAGCCCTTCTGACGACAAGCGCAGCACCGAGGACTAGTGTAGCGTCTCTCAAATCTCTGCAACACGGCGGATCTTGGCCTTGATGCTTCGAGGAGAAGCCGTCCAACGGAAGGGCTTGGCGTCCTCGTTCCAGTTGGCGATGAAGCGATGAATGGCGCGCTCGAGCTTCCAGACAGTGTCGAAGCTTCCCCGCCGGATGGTTTGTTCCGTGATGAGGCCGAACCAGCGCTCCACGAGGTTGAGCCAGGAGGCGCTGGTGGGAGTGAAGTGCAGCTGGAAGCGGGGATGCTCGGCGAGCCAGGCCCGGACCGCGGGGTGTTTGTGGGTGCCGTAGTTGTCGCAGATGAGGTGGATCTCCCGTCGCCGGTATCGGCGGTCGATCGACTTCAAGAAGTCGATGAACTCCATGTGAGTGTGCTTCGGGAAGCAGCGCCCGTGGACCTTTCCGCTGGTCACCTCAAGAGCGGCGAACAGGCTGGTCGTGCCGTGACGTTCGTAGTCGTGGGTCATACGCGTGGGCAGATCCGAGCGCAAGGGCAGGATCGGTTGGGTCCGATTCAAGGCCTGAATCTGGGACTTCTCGTCGACGCACAACACCAGGGCCCGCTCGGGCGGGTCAAGGTAGAGCCCGATTACATCCGCCAGCTTACTGTCGAAGTTGGGATCGGTGCTGAACTTGAAGCGCTTCACTCGGTGCGGCTGCAGGCCGTACTTCTGCCAGATGCGGTGAACCGTGGCGGAACTGAGTCCCACTTCCTTGGCGAGTCGCCGCGCGCTCCAGTGGGTCGCTACTTTCGGCGGACGCAGAGTGGCTTCCACAACCGAGCGCTCCTTGGCTGGACTGATCCGGCGAGGTCTGCCGGGGCGGGGCTGCGTGCGCAGGCCCGCCAAGCCCTCCTCTCGGTACCGCTCACGCCAGAGACACACGGTGGTGGGCGAGACGTCCAGCCGCCGTGCCATAGCACGAACGCCCTCGCCCGCTGCGGTCGCCAACAGGATCCTGGCCCGCAAGCCCCATTCCTGAGGCACCGTCGGTGACCGCAGCCACTGCTCCAGCACTGCTCGATCCGCTGCGCTGACCACGCACTCCGTCGGCATGAATCCCACACTCTACGAAACGAGTTGGGACCATCGCATGTTCCATCTATTTAGGAGACGCTACACTAGACACCCTGGAACCAGCCAGCAGGTTGAGAAACGGTAGCAGCGTGGTAACAGTCTGAGGGTGCACCCGAGAATCAGAATGACCACGCTTGGGCCACAACCTGGCTAGGCCGGCGGAGGCCCTGATCTCGTCAAATTCGCGTTAGAGTCGACGCGCGCCGGCCCGAGCGGCGCACGGAAGTTCGAACCATCGGTCGTCCTCGTCAGTCAATCGCGCGCCCACCTAGCGACGCCTTACCGGCCGCGACCTCCGCCGTTCCAAATCATCGAATGAAGCGTGGCGATCATCGTGCCGCCCAACGGCCACAGTCGTCTTGCCGAAGCAGTCATCTCAGTCTCCCGAACAGTCATTACGTTCCGGTGTCGAATACGCGGATCTCCGCGGTGGGGTTCGCGCGGTGAGGCACGGCGACGAAGAGGCGCCCCAGCTCCGGGGCGAAGAAACCCGTCCGGGCCCCGGCCGCGGTGGGGACCTTCGCGAGCTCCGCGTAGTGGTCGGGATCGCTCTGGCCGTATACCATGACCGACCCCGCCCCGAAGCAGCCGTAGAGACGGTGTCGCGCGGCGTCGTAGAAGAGGTCGTCCGCATCGCCGTCGGCGGGCAGCCTCGCGACTTCTTTACCGGTCTCGGTGTCGAGCACGACCAGGTGCGGCGGTTTGCGCGTCAGGACAAAAAGCCGATGGTGTGACGTGTCGAAGGCCATCGGGAAATTGG